>NZ_CP035382.1:1354727-2032091 GCF_006874705.1 Leclercia adecarboxylata | reverse complement strand
TTTACAGCACCGTGGCGTTCCTTTATATCGTGCTGTTTACCTCGATTAACAGCGAGCTGTCGCTGAAATACCTGCTGCAAAAGCCGGTGTTCTATCATCTGTGGTTTTTCTTCGCCATTATCGTCATTTACCTGCTCTCCCCGCTGCTGCAGGTGAAGAGCGCGAACGGCAAAATGCTGCTGGCGCTGATGATCGTGATCGGCATCGTGGCCAACCCCAACACCGTCTCGCAAAAAATAGGCGGATTTGAATGGCTGCCGATCAACCTGTATATCAACGGCGACACCTTCTATTACGTGCTGTACGGTATGCTGGGCCGCGCTCTGGGTATGATGGATACCCGTAAACGCTGGCTGAATGGGATTTGCGCCGCGCTGTTTATTGCTGCGGTTGCGATCATCTCCCGCGGTACGCTGCATGAACTGCAGTGGCGCGGCACCTTCGCCGACACCTGGTATCTCTACTGCGGCCCGATGGTCTTTATCTGCGCGGTGTCATTATTTACCCTAGTGAAAAACACGCTCAATGCACGCCCCCTGCCGCTGCTGGGGTTAATTTCGCGTAACTCACTGGGGATTTATGGTTTTCACGCGCTGGTGATCCATGCTCTGCGCACGCGTGGCGTGGAGTTAAAGAGCTGGCCGCTGCTGGATATTGTCTGGATATTCTCGGCCACGCTGGTGGTCAGTTTGCTGCTGTCTATGCTGTTGCAGCGGATTGATACGCGCAGGTTTGTCAGTTAAGCACGGCTTGCTTGCCCGGCGGCGCTTCGCTTGCACGGGCCTACAAGGCTGTGCAAACGAAACGCCACCCGGCAACGTTTCACGACATCAATGGCAGAAGCTGCTGATAGATCTTGCGGAACACATCGCGTTGCCCGGCATAGCGGGCATGACGCGCGGTATCAGGGATGTGCTGCTGTTCCAGCGCCAGCTGTGGCAGCAGCGCCGACAGCGGTTTATCCGGATTCATCGCGATCTGCGCCAGTCGCGCCGCACCGAGAGCAGGTCCGACGTCACCACCGGTACGGTAATCCAGCTGCTGACCGCTGATATCCGCCAGCATCTGACGCCAGTACGGGCTACGCGCCCCGCCGCCAATCAGCGTAATGCTGGTTGGTTTGAGTCCGCATTCATGTACTACATCCATGCCATCAGCCAGGGCATAACCTACCCCTTCCAGTACCGCGCGCGCCAGTTCGGCCGGACCGTGCTGATGGGTTAAGCCAAAGAACACCCCTTTCGCCTGCGGGTTGTTATGCGGCGTGCGCTCGCCGGAAAGATAGGGCAGGAACCAGAGGGTACCCGCGTTTTCATCGGCCTGTTGCGCAGCATCGAGCAGGGCCGGAACGCTGCCTAAGCCGGTCAGTTTTGCCGCCCAGTCCAGGCACGACGCCGCGCTGAGCATCACCGACATCAGATGCCATTTGCCGGGTAACGCATGGCAGAAGCTGTGCACCGCGCTGTCAGGGTTACTGCGATAACCGTCGCTGACGGCAAAGTAGACGCCGGATGTGCCCAACGACAGCATGGCCTGTCCGGCATCGGCCATCCCCACACCAACCGCGCCCGCGGCGTTATCACCGCCCCCCGCCACGACCGGAACGGCCGGCATATCCCACCGTTGCGCGACCGACGGCAGCAGCGTGCCGGTCTGCTCACAGCCTTCGAACAGAGCAGGCATATGGTCGCGGGTGAGATGGCAGGCGTCGAGCATCGTCTCGCTCCAGTCGCGTTTAGCGACGTCGAGCCACATAGTGCCTGCCGCATCGGACATATCGCTGGCGTACTCGCCGGTCATCCGCAGACGCAGATAATCTTTTGGCAGCAGCACCTTCGCCACCTGGCTAAAAATCTCGGGCTCGTGGCGCTGGACCCACAGCAATTTGGGTGCGGTAAAGCCCGGCATCATCAGGTTGCCGGTGATCTCCCGGGATGTCGGCACGCGTTCTTCCAGCAGGGCGCACTCTTCACCGCAGCGGCCGTCATTCCATAAAATGGCCGGACGCAAAACACGGTTGTCCTTGTCCAGCAGCGTAGCGCCATGCATCTGCCCGGCAATTCCCAGGGCTTTGACTTCCCTCAGCGAATGCTGCTCGCCAAGCGCCTTCAGAGCGCGATCCGTTGCCAGCCACCAGGCTTCAGGATCCTGTTCAGACCAGAGCGGATGTGGCCGTGAAACCTGCAATTTTTCTGTTTGCGCTGCCAGCACGTCGCCCTGTTCATTTAACAGAATGGCTTTCACACCCGATGTGCCAAGATCGATCCCGATATACATGCCCTGGGCTCCTTAAAATTGTAGGCCGGGCAAGCGTAGCGCCGCCCGGCGATACCCGTTACTTGTCGAACAGGTAATGATTCACCAGATTTTCCAGCAGCTCCTGATGACCACTCTGATGCTGCGGCGCCAGGTTATGCTGTTCAGCGTACTTCGCCAGTTCCGTCAGCGATAACTGGCCTTTCAAAATTTGCTGACCCAGTTCACTGTTCCAGCCGCCATAGCGTTTCGCCACGCGCTTATCCAGCTCGCCGTCTTCAATCATGCGGGCGGCCACTTTCAGCGACAGCGCCATGGTGTCCATCGCCCCAATATGACCATAGAACAGATCGTATTTATCGGTACTCTGACGGCGCACTTTGGCGTCAAAGTTCAGGCCGCCGGTGGTAAACCCACCCGCTTTAATGATTTCGTACATCACCAGCGCGTTTTCTTCCACGCTGACCGGGAACTGATCGGTATCCCAGCCCAGCTGCGGATCGCCGCGGTTAGCATCCACGGAGCCGAAAATGCCCAGCGCGATAGCGGAGGCGATCTCGTGGTGGAACGAGTGGCCGGCCAGGGTCGCGTGGTTGGCTTCGATGTTCACTTTGATCTCTTTTTCCAGCCCGAACTGCTTGAGGAAGCCGTACACCGTTGCCACGTCGTAATCGTACTGGTGCTTGGTCGGCTCCTGCGGTTTTGGCTCAATCAGCAGCGTGCCCTGGAAACCGATTTTGTGTTTATGCTCCACCACCATTTGCATGAAGCGGCCAATCTGCTCGCGCTCCTGGCGTAAATCGGTATTGAGCAGCGTTTCGTAGCCTTCGCGCCCGCCCCACAGGACGTAGTTTTCGCCGCCCAGCTGATGGGTCGCGTTCATCGCTGTCACGACCTGGGTGGCCGCCCAGCTGAACACTTCAGGATCCGGGTTGGTGGCAGCCCCTGCGCCATAGCGCGGATGGGTAAAGCAGTTGGCGGTGCCCCACAGCAGCTTCACGCCGCTCTGCTGCTGTTTTTCAGCCAGTACGTCGACCATCTGCGCAAAGTTATTCAGGTACTCTTTCAGCGAGGCGCCTTCCGGGGAGACGTCCACGTCGTGGAAGCAGTAGTAAGGCACGTTCAGCTTGTGGAAGAATTCAAAGGCAACGTCCGCTTTGCGCTTCGCCAGCTCAAGCGCGTCGCCCGGCTGCTGCCAGGGACGATCGAACGAGCCCACGCCAAACATATCGGCCCCGCTCCAGCAGAAGGTATGCCAGTAGCAAGCGGCGAAACGCAAATGATCTTCCATGCGCTTACCCAACACCAGCTCGTCCGGGTTGTAATGACGAAACGCTAAAGGATTAGAGGATTTCGGGCCTTCATAACGAACGCGATCGAGTTGATCGAAATAAGCTTGCATAGTGAGCTCCATAATCAGGGGTGCGGCGAAGAGTAGATACTGGAGTAATAGTGAATAGTGATCGCAGCTTGCTCAATTACGTTATTTCACACTGCTATTGAGAGAATGCACAAACGTGCGCTGGCTCGCAAAATCAATTTGCAGCCAAAGGAATTTCACAGCGTAAATTCCAGAATCATGTGTAATTAAGAAGTTATGTAATTTAAAATAAGATCGCGGTCATAAATTCGAAAATAAACCAAATATCATAACGAGAAGATAAAAATCTGTAATTGCCAGTCTGCCGTTCCCCGTTAAGAATTTGCTACGTCTCTTGCAATGATTGTTTCTTTTATCTCAGTTACCTAACCCTACAAAAGGCAATACAATTATGAAGATAAAGAACCTGTGCCTCACTCTTTGTGCATCGCTGCTGCTGGCGAGTACGGCGAGTCATGCAAAAGAAGTCAAAATCGGCATGGCGATCGATGACCTTCGCCTGGAGCGCTGGCAAAAAGATCGCGATATTTTTGTCAATAAGGCAGAAGCATTAGGAGCAAAAGTTTTTGTCCAGTCGGCCAATGGCAATGAAGAAACCCAAATGTCGCAAATCGAAAATATGATTAACCGCGGCGTCGATGTGCTGGTTATTATTCCCTATAACGGTCAGGTTTTAAGTAACGTGGTAAAAGAAGCCAAACGCGAGGGCATTAAAGTATTGGCCTATGACCGCATGATTAATAACGCCGACATCGATTATTATATTTCCTTCGACAATGAAAAAGTCGGTGAATTACAGGCGCAAAGCCTGGTAGCGAAAGTGCCACAAGGGAACTATTTCCTGATGGGCGGCTCGCCAGTAGACAACAACGCCAAATTATTCCGCGCCGGGCAGATGAAAGTGCTGAAGCCGTACATTGACGAAGGCAAAATCAAAGTGGTTGGCGACCAGTGGGCAGATGGCTGGCTGCCAGAAAACGCACTGAAAATTATGGAAAACGCCTTAACTGCCAACAATAACAAAATTGACGCCGTGGTCGCGTCTAACGATGCCACCGCTGGCGGCGCAATTCAGGCGCTCAGCGCTCAGGGGCTGGCCGGAAAAGTGGCGATCTCCGGGCAGGATGCAGACCTGGCCGGGGTGAAACGCATTGTGGCCGGCACCCAGACCATGACGGTGTATAAACCGATCACCGAGCTGGCCACCACCGCCGCAGAAATTGCCGTTGAGCTGGGCAATGACCAGCAGCCTAAAGCCGACACCAGCTTAAACAATGGCCTGAAAGATGTGCCGTCCCGACTGTTAACCCCTATCGAAGTCAATAAAGAGAACATTGACGCCACCGTTGTGAAAGACGGTTTCCATAAAAAAAGCGAACTGTAGTCCATCATCGCCCCTGCCTGGCGGGGGCGCATCGACTTGCACTGTTTTCCTTCGGGTCATGTGGGGCAGTTATGTCTTATCTCCTTGAAATGAAAAGCATCACTAAGGCGTTTGGCGCGGTGAAGGCCGTGGACAACGTCAGTCTGCGTTTAAATCCCGGCGAGATCGTCTCGCTGTGCGGTGAAAATGGCTCCGGCAAATCGACGTTAATGAAAGTGCTGTGCGGCATTTACCCCCACGGCAGCTATGACGGCGAAATTATTTTTTCCGGCGAAGCCCTGCAGGCCACGCACATCCGCGATACCGAACGTAAAGGCATCGCCATCATTCACCAGGAGCTGGCGCTGGTGAAGCACCTCACCGTGCTGGAGAACATCTTCCTCGGCGCCGAGATCGCCCGTCACGGGGTGCTGGATTACGACACCATGACCCTGCGCTGCGAAAAGCTGCTGGCACAGGTGAGCCTGGCGATCTCTCCCGATACCCGGGTGGGCGAGTTAGGTTTGGGGCAACAGCAGCTGGTGGAGATCGCCAAAGCGCTCAACAAACAGGTGCGCCTGCTGATCCTCGATGAACCGACCGCTTCGCTGACGGAACAGGAAACCGCGGTATTGCTGGACATCATTCGTGACCTGCAAAACCACGGTATTGCCTGCATTTACATCTCCCACAAGCTCAACGAAGTGAAAGCTATTTCGGACACGGTCTGCGTCATTCGCGACGGGCAGCATATCGGCACCCGCGAAGCGCAGGGAATGAGCGAGGATGACATCATTACTATGATGGTGGGCCGGGAGCTCACTGCGCTCTACCCAAATGAACCGCATACCCTCGGGGAGGAGGTGCTACGCGTGGAGCATCTCACCGCCTGGCATCCGATCAATCGTCATATCAAACGGGTGAACGACGTCTCCTTCTCGCTGCATCGCGGTGAAATTCTTGGCATAGCCGGGCTGGTCGGCGCCGGGCGTACCGAGGCCGTGCAGTGTCTGTTCGGCGTCTGGCCCGGTCGCTGGGAAGGCCGTATCTTTATTGACGGGCAGCCGGTCGATATCAAAAACTGTCAGCAGGCGATTGCCCACGGCATCGCGATGGTGCCGGAAGATCGTAAGAAAGACGGCATCGTGCCGGTGATGGCGGTAGGTAAAAATATCACCCTCGCCGCCTTAGATCAGTTCAGCGGAAAGCTAAGCAGCCTTGATGACGCCGCCGAGCAGCACTGCATTCTGCAGTCCCTTCAACGGCTGAAGGTCAAAACGTCTTCCCCGGATCTCGCCATTGGTCGTCTTAGCGGCGGCAATCAGCAGAAGGCCATTCTTGCCCGCTGCCTGTTGCTCAACCCGCGCATCCTGATCCTTGATGAACCCACCCGCGGGATCGATATCGGTGCGAAATACGAAATCTACAAGCTGATCAACCAGCTGGTTCAGCAGGGTATTGCCGTAATTGTGATTTCGTCAGAGCTGCCTGAAGTGCTGGGTCTGAGCGACCGGGTGCTGGTGATGCACGAAGGAAAACTGAAAGCCAACCTGAACAACCAGAACCTGACGCAGGAACAGGTGATGGAAGCCGCATTAAGGAGCGAACGCCATGTCGAAAAGCAATCCATCTGAATTAAAAGCCACGGCGCCCGCACCGGGTCTGTTTTCAGGGTTGAAAGCGCTTAATCTGCAGGTCTTTGTCATGATTGCCGCCATTGTAGCGATCATGCTGTTCTTTACCTGGACCACTGACGGCTCGTATCTCAGCGCCCGTAACGTCTCCAACCTGCTGCGTCAGACCGCCATTACCGGCATTCTGGCGGTGGGGATGGTGTTTGTGATTATCTCGGCGGAGATCGACCTCTCCGTAGGTTCGATGATGGGCCTGCTCGGCGGCCTGGCGGCGATTTTCGACGTCTGGCTGGGCTGGCCGCTGCCGCTCACCATCGTGGTTACCCTGCTGCTCGGTTTACTCCTCGGCACCTGGAACGGCTGGTGGGTGGCCTATCGTAAAGTGCCGTCGTTTATCGTCACCCTGGCGGGGATGCTGGCCTTCCGCGGCATTCTGATTGGCGTGACCAACGGCACCACCGTCTCTCCCACCAGCGCCTCCATGTCGCAGATTGGTCAGAGCTATCTCTCCAGCGGGGTCGGTTTTAGCCTCGGCGCAATTGGCCTGATGGCGTTTGTTGCCTGGCAGTGGCGGAGCAGAATGCGTCGTCAGTCCTTAGGGTTAGCCACGGCGCCATCCACCTCGGTGGTCGGACGCCAGGCGCTGACGGCGGTGATTGTCCTCGGGGCGATCTGGCTGCTGAACGACTATCGCGGCGTGCCGACGCCGGTGCTGCTGCTGGTTCTGCTGCTGCTGGCCGGGATGTTTATGGCCACCCGCACCGCCTTTGGTCGGCGCATTTATGCCATCGGCGGCAACCTCGAAGCCGCGCGCCTGTCCGGCATCAACGTTGAGCGCACCAAGCTCGCGGTCTTTGCCATTAATGGCCTGATGGTCGCCGTGGCGGGTCTGATCTTAAGCTCGCGCCTGGGGGCAGGCTCGCCGTCGGCAGGGAACATTGCCGAACTCGACGCCATCGCTGCCTGCGTCATTGGCGGAACCAGTCTGGCGGGCGGGATCGGCAGCGTCGCCGGGGCGGTGATGGGTGCCTTTATTATGGCGTCGCTGGATAACGGAATGAGTATGATGGACGTCCCGACATTCTGGCAGTATATCGTTAAGGGTGCCATTCTGTTGCTGGCAGTATGGATGGATTCCGCGACCAAAAGGCGCGCCTGAGGATGCTTTATCGTCTGTCACTGATTCTGGAAAAAGAGCGCCATGTTTGAGAAGCGTCACCGCATAACGTTGTTATTCAATGCCAATAAAGCTTATGACCGTCAGGTTGTAGAGGGTGTGGGTGAATACTTGCAGGCGTCGCAGTCCGAGTGGGATATCTTCATCGAAGAAGATTTCCGGATGCGTATCGATAATATTAAAGAGTGGCTGGGCGACGGCGTTATCGCGGATTTTGACGATGCCGTTATCCAGCAGCTACTGGTGGATGTCGACGTCCCCATCGTCGGCGTCGGCGGCTCCTACCACAAGCCGGAAAATTACCCTCCCGTGCACTATATCGCGACCGACAACCACGCTCTGGTGGAGAGCGCCTTTCTCCATCTGAAGGAGAAAGGGGTACACCGCTTCGCCTTTTATGGCCTGCCCGTCTCCAGCGGCAAAGGCTGGGCGGCGGAACGTGAGTATGCGTTCTGTCAGCTGGTGGCAAAGGAGAAGTATCGCGGCGTTGTCTATCAGGGGCTGGAGACGGCCCCGGAAAACTGGCAGCACGCGCAGAATCGTCTCGCCGACTGGCTGCAAACCCTGCCGCCGCAGACCGGGATTATCGCCGTGACCGATGCCCGCGCCCGGCACGTGTTACAGGTGTGCGAGCATCTGCACATTCCGGTACCGGAAAAGCTGTGCGTCATTGGTATCGATAATGAGGAACTAACGCGTTACCTGTCACGGGTGGCGCTCTCCTCCGTGGCCCAGGGAACGCGTCAGATGGGCTATCAGGCAGCCAAGCTACTGCACCGGCTGCTGGATAATGAAAACCTGCCGCTGCAACGGCTGCTGGTACCGCCGATGCGCGTTGTGGAGCGGCGATCGACCGATTACCGTTCACTGAACGATCCGGCGGTGATTCAGGCGATGCACTACATTCGTAACCACGCCTGTAAAGGCATCAAAGTGGACCAGGTGCTGGATGCGGTAGGGATTTCACGTTCAAATCTGGAGAAGCGTTTTAAAGAAGAGGTGGGCGAGACGATCCATGCGGTGATTCACGCCGAGAAACTGGAGAAAGCCCGCAGCCTGCTAATTTCGACGTCGCTTTCGATTCATGAGATTTCGCAGATGTGCGGTTATCCCTCTCTACAATATTTCTATTCGGTATTTAAAAAAGAGTATGACACCACGCCGAAAGAGTATCGCGATCGCTACAGTGAAGTGCTGATTTAAATAAAAAAAGGCCTCCCGGATGGAAGGCCTTTTTTACTATTACATATGTGCGGCGATTAAGCGCTGGTTATCCTGGTACATCGCAAACAGATAGTTGTTATAGCGTTGGCCCTGGGTTGAGTAACCTTTCAGCTTATGGATCATGGTGCTTGCCGTCACTTCCTGGTCTGCTTTACGCAGCTGCGCGCGCGACTTACGGAAGGATTTATAAGCAGGATGCGTGTTCAGATTCACAACATAAGCATTCACGGAATCTTTTACCGATTCAAACTGTGAGTAGCCTTTCACCTTGCCCGGCGCATTGTTACAACGCCCTTTCGCACATTTCATGCCGAAGAGGTTGTTATTACTGCGCGCCAGCTTCGAGGTACCCCAGCCACTTTCGGCTGCAGCCATCGTTGCGACCATGCTGCCTGGAATAATATCTACGCGCTCTAAGAGAGAGTTCCACGGCACACGACGCGTGTTTCCGTTCCAGCTCACCTTATAGCGTTTCGAAATTTCTTTCAGACGCGTGCGTTCTGATGGCGACCAGCGGCTATCGTACTGCTTGGAGATCAACCAGTTACGATCCGCCGTAATCGCGGCATTTTGACTTGTAATATAAGGCATTACCGTCCGGAGAAACGCTTTTTTCCTTGGTGTCCCGGAAGGGTATTTTCGCAAATCAGGAAGTGAACTACTCTTTGCACTATTGCGAGAATACTCTTGTTTACTGCTAACCTTACTACTTGTCGTCTTTATGACGTGGGCCTTCTTACTCGTTGTATCCGTGTGCGTCTTCGCAAGCACCTCACCAGAAATTGCCATGGTGAGTAACATGAGTATCGCGGCCCCATATCGTCGAATGGGAGTCGATATCATTAAGTCTCCTGGTCGGATAGAAACATTCCAACACCTTATTTTTTTCGTAAAATGAGAAGCGAATCTCAGATCCTAGCAAAAATAGACGAGAAGAGCATTCAAAGAAATAGTCTAAATCCGAAACCCTGTCATCCAGAAAGCGTTCGCTTAAGCATCATTTTCACCAAAATGTGCTCAATATCGCAGTTAATACGCCCGTTTAGCGTGAGATCACTCACCCTCATTGCTCCTCCCTGCGCGATAGCGCCAGGGGAGGAGTTAGCCTTCTACAATAGATGGCAAACTGAGCAAAACGCTGTGACAGGAAACCGGTATGAAACATTCCGCTCTCGCTCTTCTCCTCTTGCCTGCCATGGCCAGCGCCGACTGGTCAGCCCCGGGTTTTCCGACCTTTACGGCTGAAGGCTCGGGGGTCTTCACGGCACAGGCAAAGCTGACGAAGGGTATCCGCCCGCTGACGGTGAATCTTGACAAGACGTGCTGGCAGCCTACAAACGCGATAAAACTCAACGAGATGATGTCACTCAAGCCGTGCGAAGGGGATCCGGTGCAGTGGCGACTGTTCCGCGACGGTGATTATCAGGCACGGATTGATACCCGCTCCGGCACGCCTACCCTGATGTTGACCGTCGCCAGCGAGAGCGAAAAAGCGGTAACCAACGTGGTGCGCCAGTGCCCGAAATGGGACGGCACCCCCCTGACGGTCGACGTCAGCAACACCTTCCCGGAAGGAAGCGTGGTGCGTGATTTTTACAGCAAACAGACCGCCACCGTGCAGCAGGGCAAAATCACCCTGCAACCCGCCCCGGACAGCAACGGCCTGCTGTTACTGGAGCGTGCCGGGACGGACAAACCCGCCCCGTTCAGCTGGCAAAACGCCACCGTCTATTTTGTCCTGACCGATAGGTTTGAGAATGGCGATCCGGGCAACGACAACAGTTACGGACGCCATAAAGATGGCATACAGGAGATCGGCACCTTCCACGGCGGCGACCTGAAGGGGCTCACCAGCAAACTGGATTATCTGCAACAGCTCGGCGTCAACGCCCTGTGGATCAGCTCGCCGCTGGAGCAGATCCACGGCTGGGTCGGCGGCGGCACCAAGGGTGACTTCCCCCATTACGCCTATCACGGTTACTACACCCAGGACTGGACCCGACTCGATGCCAACATGGGCACGGAAGACGATTTACGCCAGCTGGTGGATGAAGCCCATCGTCGGGGGATCCGCATCCTGTTTGACGTGGTGATGAATCACACCGGTTATGCGACGCTGGCCGACATGCAGGAGTACCAGTTCGGCGCACTCTATTTACAGGGTGATGAGCTGAAGAAAACCCTGGGTGAACGCTGGACCGACTGGAAGCCTGCCGCCGGACAGAGCTGGCACAGCTTTAACGACTACATCAATTTTAGCGACAAAGCCGCATGGGAAAACTGGTGGGGCAAACAGTGGATACGCACCGACATTGGCGATTACGACAACCCCGGCTTCGACGATCTGACCATGTCGCTGGCCTTCCTGCCGGATCTGAAAACCGAATCCACCACTCCTTCGGGCCTGCCGAACTTTTATCGCCATAAACCCGACACCGGGGCAAAAGCCGTCGATGGCTACACGCCCCGGGACTACCTCACCCACTGGCTGAGCCAGTGGGTACGGGAATACGGGATTGACGGTTTCCGGGTCGATACCGCCAAGCACGTGGAGCTGGCAGGCTGGCAGCAGCTGAAGGACCAGGCCAGTGACGCGCTAAAAGCGTGGAAAGCGGCCAACCCGGAGAAAAAACTCGACGATGCGCCCTTCTGGATGACCGGTGAATCCTGGGGTCACGGGGTGATGCAGAGCGATTACTACCGTCACGGCTTCGATGCGATGATCAATTTTGATTATCAGGAGCAGGCGGCGAAAGCGGTAGATTGCCTGGCCGATATCGACCTGACCTGGCAGCAGATGGCAGAAAAGCTGCAGGGCTTTAACGTCCTGAGCTACCTCTCTTCCCACGATACGCGTCTGTTCCGCGAGGGCGACCAGCGGGCGGCAGAGCTGCTGTTACTCGCGCCGGGCAGCGTGCAGATATTTTATGGTGATGAATCCGCCCGACCGTTCGGCCCGACGGGCTCCGACCCGCTGCAGGGGACGCGCTCGGACATGAACTGGCAGGATATCAGCGGCGCGCAGGCCGCCACCGTCGCCCACTGGCAGCGGCTCGGGCAGTTCCGCGCCCGCCATCCGGCAGTGGGGGAAGGAACGCAAACCACGCTGTCCCTGCCCCAGGGCTATGGCTTTGTACGTGAGCACCAGGGCGACAAGGTGATGGTGGTATGGGCGGGTAATCGCTGATCGTTACGTTCAGAATCCCTCTCCCGACGGGAGAGGGAAAATACAGCATAATTCACTGCCTGATGGTAAACTGATAACATAAAGCAATCATTCTGTCTTTCCACGCTGATTTGCACCTGCGCAGTTGTAGCGTTATGGTGAGCCACTCTTAGAACAAGCCCGACAGAACACCTGCTATGACTTTTTCACTTTTCGGCGACAAATTCACCCGCCATTCAGGCATTACCCGCCTGATGGAGGATCTCAACGACGGTCTGCGCACACCGGGCGCTATCATGCTCGGCGGCGGTAACCCGGCACAAATTCCGGAGATGAACGCCTATTTTCAGACGCTCCTTGCGGACATGCTGGAAAATGGCAAAGCCACTGATGCGCTGTGCAATTATGACGGCCCGCAGGGGAAAACCGAGCTGCTCGCTGCCCTGGCAGAGATGCTGCGCGACACCCTCGGCTGGGAGATCGAACCACAGAATATTGCACTGACAAACGGCAGCCAGAGCGCGTTTTTCTACTTATTTAACCTCTTCGCGGGCCGACGTGCCGACGGCACCACCAAAAAGGTGCTCTTCCCGCTGACGCCGGAATACATCGGTTACGCCGATTCCGGCCTTGAGGATGACCTTTTCGTCTCCGCACGTCCGAACATCGAGCTGCTGCCGGAAGGCCAGTTCAAATATCACGTCGATTTTGAGCACCTGCATATTGGCGAAGAGACCGGCATGATCTGCGTCTCCCGGCCCACCAACCCAACCGGGAACGTGATCACCGACGAAGAGCTGATGAAGCTGGATGCGCTGGCGAACCAGCACGGCATTCCGCTGGTGATTGATAACGCCTATGGCGTGCCCTTCCCGGGCATTATCTTCAGCGAAGCGCGCCCGCTGTGGAACCCGAACATTGTCCTGTGCATGAGCCTTTCCAAGCTGGGTCTGCCTGGCAGCCGCTGCGGGATCATCATCGCCAATGAGAAAATCATCACCGCCATCACCAATATGAACGGCATTATTAGCCTGTCACCGGGTGGGATTGGTCCGGCGATGATGTGCGAGATGATTAAGCGCAACGATCTGCTGCGTCTGTCGAATGAGGTGATCAAGCCTTTCTACTATCAGCGCGTACAAGAGACGATCGCCACCATTCGCCGCTACTTACCGGAAAATCGCTGCCTGATCCATAAACCCGAAGGGGCGATTTTCCTCTGGCTGTGGTTTAAGGACCTGCCGATCACCACCGAGCTGCTGTATCAGCGTCTGAAAAAACGCGGGGTGTTGATGGTACCGGGGGACTACTTCTTCCCGGGGCTGGATAAACCCTGGCCGCATACCCATCAGTGCATGCGCATGAACTACGTGCCGGACCCGGAAAAAATCGAAGCCGGCGTTAAAATTCTGGCAGAAGAGGTTGAGCTCGCCTGGCGGGAAAACGGCCAGTAACGTTTTACGCCAGATAACGCAGCCTTTCGGCGCGTAATCTGGCAGGATCGACGCAGCTTAACGCATAGGTGGGACAGGCCGCCACGCAGGCCGGTCCCGCTTCGCGGTGCGCGCAGCGGTCGCACTTCAGGGCCTGAACCTGCTCAGCGCTCCCCGTCACCTGCATAGCCCCAAACGGACAGGCGACCATACAGCTTTTACAGCCGATACAGCGCGCCTGATCCACCTGCCACACTCCCGCCTGCCGCTGGATGGCCTGCGTCGGGCAGACGTTGGCGCAGGGCGCATCTTCACACTGATGACAGGTGACCGCCGTGGTAAAGGTCCCGCCTTTCACCACCCGAATGCGGGAAGTAAACGTCCTTGCCGTCACGGCCGCACAATTCTGATCTTCCTGATGCGATACCACACAGGCCACTTCGCAGGTGCGACAGCCAATACATTTCGCCGGGTCCGCAACAATAAACGGGTTCATTGCCTGCTCCATCCTTGCTGAAAAAAATCAGGTTGCCAGAGGGTTCGGGTTGAGCGCCTTGATCAGACAGGGTAAAAGCCCCGATTTGTGCGCCCTGCCGTGAAAACTGGCCATCTGCCAAAGAACTCAGGCAGAATTGATGTGTTCTTTACAGTAGCGGCGTTTCCAGACTCCGGGCGTTAAACCTGTATGCTTGCGAAAGATTTGCCGGAAGTAGCCAGCATCGTTAAAACCGCAGCGGGTTGCTACCTCTTTCAGCGATACGGCATCGTTGAGCAACAGCTTCTCAGCGGCCCTGACACGCTGGCGGTGGATCGCCTCGGTCAGGGTCAGATTGAAGACCCGTCGAAACACCCGCCCCAGGTAGTCCGCGTTGCAGTGCAGCTCTTTGGCAAGCGTAGAGGTGGAGATCGGCAGATGAAACTGGGTGCCGATTAGCTGCCGCGCCTTCCACGCCAGATTCACTCCCGCTTCATCCGGCGGCAGTTCCTGCCCGGCCGCCAGGGAGAGCTGCTGCAGTATCAGCAGCAGAAGAAATTCCAGCGCCGGGCTGCGCTGAAGCTTCTCCTGCTCGGTCAGAAATTGCCGGAAAAGCGCAACCATTGCCTGCGGATCGCCGGTTTTTCCGTGCTGTTGTACAGACAGCAGCGTGCTCCTGGCAGAGGGCAGGCTCTGCTCGTCGACCTCAAAATGCAGCCAGTAAAAGCGTAAATCGGCGGGAAAATCCTCAATGCCCTTATGCAGACGATGCGGCCAGAGCAGTAGGCTCTCACCGGCATGCACCTCAAACACGCTCCCCTCCTCCTGGATCGTTAATGTTCCCTTTTCGACAAAAATCACTTCCCACGAATCGAGCTTGCGTGCCGGATGACGCCCCACGCCCCGGGAGATGAAATACCCGCCATTCTGGACCCTGATCGGAAGTACTATGGACAATTCGAGCATTGGCATTCACTTTTCCGCTATTAATAGACAATTTATGACGCTTTATTACTGATTATTAACAGATAATTTCCTTTCACCCCGATCGAAATCACATTTTGAGAATAAGGTCGGAATCCTCACCTTTTTATACTTTTCCCTTCCCTTGTTGAGGCCGGGGATCGGTGCAAAATTAATCGGGTACCTGACAAAACAATATAAAAAATCCGATAACCCGAGGAGTTACCTCATGACTTCCACTCCGATTACGCAGACAGAGATTGCCCGGCAGGCCGTCAACGAGCGCCTTTCAGTACGAGAAAAAATTGGCTACGGCCTGGGTGATGCGGGCGGGACGGTCATCACCTGTCTGATCATGAATTTTCTTACCTTCTTCTATACCGATGTCTTTGGATTAACCCCGGCGCTGGTCGGCACGCTGTTTATCGCCCTGCGCATTTTCGACGCCATATCCGACCCGGTGATGGGGATCATTGCCGACCGCACCCAAAGCCGCTGGGGACGCTTTCGCCCTTGGCAGCTGTGGGTCGCCCTGCCGATTGGCGCGATCGGCGTCCTGACCTTCACCGTGCCGGATGCCGGAATGGGAGTCAAAATCGCCTGGGCGTTCGGCACCTATCTGCTGCTCTCGGTGGGCTATACCGCCATCAACGTGCCCTACTGCGCGCTGATCAACACCATGACCACCCGCCACAGCGAGGTGCTCTCCTGTCAGTCCTGGCGCTTTGTGCTGTGCGGCGTGGCCGGTTTCCTGGTCTCGGTCGGCCTGCCGTGGCTGGTCTCGGAGCTCGGCCAGGGCGACACGGCTCAGGGGTATCAACTGGGCGTGGGGGTGTTGTGCGCCATTGCGGTGGTGATGTTCCTGTGCTGTTTCTTCTGGGTGCGTGAGCGCGTGCCGCTGGCAATGATGGGGAAATTTACCCTCAGGGAGCATCTCGCCGGTCTGCGCCAGAACGATCAGCTGCTGCTGATGCTGGTGATGTCCTTCCTGCTGATTAACGTCTTCAACATCCGTGGCGGCGGCTACATGTATTTCATCACCTACGTGCTGAAGGGCAGCACCGCGTATACCTCGCTGTTCTTCACCATGGTGACCTTTGCCGCCATTCTCGGGGCGGTGATCGTCAACCTGCTGTCGCGCCGCAGCGATACAGTCAAACTCTACTATTACACTAACCTGGTGCTGGCGGCACTGGCAGTGGGAATGTGGTTCCTGCCCGGCGGCCCGGCGCATCAGACCCTGTGGCTGGTGGTGATTCTGGCGAACGGAGTGATCCTCGGCTTTACCCTGCCGCTGCACTTCGCGTTAATGGCCTTTGCCGACGACTACGGCGAGTGGAAAACCGGCGTGCGCTCCTCCGGGATGAACTTCGCCTTTAACCTGTTTTTCATCAAGCTGGCCTGGGCATCCAGCGCCGGGATCATCAGCCTGGTATTCATTTTTGTCGCCTATCAGCCGGGCGCTGGTAACCAGACGGCCGCCTCGCTGCAGGGCATCACCACCATGGAAACCCTGCTGCCTGCCCTTTTCCATCTGCTGCTGGCGCTGGCGATCCGCAAGTGCCAGCTCAATAACCCGATGATGGCGCGCATTGCCACCGACCTGCGCCAGCGTCACGCTCAAGCCTGAGGAGAATATGATGTCCATAATGGAACCCGACCTGCATAAACTGAAAATCAGCGACCCGTTTCTGGGCCAGTATCAACAGCTGGTGCGGGATGTGGTTATCCCCTACCAGTGGGATGCCCTGAACGATCGCATCACCGAGGCCGAACCGAGCCATGCGATCGCCAACTTCCGCATTGCGGCGGGCCAGCAGAGCGGCGAATTTTACGGGATGGTCTTTCAGGACAGCGACGTGGCGAAATGGCTGGAGGCGGTCGCCTGGTCGTTGTGCCAGAAGCCCGACGCTGAGCTTGAAAAGACCGCCGACGAGGTGATTGAGCTGGTAGCCGCCGCGCAGTGCGAGGATGGCTACCTGAATACTTACTTCACGGTAAAAGCTCCGGACGAGCGCTGGACAAACCTGGCGGAGTGCCATGAGCTGTACTGCGCCGGGCACATGATTGAAGCGGGCGTGGCGTACTTCCAGGGCACCGGCAAGCGCCATCTGCTGGAGGTGGTCTGCAAGCTGGCCGACCATATCGACAGCGTCTTTGGTCCGGGCGAGCAGCAGCTGCACGGCTATCCGGGTCACCCGGAGATTGAGCTGGCGCTGATGCGCCTGTTCGATGTCACCCAGGAGCCACGCTATCTGGCGCTGGTGAAATATTTCGTCGAGCAGCGCGGGACTCAGCCGCACTTCTACGATATCGAATATGAAAAGCGCGGAAAAACCTCTTACTGGAACACCTACGGTCCGGCGTGGATGGTGCAGGACAAAGCCTACAGCCAGGCGCATCAGCCGCTGGCGGAACAGCAGACGGCCATCGGCCACGCGGTGCGCTTCGTCTATCTGATGACCGGCGTCGCGCACCTGGCCCGCCTGAGCCAGGACGAAAGCAAACGCCAGGACTGTTTGCGTCTCTGGAACAACATGGCCCAGCGCCAGCTGTATATTACCGGCGGGATTGGCTCCCAGAGCAGCGGCGAAGCTTTCAGCAGCGATTACGATCTGCCGAACGACACCGTCTATGCCGAGAGCTGCGCCTCGATCGGCCTGATGATGTTTGCCCGGCGGATGCTGGAGATGGAGGCCAACAGCCAGTACGCCGACGTGATGGAGCGGGCGCTGTATAACACCGTACTGGGCGGCATGGCGCTGGACGGGAAGCACTTCTTCTACGTTAACCCACTGGAGGTGCATCCGAAAACGCTGAAGTTTAACCATATTTATGATCACGTGAAGCCGGTTCGCCAGCGCTGGTTCGGCTGCGCCTGCTGCCCGCCGAATATCGCCCGGGTGCTGACCTCCATCGGCCACTACATCTATACCGTCCGTGAGGATGCGCTGTTTATTAACCTCTATATCGGCAACAGCATGACCTTCCCGGTGGGCGATGAGGAGTTAACGCTGCGCATCAGCGGCAACTACCCGTGGCAGGAGCAGGTCACTATCGAGATCACTTCCCCGGTGGCAATCGACCATACCCTGGCTCTGCGTCTGCCGGACTGGTGCGACAATCCGCAGCTGACGCTGAATGGCGACCTCGTCGCCGGCGAGGTGCGTCAGGGTTATCTCTACCTAACCCGCCGCTGGCAGGAGGGCGACAGGCTGCAGTTAACCCTGCCGATGCCGGTACGTCGGGTTTACGGGAATCCGCAGGTACGCCAGCAGGCCGGGAAAGTGGCGATTCAGCGCGGGCCGCTGGTCTACTGTCTCGAACAGGCGGATAACGGCGCCGGACTGCATAACCTGACCCTGCCCGCCGAGAGCGAATTTAAGCTCGTGGAAGGAAAAGGGATTTTTGCCCATAAGGTGCTGATCCAGACCCAGGGTTATGCCCGCCACGCCGCGAACGCAGAACAGCGACCGCTGTGGCAGTACGATCGCGCCCCGACCATGCAGCAGGCGCAGACCCTGACTTTTATTCCGTGGTTTAGCTGGGCGAATCGCGGCGAGGGAGAGATGCGCATCTGGGTGGATGAGGCGTAAGAAGAAAACGATTGAGGCTGCCCTCGTCCCTGAGGGCAGATTGCTGAAAGATCAGAACTTCCAGGAGAGACCGGTCATCAGCGCGAAGCTGTCGTCACGGTCGATCATCGGGCTGTTTTTCACGTCGTCAGGCAGTACGATATAGACCGCGCTGGCGTTCAGATAGAGGTTATGCGTCAGCGGGTATTTCGCCGCCAGGCCGATATAGGGAGTCACACTTTCACCGGCAGTGTACTGCTGCAGACCACTGCGGCGGGACTCTTTCGCAGAGACACCGTAGTAGTAATCGTTGAAGCTTTCGTCGTGGAAGAACACGCCCACCGACGGCGTCAGGGTCAGGCGCTCCATCCGGATCGGGTGGAAGTAAGACATCTCGCCCACCACGCCGCCGCTCTCGTCCATCGCATCGGCCGCCAGGGCAAACTTCAGGCTACCCCAGCTTTCGTGACGGTAGTAGGCCCCACCCAGCATCGCGGAGGCTTTACGCTCATCCAGCTGCTTCATCACGTGGTCGTCGTTATCTTCCGGGTCGAAGTGCAGCGGCATCCAGGAGGCGGTCAGGCTCAGTTCGTTTTTCGCATCTTTCCAGACGATCCAGCCGCCGGTGGTCTGACGCACGTAGAAATGTTCGCCTTCGTAGCTAATTAAAGGGGCAGCGGAGACGTTCTCGTTATAGCCTTTATAGGGTGATTCATTAAACACTGCGCCAGCGCCAACTGAAAAATCATCGGCCATTGCGGATGTCGCCGTAAATAAAGCGGCCGCGATGAGTAAATTCTTTTTAAACTTCATTGTTTGCAATCCATTAAATGTCATACGACGCGGCGCATAATAATGGTTACAAAAATCGCGATGCAAATGGGATATTTGTATAATATTATATATAAATTCATATAGATGGGCGTCAGGCAATGAACAAGCTGCAAATCAAACCGCGAGAATTAAAAATTATTTCCGTCATTGCCGCGACCCACAGCATCGGAGATGCTGCTGCATTGTTGGGAATGGCCCAGGCCAACGTCAGTAAATATCTCGCTGATTTCGAAACCCGCGTCGGGCTGAAAATTTTTGAGCGCACCACCCGCCAGCTGGCGCTGACCCAGTTCGGTGAATCCCTGCTGCCCTTCGTCAATGCATCACTGGAAAAAAACGAACAACTGGTTAATTTTATTGCTGATTACAAACACGAAAAACGCGGCAAGGTCACCATTTATGGGCCGTCGGGGATCGTCACTTATCTGGCCCGCCACGTGATTCATGAGATCGAAAATATTGGCGATATTCGTATTAGGCTGAAGACCTACAACCTGGACAAGAATGAGTTTTTCGAAGGGGTCACCTTTCCCGATGATTGCGATATTTTAATTACCTATGCTCAACCGAAAGATGAAAACCTGGTTGCCAGCACCTTAACCAAATATTCTGTTACTGCTTTCGCCACGCCGGAATATATTAAAAAGCACCCTGTTAATCATCCTGACGATCTCATTAACCACTCCTGCATTCTTATCGATTCAATGATAATCGATGACGCTAATATCTGGCGTTTTCGCGTGAATAATAGCGAGCAGGTAATCGATTATAAAGTCACGGGTAATTATATTTGCGACAACACCCAGACGGCGCTGGAGCTGGCCCGAAATCATCTGGGGATCGTCTTTGCGCCAAAAGAGAGTCTGCTACGGGAGATAGAAGAAGGCTCAATGGTGCCCTGTTTCACCCATCAGGAGGAGTGGTGGCTGGATCTGGTAGCGATCTTCCGCAAACGTGACTATCAGCCGTGGCGGGTGCAGTTTGTGCTGGACGGGGTGTTGAATACCCTGCGTAAACAGATTGAGCAGACCCCCCTGGGGCGGCCTGCTCTCAGAGGTTAGAACAGGCCCAACGGTTTATCGGAGTAGCTGACCAGCAGGCATTTGGTCTGCTGGTAATGTTCCAGCATCATCTTGTGGGTTTCGCGGCCAATGCCCGACTGTTTGTATCCGCCAAACGCAGCGTGCGCTGGATAGGCGTGATAGCAGTTGGTCCAGACGCGTCCGGCCTGGATCCCACGCCCCATCTGATAGGCCAGATTGCCGTTACGGCTCCAGACCCCTGCACCCAGGCCATACTGCGAATCGTTGGCCAGCTCCAGCGCCTCCTCCATGGTTTTGAAGGTGGTCACCGCCAGCACCGGGCCGAAGATTTCTTCCTGGAAGACGCGCATGTTGTTTTTACCGGACAAAATCGTCGGCTCGAGGTAGTAACCCTCTTTCAGCTCGCCGTCCAGCTGCTTGCGCCGTCCGCCGGTTAAGAGCTCGGCCCCCTCTTTCTTACCGATATCGATATAGTTGAGGATGGTCTCCAGTTGCCCGTGCGACACCTGGGCACCCATCTGGGTGATGCTGTCCAGCGGGTTGCCGCTGCGGATCGACTCCACGCGACGAATGGCGCGCTCCATAAAGCGCTCGTAGATCGACTCCTGCACCAGCGCCCGGCTTGGGCAGGTGCAGACTTCGCCCTGGTTGAAGGCAAAGAGGGCAAACCCTTCCAGCGCCTTATCAAAGAAGGCATCCTCTTCGTCCATCACGTCGGAAAAGAAGATGTTCGGGGATTTGCCGCCCAGCTCCAGCGTCACCGGAATGATGTTCTGGGTGGCGTACTGCATGATCTGCTGACCCACTTCGGTGGAGCCGGTAAAGGCCACTTTGGCGATCCGTTTGGAGGTCGCCAGATATTCACCGATTTCGCCCCCGGCGCCGTTGACCACGTTCACAACCCCAGGCGGGAGCAGGTCGCCTACCACTTCCATCAGCAGCAGGATCGACAGCGGCGTTAAGCGCGCCGGTTTCAGTATCACGCAGTTGCCGGCTGCCAGCGCGGGTGCCATTTTCCAGGCAGCCATCAGCAGAGGGAAGTTCCACGGGATGATCTGGCCGACCACGCCCAGCGGCTCATGGAAGTGATACGCCACTGTGTCCTTATCCACCTCGCTGATACCGCCCTCCTGGGCACGAATACAGGAGGCGAAATAGCGGAAATGGTCGATCGCCAGCGGCACGTCGGCGGCCATGGTTTCGCGGATCGGTTTCCCGTTGTCCCAGGTCTCTGCCGTGGCCAGCAGCTCCAGATTCTGCTCCATGTGATCGGCAATTTTGAACAGGATCGCAGCGCGATCCTGTACCGAGGTATGCGCCCATTTGTCTTTGATCTTGTGGGCGGCATCCAGCGCCAGATCGATATCGCGCTTCCCGGAGCTGGCAATTTCGCACAGCGGCTGGCCGGTCACCGGGGTCAGGTTCTGGTAATAATCGCCGTCGGCCGGGGGAACCCAGTCGCCGCCGATAAAGTTGTCATAACGGGCTTTCAGTTTGAGGGGGAAACCATATTCGCCGGGCAGGATACGTGCTGAGGGAGGGTTATTCGTCATGACTGTCTCCTTGCGTGAAGTGTCCTTCAAAGGTAGACCGCGGCGGTGAAAACATCGCCAGTCATCGCCTGCTTTGCGAGCCCCTTCACGCATTACCTTACTTTACGTTTGGTTTCCTGCCCTGAGCCATACTTAAAGCGCACAAACAGGGGAGAGGGTGAGGATAAATGCAGCTTTTTATCGGCTTTGACGTGGGCGGAACCCATATTAAACACGGCGTGATCGACGAGGACGGTAACGAACTCACCACCGATCAATTTGATACCCCAGAGGATGAAGAGGCCTTTAAGCAACGGTGGCGCGAGGTGGTCGAGGCGTACCAGAAAGAGCACGAGATTACGGCGATTGGGGTGAGTATCCCCGGCCACATCAATACCCATACCGGCGAAGCCGCGAAAGCCGGCGCGCTGGAGTATCTGGATAACGTCAACCTCTACACGCTTTTCGCAGAGCTGACCGACCTGCCGGTGGTGGCCGATAATGACGCCAGCTGTGCTGCGCTGGGCGAACGCTGGTGCGGCGCTGGACATGAGTACGAGAATTTTGTCTGCATGACGATCGGCACCGGGATCGGCGGCGGGATTGTGCTCGGGGGCGATCTCTATCGCGGCTCGCACTATCGCGCCGGGGAGTTCGGGGTTATCCCGGTCGGCAAAAACGGCGAAGGAATGCACGAGGTGGCCTCTGCCAGCGGACTGATGGCGACCTGCCGCCGGGCGCTGGGGGTTTCCGGGGAGGATATGCCGGAAGGCGAAGAGCTGTTCGAGCGGATGGAGAACGATCTGCACCTGCGCGAAGCGGTGGAAGAGTGGGCCCTGTTTCTGGCCCGCGGGGTCTATAGCGTGATCTCCCTGTTCGACCCGCAGGTGGTGCTGATCGGCGGCGGCATCAGCGAGCAGGAGAAAATTTATAAACTCCTCGACCGACACCTGCAAACCTTTGAAGAGTGGGAATCCCTGCAGGTGCCCATCCTGCCCTGTCAGCTGGGTAACCAGGCGGGCAGGCTGGGCGCCGTCTGGCTGGCGAAACAGAAGTTCGCCAGCAAAAAGGATTAACCTTGCTGCCCCTCGTCGGCAAAGAGCTGCGCATCCCGCAGAAGGTGATCGTTACCGCGGCGGCGGGTAAAGCCAATGCGGTTGAAGTATTCGAGGATCTGGATCGCCAGCTTACGGCCGACGTTCAGCCGGTCGCGGAAATCCGCCGCGCAGGTGGAGCCGCGCTCGTGGTCCAGCGCGCGGATCAGGTTCGCAAAGGTGACGATCCGATGGTGGCGGTAGTAGCGGTCTTTAACAATCGCGGTGATCAGCCCCTGCTGCGCCGCATGTTTCAGCACCTGACGCATGGTCTGCTCGTCAGTGGCGGTTTCACGGGCCAGATCGCGCACCCACCAGGGTTCATCGCCAAAGAGCGCGTCCGCTTTTTCCCAGACGGCCTGCTGCGCCGGGGTAAAGCCGGCTTTATGATCCGGCAGGTGCAGCCAGCCGTGGTAGCTGTGCAGTTCCCCGCTCTCGCGCATCCGCTCGATCAGCAGCAGGACGAGGGCCTCGTCTTCCATCGGCAGCGCCATCCGCCGCAGGCGCTCGCGCCCCGGACCGGGTTCATCCTGATGTTGCTGATGATAGGTCGTCAGCACCTCCAGAATCTTACGCTGCCAGCGCGCCGCGACGGCAGTGTTTAACAGGCTGACGCCGGCCTGGATAAACTCCGGCTGTTGGGTCAGCTGACGCAACCCTTCCCTGCTGAGCTGGCGTGCCCAGCCGAACGCATCCAGGTTTACCGCCCCGCGCTCCAGATGCGCCAGCAGCGCGGCACGATCATCCGTCGCCGGTGCCAGCGTGGCCAGCCAGTGCAGATACTCCGGTTTGCGCTTGCCGCGACGCGGCGGGTTGAGAGTGACCACCCGCGCCCCGGCGAGGGTGACGCGGGCAGAGATATCGCGCAGCACCAGCCGATCGTTGTCAGCCAGCCACAGCGGGGCATCGAAGACCAGTTCCGCCAGCGCCCCCTCCAGCAGCGAGACGCGTCCGGTGACGTGGCTGGCGGCATGGTGAATATGCAGCGGCTGCCACTGCGTCAGCGGCACATCTCCTTGCAGCGTGACGATGACGCGCGTGGTCGGCTCCGGCGGCGCTTCGGCCAGCAGCCAGTCCCCGCGGTTCAGCTCTGCTTTTTCCGTATCGCCCACCAGGTTCAGGGCAATGCGCTGCCCGGCGTGGGCCTGTTCAACAGGCTGGTTTTGCGCATGCAGTCCACGAATACGCACCGGCTTATTCACTCCGGTCAGCCACAGGCTGTCACCCACCCGCACCTCACCGGACAGCGCCGTGCCGGTGACCACCAGACCGGCCCCTTTCACGGTAAAGGCACGATCGATAGCCAGACGAAAGCGGTGATGGTCTGCATGAGCGCGGGCCGGGAGCTGTTGCAGATGGGCGCGCAGGGCATCAATTCCCCGCCCCTCGGTGGCCACGGTGACAAACAGCGTCGCGTCAGCAAAGCCAAAGTCGCGCAGGGTGGCGAGCACCTCGTCGCGCACCGCCTCCACCCGGGCGTCGTCGACGCGGTCGGCTTTGGTCAGGGCTACCGTCAGCTGCGGGTTGCCGGTCAGCTGGAGGATTTGCAGGTGCTCGCGCGTCTGCGCCATTACCCCGTCATCGCAGGCCACCACCAGCAGGGCATGGTCAATCCCACCGACCCCGGCCAGCATGTTGGACAAAAACTTCTCGTGCCCCGGCACGTCGATAAATCCCAGCACCTGGCCATCAGGCTGCGGCCAGTAGGCATAACCCAGATCGATGGTCATGCCGCGCTTCTTCTCTTCCGGCAGGCGGTCGGCGTTGACGCCGGTGATCGCCTGCAGCAGGGTGGTTTTGCCGTGGTCAACATGACCGGCGGTGGCAATAATCATTTCAACAACATCTCCAGAAACTGAGCTTCATCTTCCAGACAGCGTAAATCCAGCCACAGACGGCCGTCTTTTATCCGGCCGAGCACCGGCACCGGCAGGGATCGCCAGCGTAACGCCAGCGCCTCCAGCTGAGCGCCGCGCCCGTCTCGCGGGGTAAAAGTCAGGGCCGCTCCCGGCAGGCGATCCACCGGCAGCGATCCGCTGCCCGGCTGTGACAGGCAATCTTCTACGCGAACCTCAAAGTCGGGGTAGTGCGCTGCGACCTGCGCCAGCAGGCGCTCCCCCTGATGATGGATCGCGGCGGCGTCGCGGCTCAACAGGCGCAACGTCGGTAAGCGTTCGGCCAGCGTCTCCGGGTGGAGATAGAGGCGTAAGGTGGCCTCCAGCGCGGCAAGCGTCATTTTATCCGCACGCAGGGCGCGTTTCAGCGGGTGCTGTTGCAATCTAGCAATCAGGTCGCGCTTGCCGACGATGATCCCGGCCTGCGGGCCGCCCAGCAGCTTGTCGCCCGAGAAGCTCACCAGGCTGACGCCAGCGGCAATTAACGCCTGCGGCATCGGCTCTTTCGGCAGGCCATAGCGGCTGAGATCCACCAGCGAACCGCTGCCCAGATCGACGACCACAGGCACGTCTCTCTGCTGGCCGATGCGCACCAGATCCGCCTCGTCAACGGCATGGGTGAAGCCTTCAATCTGGTAGTTGCTGGTGTGCACCTTCATCAGCAGGGCGGTGTTGTCATCAATCGCCGCCGCATAGTCCCGCTCGTGGGTGCGGTTGGTGGTGCCCACTTCCCGCAGCCGGCACCCGGCCTGGGTCATCACGTCCGGGATGCGAAACGCCCCGCCGATCTCCACCAGCTCACCGCGGGAAACCACCACCTCTTTACCGCTGGCGGTCGCGGCCAGCATCAGCAGCACCGCCGCGGCGTTGTTATTCACAATGCAGGCATCTTCCGCGCCGGTGAGCTGGCACAGCAGCGCCGCCAGCGGCCGGTCGCGGTGGCCGCGTCCGGCGCCGTCGAGATCGTACTCCAGCGTGACCGGCATCTGCATCGCCTGGGTGACCGCGGCTACCGCCTCCTGGGCCAGCAGCGCACGCCCCAGATTGGTGTGCAGCACCGTACCCGTCAGGTTGATGACCGGACGCAACCCCTGTACTTCATCCGTCGCCAGCCGCTTTTCGGTCTCCTGCGCCCAGTCGTCACACCAGGCCGGCAGGCGGTTGTCGGCGCGGATCCCGGCGCGGGCTTCGTCCTGCAACTGGCGCAAGGTTTCGACCGTTCGGCTGTGGCCGAAGCGGGCAATGATGGGCGTAAGACGGGCGTCGCGAAGCAGACGATCGGTCGCGGGAAGTTGGCTATAGAGTGCGTGCTGAGTAGTCATGGAAGCGCCTGACGGTTGGGTATCTTCCCCCCTCCCGACGGGAGAGGGAGTCAATGTCAGGCCGATTGTACCGCGTCCGGCCAGGAAGTGTTATCGACGACATCAAGCCTTTGGCGGTTCGGTGCGGGCAAAACTTTCGCGCTGGAACAGGGTTTCCGCCAGCTTAATCAGCAGCGGGCGATCGACGCACCAGCCCGGCGAGACGCGACGGAAATTGAGGTAGCCAATAGCGCAGGCAATGGCGATGGTCGCCAGGTTAACGCTGTCGGTGGCAATTTTCCCTTCGCGGATGAGCTGTTCACAGTGATCCAGGCTGCGGGCGATTTTCTCCCGCTGACGCAGCAGCTCGCTCTCCGACTGTTGTGCCGCCGGGCGCGCCTGCTCGCGCACCGAGGCCAGGGCCGCATCCATGATCCCATCCGCCAGCGCCTCGATTTGCCGGATAGCCAGGGCGGCTCTGGGCTCACGGGGGATCATCGCCGGGGCGATATCCAGCAGCTCGATATAGCTGGCAATGATCGGGGAATCGAACCAGTGCTCCCCGTCATCGGTCACCAGCGCCGGGACTTTCCCCAGCGGATTGTAGTGCGCGACACCGTTTTCAGCCTGATAGGGTTGTTCATTCACAAATTCAAAAGTGATGCCTTTCTCCAGCAGGAGAATAGAGATTTTACGCACGAAGGGACTGGTATAACTGCCGATGAGTTTCATTGCCTGCTCCTTTTCCGCCAACAAAAGGATAAGTATGGCTCAGGCAAAGAAAAAAGGCAGGCACTGCGTATCGCGTGCCTGCCTTTAAAGGAATTAGTGGTCGAGATAGAGGTAGTGCATCCAGCTGGTCATACGCAGCAGGACTTTACGCATCACAGAGACGTGCGCGAAATGGTCGGAATAGACCGCGACCTGGGCGTAGATACCGTCAGGCAGCGCGTCCACGTCGGCGTTCGGATCCAGTTCGATAGTGCCCAGCACACCATCGGAACCCGGCACCATCGTCAGGGACTGCAGCGCACCCTGCGCCTGGTAAGTACCGCCCGGGACCACCGGCAAAATGCTGGTGAGCTTACCGGGGAAGACCTGCCCCGGCAGCGCGCTGAACACCACTTCCGCTTCATCGCCCGGCTTCAGACGCAGTAACGAGTTCTGGCGGAACTGCGCCACGATCATCCGTTTCTGCTCAGGAATAAACACCATCACCGGACGCAGCGGCAGAGACGCGGCGTAGGTGCCCGGACGAATCAATACCTGGGTGATATAGCCATTGCTGGGCGCACGAATAATGGTCTGATCCAGATTGTATTGCGCTTCTGCTAGCTGGGCGCGCAGGGAGGCGATCTGCGACTGCTCCCCGTTAGACATACTGTCTAACTGGCTCTGGATCTGGGTCTGCTCGGCCACTGAGGCTTTAACCATGGCGTCCTGCGCCAGGTAGTTTTGCCGCGCGTTATCGATATCGCTTTCAGAGAACGGATTCACCTTCGCCTGGCTGCCTTTTAAATAACGCTGATAGTCTTTGAACAGACGATCGCGCTCGGCAGAGACGCGGGTGGTATTGGATTGTGCTTCCGTCAGCTGTGCTTTCAGAACATCGATATTATGCGTCGCGGTGACCAGGTCTGCCTGCAGACGATCAACACGCGCTTTATACCTGCCCGGATCGATTTTAAATAACACCTCACCTTTTTTAATGAGCTGGTTATTTTTATCCGTCACTTCACTTACCACACCCGTGACCTGCGGCGTAATCGGTATTGAGATAACCGCTTTCTGCGCCGTGTACGTATACGGGTGGTTATAGTTCATTAATAAAATGAGACCGGCCACGAGAAATACCCCGCCCAGTGTCGCAGTCGCCAGCGTCCATTGGTTTACCGGAATACGAAATATTTTAAAGATGGCCCACGCAAACGCGACATAGGTCAATACGATCAACAGATCCATGATTATTGCTCCGAGGTGTTCTTATCAGCCACAGGGGGCACCGCGGCCAGTTTTTGTTCCAGCTCGGCTACGCGTCTTGCCAGCGCATCCACGTCGGGGCTGCGGTCTGGCGGCTGAATATGGTTCTGCATCCCCCAGCCGCGCTCTGGCTGGTAGAGCGTTGCCCAGATCCACAGAAACGGCCAAATGGCATGGAGCGTAAACAAGCTAATCCACCCCGCCGTATGAATAGCATCGGCATGGGGATGGTTGCGCTTTTTGGCCATGTTATAGGGAATGTCATGAATAGCGATGATTCCATAAAAAAGAACCACGAAGACAAAAATCAACACACCCAGCGCAAAATAGTTGAGAAACATATTTGCCTCACTAAATAAATCGTAAACTCATTAAAATAATTAAATGGTAAGCAGCCACATTAATTCATGATTAAGTACACGAATATGTACTTATTATTTCAGAGCCGGGGAGTATGATTTTTTCTTATATCTCCATGCAAGTTTAGAAGCGTGACAAAATATATCCTGAATAATAATAGACTTAAGTTTACAGTATGAGCTTAATCCAGCTTCGCACTTTTCGCCATACCATATTTGAGGACTCTTTTTTTAACGATAAGTGTTGCTTACTTACATCCTGGCGTCGTTCGGTTAAACAGATGTTGCCGGCGATCGCATCCAGAGAATTCTGCATAAAAATTTTTTGTGGATTTGATCACACTACAGAAACAAATCGCCGACAACGAAATGTGATTTGATTCACATTTTAGGGGTCAAACTGCCGCTTTTGCGGTCATTGTATTTTTTTTACACTTCAATTTTGTGACATATGTCACTTCATTCCTCACCACACCCCCTACCTTTACGTGACTGAGATCACACAATTTTCGCCTGTCTGGACAGTTAAAGTATTAAGTGCCAAATTTCACGCATCAGAACAGGGCTGGGCAACCTCTGCCACCGCATTAACAACAAACCTCGGGCTTAAGGCCTGCGTAAACAGAAGAAGGGGTGTTTTATGTCATCCGATTTTAAGATCAAAGTACAAAGCTTTGGTCGATTCCTCAGCAACATGGTGATGCCAAATATCGGCGCGTTTATCGCGTGGGGTATCATCACCGCGTTATTTATTCCGACAGGGTGGTTGCCTAACGAAACGCTGGCGAAACTTGTTGGCCCAATGATCACCTATCTGCTGCCGCTGCTCATCGGTTATACCGGTGGTCGTCTGGTAGGCGGGGACCGCGGTGGCGTGGTCGGTGCGATTACCACCATGGGCGTCATCGTCGGCGCGGATATGCCAATGTTCCTCGGTGCCATGATTGCCGGTCCTCTGGGCGGCTGGGCGATTAAGAAGTTCGACGTCTGGGTTGATGGCAAAATCAAATCCGGCTTCGAAATGCTGGTGAACAACTTCTCTGCCGGCATCATCGGCATGATCCTGGCGATTCTGGCGTTCCTCGGCATTGGCCCGGCAGTTGAAGTGCTCTCCAAACTTCTGGCGGCGGGCGTTAACTTCATGGTTGCCCACGACATGCTGCCGCTGGCGTCCATCTTTGTTGAACCGGCGAAAATCCTGTTCCTCAACAACGCCATCAACCACGGTATCTTCTCACCGCTGGGTATTCAGCAGTCTCATGACCTCGGCAAATCCATCTTCTTCCTGATTGAAGCTAACCCGGGTCCGGGCATGGGCGTCCTGCTGGCGTATATGTTCTTTGGTCGCGGCAGCGCGAAGCAGTCTGCTGGCGGTGCGGCTATCATCCACTTCCTCGGTGGTATTCACGAAATTTACTTCCCGTACGTGCTGATGAACCCACGTCTGATCCTTGCCGTTATCCTTGGCGGTATGACTGGCGTGTTCACCCTGAGCGTGCTGGGCGGTGGTCTGGTCTCCCCTGCTTCCCCGGGTTCTATCCTGGCGGTACTGGCGATGACCCCGAAAGGCGCCTACTTCGCTAACATCGCCGCTATCTGTGCGGCCATGGCGGTCTCCTTCGTCGTGTCGGCTATCCTGCTGAAAACCAGCAAAGTGAAAGAAGAAGACGATATCGAAGCGGCAACCCGTCGTATGCAGGACATGAAATCTCAGTCTAAAGGTGTTGCTGCAACGCCACTGGCTGCGGGCGATGTCTCTAACGACCTGAGCCACGTGCGTAAAATCATCGTTGCCTGCGACGCCGGTATGGGTTCAAGCGCCATGGGTGCGGGCGTACTGCGTAAGAAAGTGGCGGATGCCGGTCTGTCTCAGATCTCCGTGACTAACAGCGCGATTAACAGCCTGCCGCCGGATGTTGACCTGGTCATCACCCACCGCGACCTGACCGAGCGTGCGATGCGTCAGGTTCCGCAGGCGCAGCACATTTCGCTGACCAACTTCCTGGACAGCGGGCTGTATACCAGCCTGACCGAACGTCTGGTGGCGGCGCAGCGTCATGAAGACAACGAAGTTAAAGTACGTACCAGCCTGCAGGACAGCTTTGACGAGAGCAACAGCCACCTGTTCCGACTGGGTGCGGAGAACATCTTCCTTGGCCGTACCGCGAGCCACAAAGAAGAAGCGATTCGCTTTGCCGGCGAGCAGCTGGTAAAAGGCGGCTACGTGCAGCCGGAATATGTTGAAGCGATGCTGGAACGTGAAAAACTGACCCCGACCTACCTGGGCGAATCCATTGCGGTGCCGCACGGTACGGTAGAAGCGAAAGATCGCGTTCTGAAAACCGGCGTAGTGTTCTGTCAGTACCCGGCAGGCGTGCGCTTCGGTGAAGAAGAAGATGACATTGCCCGTCTGGTGATTGGTATCGCGGCCCGTAACAACGAGCACATCCAGGTGATTACCAGCCTGACCAATGCTCTGGACGATGAAACCGTTATCGAACGTCTGGCAAACACCACCAGCGTCGAAGAAGTCCTGGCGCTGTTGAACAAGTAAGTCTTTCCCTTCCCTCTCCCCGTTGGGGAGAGGGCTAGGGTGAGGGGAAATTCGCGTGGTTCCTCACCCCAGCCCTCTCGGGTAACAACATTGATGAAGGTTAATACAATGAAAGCATTACATTTCGGCGCAGGTAATATCGGTCGTGGCTTTATCGGCAAACTGCTGGCAGACGCGGGCATTACGCTGACATTCGCAGATGTGAATCAGACGGTACTGGATGCCCTGAATGCCCGTCATAGCTATCAGGTGCATGTGGTGGGTGAAAACGAGCAGATCGAAACCGTCACCGGCGTGAATGCGGTCAGCAGTATTGGCGATGAGGTTATCGACCTGATTGCTAACGTTGACCTGGTCACCACTGCGGTGGGCCCGGTGGTGCTGGAGCGCATCGCCCCGGCCGTCGCCAAAGGGCTGGCCAAACGTAAGGCCCAGGGTAACGACGCCCCGTTGAACATTATCGCCTGTGAAAATATGGTGCGCGGCACCACTCAGCTGAAAGGCCATGTTATGGCCGCCGTGGCTGACGAAGATAAAGCCTGGGTTGAAGAGCATGTGGGCTTTGTCGATTCCGCCGTGGATCGTATCGTTCCGCCATCAGCCTCAGCGACCAGCGACCCGCTGGAAGTGACTGTTGAGACCTTCAGCGAGTGGATTGTCGACAAAACCCAGTTCAAAGGCGCGCTGCCGGAGATCCCGGGGATGGAATTAACTGATAACCTGATGGCATTTGTCGAGCGTAAGCTCTTCACGCTGAACACCGGGCATGCTATAACCGCCTACCTCGGTAAATCAGCCGGTCATCAGACCATTCGTGACGCCATTCTCGATGAGAACGTTCGCGCCGTGGTAAAAGGTGCGATGGATGAGAGCGGCGCGGTACTGATTAAACGCTACGGTTTTGATGCCGATAAGCATGCGGCATATATTCAGAAAATCCTCGGTCGTTTTGAAAACCCGTATCTGAAAGATGACGTTGAGCGCGTGGGCCGTCAGCCGCTGCGTAAACTGAGTGCGGGCGATCGTCTGATCAAGCCGCTGCTCGGCACGCTGGAATACGGTCTGCCGCACACCAGTCTGGTCAAAGGCATTGCCGCCGCGATGCACTACCGCAGCGAAGAAGATCCGCAGGCGCAGGAGCTGGCGCAGCTGATTGACGAGCAGGGTCCACAGGCCGCGCTGGCGCAGGTATCCGGTCTGGATGCCAACAGCGACGTGGTTGTGGAGGCGGTGACCGTATATAACGCAACCAAATGATGCAGGAACTGGCGCAGGTCATCCTGCGCCCGGAAGATAGATTGTCAGATATGCAGGCAATAATGGAACAAACCCAGGCCTTTGAAAACCGTGTGCTGGAGCGTCTGAATGCTGGCAAAACCGTTCGAAGTTTCCTGATATCCGCCGTCGAGTTATTAACCGAGGCGGTAAATATCCTGGTGCTTCAGGTTTTTCGCAAAGACGACTACGCGGTAAAATACGCAGTTGAACCGTTGCTCGACGGTGACGGCCCCTTGGGCGATTTATCCGTGCGTCTGAAACTGATCTATGGCCTGGGCGTCATTAGCCGTCATGAGTATGAAGACGCCGAACTGCTGATGGCGCTGCGTGAGGAGCTGAATCACGACGGCAACGAGTATGCATTCACCGACGACGAGATCCTCGGCCCGCTTGGCGAACTGCACTGCGTGACCGCCCTCCCCCCGACGCCGCATTTTGACACCAGCGACCCGGAGCTGTACGCGATGCAGAAGCAGCGCTACCAGCAGATCGTCCGCTCCACCATGGTCCTCTCCCTGACTGAGCTGATTTCCCGAATCAGCTTAAAAAAAGCGTTTCAGAAGTAAGCCTGCGCACATTGGTGTATCCTTCCCTGTAATCTCCCCTGTTTTTAGAGCTATTTGTGATGAAAGAAGTCGAAAAGAACGAAATTAAACGCCTGAGCGACCGCCTGGATCTGATCCGCCACCAGCAGGCCAGCCTCTCGCTGGTTGATGCCGCCGAGAAATATGCCGAGCTGGAAAAAGAGAAAGCGACGCTGGAAACCGAAATCGAACGTCTGCGTGGCGTGAAAGAGCAGAAGCTGAGCAAAGAAGCGCAGAAGCTGTCAAAACTGCCGTTCCGCCGTGCGATCACCAAGAAAGAACAGGCCGATATGGGAAAGCTGAAGAAAAGCGTGCGCGGCCTGGTGGTTGTCCATCCGATGACCGAGCTGGGCCGTGAAATGGGCCTGAAAGAGATGACGGGTTTCAGCAAGACCGAGTTTTGATTTTTAGCCGGGTAGCGCAATGCTTGCCCGGCCTGCCCCTTTCCCTCCAGAAAATTGGCCCAACCAATTCCGCAAACGATCCTTCCCTGGTTCACATTTCCATAATCTTTGCTCACAAACACATTGCCGACCAATAACATTTGGTTAACCATTTGTTGTCATTAACCCTACATCACACTATTGGCAGGACCACTTTTACACATAATGTGACGCCGAGATGAGCACAGACTCACCGCGTCTCACCCTGTGTGGTCCTCAGGAGACCTGCAATGAGCCTCTGGCAACAAAATTACGATCCGGCAGGAAATATCTGGCTATCAAGCCTGATCGCCTCGCTACCTATCCTGTTCTTCTTCTTTGCGCTGATTAAGCTCAAGCTGAAGGGATACCTTGCCGCGACATATACCGTTGCCATCGCCCTGATGGTGGCGCTGTTCTTCTACAAAATGCCGGTCGATCGCGCGCTGGCCTCGGTCATCTATGGCTTCTTCTACGGCCTGTGGCCGATAGCGTGGATCATCATCGCCGCGGTCTTCGTCTATAAAATCTCGGTGAAAACCGGGCAGTTCGACATCATCCGCTCATCGATACTCTCTATTACCCCTGACCAGCGCCTGCAGATGCTGATCGTCGGCTTCTCCTTTGGGGCGTTCCTTGAGGGGGCGGCCGGATTCGGTGCGCCGGTGGCGATTACCGCCGCGCTGCTGGTTGGCCTGGGCTTTAACCCGCTGTATGCCGCCGGTCTGTGTCTGATCGTCAACACCGCGCCGGTAGCGTTTGGCGCGATGGGCATTCCGATTCTGGTTGCCGGCCAGGTGACCGGGCTGGACAGCTTTGAGATCGGCCAGATGGTGGGCCGCCAGTTACCGTTCCTGACCATCATCGTGCTGTTCTGGATCATGGCGATTATGGACGGCTGGCGCGGCGTGAAAGAGACCTGGCCCGCGGTGATGGTGGCGGGCGGTTCGTTCGCGATTGCCCAGTACCTCAGCTCCAACTTCCTCGGCCCTGAACTGCCGGACATTATCTCTTCCCTGGTGTCGCTGGTCTGTCTGACGCTGTTCCTGAAACGCTGGCAGCCGGTGCGCATCTTCCGCTTTGCCGATATGGGTGCCTCACATGTGGATCAGACTCTGGCCCGCACCGGCTATACCGCCGGGCAGATCGTCCGCGCCTGGTCGCCGTTCCTGTTCCTGACCGCCACCGTGACGCTGTGGAGCGTTCCACCGTTTAAAGCGCTGTTCGCTCCTGGCGGCGCGCTGTACGACATGGTGATTAACATCTCCGTGCCGTTCCTCGACAAAATGGTCGCCCGTATGCCGCCGGTGGTGCACGACGCCACGCCGTACGCGGCGGTGTTCAAATTTGACTGGTTCTCCGCTACCGGCACGGCCATTCTGTTTGCCGCGATCCTTTCCGTGGTGTGGTTGCGCATGAAGCCTGCCGCAGCGGTACAGACGTTTGCCGCGACCATTAAAGAGCTGATGCTGCCGATCTACTCCATCGGCATGGTGCTGGCGTTCGCGTTTATCTCGAACTACTCCGGCCTGTCTTCGACGCTGGCGTTAGCCCTGGCGCATACCGGCCACGCGTTTACCTTCTTCTCGCCGTTCCTCGGCTGGCTGGGCGTGTTCCTGACCGGTTCCGATACCTCATCAAACGCCCTGTTTGCCGCCCTGCAGGCGACAGCCGCCCAGCAGATTGGCGTGTCGGATGTGCTGCTGGTTGCCGCCAACACCACTGGCGGCGTGACCGGTAAGATGATTTCCCCGCAGTCCATCGCCATTGCCTGTGCGGCGGTAGGCCTGGTGGGTAAAGAATCGGATCTGTTCCGCTTTACCGTGAAGCACAGCCTGATATTTACCTGCATGGTAGGGGTCATCACCACCCTGCAGGCCTACGTCTTAACCTGGATGATCCCATGATAGTGATGCCCAGACGCCTGTCCGACGAGATTGCCACTCGCGTGCGGGCGCTGATTGAAGAACAACATCTGGAGGCGGGCATGAAGTTACCCGCCGAGCGCCAGCTTGCCGCCCAGCTTGGCGTGTCGCGCAACTCTCTGCGCGAGGCGCTGGCGACGCTGGTAAACGAAGGGGTGCTGCTGAGCCGTCGCGGCGGCGGCACTTTCGTGCGCTGGCAGCATGACGACTGGTCCGAACAAAACATCGTCCAGCCGCTTAAAACGCTGATGGAGAACGACCCGGACTACAGCTTTGACATCCTCGAAGCGCGCCACGCCATCGAAACCAGCACGGCCTGGCATGCGGCGATGCGGGCAACCGAGGCCGATAAAGAGAAGCTCAAAGCCTGCTTTGAGGCCACGCAAAGCAGCGACCCGGATATCGCCTCTCAGGCGGACGTGCGTTTCCATCTGGCGATTGCCGAGGCGTCGCATAACGTGGTGCTGCTGCAAACCATGCGCGGGTTCTTCGACCTGTTGCAATCCTCCGTGAAGCAGAGCCGACAGCGTATGTATCTGGTCCCGCCGGTTTTCGCTCAGCTGACCGAACAGCACGAGGCGGTGCTCAACGCCATTCTCGCCGGTGATGCCGAGGCCGCGCGTAAAGCGATGATGGCGCACCTGGGCTTCGTGCATACCACCATTAAACGATTCGATGAAGATCAGGCCCGACAGGCGCGCATTACCCGTCTGCCTGGCGACAACGACATTTCCAGGGAGAACAAAGCATGATCATTTCCGCAGCCAGTGACTATCGCGCCGCCGCGCAGCGCATCCTGCCCCCGTTCCTGTTCCACTATATCGACGGCGGGGCCTACTCTGAATACACCCTGCGCCGCAATGTGGAAGATCTGTCGCAGGTGGCCCTGCGCCAGCGCGTGCTGAAGAATATGTCCGACCTGAGCCTTGAGACGAAGCTGTTCAACGAAACGCTCTCCATGCCGGTAGCCCTTGCCCCCGTTGGCCTGTGCGGCATGTACGCCCGCCGGGGTGAAGTACAGGCCGCAGCGGCTGCCGACGCCAAAGGCATTCCCTTTACGCTTTCCACCGTCTCGGTCTGCCCGATTGAAGAGGTCGCTCCGACCATCAAGCGTCCGATGTGGTTCCAGCTGTACGTCCTGCGCGATCGCGGCTTTATGCGTAACGCCCTGGAGCGGGCCAAAGCGGCGGGCTGCTCCACCCTCGTCTTTACCGTTGATATGCCGACCCCCGGCGCGCGCTATCGCGATGCGCACTCCGGAATGAGCGGCGCGAATGCGGCGATGCGCCGCTACTGGCAGGCGGTGACCCATCCGCAGTGGGCGTGGGATGTGGGGCTCAACGGTCGCCCGCACGATCTGGGCAATATCTCTGCCTATCTGGGTAAACCGACCGGGCTGGAAGATTACATTGGCTGGCTGGCGAACAACTTCGATCCGTCGATCTCGTGGAAAGACCTGGAGTGGATCCGTGAGTTCTGGGACGGCCCAATGGTGATCAAGGGGATCCTCGATCCGGAAGATGCCCGCGATGCGGTGCGCTTTGGTGCCGACGGCATCGTGGTGTCGAACCACGGCGGCCGCCAGCTGGACGGGGTGCTCTCGTCTGCCCGCGCCCTGCCCGCCATTGCCGATGCGGTTAAGGGCGATATTGCGATTCTGGCGGACTCCGGGATCCGCAACGGTCTGGACGTGGTGCGCATGATTGCCCTCGGCGCCGATACCGTTCTGCTGGGCCGGGCTTATCTCTACGCGCTGGCGACCCACGGCCAGGCGGGCGTGGCGAACCTGCTCAATCTGATCGAGAAAGAGATGAAGGTGGCGATGACCCTCACCGGGGCGAAATCCATTCGTGACATCAGCAAGGAGATGCTGGTGCAGGAGCTGAGTAAGATCCCTGCCGGGCTGGCACCGCTGGCGCAGGGGAATGCGGCTTAGCTCCTCATCCTCTCCCCAAAGGGGAGAGGGGATGATATCCTGCCCCGCAATTTTTTGCGCCTGTCCCATCAGGCGTATATTGTTGCAGCCAGTTTGGACACGGACAGCGCGCAACAACCGGAGCGTACACGTAGTACGTGAGGATTGTGAGCACTGCCCAGGTCCAAAATGGCAAATAAAATAGCCTGATGGGACAGGCTCAAGGGGCAGCATGCTTAACATCGTTTTATTCGAACCAGAAATTCCACCTAATACCGGCAATATCATCCGCCTGTGCGCCAATACCGGGTTCCGTCTGCATATCATCGAGCCAATGGGCTTTACGTGGGACGACAAGCGCCTGCGCCGCGCCGGGCTGGACTATCACGAGTTCACCGCCGTGGTTCGTCATCGGGATCAGGCCGCCTTTATGGAAACGGAAAAACCGGAACGGATCTTTGCCCTGACCACCAAAGGTACGCCTGCGCACAGCGCCGTAAGCTATCAGGAGGGGGACTATCTGCTGTTTGGCCCGGAAACGCGCGGCCTGCCGGCCAGCATTCTCGATGCCCTGCCTGCTGAACAAAAAATCCGTATTCCAATGATGCCGGACAGCCGCAGCATGAATCTGTCGAACGCGGTGTCGGTGGTGGTGTATGAAGCCTGGCGCCAGCTGGGGTATGCCGGCGCGATATTGCGGTAGGCCCGGTAAGCGCAGCGCCACCGGGCGTTTACTCAGATCCCGTCGCCATACTCAAAGGTATGGTGGATCCCGTTGAAGAACTGATCCATATCCATCGCGGGTTTATCGCTGTCCGGCTTGCCAACGATGCGTGCCGGTACGCCTGCGGCGGTGGTATGCGGCGGTACAGGTTGCAGCACCACCGAACCGGCGCCAATTTTCGCGCCGCGTCCCACTTCGATATTGCCGAGGATCTTCGCGCCTGCGCCAATCATCACCCCTTCACGAATTTTCGGGTGGCGATCGCCGCTGGTTTTACCGGTCCCGCCCAGGGTCACGGACTGCAGGATCGAGACGTCGTTTTCAATCACCGCCGTTTCACCCACCACAATCCCGGTGGCGTGGTCGAGCATGATGCCGCGGCCAATCTTCGCCGCCGGGTGGATATCCACCTGGAAGCTTACAGAGACCTGGTTTTGCAGGAAGATCGCCAGCGCGCGGCGGCCCTCGTTCCACAGCCAGTGGCCGATACGATAGGACTGCAGGGCGTGGAAACCTTTCAGATAGAGCAACGGCGTGGAGTATTTATCCACCGCAGGGTCGCGATTGCGTACCGCCTGAATATCACACGCGGCGGAGGCGATCATCTCCGGGTCGGCCGCATAGGCCTCTTCCACCACTTCCCGAATGGCAATGGCCGGCATGATCGGGGAAGCCAGCTTGTTGGCGAGCATATAGCTCAGGGCACTGCCGAGGTTTTCGTGCTTGAGTAGCGTCGCGTGGTAGAAACTGGCGAGCATTGGCTCACAGTCGGCCAGAGCCCGGGCTTCGGCTTTAATATTGTTCCAGACGATATCCAGTTCTTCACACGGCATTGCTTACTCCAGACGTAATGATAATGACCGGCCGGTTCTTTGCCAGCCGGGTCATTCAGGTGATAACGCTTTCCTGCAGTTAACTGCTGCTACGCTCGTCCTTGCGTGCGCGACCTAATAAGGTCAATGCTGCCTCGCGCGCATTTTTTCCGCAATACAATACCTGATAAATTTCCTCGGTTATTGGCATTTCGACACCAAAGCGGTGTGCCAGCTCCCGGACTTCTTTGGTATTGCGGTAGCCTTCTACCACCTGACCAATCTTCTCCTGCGCGCCGATTACATCCATGCCCTGGCCGAGCATCATGCCAAAACGACGGTTGCGCGACTGGTTGTCGGTACAGGTCAGCACCAGATCGCCTAACCCTGCCATCCCCATAAAGGTGGCCGGATCGGCACCGAGCGCCGCGCCCAGACGGGACATTTCAGTCAGCCCACGGGTGATCAGCGCCGTACGCGCGTTCGCGCCAAAGCCGATACCGTCAGACATGCCCGCGCCGATCGCGATAACGTTCTTCACCGCGCCGCCCAGCTGGACGCCGATAAAATCGGGGTTGCTGTAGACGCGGAAGCTTTTACCGCAGTGCAGAAGCTGTTGCAGATCGTCAGCGAAGGTCTCATCGGTCGAGGCCAGCGAGATGGCCGTCGGCAGCCCTGCCGCCAGCTCTTTCGCAAAGGTCGGACCGGAGATCACCGCCAGCGGAATGGCATCACCCAGCGCTTCGCGGGCGACATCCTGCAGCAGGCGGCCGGTCTCGGCTTCCAGCCCTTTGGTCGCCCAGACCACGCGCGCATCATCACGCATCAGCGGTTTAATCTGTCGCAGCACCTGGCCAAACACGTGGCTCGGCACAACGATCAGAATATTGCGGCTTGCGGCAAGCGCAGTCGCCAGGTCGCTTTCAAGATGCAGTGAGTCAGGGAAAGGCACATCGGGGAGGAACGCAACGTTGCAGCGATCCGCTTGCAGCGTAGCGATATGTTTTGGATCGTGGCCCCAGAGAACCACTTCGTGACCATTTCTTGCCAGAGTGATAGCAAGAGCGGTGCCGTAAGAGCCGGCACCGATCACAGTCATTGACGCATTGACAGTACTCATCAGGCATCCTGATGTTGTTCAGTACCTTCGCCAGCTTGCTGCTGCAGATAGTTCATGAACAGCGCATCGAAGTTCACCGGCGCAAGGTTCAGTTGCGGGAACGTACCACGGGAAACCAGGCTGGTGATGCATTCACGGGCATACGGGAACAGGATGTTCGGGCAGTATGCACCCAGGCAATGCGCCATCTGATTACCTTCGATGCCGCCGATGGAGAAGATGCCGCCCTGCTGTACTTCGCACAGGAATGCAGTTTCTTCGCCCAGAGAGGCGGTTACGGTAACACGCAGTACGACTTCATACACATCATCCGCCAGCTGGGTGGATGCGGTATCCAGATCAAGTTTAACCTCTGGCTGCCAGTCTTTCTGGAAAACATGCGGCGCATTAGGTGCTTCGTAGGAGACATCTTTGGTATAAATGCGCTGGATCTGGAAAGTCATTTCGGTGTTGTTTTGTTCTGACATGGAAAAACCCTTTTTAATTGTCCTAAAACGCCTTAGCGCAGCAGGGGATCAAGTCCACCACGCGCGTCAAGCGCATACAAGTCATCACAGCCGCCAATGTGCTGCGCATCGATAAAAATCTGCGGAACCGTCGTACGGCCACTACGTTTAATCATCTCTTCGCGCTTCGCAGCGTCGCCATCAATAGGCAGTTCCTGGAAGGCTACGCCTTTGCTGTCCAGCAGCGCTTTCGCACGGTGGCAGAACGGGCAGGTCGCTTTGGTATAGATCTCGATATTGGCCATGTTCAGACTCCTGTTTACTTACCGCGAACCAGAGGCAGATTCTCACCGCTCCAGCCTGAGATGCCGTCTTTCAGGACAGTGACGTTTGCAAAGCCTGCTTTGACGAGGGTATTTGCGGGCTCTTGAGCCTGCATCCCGGTGCCGTCAACGACAATAATGGGTTTGTCTTTATGCTTTTCCAGTTCGCCAAGGTTATTGGCTTTGATTTCAGCTGGCAGCAGGTTAATCGCGCCTGCAATATGGCCTTTGCGGAAATCGTCACGCTGACGCAGATCGACAACCACTGCATCTTCTTTATTGATAAGACGCGTGGCTTCGCCGCGGGTGATCACCTTCACTTTAGAGGTGAGGCCTTTGAACGTGGTGAAAAGTACGGCTGCCAGTAGACCAATCCACGCGATACAAAGTATGGGGTGGCGGCTGACAAATTGCATAATTTCTTGCATGGGGGGTAACGACTCCCGACTGAGTGAATAAAAAACCAGGACAGGAGTATACCTGTGCGTTGTGGCAAATACAGCCAGCGACAATAAGCTAATCCATTTTCTGCGTGCTGCCACGAAAAAAAAGACCAAAATTCCCCTCCCCTTACCCCTGGGCTGGCGTTTTCTTTGATCTTCTGCGGCTATTTGATCGATTCAGCTGTAGTAAAATTACGCAAATTTTTTGTCTTTTGAGCAAAGAGGTTGTCGCAATGTCGGTTTCTAAAAAACCTATGGTACTGATGATTCTGGATGGCTATGGCTATCGCGAAGATCACCAGGATAACGCCATTTTCAACGCTAAAACCCCGGTCATGGATGCACTGTGGGCCCAACGTCCTCATACGCTGATTGATGCGTCCGGCCTGGAAGTGGGTCTGCCCGATCGCCAGATGGGTAACTCCGAAGTTGGACACGTCAACCTGGGTGCGGGACGCATTGTTTATCAGGATCTGACCCGTCTGGATGTTGAAATTAAAGAACGCACCTTCTTTGCGAACCCGGTGCTGACCGGCGCGGTTGAGAAAGCCGCCGCCGCAGGCAAAGCGGTGCACATTATGGGTCTGCTCTCCGCAGGTGGTGTCCACAGCCACGAAGACCACATTATGGCGATGGTAGAACTGGCCGCGGAAAAAGGGGCAGAAAAAATCTATCTGCATGCATTCCTTGATGGCCGCGACACCCCGCCGCGCAGCGCTGAATCCTCCCTGAAAGCCTTCGAAGACAAGTTTGCCGCCCTCGGCAAAGGCCGCGTGGCATCCATCATTGGCCGCTACTACGCCATGGACCGCGACAACCGTTGGGATCGCGTAGAGCAGGCCTACAATCTGCTGGTTGAAGCCAAAGGCGAGTTTCAGGCAAACACTGCCGTTGCCGCGCTGGAAGCCGCTTACGCCCGCGATGAAAACGATGAATTCGTAAAAGCGACCGTGATCCGCGCCGAAGGCCAGGCCGATGCCGCGATGGAAGATGGCGACGCGCTGATCTTCATGAACTTCCGTGCTGACCGCGCCCGCGAAATCACCCGCGCCTTCGTCAACGCTGACTTCGACGGCTTCGCCCGTAAAAAAGAGGTCAAGCTGGGCGATTTCGTGATGCTGACCGAATATGCCGCCGACATCAAAGCCCCATGCGCCTATCCGCCGTCATCGCTGGCGAATACCTTCGGCGAGTGGATGGCGAAGCACGACAAGACCCAGCTGCGCATCTCTGAAACCGAGAAATACGCACACGTCACCTTCTTCTTTAACGGCGGCGTGGAAGAGTCGTTCAAAGGCGAAGACCGCATTCTGATCAACTCCCCGAAAGTAGCGACCTACGATCTGCAGCCGGAGATGAGCTCTGCCGAGCTGACTGAGAAGCTGATTGCAGCCATCGAAAGCGGCAAATACGACACCATCATCTGTAACTACCCGAACGGCGACATGGTTGGCCATACCGGGGTGATGGAAGCAGCGATCAAAGCCATTGAAGCGCTGGACGAGTGCATCGACCAGGTCACCAAAGCCGTCGTGGCCGCGGGCGGCCAGATGCTGATCACCGCAGACCACGGCAACGCCGAGCAGATGCGCGATCCGGCCACCGGCCAGGCGCACACCGCGCATACCAACCTGCCGGTGCCGATGATTTATGTCGGTGATAAATCAGTTAAAGCAGTGGATGGCGGTAAGCTTTCAGACGTTGCCCCGACCATGCTGGCCCTGATGGGCATGGAAATCCCGCAAGAGATGACTGGCAAGCCGCTGTTCATCGTGGAATAATCCTTCCCCATGAGGGGAAAGGCGATTGTTTCAATCACATGGGTCGTGAAGCCGTTACGGTTATCAGTCAGGCCTTTACTTTACGCCAGCGTGCTCAGCGCTGGCGTATTGTTGTGCGCGGCATCCGCCCAGGCGGACGAGCGCGATCAGCTCAAAACCATTCAGGCCGATATCGCGGCCAAAGAGCGGGCGGTACGCCAGCAGCAGCAGCAGCGTTCTTCCCTGCTGGCGCAACTCAAAAAGCAGGAAGAGGCGATCTCCGCGGCGGCACGCCAGCTGCGTGAAACCCAGAACACCCTCAGCGTATTGAATAAACAAATAGACGAGATGAATGCGTCTATCGCCAAACTTGAGCTTCAGCGTGCGGCTCAGGAGCGCAACCTTGCCGCGCAGTTAGACGCGGCCTTCCGCCAGGGTGAACACACCGGCGTCCAGCTGATCCTCAGCGGCGAAGAGAGCCAGCGCGGCCAACGCCTGCAGGCCTATTTCGGTTATCTCAACCAGGCCCGCCAGGAGACTATCGCCCAGCTGAAGCAGACGCGGGAAGAGGTCACCACGCAAAAAGCGGAGCTGGAAGAGAAGCAGAGCCAGCAGCAGACCCTGCTTTACGATCAGCAGGCGCAACAGGCCAAACTGGAACAGGCGCGCAACGAGCGTAAGAAAACCCTCGCCGGGCTGGAGTCCTCCATTCAGGAGAGCCAGGCGCAGCTGGGGGAGATGCGCGCCAACGAATCAAAACTGCGTAACAGCATCGCCCGTGCGGAAGCGGCCGCCAAAGCGCGCGCCGAGAAAGAGGCGCGTGAAGCGCAGGCCGTTCGCAACAAGCAGCAGGAAGCCTCCCGCAAAGGCACCACCTACAAACCAACAGAAAACGAACGCTCGCTGATGTCGCGCACCGGCGGTCTGGGCTCTCCGCGCGGTCAGGCCTACTGGCCGGTACGGGGCTCAATTCTGCATCGTTATGGCGAACAGCTGCAGGGTGAGCTACGTTGGAAGGGGATTGTTATCGGTGCATCGGAAGGTAGCGAAGTCAAAGCTATCGCCGATGGCCGGGTGATCCTCGCTGACTGGCTGCAGGGTTACGGCCTGGTGGTGGTGGTTGAGCACGGGAAAGGCGACATGAGTCTTTACGGCTATAACCAGAGCGCCCTGGTCAGCGTCGGCACCCAGGTTCGCGCCGGTCAGGCTATCGCCCTTGTGGGCAGCAGTGGCGGTCAGGGCCGCCCGTCACTCTATTTCGAAATTCGTCGCCAGGGTCAGGCGGTCAATCCACAGCCGTGGTTGGGAAGATAAGTTTTGCTTCAATTTCGTCGTATGGTTCTCCCCTTCGTCAGCGCACTGGCGCTGGCGATGCCGGTTTACGCAGGTAAACTCGCTATCGTCATCGATGACTTCGGTTATCGTCCACACACAGAAAATCAGGTGCTGGCGATGCCATCCGCCATCTCCGTCGCCGTGCTGCCGAACGCGCCTCACGCTCATGAAATGGCCACCAAAGCCCACAACAGCGGGCATGAGGTGTTAATCCATCTGCCGATGGCACCGCTCAGCAAACAGCCGCTGGAAAAAGACACCCTCCGTCCGGAGATGAGCAGCGATGAGATCGAGCGCATCATCCGCGAGGCGTATGGCAAAGTGCCTTATGCCGTGGGGCTGAATAATCACATGGGCAGCGCCATGACCTCCAGCCTGTTTGGCATGCAGAAGGTGATGCAGTCGCTTGAGCGCTACAACCTTTACTTCCTCGACAGCATGACCATCGGCAACAGCCAGGCGATGCGCGCCGCACAGGGCACCGGCGTGAAGGTGATCAAGCGCAAAGTGTTCCTCGATGACACGCAAAACGAGGCCGATATCCGCGTCCAGTTTAACCGCGCCGTGCAGGTGGCCCGCCGCTCAGGCTCGGCGATCGCCATCGGTCACCCTCATCCGTCCACCGTCCGCGTGTTACAGCAGATGCTGCCCACCCTGCCTGCGGATATTACCCTGGTGCCGGCCAGCAGCCTGCTCAATGAGCCGCAGGTAGATACCTCCCGGCCGGTTAGCCCGCCACCCGCTGGCACCGCGCCTGGCACCAAACCGCGTAACCCGTTCCGCGGCGTAACGCTTTGTGCGCCGAAGCAGCCGCCGGAGCCGGTCTATGTGACCCGCTACTTCTCGGTGATTGGGGAGAGCATCAGCCAGAGTTCGCTGGTGAAATACGTTCAGCTGCAGTGGCAGGGTTGGGGTAAGAAAAGCTGATCCCCGCCGTGAGGCGGGATCCTTTACTCGACGACGTGAGAGTCTGCGTGCTTTTTGGCCGCAGACGCTTTTTGTTCCTGATGTTGATACCAGGCTTTGAAATATTTCAGGAAGCTGTAAGAGGTGGCATAGAGACCGGTCACTACCCCCACTCTCCCCTGTCGCCACGCGCCGCTGAACAGATACCACTTGAAGAACGCGCCGATGGCGCTAATGACGCCGCGTGCAATAGAAGGGCGTACGGTCTGGTACTTCACCAGACGGCTGGTGTAGCTGTTCAGCTTGTTGAAGACCTCATGCAGCGAATAGAAGGTGTCATGGCGCACACGGCCAGGAATTTTAACGGACTGGATCGCCCCTTCCACTTTGTCATCCACCGGACGCTGATTAAACCGCGCCTGGGTGCGGTTAAAGAGCCGTACCGGGAAATCGGGCGAGGAGACGGGATAGATCGTCCGCACCTCTTCCCCTAAGACATGCCAGTAGCGGGCGATCCGCCAGGCCTGCTGAGGATGAGGTTCATCACCGGCCTTGAGGCGCAGGATAAAATCGACGGTTTCAGCATCGAGGATCTCATCGCTGTCCATGCACAGCACCCAGTCACTGCTCGCCAGATCGATAGCGTGGTTCATCTGCACGCCATGCATGGTATAGGGCTGATGATGGGGGGTGATGCCGTATTCCTGGCAAATCGCTAAGGTGGCGTCGTGACTGCCCGAGTCGAGGACGATGAGCTCATCGGCAACAACGATCAACGGAGGCAGGACTTCACGCAGCAGTCGTGCTGAGTTACAGGTCAATAAACAAACGGTGAGCTTGAACATAGGCGCTGTAAAGTTGAGTAAACTTCCCCAAACTCTATAAGCGAAGGCGGTAAAAAGCGAAGAAAAGCTGGCAAATATCCGGTTATGGACTGAAAAACGTGAGGCCAGCGAAAAAAAGCGCCCGCAGGCGCTTTTCGTTTAATCCCAGCTCAGGATCACTTTTCCGGACTGGCCGGAACGCATCGCGTCAAAGCCCTGCTGGAACTCATCGATGGAGAAGCGATGGGTAATGATTGGCGACAGATCCAGACCCGACTGGATCAGCGCCGCCATCTTGTACCAGGTTTCGAACATCTCGCGACCATAAATGCCCTTGATGAACAGCCCCTTGAAAATCACCTTGTTCCAGTCGATGGACATATCTGACGGTGGAATACCCAGCATCGCGATACGACCACCGTGGTTCATGGTGTCGAGCATGGTGCGGAATGCCGGTGGCGCGCCGGACATCTCCAGGCCGACGTCAAAGCCTTCGGTCATCCCCAGCTCTTCCATCACGTCGTTCAGGTTCTCTTTAGAGACGTCCACCGCGCGGGTGACGCCCATCTTGCGCGCCAGCGACAGGCGGTATTCGTTCACGTCGGTGATCACCACGTTGCGCGCACCCACATGCTTCGCCACGGCCGCCGCCATGATGCCGATCGGGCCTGCACCGGAGACCAGCACGTCTTCGCCTACCAGGTCGAATGACAGCGCCGTGTGCACCGCGTTGCCGAACGGGTCAAAGATAGAGGCCAGATCGTCAGAGATATTGTCCGGGATTTTGAAAGCGTTGAACGCCGGGATCACCAGGTATTCTGCGAAGCAGCCCGGGCGGTTGACGCCCACACCGACGGTGTTACGGCACAGATGCGTGCGTCCGCCGCGGCAGTTACGGCAGTGGCCGCAGGTGATATGGCCTTCGCCGGAGACGCGATCGCCAATTTTAAAGCCTTTTACTTCCTGACCAATGCCAACCACTTCGCCGACATATTCGTGACCCACCACCATCGGCACCGGAATGGTCTTCTGTGACCACTGATCCCAGTTGTAGATATGCACGTCAGTACCGCAGATGGCGGTTTTACGGATCTTGATCAGCAGATCGTTGTGACCCACTTCCGGTTCCGGAACGTCGGTCATCCAGATGCCTTCTTCCGCTTTCAGTTTGGATAATGCTTTCATTACGCGTCCTCAGGCAATCACGCCCAGTTGTTTGCCGATGCGGGTAAAGGCTTCCACCGCACGCTCAATTTGTTCAGGGGAATGCGCCGCCGACATCTGGGTGCGAATACGCGCCTGGCCTTTTGGCACCACCGGGAAGAAGAAACCGGTGACGTAAATGCCCTCTTTCTGCAGTTCACGCGCGAAGTTCTGCGCCACCACTGCATCGCCCAGCATCACCGGGATAATGGCGTGATCGGCACCGGCCAGGGTAAAGCCCGCAGCGGTCATTTTTTCGCGGAACAGTCGGGCGTTAGCCCACAGGCGGTCGCGCAGTTCGGCACCGGACTCCACCATCTCCAGCACCTTGATGGAGGCGGAAACAATGGCCGGGGCCAGGGAGTTGGAGAACAGGTACGGGCGGGAGCGCTGGCGCAGCCACTCCACCACCTCTTTGCGGGCGGCGGTATAGCCGCCGGACGCGCCGCCGAGCGCTTTGCCCAGGGTGCCGGTGATGATGTCTACCCGGCCCATCACCTCACAGTATTCGTGGGAGCCACGACCGTTCTCGCCGACAAAACCAACGGCGTGCGAGTCATCGACCATCACCAGCGCATCGTATTTGTCTGCCAGGTCGCAGACGCCTTTCAGGTTGGCGATCACGCCATCCATGGAGAACACGCCGTCGGTGGCGATCAGCACGTGGCGCGCACCGGCCTCGCGGGCCTCTTTCAGGCGGGCTTCCAGCTCAACCATGTCGTTGTTGGCGTAGCGGAAACGCTTCGCTTTACACAGACGCACGCCGTCAATGATCGACGCGTGGTTCAGGGCATCGGAGATAATGGCATCTTCCGCGCCGAGCAGGGTCTCAAACAGACCGCCGTTGGCGTCGAAGCAGGAGGAGTACAGAATCGCATCTTCCATACCGAGGAAGGCGGCCAGCTTGCTCTCCAGCGCCTTGTGGCTGTCCTGGGTGCCGCAGATGAAACGCACGGAGGCCATGCCAAAACCGTGGGTGTCCATGCCCGCTTTAGCAGCAGCGATCAGCTCAGGGTGATTCGCAAGACCTAAATAGTTGTTGGCGCAGAAGTTGATCACGTGGCTGCCGTCGGCAACGGTGATATCCGCCTGTTGAGCGGAGGTAATGATTCGCTCTTCTTTGAACAACCCTTCCGCTCGCGCGGTTTCCAGGTCACTGTTTAACTGTTTGTAAAAATCACCACGCATTGCAATTCTCCAGACTCGGCAAATTTCGGCACATATTACCCAAAGCTATACGCCGATACGAGATGACGCATTAACAGTTCTCGTTTTTGCAGCATAAATCACGTGTACCCCTGCGCTGTGAAGGTGAATGGCTGAAGGGCAGCCATACTAATGATATGATAGAAACATTCGCGTCCGGGATTGTCCCCGGGCTCCACACTTCAAAGGTTACAGCTATGATCATCGTTACCGGCGGCGCGGGCTTTATCGGCAGCAATATTATTAAGGCCCTCAATGACAAAGGCATCACCGACATTCTGGTGGTGGACAACCTGAAAGACGGCACCAAGTTTGTTAACCTGGTGGATCTGAACATTGCCGACTACATGGATAAAGAAGATTTCCTGATCCAGATTATGGCGGGTGAAGAGTTCGGTGAGATCGAGGCTATCTTCCATGAAGGCGCCTGCTCTTCCACCACCGAGTGGGACGGCAAGTACATGATGGATAACAACTATCAGTACTCCAAAGAGATCCTGCACTACTGCCTGGAACGTGAAATTCCGTTCCTGTACGCCTCTTCCGCGGCGACCTACGGCGGCCGCACCTCTGACTTTATTGAATCCCGTGAATACGAGCAGCCGCTGAACGTCTACGGTTACTCCAAGTTCCTGTTCGACGAATACGTCCGCCAGGTGCTGCCAGAAGCGAACTCGCAGATCGTCGGCTTCCGCTACTTCAACGTCTACGGACCACGCGAAGGTCACAAAGGCAGCATGGCAAGCGTGGCCTTCCACCTGAACACCCAGTTGAATAATGGCGAAAGTCCGAAACTGTTCGAAGGTAGCGACGGCTTTAAGCGTGACTTCGTTTACGTGGGCGACGTAGCGGCAGTTAACCTGTGGTTCTGGGAAAACGGCGTCTCCGGCATTTTCAACCTGGGTACAGGCCGCGCGGAATCCTTCCAGGCGGTAGCCGATGCTGCGCTGGCGTATCATCAGAAAGGCAGCCTTGAGTACATCCCGTTCCCGGATAAGCTGAAAGGCCGCTACCAGGCATTCACCCAGGCGGATCTGACCAACCTGCGTGCCGCAGGCTACGACAAGCCGTTTAAGACCGTTGCCGAAGGCGTAACGGAATATATGGCCTGGCTGAACCGAGGCGCATAAGACATCCCTATGAGAATACTGGTGATTGGCCCGTCATGGGTGGGCGACATGATGATGTCGCAAAGTCTCTATCGCACGCTCAAGGCGCGCTATCCCCAGGCGATAATCGACGTGATGGCACCCGCATGGTGCCGTCCGCTGTTATCGCGAATGCCGGAAGTGAACGAGGCGATCCCGATGCCGCTTGGCCACGGGGCGCTGGAACTCGCCGAGCGCCGCAAGCTCGGTCATAACCTGCGCGACAAGCGCTACGATCGCGCCTACGTGCTGCCTAACTCCTTCAAGTCCGCGCTGGTGCCTTTCTTTGCCAGCGTGCCGCACCGCACCGGCTGGCGTGGCGAGATGCGCTACGGCCTGCTGAACGACGCCCGGATACTGGATAAAGAGGCCTGGCCGCTGATGGTGGAGCGCTACGTGGCGCTGGCCTACGACAAAGGCGTGATGCGCAGCGCGAAAGATCTGCCGCAGCCGCTGCTGTGGCCGCAGCTCCAGGTCCACGAGGGTGAGAAATCCCAGACCTGCAACGCCTTTGGCCTGTTGCCCGATCGTCCGCTGATTGGCTTCTGCCCGGGCGCGGAATTTGGCCCGGCGAAGCGCTGGCCGCACTATCACTATGCCGAGCTGGCGAAGCAGCTGATCGACGAAGGCTATCAGATTGTACTGTTCGGCTCGGCGAAAGATCATGAGGCGGGCAATGAAATTCTCGCCACGCTGAACGTCGAGCAGCAGGCCTGGTGCCGTAATCTGGCCGGGGAAACCCAGCTGGAGCAGGCCGTCATTCTGCTGGCCGCCTGTAAGGCCGTGGTGACTAACGACTCTGGCCTGATGCACGTTGCCGCGGCGCTGAACCGCCCGCTGGTGGCGCTGTACGGCCCAAGCAGCCCGGACTTTACCCCGCCGCTGTCGCATAAAGCCCGCGTGATCCGCCTGATCACCGGCTACCACAAAGTACGTAAGGGTGACGCCGCCGAAGGCTATCACCAGAGCCTGATCGACATTACCCCGCAGCGTGTCCTCGATGAGCTTAACGAACTGCTGTTGAGTGAAGAAGGATAACGGATGCGGGTACTGATCGTTAAAACCTCCTCGATGGGCGACGTGCTGCATACGTTGCCCTCGCTCACTGACGCCATGAAGGCTATCCCGGGCATTCGTTTTGACTGGGTAGTGGAAGAAGGCTTCGCGCAGATCCCTGGCTGGCATGAAGCCGTCGACCGGGTGATCCCGGTGGCGATCCGTCGCTGGCGCAAAGCCTGGTTCTCCGCGCCGGTTAAGGCCGAGCGTCAGGCCTTTCGCAACGCGGTTCAGGCCCAGCATTATGATGCCATCATTGACGCCCAGGGGCTGGTCAAAAGCGCGGCGCTGGTCACCCGGCTAGCGCACGGCGTGAAGCACGGGATGGACTGGAATAGCGCGCGCGAACCGCTGGCGAGCCTGTTCTATACCCGCCGCCACGCGATCGCGAAGCAGCAGCACGCTGTCGAACGCACGCGCGAGCTGTTCGCCAAAAGCCTGGGCTACGCAAAACCGCAAATGCAGGGCGATTACGCCATTTCCCGGCATTTCCTGCACGACGCAGAGCACGCAAGTACGCCTTATCTCATCTTCCTGCACGCCACCACCCGGGATGATAAACACTGGCCGGAAGCCCACTGGCGCGATCTTATCGGCCTGCTGAGCGGTACAGGCCTGCGCATCAGGCTCCCGTGGGGAGCCCCGCACGAAGAGGCGCGGGCGAAGCGGCTGGCAGAAGGCTTTGACTACGTGGACGTGCTGCCCCGTATGAAGCTGGACGGCGTGGCGCAGCAGCTGGCAGGCGCCACGGCGGTCGTGTCCGTGGATACCGGCCTCAGCCACCTGACGGCGGCGCTGGATCGTCCTAATATTACGCTTTACGGCCCGACGGATCCGGGTCTGATTGGCGGCTACGGAAAAAATCAATATATCTGCCGCCCGGAACATTCATCGCAGCTGAGCGACCTTTCCGCCGCTGCGGTATTTGCGCAATTAGAGCCGTTGCTGGCAGCAGAGAGAGCCTATGTCTGATTTTTTCTCAGCGGAGCGCCCACCGAAGCGCGTGCTGATCGTTAAGCTGCGTCACCACGGTGATGTCCTGCTGACCTCGCCGGTCTTCACGGTGCTGAAAAAGAACTACCCCGATGTCGAAGTGGATGCCCTGGTGTATGACGACACCCAGGCGATGCTCACCAGCCATCCGTATATTGACCAGGTGCATACCATTGGCCGCAACTGGCGTAAAAAAGGCTGGTTCGCGCAGTTCCGCCTGTACCGAGCCCTGCTGAACACCCTGAAGGCGCGCCAGTATGACGTGCTGATCAATCTCACCGAACACTGGCACGGCGCGCGGCTGGCGCGTCGTCTGAAACCGCGCGTGTCCGTCGGCTTTAAGCCCGATAAACGCGGCGGGCTGGCGCGTCGCCGGTGGGTGAAATCTTTCACCACCCTCTATCCGGCGATCCAGGATAACAGCCGCCATATGGTGGAGGTGAATCTGGATGCGCTGCGGCGGATCGGCATTCATCCGCAGACCGATGCCGATAAACACACCCTGTTTGTGCCGGGCGATGCGGCGGAAGCGTCGATTGCAGAGAAACTGGCCGGGTTCGGGCTGGCAAGTCAGTCCTACATTCTGGTGCACCCGACGTCGCGCTGGATGTTTAAGGCCTGGGATATTAACAAGCTGGCAGTCACCATTGATAACCTGGCGGCCCGCGGCCTGCCGATTATCCTCTCAGCGGCGCCGTCAAAAGAAGAGACCGCCTATATGGATGAGCTGCGTGCCGCACTCACCCAGCCGGTGTTTGATTTAAGCGGCCAGCTTAACCTGAAAGAGCTGGGCGCGCTGATGAAGCACGCGCGGGTCTACTTCGGTGTGGACTCGATGCCGATGCACCTCGCCAGCGCGGTGGGAACGCCAACCGTCGCCATCTTCGGCCCAACCGGGGCAATTAAGTGGGCGCCGTGGGGCGTGAACTACCGGGTGATCGTTGCCGGCTTTACCTGTCAGCCCTGCGGTAAAGCGGGCTGCGGCGACAGCGGTGTCTCCGACTGCATTACGGCGATCACCCCGCAAATGGTGCTGAGCGCCATCGATACCCTGCTGCTGGAAAACCCGACATGAAGCTGGCTATCGTTCGACAGACCTATAATCCCAACGGCGGTGCCGAGCGCTTTGTCTCCCGCGCCCTGAACGTGCTGGCGCAGGATACCGCCCTGGACGTGACCCTGATCGCCCGTCAGTGGGAAGACGCCGCCGGCTGGCAAACGCTGACGGTCAATCCCGCATTCCGCAACCGCCTCGATCGCGAATCGGGTTTTGCCGCCGCCGCCGCGGCGAAGTTTGCGCAGTTCGATATCGTGCAGAGCCACGAGCGCATTCCGGGGGCAACCATCTTCCGTGCCGGGGATGGCGTGCACGCCACCTGGCTTGAGCAGTATAACCGCATCCAGTCACCGCTGGCGCGCTGGGCGCAGTCCCTGAGCCGCTATCATCGCTATATTTTGCAGGCGGAAACGGAGATGTTCACCCATCCTGCGCTGCGCAAAGTGATCTGCAACTCGAAGATGGTGCGGGACGATATCGCCCGCCGTTTTGGCCTGCCGGATGACAAGCTGACGGTGATCTACAACGGTGTGGATACCGCCCACTTTAGCCCGCAAGTTCGTGCGCTTTCCCAACGTGATGCGCTGGGGATCCCACAGGCAGCACCGGTGTTGGCCTATGTCGGTTCCGGCTTCAGCCGTAAAGGGGTGGCGACGGCACTGCGCGCTATAGTTCCTCATCCGGATGTCTGGCTGCTGGTCGCCGGGCGCGATAAACACGCGCGCAAATTCGAAAAGCTGGCGCAGTCCCTCGGCATCGCGTCCCGGGTGCGTTTTCTGGGACCGGTTGCCGATGTCCGTCAGGTGTATGGCTCCGCCGATGCGCTGTTCCTGCCGACCCTTTACGATCCCTTTCCGAATGTCTGCGTCGAAGCCCTGGCCTGCGGCCTGCCGCTGCTCACCAGCCATGGCTGCGGCGCAGCGGAGTGGATTGAAGAGGGCGTTAACGGCTGGGTGCGCGACGCGCTCGACCGCGACGGGTATCAACAGGCGATAAGCCTCTGGCTTCAGGGCCGTGAACAGGGCGTGGATTACTCAGCGGCGGCACGCGCCACGGCTGAGCCTTATACCCTGGAACGGATGGCGAAAGAGTTGCAGGCGCTCTATCGCGACCTGCTGCGCTGAGCCGCGGTGGAAAAGACCTTTTCCATCGCCTCCAGCATGCACTCGCGGGTGAAATGGCTGCACAGGTAATCGTACCCCTGCTGCGCCAGCTTTTCGCGCAGCGCGGCATCGTCATGCAGTTTGACAATCGCCTCGCGCAACGCCGTTTCGTCGCGCTGCGCAATCAGGATCCCGGTCTGGCCGTTGATGACGGCATCTGCCGTTCCGCCCGCGTCGGTGGCGATAGTAGCGATGCGCGAGGCCAGCGACTGCAGCACCCCCTGCGGGAGGCCTTCCATATCGTGCGACGGGCTGAGCGCGACATCAAAGGCCGGGAACCAGCGTTCAGGATCGCTGCGATGCCCCGCCATCACCACCCGCTGATGTAATCCCAGGTCGACAATCTCCTGCTCCAGCGTCGCTTTATGTGGCCCTTCACCGACAATCGCCAATTTGATGTGCGGATTATCAATGGCGGCCAGGGCACGCAGCAACACGCTATGGCCTTTGTTAGGCCGCAGGTGCGATACCACGCCCAGCCAGAAATCCGCCTGCGACAGGCCGCAATCTTCACGTGCGGTCTGTTTATCCCCCGGGTGAAAACGCCGGGTATCCACGCCGCTCGGCACAGAGGTGCTCTGAGCCATCGGCACGCCGATATCCGCCATCTGCTGGCGCAGCGCCTCTCCGGTGGTCACAATATGGGCGCAGGCTTTACGAAACAGCCAGCGGGTAGTCCAGTTATTGCGCGGTACGCCGGAGGCGTGACGGGTACGCACCAGCGGAATTGGGTTCGAAAGGGTAAGATTGGCCAGCGCCACCAGCCAGGTATCGGCAGAATTGTGACTGTTGATGACATCAACGGACTGGCGATTCTCTTTCAGCCAGCGACGCAGCTGCCGCAGGTTATGCAGGTTTTTACGCCGAAGCGGCATAGTCACCACCGTTAACCCGGCATCGCGTGCCAGGCCGTGTAGGGGTGCACTGTCCGGGCAAAGTATGGTCACCTGATGGCCGCGCTGAATCATCCCTAAGGACTCATTAATGATGCGTAATGGCTGACCGCCCTTACCGCCGTCTGCTTCAGTGTGAACAATATGCATACTTTTCCTGTTTATTGTGCAATGACTTGCCGTAACAGCAAATTATAACCGTTACGGCTGGGGTAATACATAAAGCCTGGTGTCGGAAAGCGCCTAACGGATTATTCTTGCTTACAAACATTGTCCTTCTGTAGGCCAGGTATTTGTGATAGTTTTCTCTGGCTTTTTATTTCCCACGGAAAAACCGTGGAGATCGCTCACAGCGTTGTTAACCAGCCGGTCAAGAACCGAAAATCCTTAACCAGCCCTAAATATATGACAAATACTCGTAACATTCTGACAGGTCTGTTAGTCCTTGCTGTACTGGCTTTATGTTTTGTCTGGCCTATTCCAAACGATCAGCTGCCGTTTCACCGCAATGGATTGATTTATCCCATTGTCGCCGTGGCACTTGGCCTGTTTTTTAGTGGGATAACAACCAGACAACGGCTGGATTTAAGCAAAATTAAGTTCGTTCTTATTGTGATATGGGCGTTAACTTTCTTTATTCTGATTAATGGTTTTTTTGTCGCCCCGGACATAAAAGAAATGGTTTCTGCCTGGAGTGGCCAGTGGTTACGCCCGGTATTACTGTTCTGCGCTGGCCTGGTATTATTACCGGCGATCCAGAGAACATTCCCCTCCATGACCGCCGCCCGCTTCTTTACGCTGGTGATCCTCTTCTTCTGGGGCGTAGTCTGCGTACATTTACTGGATACTGTCTGGCTTTACTGGCGCGACGGTTATATTCACTGGGGTGAAACGCGGATCGTCTTTAACCGCACCCGCATGAGCTTCCAGATCAACATGATCACCGGCTTTATCCTGGCCGAGTTGCTGGCACGCGGTCTGTTACATCAACGTTTCCTGCGCCTGAACACCCCCGTTCTGGGGTTGATGCTTTTAAGCAACCTGCTGTGTACCGCGCTGGTAGACACCCGCTGGGGCACCATCGGTCTGGTCGGCAGCCTGTTCTCAACCTTTATCCTGTTGAGCCTGCACAGCATGCGCCGCAGCAGAGTCATCGTCACCGGTGGCATTCTGGTTGGTCTTATTATTGTTTCTGCGCTACTTGGTTACGCCTCATGGAAAACCGACCCACGCTGGCAAAACCTGGAAAGTGATGCCATTGCTGGCTGGAATGCCCCCTTCACAAGCTTTTGTTACAATAAAACTGACGGAACGGTACCGGTTAACAGTCTGGGCGTACCCATGAACCATTCCAATGGCTGTCGGGCCAGTTTCTTCCACCAGGGCTGGAGCCTGATTGCGGAACACCCGGTAGGCATAGGAGCCAAAAAAGAGGCGTTCCGCTATGTGCTGCGTCGGGATACCCAGGATAACCGTATTAACATCCCCCACAGCCACTACGGCCTGATTGAATTTGGTATCCAGAACGGTGTCATTGGCATCGCGGGCTGGCTGATTCTGCTGGTGGGCTGCTGGTATATCGGCTGGCGGGAATTCCGTCGCGGCAACATCATGGTGGGTATGTTCTTATTACTCTTTACCATCGGTTTCTTCTCCAGAACCATGGTCGATCACAATCTGGTCGATCACTTCCTGGAGCAGTATATGTTTCTGACCGGCTTGCTGGTTGGCATGTGTGCCCTGCGCCCTGCGCAGAGCGAAAATCAAACGACCTAACCTCTCTGAAGCGCCAGTGTGAATAATCACCCTGGCGCGGAACGCTTTAGCCTGTCGGCTGTCGAATTGCCAGCAAATGGCCTCGTTATACCCTTTTTATTGCTGCGTATTTTTACGGAGAAAGCATGTCTGAAACGCCTCAATTAAGCCTCATCGTTGCCGTATTTAATGGCGAAAAATTCCTGAGCGCTTTTTTTGACAGCATTAAACAGCAGAATTTATCGAGCCTGGAACTCATTATCGTTAATGACGGCTCAACGGATCGCTCAGCTGAAATTATTGCCCGCTATGCCAGTGAATTTAGCCATTTCAAGATAATCGATCAGCCTAATGGCGGCGTATCGGCCGCGCGCAATACCGGTCTTGCCCAGGCGACAGGCGAATACGTTGCCTTCCCCGATATAGATGACGTTATTTATCCGGGCATGTACCCGCGCCTGCTGGATATTGCCTTTGCGGGCCAGCTGGATGTGGCGACCTGTAACGGTACCTATATTTATGACGACGGCCGACCGTCGAAAAAGATTTTTCCGTCCGACAAGCTGGCTTCAACAGAGGTGCTGGATGGCCCGGAATGGCTGCAGATGGCGCTGGCCTCGCGCAAATTCCTGCACGTCACCTGGCTGAATATCTATCGCCACGCCTTTATCAAAGCACAGGGTTTTACCTTCGAACATGGCCTGCGTCATCAGGATATTCCCTGGACCACAGAAGTGCTGCTGACGGCCAAACGCGTGCAGTACGTGGATGAAGTTTATTATGACTATCTGATCCACTCGGCGTCGGTATCGCACACGCCAGGCACCGACGATACGCGGATGCGCTCTTCACGTCACTATATGAAAATCCTCGAAATGCTGGATGCCATCAATAAACGCTATCCGGAACAGGTGAAGCGCGCCCCGGCCTGCCAGTGGCAAATCGCCAAAGAGGGGCTGGGTATTCTGCACAGCATCAATAACATTGAAGACAGCGCGAAAAAACGCGAAATCACCCAGGAACTGTTCGATCGCGGCATCTGGTCGATGATCTGGCAAAACGCGCGGGGTTTGCGGCAGCGCTGGCGCCTGGGACGTCGTTACTTCCGTCTTAAAAAACTCGTCAAATGAAAGTGTAATTATGAACAAGCTAAAAGTGCATGTTGTCTCAAGGCAGGATTACATCGCGACGAATTTTGCTGATTTTCAGACACTGTTGGATCAGGTAATCAACCCTGACGATATTCCACATCGCTTCTATTGTGGTGGGCGCGGTGTCTGGACATTCCAGACCCTGCTTAGCCTGAACTACTACTATAACGGCCAGATAGAATGCTCCTGGGGCACAGAGTGTCGTGCTGATGCCATTAATTTGATGCATAACGATCACTTTGGCTCACGTGTAAAACCTTGGGTCGGTGTGACTGTTGTCGCCCGTGCCGATCGCCCCCCCGTCCTTGGTGCTGATTATGTCATCGAGCAAAATCCAGCGATCGCGTCGAATACGAGCCGTATTTATATTCCTCACTGGCCGCAACCGGGACTTAAACCTCGCGAAAGTGAGAATAATAACGTTAATAATGTCGCCTATTTTGGGGGCGTAGATAGCTTTCCGGAAGAATACCAAACAGAAGCTTTTAAACAGCGTCTGGCCGACCAAGGTATCAGTCTCCGCATCTCCTTCGATAACTGGACCGACTACCAGGACGTGGATATTTGCATAAGTTTCCGCAAATCACACGATCATAAGCTGGCCCGCAAACCCGCCAGTAAATTGATCAACAACTGGCTGGGACGTACCGTTATGGTGTGTGATGATGAGCCCTCCTTCCGCGCGATCCGCGAAAGCGAGCTCGACTACCTGATCGCCAAAACGCCGGACGAGGCCTTCGATGCCATCATGCGGCTGAAAAATTCCCCTGACCTGTATCGTCAGATGCGCGAGCAGGGTGACAAACGTCTGCAGGTTTACTCCCGCGAAGCGGTCGCCGCATGCTGGTTCAGCCTGTTTGAGGATATCTGGCGTAAAGGACTGCATAAACGCCCTGCACTGGTTCGCGCTCTGCGTTTTGGTTTCGGTAAAGCCATTCGTCCGCTGACTAAAAAGTTTTAAGCCACATTGAGTCTGTTCATGTTTAAAACATCCGCACGTTCATCACTCAGGTCGCGCCGCAATATGCTGCGTACCGTGATACTCACGCTGGTTTTCCTGGTGCTGTTTTCACTCTGTGAAATCATCATCCTGCTGAAAGACCATGTTTATCAGCCGAAATCCAGCGACATGTCGCTGTATTTGATCATTTCCGTGCTGGCGGCCGTTAGCGCCCGCTATTTCCTGACCCGTCTGCTGCTGGCGGTCACCTTTATCGTGCAGATATCGGAAGCGGTTTATTACCAGTTCTACGGCCAGTTTTACGGCCCGAGTGAAGTGTGGCTGGCCTTTGTCGAAACCAAAGATATCGCCAGCGGCATTACGGACAGTCTGGGATCGCTTGGGATCTACTTTGCCATCATGGCCGTCGCGGTGATCTTTGCGCTGGTCTTTACCCGTCGTCTGGCGCCGCAGTGGCATAAGTGGGTGGCGATGCCGTGCCTGCTGGCTATCGTGGTAATGTTTGCGGGTCAGTTCTATAAAGCCATCGACGGACAGATGTATAAATTCAACCCGGATCTGCGCCACTCTTTACTGCGCAACGGTCTGTCGGCCATGAGTTACAGCGCCATTCGCCTGATCCCGGAAGCCCTTTCCGGCGAAAACCAGAGCGTGACGCACTATGAGCCCTATAAGGTCGAGCCAGTGCAAGGCAGCCACGCCGGGAAATACTCCATCATCCTGGCGATTGGTGAAAGCCTCAACCCGCATCATGTCAGCGCCCTGGGCTACGAACGCGACACTACGCCTGAGCTGAAGGCGCTGCTGCAGCAGTATCAGGGCACGGGCCGCCTGATCGTCTCGAACGCGGTTTCAACCCGGGTGGCAATCCCGATGCTGGTCAACAACCTGCGCGAGCCGGACAACTACGCCGCCTACAAGTCGAAGTCGACTAACATCTTCACCAATGCCAAAAAGCAGGGCTACCAGACGGCGTTTATCTCCGCCCAGGGCCTGGAAGGGCTGAGCAACTGGATTGGCATCCATGATATCGACCTGTGGGAAGATACGCAGATCCGCCCGGCGCCGGACGTGGGTGCCGACGTGGTGCTGACCCCGTCCGTTGAGCAGGCGAAGCTGGACTGGAATAAACCTTTCCTGATGGTGCTGAACAGCCGCGCGCCGCATATTCCTTATGAGCGCAACATCCCGCAGGGCTTTGCGAAATTCTCCACCCCACGCCTGAGTGACGACGTGGCGCAGAAGAAAAATGAGTACGATGATGCCGTGCGTCTGTACGACAAAGAGCTGGCCTCGGCGATCCGTACCGCAATGGCGAAATCTAAACTGCCGGTGCTGGTGTTTATTACTTCGGATCACGGCGAACGCGTCGGTGATGGCGGGCTGTTCGGCCACTCGATTGTCGAGATGCCGATTGCCCAGGTGCCGTTCCTCTACTTCAGCAACGATCCGGCGTACACGATGAGCGCCATCAGCCCACAGGTTCCTCTCAACCATTACCAGATGGCGACGCTGATCAACAGGATGCTGGGGTACGCGGTCAGTAATCCGAATCAGAAGGACGATAGTTACTATATTACCGGGGGGGATATTCGCGGCCTGTCGGAGCGCGTCACCTACCACCTGAACGAACTGCCGGAAGCGGAACGTTAAGCAGAAATCATTAAACGGGCATGCAATGCCCGTTTTTTTATCTGCGAACGCACGTAACGCAGGCAAATGGCTGAGCAAAAGCGCCAAAGGGATAGCTTTAAACGGTCTAAATGCTTAGAATTTGCCCGCCGAAACTGAAAAAACGGATACTCGCTTGGAATTGTTGTATACCGCTCTGCTCTATATTATTCAGCCACTGGTGTGGCTACGACTGCTGCTACGTAGCCGTAAAGCGCCTGCCTACCGTAAACGCTGGGCTGAACGCTATGGTTACTGCCGCAACAAAGTTGCGCCGGACGGTATTCTGCTCCACTCCGTGTCCGTGGGCGAAACACTGGCGGCCATTCCGCTGGTCCGTGCCCTGCGCCACCGTTATCCGTCACTGCCGATCACCGTCACCACCATGACGCCAACCGGTTCCGAACGTGCCATGTCGGCCTTTGGCAAAGACGTGCATCACGTCTATCTGCCTTACGATTTACCCTGCGCCATGAACCGTTTCCTCAATACCGTGCGTCCTAAGCTGGTGATCGTGATGGAAACCGAACTGTGGCCAAATATGATTTCCGCCCTGCACAGCCGTAAAATTCCACTGGTAGTGGCCAACGCCCGCCTGTCGGAGCGCTCTGCGAAGGGGTATGGCAAGCTGGGCAAATTTATGCGCCGCCTGCTGAGCAAAATCACGCTGATCGCAGCCCAGAATGAAGAAGACGGCGCGCGTTTCCTGTCGCTGGGCCTGAAGCGCAATCAGCTGGCAGTTACCGGTAGCCTGAAGTTTGATATTTCTGTCACGCCGGAGCTGGCTGCCCGGGCTGTCACCCTGCGTCGCCAGTGGGCACCGCGCCGCAAAGTGTGGATCGCCACCAGCACCCACGACGGCGAAGAAGAGATTATCCTCCAGGCACATCGCCAGCTTCTGGAAAACTTCCCGGACCTGCTGTTAATCCTGGTGCCGCGCCACCCTGAGCGTTTTAAAGACGCCCGGGACATGGTGCAAAAAGGCGGGTTCAGCTTCACTATGCGCAGCAGCGGTGAAATCCCCTCCTCCAGTACTCAGGTAGTGATTGGCGATTCCATGGGCGAGCTGATGTTGCTGTACGGCATTGCTGACCTGGCTTTTGTCGGCGGTAGCCTCGTGGAGCGCGGTGGGCATAACCCGCTGGAGCCGGCGGCGCACGCCATTCCTGTGCTAATGGGGCCGCATACCTTCAACTTCAAAGATATCTGCGCCAAACTGCAGCAGGCTGACGGGCTGATTACGGTCACCGATGCGGGCTCGATCGTGAAGGAAGTTTCGACCCTGCTGACCGACGAAGACTATCGTCTGTGGTATGGCCGCCATGCCGTCGAAGTGCTGCATCAGAATCAGGGAGCATTGACCCGCCTGCTGCAACTTCTGCAACCTTACCTGCCCGTGCGGAGCCATTAATGCCTGCGCGTCTGTCGGTCGTGATGATCGCCAAAAACGCCGCAGACCTGCTGCCGGATTGCCTCGCCTCCATAACCTGGGCCGATGAGATCGTCCTGCTCGATTCCGGCAGTACCGACGCCACGGTGGAAGTCGCGCGCGCGGCCGGTGTGCAGGTCTATATCAATACCGACTGGCAGGGTTACGGCATTCAGCGCCAGCGTGCGCAACATTTCGCCACCGGCGAGTATGTCTTAATGATCGATACCGACGAGCGCGTCACGCCGGCGCTGCAACAGGCCATCCAGCGCGTGCTGGTTGCACCCCAGCCCGACGCCGTCTACAGCATCGCCCGGCGTAACTACTTCCTGGGCCGCTTTATGCGTCACAGCGGCTGGTATCCCGATCGCGTGATGCGCCTGTACGCACGCACGCGCTATCAGTACAACGATAACCTGGTGCATGAATCGCTGGACTGCGACGGCGCGCAAGTGATTACCCTCGACGGCGATCTGCTGCACCTCACCTGCCGTGATTTCGCCAGCTTCCAGCGCAAGCAGCTTAACTACGCCACGGCATGGGCCCAGGAGCGTCATCAGCGCGGTAAGACAACCTCGCTGGCGGGTATCTTCAGCCATACCGCCGGGGCGTTCCTGAAGACGCTGGTGCTGCGTGGTGGCGTGCTGGACGGTAAACAGGGCTGGTTACTGGCGGTGGTTAACGCTCAGTATACTTTTAATAAATACACCGAGCTGTGGGCGCTGAACCGCGGCTACTCAGAGAAAGCGTGAGCCATGAGCACAAAAGCGATCTATCCGGGTACCTTCGATCCCATTACCAACGGTCACATTGACATCGTCACGCGTGCCGCAAGCATGTTTGATACGGTAATTCTGGCGATTGCCGCCAGCCCCAGCAAAAAGCCGCTGTTCGACCTGGAGGAGCGGGTTGCCCTGGCGAAAGCCGCTACCGCGCACCTGCCGAATGTGGACGTCGTAGGCTTTAGCGACCTGATGGCGAACTTTGCCCGCGCTCAGCAGGCCAATATCCTGATTCGCGGCCTGCGTGCGGTGGCCGATTTTGAATATGAGATGCAGCTGGCGCATATGAACCGCCATCTGATGCCCGAGCTGGAGAGCGTCTTCCTGATGCCATCCAAAGAGTGGTCGTTTATCTCCTCCTCGCTGGTGAAAGAGGTCGCGCGCCACGCGGGTGATGTCACCCATTTCCTGCCTCCCGCCGTTCATCAGGCATTGATGGACAAGCTGAAGTAGTTCCTGCCTTTTTCTTGCCGGGCGGCGCTGCGCTTGCCCGGCCTATATATCACTTCTGGCACTGACGACAGTAGAAGGTGGCGCGCTGAGCGTGCTTCGTCGCCACAACAGGCGCGCCGCAGACCCGGCATGGCTCATCCTTACGACCGTAGACCTGCAATTCCTGGGCAAAGTAGCCCGGCTTACCGTCGCTCTGCAGGAAATCCTTCAGGGTGGTTCCGCCCTGCTCAATCGAACGCAGCAGCACTGCTTTAATTACCCTGACCAGCAGCTCGCACTCTTGCGCGGAGAGCGAGGAAGCCAGGCGATCGGGATGGATCCCGGCGGCAAAGAGCGATTCGCTGGCGTAGATGTTACCAACGCCGACCACCAGCTTGTTATCCATCAGCCAGGGTTTAATCGGGGTTTTCTTCTTCGCGCACTTCGCTTTCAGGTACTCCGCGTCAAACTCATCCGAGAGCGGCTCCGGCCCCAGGTGCGCCAGCACGTTATGCCCTTCCAGCTCTTTGGTCCACAGCCAGGCACCAAAGCGGCGCGGATCGGTATAGCGCAGCACTTTACCGTTACTCATCACCAGGTCAACGTGGTCGTGCTTTTCAGCAGGCAGCTCTTCGCTGAGGATGCGTAAGCTCCCGGACATTCCCAGATGGATGATGATCCAGCCATCCGGCAGCTCCAGCAGCAGGTACTTCGCGCGGCGCTGTACGCTGAGAACCGGTTTATCGCTCAGGGCGTGGATCTCATCAGAAACCGGCCAGCGGAGACGTCCGTTGCGGACAACAGCGTGAAGAATGGTCGCACCGACCAGGTGGGGCTCAATGCCACGACGGCTGGTCTCTACCTCAGGTAATTCAGGCATGGTTCCTCCGTTGAGATTCAGAATGCAAAAAACCCCGCAGTTGCGGGGTTTTTCAGTACGAGGAGTCTAAAATTATTTAATTTTAGCTTCTTTGTACAGTACGTGCTGGCGTACAACTGGATCGAACTTTTTCAGTTCCAGTTTTTCCGGCTTAGTACGTTTGTTCTTCGTGGTGGTGTAGAAGTGACCTGTACCAGCAGAAGAAACCAGCTTGATTTTCTCACGAATACCTTTAGCCATGATTTATTTCCTCGTTAAGTACTTAGTACTTTTCGCCACGGGCACGCAGTTCGGACAGAACTGTATCGATGCCTTTCTTATCAATAACACGCATACCTTTAGCAGATACACGCAGGGTGACAAAACGCTTCTCGCTCTCAACCCAGAAACGGTGAGAGTGCAGGTTCGGCAGGAAACGGCGTTTAGTCGCGTTCAGTGCGTGGGAACGGTTGTTACCGGTCACCGGACGCTTGCCAGTAACTTGGCAGACTCGGGACATGTCTATTCTCCAAAAATCAAATTAGCTCGAGCTTCGTATGGGGTATCGGCGCCTCGTCAGGCTTTACAGCCCAGTCATCGCGATTCTACACGTCATTCTTCAAGCTGCGTCTGCGTTGGCTGCGCTCGCTCACCCAGGTCACATACTTAAGTATGCTCCCAGGGATTCACTCTCTTGCCGCCTTGATGCAGCCTGAATAATTTAGTGTCTTAGTGAACCATCGATTGCCAGGCCCAAATGCCAAACCCGAGATTCTCAAAGGTGGCGTAGTATACGCTGACTCGAGGATGTGCTCAAGTCCCGAACAGACAAAGATCCCGATGGATCGCGAGAAATGGCTTAAATCCACCCACGTTCAGCAAACGAAACGTATTCTCCCCGACCTATCACCAGATGGTCAAGCACACGAATGTCCATGAATTGACAGCATTTCATGATCCGTGCGGTCACGTCTCTGTCGGCTTTGCTCGGTTCGGCGCGTCCTGAGGGGTGATTATGCGCGAGGATCACGCCAGCGGCATTCACTTTTATCGCTTCGCGCACAATTTCACGTGGGTGAACCTCTACATGGCTCAGCGTCCCCGAAAATAACCGGGAATGGTTCAGGACCCGGTTCTGGTTATCAAGGAAGATAACCATAAAGATCTCGCGCTCGTCCTCCGCCAGCTGGCTGCGCACAAACTCCCGGGTCATCTCCGGATCCTGCAGTGGGTTTATTCCCCGTATCCCCGAACAGTAGTAGCGGTGGGCAAGCTCCGCTATCCCCTTCAACTGGGCAAAGGTCGCTAAACCAATACCTTCGACCTGCCTGAAATCCTTCATCTCTGCGGACAGCAAACCATGCAGCGAGCCAAAATGGTGCAACAAATCTCTGGCAAGCGCGAACACATTTTTACTCCGCGTCCCGGTACGCAGGAACAGCGCCAGCAGCTCTTCGTCCGTAAGCAAGGTCGCGCCATCGCGTAGCATTTTTTCCCGCGGTAGCAGCGGGGTTGATGTCTCCATATTCTCTCCTTCTCCCTGACCACACCATGCTGCCACAGACCCCGGCTCCTCACGACAGCGTATTGCCCGTCTTGCGTAACGCCTCGCAAAGTGGCGGATGGACAACATCACGATGCTTTTCGGATTGTGATAAAATGGCCGTCTCTCAGGTGAACCCAACAGGAAAGAATCATGATGAGCCTGGCCGGTAAAAAAATCGTTCTCGGCGTCAGCGGCGGCATTGCAGCCTATAAAGCGCCGGAACTGGTGCGCCGTTTGCGCGAGCACGGCGCGGACGTGCGGGTGGCAATAACCGAAGGGGGCAAAGCGTTCATTACGCCATTGAGCCTGCAGGCGGTTTCAGGCTACCCGGTGTCGGACAGCCTGCTCGATCCGGCGGCAGAAGCCGCAATGGGCCATATTGAGCTGGGCAAATGGGCGGATTTAGTCATCCTCGCCCCGGCCACCGCCGATCTTATCGCCCGCGTAGCCGCCGGCATGGCCAACGACCTGGTATCCACCATCTGCCTGGCCACCCCGGCGCCGGTCGCCGTGGTGCCTGCCATGAACCAGCAGATGTACCGCAACGCGGCAACGCAGCATAACCTGTCAACGCTCGCCTCGCGCGGGCTGCTGATTTGGGGGCCGGACAGCGGCAGCCAGGCCTGTGGCGACATCGGCCCGGGCCGCATGCTGGATCCGCTGGCGATTGTGGATCTGGCCGCTGGCCATTTTTCACCTGTCAACGATCTGCAACATCTGAACATCATGATTACCGCGGGTCCGACGCGTGAGCCGTTGGATCCGGTGCGCTATATCACTAACCAAAGCTCCGGCAAGATGGGCTTTGCGATTGCCGCCGCCGCCGCGCAGCGCGGAGCCAAAGTCACGCTGGTCAGCGGCCCGGTGTCGCTGCCAACGCCAGCGCAGGTGCAGCGCATCGACGTAACGACCGCGCTGGAGATGGAAGCAGCCGTCCAGGCGCAGGCGCAACAGCAGCAGATTTTTATTGGTTGTGCCGCCGTAGCGGACTACCGCGCAGCCGCCGTGGCGGATGAAAAAATTAAAAAGCAAGGCGATGAAATCACAATAAAAATGGTGAAAAACCCGGATATCGTTGCCGGTGTCGCCGCGCTAAAAAATCGACGGCCTTACGTTGTTGGGTTTGCCGCTGAAACGAATAATGTGGAAGAATATGCCCGGCAAAAACGTACCCGCAAAAACCTCGATTTAATTTGCGCGAACGACGTATCGCTGGCCACTCAAGGATTTAACAGCGACAGCAACGCACTGCACCTATTCTGGCAGGATGGAGATAAAGTCTTACCGCTTGAGCGCAAGGAACTCCTGGGCCAACTATTACTGGACGAGATCGTTACCCGTTATGATGAAAAAAATCGACGTTAAGATTCTGGACCCGCGTGTTGGTCAGCAATTTCCGCTGCCGACCTATGCCACTTCCGGCTCTGCCGGTCTTGATCTGCGCGCCTGCCTCGACGACGCCGTAGAGCTGGCACCGGGCGCCACCACGCTGCTGCCGACCGGTCTTGCAATCCACATTGCCGATCCCTCTCTGGCGGCGGTGATCCTGCCACGTTCTGGCCTTGGCCATAAGCATGGTATCGTGCTGGGCAACCTGGTGGGGCTTATCGATTCGGACTATCAGGGTCAGCTGATGGTCTCCGTCTGGAACCGTGGCCAGGACAGCTTCACCATTCAACCCGGCGAGCGTGTCGCCCAGATGGTATTCGTCCCGGTGGTGCAGGCTGAATTTAATCTGGTAGAAGACTTCGACGCGACCGATCGCGGCGAAGGCGGCTTCGGCCATTCCGGGCGTAAATAAACCCGGCTAAACGCATCTCACAATCTAATAACGTATTAACAAACCGCAAACGGACGTTTGCGGTCGTTGTGTGGATGTCAGCCTGACAAGTGCTTATTTTCAGGGGTATTTTGCAACATGGCAGAAAAACAAACAGCGAAAAGGAATCGTCGCGAAGAAATACTTCAATCTCTGGCTCTGATGCTTGAATCCAGCGATGGCAGTCAACGCATCACCACCGCAAAACTGGCCGCCTCTGTGGGCGTGTCGGAAGCGGCGCTATACCGTCATTTCCCCAGCAAAACGCGGATGTTCGACAGCCTGATCGAGTTTATCGAAGACAGCCTGATCACGCGTATCAACCTGATTCTGAAGGATGAAAAAGACACCACCGCACGGCTGCGTCTGATTGTCCAGCTGATCCTTGGGTTCGGCGAGCGCAATCCGGGTTTAACCCGTATCCTGACCGGCCACGCGCTGATGTTTGAACAGGACAGGCTGCAGGGTCGCATTAACCAGCTTTTCGAACGTATTGAGGCGCAGCTGCGCCAGGTATTGCGCGAAAAGAAGATGCGTGAAGGCGAGGGTTACAGCATGGATGAATCGCTGCTTGCCGGGCAGGTACTGGCCTTCTGTGAAGGGATGCTCTCACGCTTTGTGCGCAGTGAATTCAAATATCGCCCAACGGACGATTTTGACGCCCGCTGGCCGTTAGTCGCCGCGCAGTTGCAGTAACGGGTAGGCCCGGTAAGCGCAGCGCCACCGGGCAATTAACTCAGACGCCAAACTCTTCGCGATACGCACGCACCGCCGCCAGGCTCTCAGCCATCTCCGGCTTCTCTTCCAGATAGGCAATCAGGTCTTTCAGAGTGATGATTGAGGTCACTTTGCAGCTGTAATCGCGCTCCACTTCCTGGATAGCGGAGATTTCGCCACGGCCGCGCTCCTGGCGGTCCAGCGAGATCAGCACGCCAGCAAGCGTAGCGTTGTTCGCCTGGATAATCTCCATCGATTCACGAATGGCGGTGCCTGCGGTGATCACATCGTCCACCAGCATGACGCGGCCCTGCAGCGCGCTGCCGACCAGATTACCGCCTTCGCCGTGGGTTTTGGCCTCTTTACGGTTAAAGCAGTACGGCACGTCGCGATCGTGATGCTCCGCCAGCGCCACGGCGGTGGTGGTAGCAATCGGGATGCCTTTGTATGCCGGGCCAAACAGCAGGTCGAACTCAATCCCGGAATCCACCAGCGCTTCGGCATAGAAGCGGCCTAACAGAGCCAGATCGCGCCCGGTATTAAACAGCCCGGCGTTAAAGAAATAGGGGCTCTTGCGCCCGGATTTCAGCGTGAACTCGCCAAACTTAAGTACCTGCTTGCTAAGCGCAAATTCAATAAACTGGCGCTGATAAGGTTTCATGGATTCGCTCCTTACTTTTCTACGGACAAAAAAAAGGCGACTCATCAGTCGCCTTTAAAATCAATTTTCTAACGCCGCCTTCTGCGTCGTTACGATAGATTCGATTCCCTCTCGGGCTAACGCCAACAGTGCCAGAAGTTCTTCGTGGGTAAATGGCTCACCTTCAGCGGTGCCCTGCACCTCGATGATACGACCGTCTTCGGTCATCACCACGTTCATGTCGGTCTCTGCCGCGGAGTCTTCAACGTACTCCAGATCGCACAGCGCTTCGCCATTGACGATCCCTACAGACACTGCCGCAACCATGCCTTTCAGCGGGTTAGCTTTCAGCTTACCGGCCGCGACCAGTTTGTTCAGGGCATCGGCCAGCGCCACGCAGGCACCGGTAATGGAGGCCGTACGGGTGCCGCCGTCAGCCTGGATCACGTCGCAGTCCAGGGTGATGGTGAATTCACCCAGCGTTTTCAGATCGACAGCCGCGCGCAGCGCACGAGCGATCAGACGCTGGATCTCCATGGTGCGGCCGCCCTGCTTACCCTTCGCCGCTTCGCGGGCGTTACGGGTATGGGTGGAGCGTGGCAGCATGCCGTATTCGGCAGTGATCCAGCCCTGCCCCTGGCCTTTCAGGAAGCGCGGCACGCCCTCTTCAATGGAGGCGGTGCACAGCACTTTGGTGTCACCAAATTCAACAAGCACAGAGCCTTCAGCGTGTTTTGTATAGTTACGGGTCAGGGTGACGGGGCGCACCTGGTTGGCGCTACGACCTGATGGACGCATGATGATATCTCCGGCTTGAAACGAATGTGGCTGCGCATTATACGGATTAAACGCGCTTATTCCTATCCTGAGAAAGCCCCGAAAGCTATAATCCCCCCATCTCTCCTTCAAAAACGGAAATGTCTATGATCCGCAGTATGACCGCCTACGCCCGCCGTGAAATCAAGGGTAGCTGGGGCAGCGCTACCTGGGAAATGCGCTCGGTAAACCAACGCTATCTTGAAACCTATTTCCGTATGCCGGAGCAGTTCCGCAGTCTTGAGCCCGTGGTTCGTGAGCGTATCCGTGCTCGCCTGACGCGCGGAAAGATTGAATGCAACCTGCGTTTTGAGCCCGATGCGAGTGCGCAAGGGGAGCTGATCCTCAACGAGAAACTGGCTAAACAGCTGGTGAACGCCGCTAACTGGGTCAAAATGCAGAGCGACGAAGGCGAAATCAACCCGGTTGATATTCTGCGCTGGCCTGGGGTGATGGCGGCTGGCGAACAGGATCTGGACGCGATTACCGCTGAAATTCTGGCTGCACTGGACGGTACCCTGGATGACTTCATCGTAGCCCGTGAAACCGAAGGCCAGGCGCTGAAGGCACTGATCGAGCAGCGTCTGGAAGGCGTGAGCGGCGAAGTGGTGAAAGTCCGCTCCCATATGCCAGAAATCCTGCAGTGGCAGCGTGAGCGTCTGGTCGCCAAACTGGAAGACGCCGAAGTTCAGCTGGAGAATAACCGTCTCGAGCAGGAGCTGGTGCTGATGGCCCAGCGTATCGACGTTTCTGAAGAGCTGGACCGTCTGGAAGCGCACGTCAAAGAGACCTACAACATTCTGAAGAAGAAAGAGGCCGTGGGCCGCCGTCTCGACTTTATGATGCAGGAGTTCAACCGCGAATCGAACACCCTGGCGTCGAAATCGATCAACGCAGAAGTCACCAATTCTGCGATTGAGCTGAAGGTACTGATTGAACAGATGCGCGAGCAGATTCAGAACATCGAATAAGCCGTAACAGGCGTCGATTTGTTATTAATGGTCCCTTAACGGGACCATTTTCATTTAATAGCCATAAGAATTTACTGTCTGCTTTCGGCGCATCAGAACATAAGCAGTCTTTTAGCGATTTTGATAGAATGCAGGCCGCATTTCTTATTTTGAGCGTCCTTTCAGGAAACCTAATGGCAAACATCAACTTATCTTTAGAGGACGTATCCAGCCTCTCAGTTGACCGCGATTTCAGGCAAGACATTAACCTGCTGCGCGGAATAGCCATTCTTTCTGTCGTTTTTTATCACTTTACCGCCACCCTGTTGCCCGGCGGTTTTGCGGGCGTGGATGTATTTTTTGTTATCTCCGGCTTCCTGATGACCAAAATCATCGCCACCGGCCTGGAAAGGAACAGCTTTAATCTTATTCAGTTTTATGCCGCGCGCTGCAAGAGAATAATTCCTGCCCTACTGGCGATGTGTCTGGTCATCGCCGTGGCGACCTTTTTCTGGCTACCGACAAATGAGTATAAAAAGCTCGGAAACTATATTGGCTATGCCGCCCTATTTATTTCGAACCTGAAACTCAACAAAGAGTCCGGGGACTATTTTGCCCTCGACTCGCATGAAAACTGGTTTTTACATACCTGGTCATTGTCCGTTGAATGGCAATTCTACCTGGTTTTACCTTTTATTATGATGGGTCTTTACCCCCTCAGAAAAAAGCTGAACACCGGGCTCTGCCTGCTGGTCCTCACCGTCGCGTCGTTTATGGTGAGCATTACGCACACCTCTGGCAACGCGTCCACCAGCTTCTATCTGATGCCGTATCGCGCCTGGGAAATGCTGTGCGGCGGGCTGGTGTGGTATGCCGCGCAGCGTTTTGTTCTGCCATTAGGGCTTCGTCCGCTTGCGGCGATCGCAGGTTACGCCCTGATACTTATCTCCCTCTTTTCTATCACCGCACAGCAAGCCTGGCCCGGGCCACTGACTTTACTGCCCGTCGTGGGCGCGATGCTGGTGATTTACAGCGACTACCAACCGCTGGTGAGCCTGTTTGACCGGAATTTTCGTTGGGCAGGACTGAGCTCGTATTCCGTCTATTTATGGCACTGGCCCATTGTGGTGTTTCTGATCTATTCAGGGCGACAGCATAACGGGCCGTGGGTAATGAGCGCGATTGCGCTCTCCTTTGCCGCCGGATGGCTCTCCTGGGTTTTGATTGAACAGCCCGGAAAAAACTACCTGAGCCAGCGTACGACCCGCACATTCTGGTTAATCCTGTTTGCCTGCGTGGGCGTTGCCTGGCTGTTTAGCTATCTGGTGAAAAACAGTATCGTTGTCAGCCAGCCCGATCCTCTGGTAAACAAAATCGCGCTGGAAGCCACCAATAAAAACTATGCTGCCAACCCGAAAACGCACTTAAGCCTTTACGGTACGGGCAAGCCTGCCGCCATCATTATTGGCGACAGTCATGCAGAAGCCACCGCGACCGCACTGGCAGAAGCTGCACAGGGTAAAGGCTCGGTTATCGGTATCACTTATTCTGGCTGCCCGACGCTGGCGACGGGTGAAGTTGACGAGAACAAACGGTGCGGAGCATTTAATCGCTCCCTTCCTTCGCGGCTGCAGAATTACCCGTCAGATGTGCCGGTGGTGATTGTGAACCGCCTGACGCATTATGCGGAACAGCAGCTGGTGACCTTCGACGCCAGGCCGCAAAACAAGGAGGCGTACCTGCAACAGTATGCCGATGCGGTGGTCGGAATGGCGTGCACCCTGAATCGCGAGCATCCTGTTTACCTGGTGAACCCGATCCCCGAGATGGCGCATAACATTCCCCGCACGTTATCCCATCGTCTGATGACTGGCAGAGCCACCCGCGATTTATCAGTCCCACTGGCGAACTACGAGAAAAAGAACGCGGCTATTTTACAGGCCCAGGCGCGGGCGGCAAAACAGTGCGGCGTTCAGGTTCTGGATCCCACCGCCTGGCTCTGCACCGCGGGTCGCTGCATGGGCAGTAAAAATCTACAACCCTGGTACTTCGACGATAATCACCTCAGCGAAACCGGTAATAAAGTGCTGGTACCGATGTTCCGCCAGGTTTTTAGTCACCCGCGGTAGTTAAGACCAAATAAATCTAATGCGATATATGAGTAAAAAAAGCGATATCGCACTCATTGAGCTATTCAAGCATTAGCTAATCTAAGGCATACCCGCTCGCACAAAAAAATCTAAATCGTGAGCCAGCCCACAAAAAGCTACCCTGACGGCATTAACGTTGGGGGGTAACATGCTGCTGCACATCCTGTATTTGATCGGTATCACCGCTGAGGCCATGACCGGTGCCCTGGCCGCCGGACGTCGTCGTATGGACACCTTCGGGGTTATTATTATTGCCACCGCAACGGCGCTGGGTGGGGGTTCCGTTCGGGATATCCTGTTGGGCCACTACCCGCTCGGCTGGGTGCAGCATCCTGAATATGTGATTATTGTCGCTGTCGCCGCGGTGCTGACCACCATCCTCGCCCCGGTGATGCCCCATCTGCGACGTCTGTTTCTGGTGCTGGATGCGCTCGGCCTGATCGTCTTCTCCATTATCGGGGCCCAGGTCGCGCTGGATATGGGCGAAGGTCCGGTTATCGCCACTATCGCGGCGGTGATCACCGGCGTGTTTGGCGGGGTACTGCGCGATATGTTCTGCAAACGCATTCCACTGGTCTTTCAGAAAGAGCTCTATGCCGGGGTCTCCTTCGCGGCAGCGGTGCTGTACGTCGCTCTGCAGCACTACGTCAGCAATCAGGATGTGGTAATTATCTCCACGCTGCTCTTTGGCTTTACCGCCCGCATGCTGGCGCTGCGTTTAAAGCTGGGCTTACCGGTCTTTTATTACCGCCACGACAGCCACTAAAATCCCTGCACGCCCTGCTCATTAAGCCAGGACGTCAGGATGTTAACGTTAGGGTGACGGATAAAGTCAACCAGCCTGCGAGCTCTTTCCACGCCAATGCCTGGAACCTGCTGCCAGCCCAGCGGATCCCTGTTCTGTAACTGCTGCCAGTGCTGGTCGCCCAGCGCACGCATGGCCACCCGGGGAAGAGGTACGCCAAGCGCATCCAGCCAGCGGGTAAAGGGCTGACGGCGCGCCAGGTTGAACTGATGCCAGAGCCGCAGGCCGCGCTGCGCCGAAAGACCGGGCGTATGCTGGAGCTGCTCCTGGGTGAGCGTCAGCCACGAAAACAGGTGCTCAAAATGATGTGCCTGATGAAGCACCTGCCAGCCTGCGTCGCCCAGCCCTTCGATGTTTAATACCGACGACGAACTCAGCCAGGCCAGCCGGGCCATAAACTGTTCGTGGCATTCCGGTGAGGCATAAAAACAGGTGAGCGGCGTAAAGCGCGACTCTGGTGGCACCGGTTTTTGTCGGTCGGTCCCTCGCCAGACAACCTTATCCACCCGCGGGATCCCCTGCCCGGCCAGGCTAACCTGAACCTGATCGCCCGGCGCAATATCCAGTGCCTGCCAGCGGCCCACCGACCCCAGATTGACGCGCTGCACCCGTTTATCATCAAGCTGTACCGGCTCAAGTGTCGCGACCACCGCGATCCTGCCGGTACGTCCCACGGCAAAGTTAATAGCCCTGACCTCTGCGACCCGTGTGGCCGGAGCATATTTCCACGCCACCACCCAACTGCCGTCTCCCGGCAGCCAGCGGTTGCCTGCGGGCTCCTGTGCCGAGCGGATCACAATACCATCGGTAACAAAGGGCAGCGGCGACTTCAGCCAGCGGTCGCGCATATTTTCGGCCTCCTCCACTGAACTGATTTTCTGCGTCCAGGATTCGGTCAGGGTGAAGCCCGCCCGGGCTAACGCCCGCAAACGCTCGCCCATCGGGGTGGGGCCGTCCGGCCAGGCCCAGATGAAGATGCCGATCTGATCCAGGACGGCGCTGTCATCCTGCCGCATCATCGCCCCGGCGACTTTTGCCCGCGCATTCATACCGCCCATCTGGCGCTGGACATGATTTTCGCGCTGTAAGAAGAGCTCCCCCTGCAACACGCTGTTGGCGAGCGGGCCCGTCACCCGGGCGGGCACCGTGGCGATGCGCTTCACTTTCGCCGTCCAGTCTTCGCCTTTCAGCCCATCGCCCCGGCTGGTGGCCTGCACCAGCTGCCCCTGACGGTAGACCAGCGTCACCGCCACGCCATCCACCTTGGGCTGGATCCACAGATCGCGATGCGAATGCATCCACTGCCGCAGCTCCGCTTTATCGGCCACCTTCATCACCCCGGTATGGCTGACCGGATGCCTGACCGAACCGCCCGCAGGCAACGGCGCGTCTGTCACCTGTTCATCACCAAAGCAGTGCCGCCACTGTCTCAGCCGCGCGGCCAGCTGGTCATATACCTCGTCGTTCACGTCGCTGACGCCCTGCTGCCAGTAAGCCTTATCCCAGCGGGCCATTTGCGCACTGAGTCGGGCGATCTCCTGCGCTGCCTGCGCGGGTGACCAGACCGGGCAAACCGCCATCCCGCTGCTGCTCCAGAGCAGCATAAGTACACCAAAACATCGCCACATCGTCGTTCCTCCCTGTTTTATACGGGGGTATAACGCGGTACGAAAACGCAGGCGACAGGCAAAAACAGACTTTACGAGCCAGCATCAGGACTTTGTTTCTGTTGCAGCAAACGGCGGAGAAAAGCGGAAAAGGGCGAGCAAAAATCAACTAAGAAACGGAAAAAGTGTGACAAAGGCTACGTCACGAAGCGGCGACGTGTATAATAAGCCCGTATGTAGGACTTTCTTCGCTAACACATACAAAAGACTCTCATGGCTCAAGGCACGCTTTATATTGTTTCTGCCCCTAGTGGCGCGGGTAAATCCAGCCTGATTCAGGCACTGTTAAAAACCCAACCGCTGTACGATACCCAGGTATCGGTCTCTCACACCACGCGCGCGCCGCGTCCGGGTGAAGTGCACGGTGAACACTATTTCTTTGTCGATCACGATGAATTCAGAACGATGATTGGCAGAGATGCGTTTCTTGAACACGCGGAAGTTTTCGGTAACTACTACGGCACCTCGCGTGAAACCATTGAGCAGGTGCTGTCGACCGGCGTGAACGTGTTCCTTGATATCGACTGGCAGGGTGCACAGCAGATTCGCAAGAAAATGCCTGATTCCCGCAGTATCTTTATTTTACCGCCGTCGAAAGACGAGCTGGATCGCCGTCTTCGTGGCCGTGGCCAGGATAGCGAAGAGGTTATTGCAAAACGTATGGCCCAGGCAGTTGCGGAAATGAGCCATTACGCCGAATATGATTACCTGATTGTGAATGATGATTTTGACGCCGCCCTGAGCGATCTCAAAACTATCCTTCGCGCCGAACGTCTGCGCATGAGCCGTCAGAAGCAGCGACATGACGCATTAATCACCAAACTGTTGGCAGACTGAACCCACATTCAGTATCATGCCCAGTCATTTCTTCATCTGTGGAGCATTTTAAGTATGGCACGCGTAACTGTTCAGGACGCTGTAGAGAAAATTGGTAACCGTTTTGACCTGGTGCTGGTCGCCGCGCGTCGCGCTCGTCAGATGCAGTCAGGCGGTAAAGATCCGCTGGTACCGGAAGAAAACGATAAAACCACCGTTATCGCATTGCGCGAAATCGAAGAAGGTCTGATCAACAACCAGATCCTCGACGTACGTGAGCGCCAGGAGCAGCAAGAGCAGGAAGCCGCAGAACTGCAGGCCGTTACCGCCATTGCTGAAGGTCGTCGTTAATTAAACCTGCGGGTCGCCCTTGTATCTGTTTGAAAGCCTGAATCAACTGATTCAAACCTACCTGCCGGTAGACCAGATTAAACGTCTCCAGCAGGCGTATCTCGTTGCACGTGACGCTCACGAGGGCCAGACACGTTCAAGCGGTGAACCCTATATCACGCACCCGGTAGCGGTGGCCTGTATTCTGGCCGAGATGAAACTCGACTACGAAACGCTGATGGCCGCCCTGCTGCATGACGTGATCGAAGATACCCCCGCCACCTACCAGGACATGGAACAGCTGTTTGGCAAAAGCGTTGCCGAGCTGGTGGAAGGGGTCTCTAAGCTTGATAAGCTGAATTTCCGCGACAAGAAAGAGGCGCAGGCCGAAAACTTCCGCAAAATGATCATGGCGATGGTGCAGGATATCCGCGTCATTCTGATCAAACTCGCTGACCGTACCCACAATATGCGCACCCTGGGCTCCCTACGCCCGGATAAACGTCGTCGCATTGCCCGTGAAACCCTCGAAATCTACAGCCCGCTGGCGCACCGTTTAGGTATTCATCACATTAAAACCGAGCTGGAAGAGCTGGGTTTTGAAGCCTTGTACCCGAACCGCTTCCGGGTGATCAAAGAGGTGGTGAAAGCCGCACGTGGTAACCGTAAGGAGATGATTCAGAAGATCCTCTCTGAAATCGAAGGGCGTTTGCAGGAAGCCGGTATTCCCTGCCGCGTTAGCGGTCGCGAAAAGCATTTGTACTCCATCTACTGCAAAATGGTGCTCAAAGAGCAGCGTTTTCACTCGATCATGGATATCTACGCGTTCCGCGTGATCGTCCAGGACTCTGATACCTGCTATCGCGTGCTGGGTCAGATGCACAGCCTTTACAAGCCGCGTCCGGGTCGAATGAAGGACTATATCGCCATTCCAAAGGCGAACGGATATCAGTCTCTGCACACCTCGATGATTGGCCCGCACGGCGTGCCGGTTGAGGTGCAGATCCGTACCGAAGACATGGATCAGATGGCGGAGATGGGTGTTGCCGCGCACTGGGCCTACAAAGAGCGTGGCGGCGAAAGCAGCACTACCGCGCAGATCCGCGCCCAGCGCTGGATGCAGAGCCTGCTGGAGCTACAGCAGAGCGCCGGTAGCTCGTTTGAATTTATCGAGAGCGTTAAATCCGATCTCTTCCCGGATGAGATTTACGTTTTCACGCCAGAGGGGCGCATTGTCGAGCTGCCTGCTGGCGCAACCCCGGTCGACTTCGCTTACGCCGTGCATACCGATATCGGTCATGCCTGCGTGGGCGCGCGCGTCGACCGCCAGCCGTATCCGCTGTCACAGCCGTTGACCAGCGGCCAGACGGTGGAAATCATTACCGCACCGGGCGCGCGTCCGAACGCGGCGTGGCTCAACTTTGTGGTGAGCTCGAAAGCCCGCGCCAAGATCCGCCAGCTGCTGAAGAACCTCAAACGCGACGACTCCGTCAGCCTGGGCCGTCGTCTGCTCAACCACGCGTTGGGCGGCAGCCGTAAGCTGGCCGAGATCCCGAAAGAGAGCATTCAGCACGAGCTGGAGCGTATGAAGCTCGCCTCGCTTGATGACCTGCTGGCAGAGATTGGTCTGGGTAACGCGATGAGCGTGGTAGTGGCGAAGAACCTGCAGCAGGGCGAAACCTCTGTGCCGCAGCCGTCATCAACCAGCCACGGCCATCTGCCAATCAAAGGCGCCGACGGCGTATTGATTACTTTTGCCAAGTGCTGCCGACCGATCCCGGGCGACCCGATTATTGCCCACGTCAGCCCTGGTAAAGGCCTGGTTATCCATCACGAATCCTGTCGTAACATCCGCGGCTATCAGAAAGAGCCTGAGAAGTTTATGGCGGTAGAGTGGGATAAAGAGACCGAGCAGGAATTTATCACCGAAATTAAGGTGGATATGTTCAACCACCAGGGTGCGCTGGCAAACCTGACGGCGGCAATCAACACTGCCTCTTCCAACATTCATAGCCTGAATACGGAAGAGAAAGATGGCCGCGTTTACAGCGCCTTTATTCGTCTGACCGCGCGGGACCGTGTGCATCTGGCGAACATCATGCGCAAAATCCGCGTGATGGCCGACGTGATTAAAGTCACCCGTAACCGAAACTAGCTTTATGAACTCAACGCGTTATGCCCGGATTTGCGAAATGCTCGCCAGGCGTCAGCCCGATCTGACGGTCTGCATGGAGCAGGTCCATAAACCTCATAACGTGGCTGCTATCGTCCGTACCGCAGACGCCGTCGGTGTGCATGAAGTGCACGCCGTCTGGAAGGGTACACGGATGCGTCCCATGGCCTCGGCTGCCGCAGGCAGCAACAGCTGGGTACAGGTCAAAGCCCACGACAATATTGCCGACGCCATTTCGCATCTGAAGGGACGCGGCATGCAGATTCTGGCAACCCACCTTTCCGACAAAGCCGTCGATTTCCGTGAGATTGATTATACCCGTCCGACCTGCATTCTGATGGGTCAGGAGAAGACGGGGATCACCCAGGAAGCGTTAGATCTGGCGGATCGGGACATCATCATTCCGATGATCGGCATGGTGCAGTCCCTGAACGTCTCCGTGGCGTCCGCGCTCATTCTGTATGAAGCCCAGCGCCAGCGCCAGAATGCCGGGATGTACAAACGCGAGAACAGCATGTTGCCGGAAGACGAGCAGCAGCGCCTGCTGTTTGAAGGCGGCTATCCGGTGCTGGCCAACGTGGCGAAGCAGAAAAAATTACCCTACCCCCACGTGAATATGCAGGGCGAAATCGAAGCCGATGCAACGTGGTGGGCCACCATGCAAGCGGCGAAATAATCATGCAAGGCCGCCTGCTGGATGCTGTGCCGCTCAATTCCCTGACGGGCGTTGGCGCGGCCCAGAGCAGCAAACTGGCAAAAATTGGCCTCCATACCGTGCAGGATCTCCTCCTGCACCTCCCCCTGCGTTATGAAGACCGCACCCAGCTCTATCAGATTGGCGATCTGCTGCCCGGGATTTACGCCACGGTTGAAGGCGAAGTGCTGAACAGCAATATCACCTTCGGCGGTCGCCGGATGATGACCTGCCAGATCAGCGACGGCTCCGGCATCCTGACCATGCGCTTCTTCAACTTCAGCGCGGCGATGAAAAACAGCCTCGCCGCCGGGCGACGGGTGCTGGCCTACGGCGAAGCCAAACGCGGGAAATACGGCGCGGAGATGATCCATCCCGAATACCGCGTACAGGGCGATCTCAGCACCCCGGAGATGCAGGAGACGCTGACGCCAGTCTATCCGACCACCGAAGGCATCAAGCAGGCGACGCTGCGCAAGCTGACCGATCAGGCGCTGGAGCTGCTCGACACCTGCGCCATTGCCGAACTGCTGCCGCCCGAGCTGGCGCAGGGGATGATGAGCCTGCCGGAGGCGTTGCGCACCCTGCACCGCCCGCCGCCGACGCTGCAACTCAGCGATCTGGAGAGCGGCCAGCATCCGGCCCAGCGACGCCTGATTCTGGAAGAGCTGCTGGCGCATAACCTGAGCATGCTGGCGTTACGCGCTGGTGCGCAGCGTTTTCACGCCCTGCCGCTCCCGGCCCGAAACGAATTAAAAGATAAACTGCTGGCCTCGCTGCCGTTTAAACCCACCGGGGCGCAGGCCCGCGTCACCGCCGAGATCGAGCGCGACCTGGCGCTGGACGTGCCGATGATGCGCCTGGTGCAGGGCGATGTCGGCTCCGGTAAAACGCTGGTGGCAGCCCTGGCCGCGCTGCGCGCCATTGCCCACGGCAGACAGGTCGCCCTGATGGCGCCGACCGAACTGCTGGCCGAGCAGCACGCGAATAACTTCCGCAGCTGGTTTGCCCCGCTGGGAGTTGAAGTGGGCTGGCTGGCCGGAAAACAAAAAGGCAAGGCGCGACAGGCGCAGCAGGAGGCCATCGCCAGCGGCCAGGTGCAGATGATTGTCGGCACCCACGCCATCTTCCAGGAGCAGGTGCAGTTCCACGGCCTGGCGCTGGTGATCATTGATGAACAGCACCGTTTCGGCGTACATCAGCGGCTGGCGCTGTGGGAGAAAGGGCTCCAGCAGGGGTACCATCCGCACCAGCTGATCATGACCGCAACGCCGATCCCGCGTACCCTGGCGATGACCGCCTATGCCGATCTCGACACTTCCACCATCGACGAGCTGCCCCCGGGTCGTACGCCGGTGACCACCGTCGCCATTCCGGACACGCGCCGCAGCGACATCATCGATCGGGTGCGCAACGCCTGTCAGGAAGGCCGCCAGGCCTACTGGGTCTGTACCCTGATTGAGGAGTCGGATCTGCTGGAAGCCCAGGCGGCGGAAGCCACCTGGGAAGAGTTAAAGCTGGCCCTGCCGGAGCTGAACGTCGGGCTGGTGCATGGCCGCATGAAGCCTGCCGAAAAGCAGGCGGTGATGCAATCCTTCAAGCAGGGCGATCTGCATCTGCTGATCGCCACCACGGTGATTGAAGTGGGGGTGGATGTACCAAATGCCAGCCTGATGATCATCGAAAACCCGGAACGTCTGGGTCTGGCGCAGCTCCACCAGCTGCGCGGCCGCGTAGGACGTGGCGCGGTGGCCTCGCACTGCGTGCTGCTCTATAAAGCTCCGCTGTCGAAGACCGCCCAGAAGCGTTTACAGGTTTTACGCGACAGCAACGACGGCTTTGTGATTGCGCAACAGGATCTGGAGATCCGTGGCCCGGGAGAGCTGCTCGGCACCCGCCAGACCGGTAACGCCGAGTTTAAAGTGGCCGATTTGCTGCGCGATCAGGGTATGATCCCTGAAGTACAGCGTCTGGCACGCCATATCCATGACCGCTACCCCGACCAGGCGGCAGCGTTAATCGAGCGCTGGATGCCCGAGACCGAACGATACTCGAACGCCTGATCAGCCAAACATCGGCAGCATCAGATAGAGTTTGATCACCAGCGCATTGACGATATCAATAAAGAACGCCCCCACCATCGGCACCACCAGAAACGCCATATGTGACGGACCGAAACGCTCGGTGATGGCCTGCATGTTGGCGATGGCCGTCGGCGTTGCCCCCAGACCAAAGCCGCAATGTCCGGCTGCAAGCACCGCCGCGTCGTAGTTTTTGCCCATCAACCGCCAGGTGACGAACATCGCATACAGCGCCATAAACAGAGCCTGCACGACCAGAATAGCCAGCATCGGCAGCGCCAACGAGGCCAGTTCCCACAGCTTAAGGCTCATCAGCGCCATCGCCAGGAACAGCGACAGGCAGACGTTGCCCAGCACCGATACCGCACGTTCAAAGACGCGATAAAAACCTATCAGGGCCAGGCCATTGCTGAGGATCACCCCCACAAACAGCACGCAGACAAAGGTTGGCAGCTCCAGCGCGGACCCCGCCAGCAGTTGCGCAATCACCTTGCCCGCCGTCAGACAGATGGCGATAAGCGCAATGGTTTCGATCAGCACCAGAGAGGTGATCATGCGTCCGACGTCCGGCTTTTCAAACGCCGACGGCACCGCTTCATCTTCCGGGCAGCCGTTCGGGGTGGCGGAGTGTTTTACAAGATAGCGCGCCACCGGCCCGCCAATCAGGCCGCCCAGCACCAGGCCAAAGGTGGCGCAGGCCATCGCCACTTCGGTGGCATTCTGGAAGCCATAGCGCTCAACAAACAGCTTACTCCAGGCCGCACCGGTGCCGTGCCCACCGGAAAGGGTAATCGAGCCGGCCAGCAGACCCATCAGCGGATCCAGCCCCAGCAGGGAAGCCATACCGATACCGATGGCGTTCTGCATCACCAGCAGCCCGACCACCACAATTAAGAACACGCCCAGCACTTTGCCGCCTGCCCGCAGGCTGGCGAGGTTAGCGTTCAGGCCGATGGTGGCGAAAAAGGCCAGCATCAGCGGGTCTTTTAGCGACATATCAAAGTTGATTTCCCAGCCCATGCTTTTTTTCAGCACCAGCAGCGCAACGGCAGCCAGCAGTCCGCCCGCGACGGGCTCCGGGATGGTGTATTTTCTGAAAAGGGGGACACTGTGAACCAGTTTACGGCCAAGCAGTAAAACCAGCGTTGCCGCAACGAGGGTCGACAACGTATCGAGATGAATCATAGTGGGCTCCTTATATGGCACGTGCTCCATCAACATGCGCGTTTTCCTGAACCGATTGCGCGACTTAAGCGCAATCGGGAGCAGGAGTGTAATGAACTTTGCCCTGGCGTGACAGAAAAGCCGTAATAAGCGGCGGGATTTCTGTGTGATTTTTGCGAGCAATCGTTTGCTTTTCTCATCCACTCGGCTAAAATGCCCGCTTTTCTTCCTGGGGATCGCAGCAGATGTCCGTTAACGCCGTTGAACAGCAAGATGCGCAACCGATTGCGCAGCCGCATAACAGTGAACTGATTTACCGTCTTGAAGACCGTCCACCGCTGGCGCAGACCTTGTTCGCCGCCTGTCAGCATCTGCTGGCGATGTTTGTGGCCGTCATCACCCCTGCCCTGCTGATCTGCCAGGCGCTCGGCTTACCGGCGCAGGACACCCAGCACATCATCAGCATGTCGCTGTTTGCTTCAGGCGTAGCCTCCATCATTCAGATTAAAGCCTGGGGTCCGGTAGGTTCCGGCCTGCTGTCGATTCAGGGCACCAGCTTTAACTTTGTGGCTCCGCTGATCATGGGCGGTACGGCGCTGAAAACCGGCGGCGCGGATGTGCCGACGATGATGGCGGCGCTGTTCGGCACCCTGATGCTGGCAAGCTGCACCGAGATGGTCATCTCCCGCGTGCTGCACCTGGCGCGCCGCATTATTACCCCGCTGGTCTCCGGCGTGGTGGTGATGATTATCGGCCTGTCGCTGATTCAGGTGGGCCTGACCTCCATCGGCGGCGGCTACGCCGCAATGGCCGACCACACCTTCGGCGCCCCGAAAAACCTGCTGCTGGCGGGCGTGGTGCTGGCAATCATTATTCTGCTCAACCGTCAGCGTAACCCGTACCTGCGCGTCGCCTCGCTGGTGATCGCCATGGCGGCAGGCTACCTGGCCGCCTGGGCGATGGGTATGCTGCCGCAGTCCAGCGCCGCGACCGACAGCCCGCTGATCGTGGTCCCGACGCCGCTCTACTACGGCCTGGGTATCGACTGGAACCTGCTCCTGCCGCTGATGCTGGTGTTTATGATCACCTCCCTGGAAACTATCGGGGATATCACCGCCACCTCCGACGTCTCTGAGCAGCCGGTCTCTGGCCCGCTGTACATGAAGCGCCTCAAGGGTGGTGTGCTGGCTAACGGTCTGAACTCCTTTGTCTCCGGCGTGTTCAACACCTTCCCGAACTCCTGCTTCGGTCAGAACAACGGCGTGATCCAGTTGACCGGCGTGGCCAGCCGCTACGTGGGCTTTGTGGTAGCGTTGATGCTGATCGTGCTCGGTCTGTTCCCGGCGGTCAGTGGCTTTGTGCAGCACATTCCTGAGCCGGTGCTCGGCGGCGCAACGCTGGTAATGTTCGGCACCATCGCGGCATCGGGCGTGCGTATCGTCTCCCGTGAGCCGCTGAACCGCCGCGCCATCATGATTATCGCCCTGTCGCTGGCGGTCGGTCTGGGCGTGTCTCAGCAGCCGCTGATCCTGCAGTTTGCCCCGGACTGGGTGAAAAACCTGCTCTCCTCCGGCATCGCTGCCGGCGGGATCACCGCTATCGTTCTGAACCTGATTTTCCCGCCAGAAAAGAACTGATCCCTTTCACGGCAGCAGGCAACTGCTGCCGTAACCCAGAATTCCGCCCTTCCCGCCTTGAGCATTGCGCATAAATCGTGCATAACTCCTTTATGTACGTTTTACGTGATGGAAGACCATGAAATTTATTGGAAAGCTTCTCGTCGGTATTCTGGCCGTTGTGCTTATTGCGATCCTCGCGCTCTATATCCTTGTTCAGACCCGCTGGGGAGCGGCGCAGGTCAGCAGCTGGATCACGGTAAACACCGACTACGAACTCAATTTTGACCTGATGGATCATCGTTTCTCTTCGCCCACGCACCTGGTGCTGAAAAACGTCACCTTCGGGCGCGACGGTCAACCCGCGACTCTGGTCGCGAAGATGGTGGATATCGGCGTGAGCAGCCGACAGCTCACCGATCCGCTGCACATGGATACTATCACCCTGTTTGACGGCACGCTGAACCTCTCCCCGCAGACGGCACCTCTTCCCTTCCAGGCCGATCGCCTGCTGCTGAACAACATGGCGTTTAACAGCCCCAATACCGCGTGGGATCTGAGCGCACAGAAGGTCACCGGCGGCGTGCGTCCGTGGGACCCTGAAGCAGGCAACGTGCTGGGTAAAAAAGCCAACATCCAGATTAGCGCCGGGTCGCTGACGCTGAACGGCGTCCCGGCCAGCAACGTGCTGATCGAGGGCGAGCTGACCGACAAAGAGGTGATCCTGACCACCATCGGTGCCGACATGGCGCGGGGCTCGCTCACCGGTACCGCGCGTCGCGACGCCAACGGCGGCTGGAAGGTGGACAACATGCGCCTGAACGACATCCGCCTGCAGAGCGATAAATCGCTGTCTGACTTCTTTGCCCCCATCACCACCCTGCCGTCGTTGCAGATTGGCCGCCTGGACGTAACCGACGCCCGCCTGCAGGGGCCGGACTGGGCGGTTACCGATCTCGACTTAAGCTTGCGCAACCTGACCCTGAGCCAGGGCGACTGGCAGAGCGAGGATGGCCGCCTGTCGATGAACGCCAGCGAATATATCTACGGCTCGGTGCATCTGTTCGACCCGATCCTCAATGCGGAATTTTCTCCGCAAGGGATCGCCCTGCGCCAGTTCACCTCGCGCTGGGAAGGCGGGATGGTGCGCACCTCCGGCAACTGGTTGCGCAGCGGGAAAGCGCTGGTACTGGATGATGTCGCCGTCGCCGGGCTGGAATACACCCTGCCGGAGAACTGGAAAACGCAGTGGATGGAGACCCTGCCGGAATGGCTGCAAAGCGTCACGCTGCGTAAATTCGGCCTGAGCCGTAACCTGGTGATCGACGTGGACACCGCCTTCCCCTGGCAGATCACCGCCCTCGACGGCTATGGCACCAACCTGCAGCTGGCGAAAGATCGCCAGTGGGGCGTATGGGCGGGCACCGCCACCCTGAACGGCGCGGCCGCCACCTTTAACCGCGTGGACGTGCGTCGTCCGTCGCTGTCGCTTACGGCTAACGCCTCGACCATTGCCATCAATGAGCTGAGCGCCTTTACCGAAAAAGGGATTCTGGAAGCGAAGGCCAGCGTTTCGCAGACGCCGGTGCGGCAGACCACCATCAACCTGACCGGGCGCGGCGTGCCGTTGAACGTGATCCAGCAGTGGGGCTGGCCGGCGTTGCCGGTGACGGGCGACGGCAATATCCAGCTCAACGCCAGCGGCAATGTGCAGAAAGATTCGCCGTTGAAGCCGACGGTCAACGGCAGGCTTAGCGCAATAAATATGGATAAACAGCAGGTCACGCAGACGATGACGGGTGGGGCGGTGAGTACGGTTGAAACACCCGCACCAACACCGTAGGCCCGGTAAGCGATAGCGCCACCGGGCATCAAGCCGCACTGCATCGCCGGGTGGCGGCTTCGCCTTACCCGGCCTACAACATCAAAACCGTAGGCCCGGTAAGCGCAGCGCCACCGGGCGTTTTACAGACGGCTCAGAGGTGGATCACGACCTCCTCCCCCTCCGTTTTCACCACCGCGCCCCACTCGCTCCCCGCATGTGACGCGCCTTTCACGCCGCTAATCTGATGCACATTGCGCAAACAGACCGACCAGTTCCGCGCTTCGCCACGCCCTTTTAACGTCAGGGTATCCCCGTTGCGCGTCGCGGTCAGGGTAAAGGCCACAGCACCGTTGGCCGCCGGCACCTCGCTTACCGCCGTGGCACCATCGTCCAGGTTAAACAGCTGGAAAGCGGTGCCTTCATTCCACGCATAGTCCGGCTTCTGGTCGTTATTGCCCAGCGCCAGCAGGGTGTTGTCACGCACGTAGACCGGCAGGCTGCGGAAGTCGTGCTGCTGTTTATGCCAGCGGCTGCCCTGCACCTCGTCGTTGCGCCACAGGTGCGTCCAGCGCCCTTCCGGCAGGTAGAACTGCACGTCGCCCGCCTCGCTGAACACCGGAGCCACCATCACCGAATCTCCCAGCATGTACTGGCGGTCAAGATAGTCACAGGCCGGATCGTCCGGGAACTCAAGCATCATCGCCCGCAGCATCGGCGTACCGAACTCGCGGGCCAGAGCTGCCTGGCGATAGAGGTACGGCATCATCCGGCATTTAAGCTGGGTGAAGTGGCGCACCACGTCGCAGGACTCATCATCGTATGCCCACGGCACCCGGTAGGATTTACTGCCGTGCAGGCGGCTGTGGCTGGAGAGCAGCCCGAACGCGCACCAGCGTTTGTAGACGTGCGCCGGGGCGGTGTTTTCGAACCCGCCGATATCGTGGCTCCAGAATCCGAACCCGGAGAGGCCGATCGACAGCCCGCCGCGCAGGCTTTCGGCCATCGACTCGTAGTTGGCGTAGCAGTCCCCGCCCCAGTGCACCGGGAACTGTTGCGCACCCACCGAGGCCGAACGGGCAAACAGCACCGCCTCCTCTTCGCCTACCGTCTCTTTCAGCACGTTCCACACCAGCTCGTTGTAGATGTAGGCGTAGTGGTTGTGCATCTTCTGCGGATCGGAGCCGTCGAACCACTGCACGTCGGTCGGGATGCGCTCGCCGAAGTCGGTTTTGAAGCAGTCGACGCCGATACCCACCAGGCCTTTCAGCTTGTCGGCATACCATGTGCAGGCTTCCGGATTAGTAAAGTCGTAGATCGCCAGCCCCGGCTGCCACTTATCCCACTGCCACAGGGAGCCGTCCGGGCGTTTCAGCAGATAGCCCTTCTCTTTCAGCTCCTTAAAGATCGGTGATTTCTGCCCGATGTACGGGTTGATCCACACGCAGACCTTCAGCCCTTTCTCCTTCAGGCGGCGGATCATCCCCTCCGGATCCGGGAAGGTGATCGGGTCCCACTCGAAATCGCACCACTGGAAGGCCTTCATCCAGAAGCAGTCGAAGTGGAAGACATGCAGCGGCAGGTCGCGCTCCGCCATGCCGTCGATAAAGCTGTTCACCGTCGCTTCGTCGTAGTTGGTGGTAAACGAGGTGGTGAGCCACAGGCCAAACGACCAGGCCGGCGGCAGCGCCGGACGCCCGGTGAACTGCGTGTAACGGTTGAGCACCTCTTTCGGCGTCGGGCCGTCGATAACGAAATACTCCAGGTACTCGCCCTCGACGCTGAACTGCACCTTCGACACCTTCTCGGAGCCGATTTCAAAGGAGACGTTTTCCGGGTGATTCACCAGCACGCCGTAGCCGCGGTTGGTGAGGTAGAACGGGATATTTTTGTATGACTGTTCGGTGCTGGTGCCGCCATCGCGGTTCCAGGTTTCGACCGTCTGGCCATTGCGTACCAGGGCGGTGAAGCGCTCGCCGAGGCCGTAGACGGTTTCGCCCACCCCCAGATCCAGCCGCTCGAACATGTAGTTGCGATCGCTGTTGCCGTCCTGCACGTAGCCATTGTTTTTCAGCTGGCTACCGGTGATGCGCTGGCCGTTTCTGAGGAAATCGAGCGCCCAGAACTCGCCTTTGGTGACGCGGACGCTGACGTTGCCGCTTTTCAGCTCAGCAAACTCCGCGTTGTTTTCAATCTGGACGCTGACGTCTTTCAGGACGTTGAGCGGATAGTGCGGGCCGTTATCCAGCGCGCCCTGGAAGTGCTCGATGCGCACCCCGACAATCCCCTCCTGCGGCGCAAACAGGCGCACGGTGAACATCAGGGTGTCGAGCTGCCAGGTGCGCTCGCGCACGTCGCGCGGGGCGACATAGACCACCAGGTCGTTGCCCTGCTTCTCCACATCGAATACCTGAACCGGATACGTCACGTTCAGGCCCGGTTGGATAAGCCAGTTTCCGTCACTGATTTTCATGCTTTCGTCCTCTTAGTTCTGCAATTCTTTGCTGACCGGCAGATTGTTGAATTCCTGCTGATTACGACGCGCGCCCTGCGCCAGGTCGTTCATGATTTTCATCAGGAATGGCGTTTTCAGGCTGTAGTAGCGTTTGGCAATCACCGCGCTCAGCAGGTAGCACGCCGCCGGGACCAGGGTAAACAGGGCAATGATGATGCTGATGGTGTCGCTGTTCTGGGTTTTGGCTGCGGCATCGTAGCCGCCGCCTGCCAGCATCCAGCCGATTAATGCTCCGCCCAGCGCCAGGCCAAGCTTGAGCACGAACAGCGTGCCCGCAAAGCTGATGCCGGTGAGGCGTTTGCCGTTGGTCCACTCGCCGTAATCGACGGTATCGGACATCATCACCCACTGGATCGGCGTCACCAGCTGGTGCAGGACGCCGATGACGAAGATAAAGCCGAACATGGTGATGCTGGCCTGCATCGGCACGAAGAACATCGCCACGCTGGCTACCGCCAGCAGGGCGTTGGTCCACCAGAAGACGCTGACTTTGCATTTCCAGTCGGTGAGCGGTTTCGCCAGCGCGGAGCCAATCAGGTTGCCGACGCAGTAGGTGGTGAGGAAGGCGACGAATAGCCCGGGCGAGCCCATGATCCAGGTGACGTAATACATCATCGCCCCGCCGCGCACGCAGACCGCCAGAATATTGAGGATGGTAAGCAGCCCGACGATGCGCCACTGGTCGTTCTGCCAGATATCGCGCAGATCTTCGCGCATGGAGGTGGTGCTCGGCGGCACCTGGATGCGCTCTTTGGTGGTGAAGAAGCAGAACGCCAGCATCAGGAAGGCCACCACCGACAGCACCGCGATGCCGCCCTGGAAGCCAAGCGCTTTATCCTCGCCGCCAATCATATTCACCAGCGGCATCATCAGCACCGTGGAGAGCATGCCGCCCGCCGTCGCCAGCACAAAGCGCCAGGACTGGAGGGAGATACGCTGCGTTGGGTCGTTGGTGATCACCCCGCCCAGCGCGCAGTAAGGGATGTTGACCACGGTATAGAGCAGGGTCAGCAGGGTGTAGGTAACGGCGGCGTAAATCATCTTGCCGTTCAGGCTGAGGTCCGGCGTGGTGTAGGCCAGCACGCAGACCAGGCCAAACGGGATAGCGCCGAACAGGATCCACGGGCGGAACTTACCCCAGCGGCTGCGAGTGCGGTCGGCCAGCAGCCCCATGCAGGGGTCGGAGATGGCATCCAGCGCGCGCGCCAGCAGGAACATGGTCCCGACGAACCCGGCGGGAATACCGAAGATATCGGTGTAGAAGAACATCATGTAGAGCATGACGTTGTCGAAGATGATGTGACTTGCGGCGTCACCCATGCCGTAACCAATTTTCTCTTTGACGGATAAGACTTCGCTTTTCATTTTTTTTCCTTCACGCGTAGGGCGCTGAGACCGGTTACATTTCTTGTAAACCATCCCCTTCCAGGCAGGTATTGCGTTTTCTGGTTACGTTTTTACGTTTCTTGTTTTTTGTGATCGCGTTAAAAGTGCGGAGAAGGAAAATGTAACCTGAGGATTTTCTTATGGTTTACGCTGGAGGGTTAGCGCAGGTCAAAAAAGGGGTGAAATAAGTGAGGGAAAAGATGGGGTAAATGATTGAAAGTAGCTATAATGCGCCCCGCCTCCATGTAGCAATCGAGGCGCGGAAGATCGTCATCTCCGGTGAGGTGGCTGGACTTCAAATCCAGTTGGGGCCGCCAGCGGTCCTGGGCAGGTTCGACTCCTGTGATCTTCCGCCAAAATTTAATCTTTTAGATTTTTCTTTAATAAGTCACGTTCATACTGAATCAATTTTTTAGATTCATAAAGTCGCTCCCTGATAATTTTATTTATTATTTTTTCATTAGTGTCAAGACCGTTTATTAATGGAGCTAAACTTGTTATTGCAGATTTTGGCACTCCATATTCAATTAGAATAGCATATTGTTCATCTATGAAATCATTTTCAATTAATGAACAGTAATAACTATAATTCCCTGGGGTCTTATTTTTCAATTTAGCCACATATGTCTGAATCTCATTTAAAACAAGTAATAGCTTTGGTAGTTTATATTGAAACCATTGTCTTAAAAAATGGAACCCATCTCTAATAGCGTCGTCTAAAGCTCTTTGATCCCTTTCAGCCGTTTTATTTTTAATTTTTGATATATTATATTCATACAAATTTCTAATTATCCTATTTATACTTTGAGAAGAAACATAATCGCATGTTATCCTTGTCATCCTTTCTGCGCTTAAATATGGAGGGCGCTCATCCTCTTTTAATAGGAAATGCCAACACAATTTAATGCAATAATCGAGCTGTTTATATTTTGGCATAACAGTCCAAATTATATTCTCCAATGCAGCATCAAAATTTTCAGATAAATAATCCAATAATTTCTTTTGTCCTCTGATGTTAATTTGGTTTTTTGAAAATAACAGCTTTTCATTATAATTCAATGACTCAATAAATAAATACTCATCACTATATTTGTTATGCACATCAACAGGGTTAATATTTATTAAAATCTCCTCAGAAATCGACACCTGGTCAACGAAGGGGACATCTATATATATAGATTCAGGCTCTGGAGGTGGGTTGAAATTATATACATTACCGGTGTAATGTTTCATTAAGCGTCCCGCCCGACCTTTAATATTTGAATAGTCAAAATAATCAATCGGATTTGAACCTTTTGTTGAATCAAAGTATATAATGTTTTTTGCGTTGCTATTAACACCCTCTATTATAGTAGATGTACAGAAAATAGTTGATATGATATTTTCATTAAAATAATCAATTAGTGAAGATGTCATATGGCGAGGTAATGATCCATCATGAAATGCTATGCCTAGCTTTAGAGAATTAATTAAAGACCAATCAATAGATATATTATTCTCTATCCATTCAATAAGGGGTATTTTATGCTTAGGTTTAATATAATCGTATTTGTTAGATAGAAAATCAGTAAAATTCTTTGATAACCTACGTGCGCGAGCGGGGGAGGAACAATAAACTATAGATTGTTCATTTCTTTTTTTCCAAAGAAGATTAAAAAGCACGTCCTCCTTATAACTGGCTTTATGGCCCCTAGTTCCGAATTTATCAAGATGTTCTTCATATATATTAATTATATTGCACTTAACAAGACTATAGTTTGTCTTAGCAAAATGCACATTATATTTTCCTAAAAATGCATCTGAGACACCGTCAATATTAGGACCTAGGAAATAAAATTTTTGCTGTGGATTTGATGTAAAAACCTTTAGCAATGCATTATTCAATGCCTGATGTCTTTCATCATCCCTAAACGAACTAATCTTGTAAAATTCATCGACTATTAAAAAATCTATTATAGGGAGATTGTCATACTCCGTTACTCTTTCTGCCGTTAACAGAAAAATGTTGCGTCCATTAATCGAATACTCTTGTCCTGTTCTAACAATGATTTTATATTTATCTTTATATTTATTTATTTTTCTTCTGGTTTCATCAAGCAAAGCTAATGTTGGTTGAATAATGAGTATGTTTTTATGTTTATCAGATGCAACGATCTCCTCAATAAGCAAACTTTTACCGAAACTTGTTGGCGCACTCAGAATTAAATTTTTACCATAATTAATGATATTATAGTAATATTTTTGCTCTTCATGGAATGATATACCTTCAATATGTGTAGAGTTATAATACTTTTCTCGAATTAGCTGTTGCGTGGATGAAAGCTTAAGAGTTTCCTTATTTAGATAAGGATAAAACCCCGCCGAATCGATTAGATCACTAAGCATTTCATCTAGCTTATTATGGTAGCGTTTTTTATTTTCAAGAATTTCTATTAATTTTTCGCGACCTTCACGAGGATGAAATCTTAGAAGATAAGAACAGGTTCGATACTCGTAGAATGTAAAATTAAATAAATCTGATTGCTCTTGGCTATCAAAATTGTTCATTTCATTCACCCAATGATTGCATCATAGTTAATTTTTTATGTAATTTCTTAACTAAATCCATCTTACTTTTAACTGGAAAAAGAAATAATATTATATTAAGCCTATCTTTCCACGGGTGATTAAAATTATCATAAAAGTATTGTTTTAATTCGTTAAGCTTATTTTCATACGCATTACAGAACAATTCGGAAGTCTCATCATCATATATATCAAATAAATCACAAGTATAAGTACATAGTAGTGGGATGTTTATCTTTTTAAGTTTATCAGAAACTTTACCCCCACTACTTAATAAGTCCACCCAATAATCAACTTCGGCACTCGGAGGAATTCCTTTTATTTTTTTTGAAATAAGCATGAATTCAGAGTTTATATAATCATTATTGAAATGCTCGGTAACATCCTTGATTAGTTCCCTAATGCCATTTTTTGGATCTGTATAAAGCTTTGATTCTCCTAACCATAACTCTTTATTTATAGGATCAATATGAACAGAATCGAAACCATGAACAGCATGGCCTACAGAATCTTTAAAGTAAATTTTTGATAAAAGCGGAATTGTAGAGTGAAAGTCTCTTAAAAGAAGATGTAAAATTAACTCTCCAAACTCTCCTCTTTTTAAATATTTGTCTGGGATATCTTCGTCATTATAATGAGTTTTTTCACACAAATCTCTAATCTTGCAAAAAGAATCAATTTTATAAAGTAACTTCGCTGACTCTGTTAACTTAGTAAACGTCTGTGTATTATCTGTAGAACTACCTTCGTGATGGCCAAAACAAAACTCATGAAGAGCAGAAAGTATCTTAAGTATTAATGGTGATAATCTATAACCATATTTCCCATTATCATCTATATCGAAACCAACTAGATAGCCTCGTAAATCAGGGACATTAATTCTTTGTTCAATTACTTGCTGTGAATTAAAAGGAGTCATGGAGTTCCCTTCACTATTAAATAGCGACCTGTATATAATCACATGGATTTTTATACAGGCATTATTTTGATATTAGGATTTATTGGTATCACCGTTGATTAGCATTAGCAAGTTTTGCGTAATCCATATGCTTCATAGGAGGCGTTTGCTAATCAGAATTACTTACCAATCTTTTACGACAAGCCTCTTTCACCCACTTACTAAAATTACCTTTCCCCGCAGCTTTCTCAATCTGCTCCAAAAGCTCATCCTCAAACCGGATGTTCTTCATCGTGCTTTTGGTGCGGTCAAAATTTGGCTTCTTTTTTTCTTGCATGGTAGGTACCATTTCGGTTAGTTTATCACCACGTGGTACCTACCACATGGATTCAGATTTCAAGCAACGCCCGGTAGTGTTCGAGCACTAAAGGGCGTCTAACCTCACCAACTATCAAGGAGTTGATTATGGCTGATTCACATTCTACCCCAGACATCACCGCAACCGGAACTGAGCGTACATTAATTGTGGGATATCGCCCGCAAGGTCTCGATCGCAGTACGCCAAATCTGATCCTTTCCGGCAAATGGCTGCGTACTGCGGGGTTTGATACCGGGGATAAAGTCACGATAAAAGTCATGGATGGCTGCATCGTGGTGATGGCGCACAATCCGCATGAGAAGGCGCTGCTCGCTGAGTTAAAGCTGGCGCAGCAGAAGCTAAAAGGGATTGAAGGGGCGCTTGCCGTGGCGTAACGTTCGCTCAAGGCGGATTTTGTAGGCCGGGTAAGGCGAAGCCGTCACCCGGCGATGCATAGCAATAATGCATTTAATCCAATAGATAATCCCTGTAAATAATATTCCATAATTAATAGTAACATTCCGCACTATTTAAAAACTCCTTTTCAGGCACGAATCACATTTTAAGCCTTTAACTAAATGTATTTTATTTTCAATCTACATAAGGAGGTGGAAATGGCTATACCTGTTTATTTGTGGCTTGAAGATGATTCTGGTCGTTCGATTAAAGGCTCAGTTGACATAAAAAACCGCGAGGGTTCAATTGAAGTCATTGAATTAATGCATTCAGTGGAGCAACCAATCGATAAATTTTCCGGAAAAATAACATCCAAGCGCATATATAGTTCTTATGCATTCATGAAAGAGATTGATTCATCATCCCCTTGGTTATATAAGGCTCTCAGCACGGGCCAAACGTTAAAAAAAGCAGAATTCATATTTTATCGAATAAATTATAACGGACTGGAGGAAGCATACTTCAAAACAACCTTAGAGAACGCGAAGGTCGTTCAAATCGAGCCCGTCATGTTTGATATCAAACACCCTCAAAATGCACGCAATACGCATCAGGAGTATATCGACCTGACATATGAAAAAATTACGTGGCATTACCTTGACGGAAACATCATCCATTCGGACACATGGAAAGAAAGAGACTAAGGAGGAAATATGTCGTGGGAATATGACGTAAAAGAGCACAAATTTTATCTCGATGGAGTCTACCAGTTCGATGCTGATTACGCAGGGGCAAGTGGATATAAGAACGATCCCGCTCATGAGTGCGTTAAGAACAGCGGGCCTCTGCCGCGGGGAAAATATACTATCGGTGCTCCCTATAATTCTGCCCATACAGGAAAATATACGCTGAGCCTGACACCTTATTCGACAAATGATATGTGCGGGAGAGATGCATTCAAAATTCATGGGAAAAGCAGCCAGCATCCGGAAGACTCATCTGAAGGATGTATTATTGCTCCATTAAGTGCCAGAAGGAGCATATGGAAAAGTGACGATACGGAGCTGATAGTCAAATGAAACGCTTATCGACTTTATTCCTGGTGCTGCTTTCGGCCAGTCAATACGTTTACGCAGAGCAAATGACCGGCTTTGCAAAGCAATATTATCAGGAGGATATCTCTATACCGGAAATCGCAGCAGCGTTTCCGCTTTCTCCTGTTGTCACTATCGGCAACAAAGCCATTCAGATGGAGACGACTTCCCTGACGGATATTGCTGATATACCCATTCAGATAGACAGCTCTGCTCGCTGGCTCTGCCTGCATTCAAAAGACGGTATAAATTATTGGTTTATTTCCGATAATGAAATGGGGAGAGGATTACTCACTGCTATTGCAATGGCTAAAGATGGCAATTATAAAGAGTGTGTAGCATCGCCAGCATCCATTCGCGTTTCCATAGGGAAGAGATCCCTGCTTGATGCCTCTCGCCAGGATATCGCTCAGTCATTCGGTAATAATGAGGAAATAAAAAAGGAGGCTGTTCTTTTTTATCAGGAAACCCCCGTTCAGGGCGGATTCATTCAAAGCAATACCGTCTCTTATTACTTCAATGGCGAGAAAGTGCGTGGCGTGATCGTTGGGCAGATTACGAGTAACTAATCGGCTTCTGGAACCCCCTCTCTCCCAAAGAGGAGAGAGGGGGTCGAATGTGCGGCAGTTAACCGCCATACCGCATATGCAGCAACGGGAACGGATTTCCCTGCCCGTCCAGCTCTGACCGCCCGGTCTGCACAAACCCCATATGCTGATAAAACCCCACGCCCTGCGGGTTTTGCTCGTTAACATCCACCTCGTTAGCGCCGAAATGGTCAATGGCGTACTTCAGCAACAGCGAGCCGACGCCTTTTCCCCGGCTCGCATCATCGACAAACAGCATTTCGATGCGGTTTTCGTCCACGCCCAAAAAGCCGTGAATGGCGCCGGTTTCATCCCGAGCAATCACAACGTTTAAATTTGGCAGATAAGCGTTGAGTAATAACGGGCGTAACGCCGTGATATCGCTCTCCTGCAGAAAATGGTGAGTGGCACGAACGGAGGACTCCCAGATTGCGACGAGACGTTCAAAGTGTGAAGGAACTGCGGTTTCGATTTTCATAATGCGATCATGATAGGGCAATAGATCTTAATCAAGTGTTAACGATTACCCTTTCCCGATGGGAGAGGGAACCTAAACCCGCACCTCCATCACCGCATATACCCCGTCTTTCGGCACGATCACCGTGACGTTTTCCACTGCGATGCCCGCCGCGAGATGAATATCCTGCAGCTGCTGTAACGTACGCGGGAAGATGGGCGTCCAGCCGATACAGCGCAGGGCGAAATCAATCTGCGGGCTGCTGGTGAGCATATTGGAGATAATCAGCGCTCCGCCGGGTTTAATCAGGCGCAGGACATGTTGCAGGAAGGTCACTGCCTCGGTGTCGTTGAAGTATTCGAAGATCCCCAGCGCGTCCACCAGCTCGACCTTGCCTTCGCCCAGTTCCTGTATCAGTTTATCGCTGTGGATCAGGCCGTCTTTCAGATCGCGCTGCAATATCGTCACCTGCTCCCCGACTCTCAGCCCTTCGGCGGCGGCCATTTTCTCTGCCCAGCGCAGGGAAACGGGATCGTAATCCACCAGGGTTAAATGCACGTTTTGCCCGTCCAGATGGGCGCTGCGCAGCGCCTCCAGCACCGGGACGGCCGCCCCGCTGGCGAGGCTGACCCAGACGTTGTCGATGTCATTATGCAGATACTGTTCCGCCAGCACGGAGAGCACCTTCGCCCGGGAACGGATGCCGATAGCATCGTTGGCGTGGATAAACCACTGGCGGCTGCGGCTGTCCATCCGGGTGCCGTCGGGGAGATGCTCATCCAGCGGGTTCTGGATGGCGTACAGGGCCAGCGCGGTGGGCACCAGCCGGGTACGCCAGGCGACGACCGCCGGACGTGTCGCGAAAGCCTTTTCAGACCACTGATGCTGACATTTAATCGTCTTCTCGCCGCTGGCATCCTTTTCAATCAGCGGCGGCATTAGCTGCGGGTCCGCCTTTAACGCTCGATCGACGGCGTTCAGCTCACGCGTCACCTCGTCTTTCATCGGCCAGTTGTCGCTGACATCGGGAAACGACGCGCTGTAGATCGTCATGGTGGTCGGCGCGGTGCCGCGAAAGGGTTGCCAGTGCATATGTCATCTCCCGTGTGCCCATGACGCAAGTCTATTCCTCTGCCCGCACATTGCCCCAGGAAGAAAGCACGATCTTTAGTGTCTCACCCATACCAGCTCATCAACCCGGAAGCCCAGGCTGCGCGCGGTATTGAGATAATCCTGCTTCACCGCATCCGGAATGGTTGGCGTACGCGACAGGATCCACAGATAATCGCGATCCGGGCCGCTGACCAGCGCGTACTGGTAGTCATCGTCCAGCTTGATCACGTTATAACCGCCATAGAACGGGCCGAAGAACGAGACCTTCAGCGCAGCGGTAGTTGGCTCGCCGGTGTAATAGGCTTTGCCTTCGCTCTCATTCCACTTGCGCTTCAAAGGGTCATAGCCCCGGTTAAGCACGCTGATCCCGCCGTCGCTGCGCTTGCCGTAGGTGGCGGTCACCTGCTCCATGCCGCGCTCAAAGCGGTTTTCCAGACGGGCGATTTCGTACCACTTGCCCAGATAGCGGCTGGCATCAAAATTGGTGATCGGCTGCACGCCTTTCGGCGGCGTAGGGGATTTACAGGCAACCAGAGTCAGCGCAATGGCGACACCGGTCACAACGGGCCATAGTTTCATGAGAACTCCTGTCATTTGCACGTTTTGAATTAAAGTGTAGTGCACCGATCTGGCGCTTCATCCCGCCGGAAAATATTCGTAGTATATTGAGATTATTCCCCCCTTTCGGACGCAGGCATGGCTTACTCCATCGGCGAATTCGCCAGACTCAGCGGGATCACCGCTACTACGCTGCGGGCATGGCAGCGTCGCTACGGTTTACTCAAGCCCCAGCGCACCGAGGGCGGCCATCGCCAGTACAGCGACGAAGATATCCAGCAGGCGCTGAAAATCCTCGACTGGGTGAAAAAAGGTGTGCCCATCGGCCAGGTGAAGCCGCTTCTGGAGCGCCCTGCCCCGAGCCGGACCAACAACTGGCAAACGCTGCAACAGACCATGCTGCAGCGTTTGCAGGCGGGCAAAATCGAATCCCTGCGCCAGATGATTTACGATGCCGGTCGCGAGTATCCGCGCCCGGAGCTGGTCGTAAACGTGCTACGCCCGCTGCGCAGCCAGGTCTCGGCCAACGTTCCTGCCGTCATGACCCTGCGCGAAATTCTTGATGGCATCATTATCGCCTACGCCTCGTTTTGCCTTGAGAGCGATAAAAAAGCGCCGGGCGACAACCTCCTGCTCAGCGGCTGGCACCTGAACGATCCGTGCGAAATCTGGCTCGAAGCCCTGGCGCGTACTGGCCAGGGCCACCGTATTAACATTCTGCCCATTCCCCCTGCCGCGCTGGCACCGGAGATCTTCCCGGACCGCCAGTGGCTGTTGGTCACCAGCGGTAAACTCACCGCCGCGCGCAAAAAGCAGGTGGAACAGTGGCAGCAGCAGGTTGCCCTTGAGGTAATTATCCTCTGATTATTTTCTCCTGCGGGAATCTTCACGAAAAGTTGAATATTTTCCCGCGCGGCAAATGCTAACGTTTTCCTGTGACTTATCACTCCACAGGAAAACATGATGAAAAAAACTGCCCCTCTGCTGATCCTCGCCGCTATGGCCTTTGCCCCTGTCGCCTTTGGTGCCGCCCCTGCCGGCACCCTGAGCGTGCATATTCTTGACCAGCAAACCGGCACGCCGCCGCCGGGCGTCACCGTTACGCTGGAAAAGCAGCAGCAGGATAAATGGACCCCGCTTGCCAGCGGCAAAACTGACCAGGACGGACGCATTAAATCGCTCTATCCGGCGGATCAGGATATGCAGCCAGGCGTCTATAAAGTGACCTTCAAAACGGCAGAATACTTCCATGGCAACAAGCTGGAGTCGTTCTTCCCGGAGATCCCGGTGCTGTTTACCGTCACCCGCACCAACGAAAAACTTCACATTCCACTGCTGCTCAGCCAGTACGGTTATTCGACCTATAAGGGCAGCTAAAACTGATTGATATGTATAGATAATAAAAAATATATCCGCCAATACTTGGACAAAATAATCATTTTGTGTAACTTTTAAAGAGTCACTCTGGAGGTGCACATCATGACAACGAAACCAGTGCTGGGTATTAGCGGATGCTTGACCGGTTCCGCCGTTCGCTTCGACGGCGGCCATAAGCGTATGGGCTTTGTCATGGATGAACTGGCAGAGTGGGTGAACTTCCGGCCCGTTTGTCCGGAAATGGCGATCGGCCTGCCGACACCTCGCCCGGCGCTGCGCCTGACGCAGATCGCCAGCGGTGAGACGCAGATGCGGTTCAGCAAAGCGCCTCACGAAGAAGTCACCCAAAAAATGACCGACTTTGCAGCAGGTTATGTGCCGAAACTGGGCGATCTCTGCGGATTTATCGTCTGTGCTAAATCGCCAAGCTGCGGCATGGAACGCGTGCGGCTGTATGATGAAAAGGGTAATGCGGGTCGCAAGGAGGGTGTCGGGCTGTTCACCGCCGCCCTGCTTGAAGCCTGGCCGTGGCTACCGGTGGAGGAAGATGGACGCCTGCATGACCCGGTGCTGCGGGAGAACTTTGTCGAGCGGGTTTTCGCGCTTCATGAGCTGAATACGCTGCGGGCGAATGGCCTGACGCGCCGCGGGTTGCTGGATTTCCATAGCCGTTACAAACTCCAGCTGCTGGCGCACCATCAGGCGGGCTACCGCGAGATTGGTCCGTTCGTCGCCTCGCTGCACGAGTGGGACGATCTGGAGGCCTTCTTCGAGGCCTATCGCGAAAAGCTGATGACGATCCTCAGAAAACCCGCGTCGCGGAAAAACCACACTAATGTGCTGATGCATATTCAGGGCTATTTCCGTAACCAGCTGAACAGCCGCCAGCGCGGCGAATTACGCGACGTGATCCTGCATTATCGCGACGGATTACTGCCGATTCTCGCCCCGCTCACGCTACTGAAACACTATCTGGCCGAATATCCCGACCGGTATCTGATGACGCAGAACTACTTTGATCCCTATCCCGACGATCTAGGTTTGCGTCTGGCCGTTACCTGAATGTCAAATGCGAGGCCCCATTGACCCTGAGAGGCCCGAAGCACTACCCCGTTTAGACGACACCTCACTGTCGTCTTTTTTTTGCACTTTGCGTAGAACACTGTAACTTTGTACAGGATTAGTCCGCCAAAGTGGGTCCGCCGATGATCAATACCCTGCATATTCAAAACTACCGCTCGATTCGCGACCTGTCGCTGGATCTGCAGCAGCTCAATATCGTCTTCGGTCCGAACGGCACCGGGAAATCCAATATTTACAAGGCGATCCACCTGATGCACAGCGCGGCGCAGGGGCAGTTTTCCCAGGCGCTGGCCAATGAAGGCGGGATTTTAAAGGTCTTCTGGGCGGGCAAAACCCGCAGCGATCGGCTGCGGCGCATGAATCTGGCGGTGGAAACCGAGACTTACGAATATGAACTGCAGGTGGGCTTTGTCGAAAAGCTGCCTTATCCCTCACAGTTTCAGCTCGATCCGGTGATCAAAGAGGAGTCCATCTGGCTGAGCGGCCAGCACCGACGCCCGTCGTCACAGCTGATGAAGCGCAAGAATCAGGCCGTATTTCTTAATAACGTGCATCACGAAAAAGTGACCCACAGCGGCACGCTGTATGAGAACGAATCGGTGTTCGGGCAGCTGGGGGAGCCGCACCTCTACCCGGAGGTGTCGCAGATGCGCGAGTCTTTGCGTAACTGGCGCTTTTATCATGAGTTTTCTGTCTCCTCCGGCTCGGCGATCCGCGCCCCGCAGGTGGGGTTCCGCTCCCCGGTGCTGGCCAGCGACGGCGCAAACCTGGCCGCGGCCTTTCAGACCATTGTCGAGATTGGCGACGAGCTGCTGCTGATGCGCATCCTCGACCAGGCGTTCCCCGGCTGCGTGTTTTACAGCGACAACACCGGCGGGCGTTTTCGCATGATGATGCAGCGTGAAGGCTTAAGCAGACCGCTGGAGCCCGCGGAGTTTTCCGACGGCACGCTGCGTTTTCTCTGTCTGGCGGTGGCGCTGTTAAGCCCGCGTCCGCCCGCCTTTATCGCCCTCAACGAGCCGGAAAACAGCCTGCATCCGCAGATGCTGCCCGCGCTGGCGAGTCTGATTGCCGAGGCCAGCCGTTACTCGCAGATCTGGCTCACCAGTCACTCCCCGGAGCTGGCGACGTTGATTGAAAAGCACCGATCGTTTTCGCTCTATCAGCTGTCGATGGTGGAAGGGGAAACGCGGATGGAGAAGCTGGGGTAAATGCCGGGTGGCGCTGCGCTTACCCGGCCTACGATCGCATACGGAACGTTTTGCGCCACTCCGCCGGGCTGACGCCAAAGCGGGCTTTAAACTGCTGGCGCCAGGTCACGGCTGAGAGGTACCCCACCTGCTCCGCCACCGCCTCGATCGGCAGATTGCTGCTCTCCAGCAACAGCTGGCTACGCCGCAGGCGTTCGGCGGTGATCCACGAGGCAACACTCATCCCGGTGGCTTTCATAAAATGGCGGGTCAGCGTGCGGCGACTCATCGCCACGCTCTCTGCCAGCGTATCCAGGTTCAGCGGCTGGCTGATATTACGCTGGAGATAATCGATCAGGTTGTTGATCCGCGCATCGCGGGTCGTTTCCGGCACCGGCTGGGCAATAAACTGCGCCTGCCCGCCCTCGCGGTGCGGCGGGACGATCATCCGGCGGGCAATCTGGTTGGCGACCTCGCTGCCAAAGCGCTGCCGGATGATGTACAGGCAACAGTCCAGCGCTGCGGCAGTCCCGGCAGAGGTGATGATGTTGTCGTCATCGACGTAAAGCGCATTGATATCCAGCTCTACCGCCGGGAACAGCGACTGGAACTGGCGTTCAAATTCCCAGTGAGTCGCCGCCCGTTTGCCATCCAGAATGCCTGCATATCCGAGAACAAATGACCCCAGACACAGCCCGACGATTTCCGCTCCGTTGCCTCTGGCCTGCACCAGGCTGTCGAGCAACGTCTGCGGCGGGCATTCAAGCACGTGTGCCCAGTAAGGCACCACGACGATATCGGCCTGCCTGATGGCGGAATAATCCTGCGTGGCATTGAGGGCGAAACCCTCCCGGGAGGTCAGTAACCCCGGGTTTTCGGCGCAGATCGTTACGTTAAAGCGCTTTTTACCCGATACGGTATCGCCAAAAAGAATGCAGGGCACAGAGTAGTGAAAGGGGCTGAACCCGTCGACGGCGACAATCGCCACTGTTGTTAGCTTCACACTGTTCTCCTCTGCCCCGATACTGTTCAGACTATAACGCTTTCCCCGTCCTGAGGGATAATGACCGCCTCACCTATCTGGTTGGCGTCGACGTATTCCCGCAGTGCGCTGCGCGTCAGCAGGCAGTGGTTAATGGCCTCCATATGGACGGCGACAAGTTTTGCCTGCGGCAGCAGGAAGTGCACATTCAGCACATCCTCCGCACCCATAATGATGGGCCCGAAGCCGATCACGTGCGCGTACCCGGCGTTGAGCACCACCACATCCGGCTGCAGCTTTTGCAGTTCGTCGGCGACCTGCGGGCGCAAAATGGTGTCGCCTGCAATCAGCAGCGTTTTTTCGTCGGGATGGCGAAACACCACGCCGCACGCCTCACCGAGCAGCTCCGCCAGCTCCGGCACCGCGTAAGCGCGGCCGGTGCCGTGCTGACCGCCGTGGGTTTTGCTCAATTGAATCTCGCCAAACGGCGTGTTGTCCGTCAAAACGGTCAGATTGTGGAAGCCCTGGCTGCGCAGCAGCCGGGCGTCATCGTCGTGCTGCACAAAGATCGGCATCTCCTTGGCGATCCGCTCGATGGCATGCTGATCCCAGTGATCGGCGTGGGTATGGGTGACGATTACCGCATCGACATCCAGCAGGCTTTCCACCGCGCAGGGCAGCTCCACCGTCGGGTTGCGGATCTCCGCCCGGGCGGTGCCGGGGAAACCAGGGTATGCGTCTTTGGGTGCCAGCAGCGGGTCAATCAGAAAGCGTTTTCCAGCATAGGTGATGAGCTGCGTCGCGTTGCGAATGTGGGTAATGTTCATGGTCTGTTCTCCGGTTTGTATGCGGCAAGCATAGCCGGAGGGCTGGTGACAGGATGTGGGCAAAAGGGCAATCAGCGATGGGATCGGGCCAATTTGTTTCTGGCCGCGACGAAAAGTCTCGTCGCGGCACGATTAACGTTATTCCCAGCCCGGCACTGCTCCGCCGTTAAAGATCGTCTCTGCTGCCTTCGCTACTTCTGGCGACTGATACGACTGAATAAACTCCTTCACGTTTTCCGCATCTTTGTTGTCTTCCCGCGTCACCACGATATTCACGTACGGCGAGTTTTTATCTTCGATAAAGACGCTGTCATGCACCGGCGAGAGCCCGGTTTGCTGGAGATAGGTGGTGCTGATAATCGCCACATCCACTTTCGGATCGTCCAGCACGCGCGGCAGCTGCGCCCCTTCCAGCTCCATGATGTTCAGCTTTTTCGGGTTGGCAGTGATATCCAGCGCCGTCGGCAGCAAACCGACGTCCGGTTTCAGGGCGATCAGCTTTTCGTTTTGCAGCAGCAACAGCGCGCGGCCCAGGTTTGTAGGGTCGTTCGGGATGGCGATGGTCGCGCCGTCCTTCAGCTCCGCCACCGATTTGATCTTGCGGGAATAGCCCGCCATCGGGAACACAAAGGTGTTGCCGACGGCCACCAGCTTGTAGCCGTGGGCTTTATTGTCTTCCGCCAGGAACGGGCGGTGCTGGAAGACGTTGGCGTCCAGCTCCCCGTGGTTGGTGGCGTCGTTTGGCAGCAGCGAGCCGCTAAAGCCCACCAGCTCGACATCCAGGCCGAACTTCTCTTTCGCCACTTTTTTGGCGACTTCCGCCACGTCCTGCTCGGCGCCGTTAATTACGCCCACCTTAATGTGTTTGGCATCGCTGCCGCTTTGGTCACAGCCCGCCAGCAGCAGGCCAGCGAGAAGAAGCGCACCTAATCGAAGTTTCACCCGTCATATCCTTTTGATAACTGTTTTATCGACTATATCGGCAACGCAGCGGCAGGCTAAAAAACGAAATGGCATCAGTAAGAAGGATAAGTTATAAGCGGCCTGACATACTCTAAAAATACAAAAAGTAACAATGAGCGCCTGTAGGCAGGCTAATAAGGAACGGGAGAAAAAAATAAATAGCAATGATATTACAAGTTGCGCATATTTAGGGATGATATTAAAGATAGTATTCCTGTAATAAAAACATTAGCGCATAGAAATCCAGTTGATTTAACTCAATAATTTAAAATCTTATAGTACTAATCTTTTGCCATCAAAATCCTGTTAGGTAATCCTGTATGAAACAATTAAACTGGCTTAAGGACACTGGAATGAAAGACCATAAACCCCTGGAGTTTATATCGGTCAGTGAAGTAATCAAAAACAGAGCAGGTAAAGCCGGACGGCTTCCTGTAACAAACAATTTAAGCATTACTCAAATTTGTCGCACCAGTAACAACCAAATAGTTCGCTATATGACGATCAGGATCCCTGAAGATATTATGTCCAGAGCACGGTTCAAAAAAGGTGACCGTATTGATATTGGCTTTACTGATGATGGATCCATCTGGCGATTAAAAGTCGTTCCAAACGGTGAACAGGGCTATAGCATTACAACACCATCAAATAACCCCAAAAGAGGCCAGCTTAGATTGACGTGGTGTGAAGGCATCCCAGTGATTGGTAATGACAGAGCAATAACCAAAGCACGGGCTATCGCAGATGAAAAATCAATGAGAGTATCTCCTGCAGAAATTATATTTACTATCGGTGAAGTCAGAATCGAAGCCAGAGGTGAATCGTAACTTAAGAAGTTAGTACTATATAAAAACCTGAGCAACATGCGCGTCATTTTCTGACAACACTCAAAGCCATTACTTATGTAATACTCAAGAGTGTTGTTTCCTCAGATATCTTAATGGCTTTTAAAAATCTTAAGCGACTCACTCTGCACTCTCATTCACCCCGCTTCCGCAGCGGTGCCTCGCGCAAAAACCATCACAGCACAAAGGCCAGCACTGGTATCGTAGGCCCGGTAAGCGGAGCGCCACCGGGCGTTGGGGCTCAGGCTGCGGTGGTCCAGTCCTCGATAGTCAGTTCCTGCACCATCGCAAAGGCACGATCGTTAGTCACAATGGTTGTGCCCCGGCTGAGAGCGTGCGCTGCGATCAACTGATCGAGATCGCCCATCACTTTCCCTCTCTTTTCCATTGAGGCGCGTAGTTTGCCGTAGATTGCCGCGGCGTCACTGTCCCAGTCGCAAACGGTGATAGTTTTAAGAAATTCCGAGATGGTTTCATGCAGTCTATGGCTTTGCTTTTTGGCGACGCCATAAAGCAATTCAGCCTCCGTTATGCTTGAAATGCACATCTCTTCAGGTGCTATTTGAGAATAGCGATTTACCACGCTGGGATGTTGCTTCACGAGGTGGCTGACTATGTTAGTGTCCAGCATATGCAGCATTTTCTATAACCCTTCAAGAGGATCTCTTGTCGTATAACTCTGATTGCGCTCCTCCTTACTCAGGAATGAATCAGGTACCTGCGTCTGCTTCAGTAAACGCAAAAAATTCTCCCTGTGCCGTTCTTTCTCTGACATAGCCCTCAAAACAACATTCCCCTCCTCATCCCGCCGGATCCAGACGCTCTCCGAATCAAACGCGAACTCCGCAGGCAGTAACACCGCCTGGTTTCGCCCTTTTTTGAACAGTTTTGCTTTACGTTCCATCGCAACCTCTGCTGTTTTATTGACCAGGCCAAAGCATGCGCCAGCAGCGTTAAGGAAGACAAGCCTGGTCATCAAGTTTCGGAAAGCGACTCGCAACAATGAGCGGAACCGCTAACCTTACGCCTCCCGCTTGCGCAGCGGCGCCTCGCGCAAAAACCACGACAGCACAAAGGCGAGCACCATAATTCCTGCCGCCATCAGGAATACCGCATGAATGGCGGAGCCAAAGGCGTCCAGGTAGTCCAGGCGAAGAGCGTCAGGCAGATGGTGAATCGCAACAGGATTCATCTCCCGCGGCAGTTCGGTGCCCTCGGGTATCCGCGCCATCAGGCCCGACTGCAATACGTGAGTGAAGACCGCGCCAAACAGCGCCACGCCAATCGCCCCGCCAATGGAGCGGAACAGGGTCACGCCGGAGGTCGCCACCCCATACTGGTCCGCCGACACGCTATTCTGCACCGCCAGCACCAGCACCTGCATCACCAGACCCAGCCCCGCCCCCAGCACGCCGGTAAACAGGTACAGCTGCCAGACCGGCGAATCAATGGTGATCCGCGTGAGCAGGGCCATGCCGACCACGCCCAGCAGGGTGCCGAGGATCGGGAACAGGCGGTATTTTCCGGTGCGGCTGATAATGCGGCCGCTGATGATGGAGGTCAGCAGCAGCCCGCCCATCAGCGGGATCAGCTGTAGCCCGGCCTGGGTCGGGGTGGCCTCTTTGACAATCTGCAGATAGAGCGGCAGGAAAGTCACCGAGCCAAACAGCGACATACCGATAATAAAGCCAATCAGGCTGCATAACAGGAAGCTGCGATCGCGGAAGAGCGACAGGGGAATAATCGGCTCCCACGCCAGCCGCTCCTCATAGATAAATCCGGCGATGCCCGTCAGGCCAAAGGCAAGAATGCACCACAGCTGCGGGTCGCTCCACTCCCGTACCGTGCCCCCTTCGCTGGTAAAGAGGATGATGCACAGCAGCGCCATGCTGAGGTAAATTGCCCCCAGATAGTCGATCTCATGTTTATTGCGCTTCGCACTGCCGTGGAAGACCGCGCCGATCACCAGCAGGGCAAACACCCCCAGCGGCAGGTTGATATAGAAAATCCAGCGCCAGGAGGCATGCTGCACCAGAAAGCCGCCGACCAGCGGGCCGATCACCGTCGCCAGACCAAAGACCCCGCCGAACAGACCCTGATAACGGCCGCGATCCGCCGGCGGGATCACATCCGCCACCGCCGCCATGCTGATCACCATCAGCCCGCCGCCGCCCAGCCCCTGCAGGGCGCGCATCAGCACCAGCTGGGTCATGTTCTGCGCCAGCCCGCACAGGGCAGAGCCCACCAGAAAAAGAACAATGGCGATTTGCAGCACGATTTTGCGGCCAAAGAGATCGCCAAATTTGCCGTACAGCGGCACCACGATGGTGGAGCTCAGGATATAGGCCGTCACCACCCAGGAGAGCTTATCCAGCCCGCCCAGCCCGCCCAGCTCGCCCACAATGGTGGGCAGCGCCGTGGAGACGATGGTCTGATCGAGAGCCGAAAGCAGCATCACCAGCAGGAGCGCGCTAAACAGCAGTCGGATAGAGGGCGCGTTTTTGGTTTGCGTTGTCGATTCGGACGCCATAAAACACCGCTTGAAATTAATTAATTGGGTAATTAATATTTAATGAAGTTATGAATCAGGTCAAGGGATCCCCCGCGCATGTCAGCACATAAAGATAATTCTGAGCCCACACCACAGGCCCGCCGCCCGGGGCGTCCGCGCGGGAGCAAACCCACCGCCACCAGCCGGGAACAGCTGCTGGATATCGCGCTGGATCTCTTTGCGCGTCAGGGGATTGCCCGCACCTCCCTCAACGCAATCGCCAAAGAGGCGGGCGTGACGCCAGCGATGCTGCACTACTATTTCAACTCCCGGGAGCAGCTGCTTGATGCCATGATCGAGGAGCGTTTTCTGCCGCTTCGCAGCGCCATCGCGACGCTTTTCAGCACCCACCCGGACGATCCGGTGACCGCCCTGACGCTGATGGTGAAAAAGCTGGCCGACCTGGCCGTCGAGCACCGCTGGTTCGCGCCGCTGTGGATGCAGGAGGTGATTGGGGAAATGCCCGTGCTGCGGTCGCACCTGCAGGCCCGGTTTGGCGATGAGAAATATCAGGCGACGCTGGATACCATTGCCCGCTGGCAGCAGGAGGGAAAACTGAACCGCGATCTGGCCCCGGAACTGCTGTTCACCACCCTGTTAAGCCTGGTGCTGGTGCCTTTCTCGCGGATGCGCAATGACGAGAGGTTAACCACTCTCTCGCCTGACAGTATTGTGCGCCATGTGCTGGCGGTGATAGGTCATGGTATTGGCGCTTAAAGCGCCTTCGAGAGGTAATGCCGCTGTATTCCCGGGTAGGGAAAATCGTCCAGCGTCATGGTCAGCTCATAGCCCTGCTTCTCGTAAAACGGACGCGCCTGGAAACTGAAGGTATCCACCAGCGCATGCTGGCACCCCTGGCGTTTAGCTTCCTCTTCGGCGGCCTGCATCAGCTGGCCACCGAGCCCGCTGCCGCGTATTTCCTCGCTGACCCACAGATATTTGATGTTCAGCCACACGCCCTGACGGTTGCCGATCAGCCCGCCGCGCATTTTGCCGCCTTCATCGCGGGCATACACGGCGATATCACTCGCCACGCGGGAAAAACTAATAAACTGGCTGTTGTAGACCCGCAACCCCTGCAGTAACTCTTCCTGTTCGTGTTCAGTAATGGTGTCGGTAATACTCAGTTGCATATCATTCTCCCGTTACGTTGCACGTCGACTATCCCACATTCTGCCCACGATAAAAACAGCAAACTCTGGCGTAACGCGCGTTAAAAAATGTAAGTGCAATCAACGCTAAATTGCCTTTGCGAGCAGCATCACCCTTTGTTCTCTGGCAGCCGCCTGCCGTCACAAATTTTTCTTCCGGGTTTGCCTGTCCGCCAAATTGTGCGGCTACGCTTATTCGTACCCCTGCGCAACTATTGGCAAAATTAATACTTTCGGCTTGGGTCGCAAAGGCGGATGTAACGATATATTTCATAAACGTGTGTGGTTTTTCCGGAGGTTTCCATGAAGTCAGCGCACCTGTTTTGCCTGGTAGTCTGCCTGCTTTTTGCCGCCTTCGTTCATGCTCAGGAACTGAACGACCCGGTCAAATTAGAACAAATGAAACAGTCGGTTTTGAAGGATGTGAAGAAAGCCTGTGCCCCGCAACGCAAGCAAAGTGATAAAGAGTGGCAGGCGATGATTATGGCCTCTGAGGCCAATCAGATGCTGGTCAAAAATGCGGTCGTGGCGATGGAGCGGAACAACCAGGAAGGTTACTGGGATGCCGTGAGTCAGGTGGACTGCATGGAGGATTATTGATTACGCATTAAGGGGCCCTACAGCCCCCTTAATTTTTTTAGCGTCGCACATCCGGAATAATTAAATCCCCGCGCAGCACATACGAACCCAGCATCTGGGTCTTCTCATTCAGCCAGCTGACAATCCGTGCCGCCATGGCATCCATCGAGTACTCAATCGCCGGAATGGTCGGAATGCCCGGCAGGTGCAGGGAGCCCGCAAGACTGAATACCATGATGTCGCCCGGTACCGATCGGTTGAACGCCTGCAGCTGCGGGATCACCCGCTGCGCTTCCTGCTCATCGGCCACCAGTAGGGCGTTGAAATTCACCGTAGTGGCGTTGTTAAGCAGCTCCTGCAGGGCCACGGAGGATGACGTGGCTTCCATAAAGACCAGGTTGCGATTAAACGGCAGGAAGTTCTTTTCCAGCCCATGCTTGTAGCCCAGCAGCACCTGATCGGCAAAACCGCTGCCGTGCGGGTGGATCAGGGCAATCTGGCGTCGCCCCTGGCTGGCAAGGAAGTTACACGCGGTTTCCGCGGCAAAGGCATGGTCGTACTGGATACTGTTGACGTTGTTGGTTTCCATGCAATCCACCAGGATGACGTTCTCCTGATCGATATGCAGCGGAAAACGGGCGCCGATAATCAGAATGTCATCGCATAACCCGCAGGACAGCTCATCCAGCGCGCTCATGACTTCGGCTTTGGTGTTGGCGAAGCGAAGCAGCAGGTGCTTCTGGTGCTGGCTGAGGTGTTTTTCCAGCGCGTACAGATAACCGGTGGTCTGGTTAATGTTGTCCTGGGCGCAAATGACGCCGATACAGCCGGTAGACTGGCTGAGCAGCGACTGGGCAATCACATTTGGCCGATAGTTCAGCTCTTCCACTGCTTTCAGTACGGCCTGGCGGCTGGCTTCCTTCACGCCGCGCGACCCGCTCAACACCCGTGATACCGTGGCTTTGGACACCCCGGCCAGACGTGATACATCGTTGATTGTAGACATCTTTATCCCCTGACAGGTCTCTCCAGGCCCCTGTAATTCCTGATTCCACTTCGGCTCATATTATAGCCACTCAGGAGTATATCTGTTTCCGTTTTCCATGGAAACCGATTTTCCGTTTCCAATCCATATGATGCAAAAGCAGCCAAAATTCGTGACCTGAATCTGATAATCAGGGCCCATAAGCAAGGGATCTTGATGGCTGTCACACTTCTGTCTTATATCAATGGAAACCGGTTTCCATATGTTATCCAATCATCTCCGCAATAACTATTTACATTTTGAGGATGGTTGTCGATGTTCAAGATAATGCTGTGCTGTTCTGCCGGGATGTCCACCAGCCTGCTGGTTCGGAAAATGGTCGAAGCCGCGAACGAACGCGGTTTACCGGTCAAAATCGATGCGTATGGTGTTTCAGAATTTGATACACAGTTTCCGCAATATCAGGTCGTGCTTCTCGGACCGCAAGTCAAATACATGTTAAAAACGCTCTCAGACAAGGCTGCCACCCAGGGCATACCCGTACAGTCCATCGATACAATGGATTACGGTATGCAACGTGGCGATAAAGTGCTGGACTATGCTCTGTCGCTCATCGAAGCGGCACACTAAGAAGGTGTTCTCATGAGTTCGTTATATCAATCTATGGTTGCCGTCATTGAGCAGTCCATCGCACCGCTGGCGGGCAAGCTGGGCCAGCAGAAGTACGTGATTGCCATCCGCGACGGCTTTACCGCCGCGCTGCCGTTTATGATCATCGGCTCGTTTATGCTGGTGTTTATCTTCCCGCCGTTCTCCGCAGACACCACCAACAGCTTTGCCCGCGGCTGGCTCGATTTCTCCGAGACCTACCGTGAACAGCTGATGCTGCCGTTTAACCTCAGCATGGGCGTGATGACCTTCTTCATCTCGGTAGGGATTGGCGCCAGCCTTGGCCGCCAGTTCAATCTTGACCCGGTGATGTCCGGCCTGCTGGCCTTTATGGCGTTCCTGCTGGTGGCCGCCCCTTATGCCGACGGCAAAATCTCTACCCAGTATCTGTCGGGCCAGGGGATTTTCACCGCCCTGATCACCTCCATCTATGCCACCCGCGTTTACGCCTGGCTGAAGGACCATAAAGTCACCATCCGTCTGCCGAAGGAAGTGCCGACCGGCGTGGCGCGCTCGTTTGAGATCCTGATCCCGGTGGTGGTGATCATTGGTACCCTGCACCCGCTGAACCTGTTTATCGAAGCGCAAACCGGGATGATCATCCCGCAGGCGATTATGCACCTGCTGGAGCCGCTGGTTTCCGCCTCTGACTCCCTGCCTGCCATTCTGCTCTCCGTGCTGCTGTGCCAGATCTTCTGGTTCGCCGGCATCCACGGCGCGCTGATTGTCACCGGCATTATGAACCCGTTCTGGATGGCTAACCTCTCCGCCAACCAGGCCGCACTGGCTGCCGGCGCTGCGCTGCCGCACGTCTACCTGCAGGGCTTCTGGGATCACTACCTGCTGATTGGTGGTGTGGGCTCGACCCTGCCGCTGGCCTTCCTGCTGCTGCGCAGCCGCGTCACCCACCTGCGCACCATCGGCAAAATGGGCGTGGTGCCAAGCTTCTTTAATATCAACGAACCTATTCTGTTCGGTGCGCCGATCATCATGAACCCGATGCTCTTTATTCCTTTCGTGTTCGTTCCGATGATCAACGCTTGTCTGGCCTATACCGCCACCAAACTCGGCTGGCTGGCACAGGTCGTCTCGCTGACGCCGTGGACCACTCCGGCGCCAATTGGTGCCTCCTGGGCGGCAAACTGGGCGCTCAGTCCGGTGGTGATGTGCGTCATTTGTATGGTCATGTCGGCGGTGATGTATTTACCGTTCCTGCGTGCTTATGAACGTTCCTTGATGAAAACCGAAGAACAAAAAGCGCAGGCAACCGTAGGTGCAGCAGAGACCGTCGGTAATTAAGTCAAAGAGGACGTTTTATGAAATATGCATTTCCCGAAAACTTCTGGTGGGGTAGCGCCTGTTCTGCACTGCAAACCGAAGGGGAAAGCCAGGGCAGTGGCAAGGGATTAACCACCTGGGATCACTGGTTCGCTACCGAACCGAATCGCTTTCACAATGGGGTAGGGCCGCAGAATACCTCCACGTTTTATCAGCACTGGAAAGCCGACATTCAGCTGTTAAAGCAGCTGAACCACAATAGCTTTCGCACCTCGATAAGCTGGGCGCGTCTCATCCCGGAAGGCACCGGTGAAGTGAACCAGGAAGCGGTTGCTTTCTACAATCAGGTGATCGACGAACTGATTGCCCAGGGTATCAAGCCGTTTATCACCCTGTTCCACTTCGACATGCCGATGGCGATGCAGGAGATTGGCGGGTGGGAAAACCGTGATGTGGTGGCGGCCTATGCCCGCTACGCAGAAACCTGCTTTGAGCTTTTTGGTGATCGGGTAATGCACTGGTTTACCTTTAACGAGCCGATTGTGCCGGTAGAGGGCGGGTATCTGTACGACTTCCACTACCCGAACGTGGTCGATTTCCGTCGCGCGGCAACCGTGGCCTATCACACCGTGCTGGCCCATGCCCAGGCGGTTCGTGCCTTCCGCGCCGGGCATTTTGCCGGTGAGATTGGCATCGTGCTGAACCTGACGCCGTCCTATCCACGCTCGCAGAATCCGGCGGACGTGAAAGCCGCGCACCATTGCGATCTGCTGTTTAACCGCAGCTTCCTCGATCCGGTGCTGTGTGGCGAATACCCGGCGGATCTGGTGGCGATGCTGAAAGCGCACGATCAGCTGCCCGTCTGTCTGCCGGAAGACAGCGCCCTGATTGCCGACGGCAAAATCGACCTGCTGGGCATTAACTACTACCAGCCGCGTCGGGTGAAGTGTCGTGATACGGCCATTAATCCGCAGGCACCGTTTATGCCGGAGTGGTTCTTTGATAGCTACGAGATGCCGGGCCGCAAGATGAACCCGTATCGCGGCTGGGAAATCTACGAGCCAGGTATTTACGATATTCTCATTAACCTGCGCGATAATTACGGCAACCCACGCTGTTTTATTTCTGAAAATGGTATGGGCGTCGAAAACGAGCAGCGTTTTATTGAGAACGGCCAGATTAACGACCAATATCGAATCGATTTTATTTCTGAACACCTTAAATGGCTGCATAAAGGCATTAGCGAAGGCTGTAATTGTCTTGGCTACCATATGTGGACATTTATTGATAACTGGTCATGGTGTAATGCTTATAAAAATCGTTATGGCTTTGTCCAGCTCGATTTGGAAACGCAGCAACGCACCATTAAAAAGAGCGGAGAGTGGTTTGCTGCCACCTCTCTAAATAACAGTTTTGATAAATAAACAGAGTAACTGATGATGATTGCCTTAGAAGAAGCCGTAATGGAAATCATCGTCAATGCTGGTCAGTCGCGCAGCCTGTGCTTTGAAGCACTGCATGCTGCGCGGCAGGGCAACTTTGACGAAGCGAAAAGCCTGCTGCGCGAAGCCGATGGCTACGCGCGCCAGGCGCACCATATGCAGACCAAACTTATCGAGCAGGACGCGGGCGAAGCCCGTCAGCCGATGACGTTAATTATGGTACACGCCCAGGATCACTTAATGAACTCGCTGCTGGCCCGTGAATTATCCGAAGAAATTATTCACCTGTATCAGCGTTAATTAATTAAATATCAGCACCGGAGATATCGTTACGATAATAGTATAAAGCCTCTGTATCCTAAAAAATAAAAATCAACCTTTTCTGATGATAGCGACATATTCTGTCAATCCGGAACGGGGTGGTTATTGTCTGAATAAAATTTAAATATATTGAGATAACCATGAATATGATTAAAAAACTTCCATTAACAATGGCGGTAATCGCCGCGCTTTGCCCACTTTCTGTCCTCGCCCAGGAGTTTACGCAGGAGCAAATCGACGCCATTGTAGCCAGAGCGGTGGATAAAGCCCTGGCCGATCGCCAGGCGAAAATGGATGCCGCGGTGGCGAAAAAAGCCGACGTCATCAACGAACCGCAAAGCGCCGCCCAGTCCCCGGATATGGCGATCCCGTTCGGGATTAAATTTACCGGCTATGCCCGATACGGGGCGCACTTCCAGGCCGCCGATCAGAAATACGTCGCGGTGGACGGCTCGTACAACGGCGCCTCGGCGATCGGTCGTCTGGGTAACGAAGGCAACGGCGGCGAGTTCCAGCTCTCCAAAGCCTTCAAAGGCGAAAACGGCGCCATCTGGGACGTCAACGTGATGATCGACCACTGGGGCGACGAGGTGAACCTGAAAAAGGCTTACGCCGGGGTGACCAACATTCTGGAATCCAACCCGAACGCCTATCTCTGGGCCGGGCGTGACTTCCACCAGCGTCCGCAGCAGGGCATCAACGACTACTTCTGGATGAACCACGACGGCCAGGGTGCCGGGGTGAAGAACTTCGACATCGGCGGCGTGCAGTTTGACGTGGCGACCGTGGCGGCAGTCGAATCCTGTAGCCCGGAAGTGATGGACGACGAGGCCAACCCGTCGCGCATCACCTGTACCGGCGGCTCCGGCACCGGCGACAAGGGCAACTACGCGGCCACCTCCAAAATTCACGGCATGAAGCTCGGCCCCATCGACCTGGAGCTGTACGCCAACTACGGCTTTGACTCGAAAGCCATCGAAACGGAAGAGCGCACCAACGCCTGGCAGGGCGGCGTGGTCCTGAGCCACACCAACGACAGCGGCGTGAACAAGGTGATCGCCCGCTACTCTGATAACTCCGATAACAGCGTGTTCAACAAAACCGAGGACCTGACCACGGTGTACGCCAGCTTCGAAGGGCTGCACAAGTTCACCCAGGCGACCCAGGTGGAGTACATTCTGGCCTTCCACGACTACGACAACAGCCGTGACAGCACCGACAACCGCAAGAACTACAACGCCATCGTGCGGCCGATGCACTGGTGGAACGACGTGCACTCCACCTGGCTGGAAGCGGGCTGGCAGCATGTTGATTACGACAACGGCGGGGATAACAAGGGCTGGAAGCTGACCCTGTCGCAGAACATGTCCATCGCGATGGGCCCGGAATTCCGTCCGATGCTGCGCTTCTACGTCACCGGCGGCAAGGTGGATAACGAACGCACCGCCCGCGTGAACAACACGAAAGATGAAACGCTCGACGACTTCAACGTCGGCGCGATGTGGGAAGCCTGGTTCTAAATCAACTGCGCCCGGCGGCGCTGCGCTTGCACGGGCCTACAAAGTTTTGTAGGCCGGGTAAGCGTAGCGCCACCCGGCAGGACCCGTGTTATGCTGCTGGCCTTTGAAAGCCACTATCGCAGGGGAGAGCATGGGTTCCACACGTAAAGGGATGCTGAACGTCCTGATCGCCGCCATTTTATGGGGCAGCTCAGGGGTTTGCGCGCAGTACATCATGGAGAAAAGTCAGATCCCCTCGCCTTATCTGACCATGATCCGCCTGCTGTTTGCCGGCGTGATCCTGCTGACGCTCTCATTCGTCCACGGCGACAAGATTTTTTCGGTCATCAAAAATCGCAAAGACGCCATCAGCCTGCTGATCTTCTCCCTGTTCGGGGCGCTGATCGTTCAGCTCACCTTCCTGGTGACGATTGAAAAATCCAACGCCGCCACCGCCACCGTGCTGCAATTCCTGTCGCCGACCATTATCGTGGCGTGGTTCGCGCTGGCGCGCAAAAAGCGCCCGGGCATTTTCGTGCTGGCGGCGATCATGACCTCGCTTGTCGGCACCTTTTTACTGGTCACCCACGGCGACCCGACCTCGCTGACTATCTCCCCGGCCGCGCTCTGCTGGGGCATCGCCTCCGCCTTCGCCGCGGCGTTCTATACCACCTACCCCTCCACGCTGATTGCCCGTTACGGCACGCTGCCGATCGTCGGCTGGAGTATGCTGCTGGCCGGGTTAATGCTGACGCCGTTCTATGCCGGGCGCGGCACCGCTTTCGTGGTCGACGGTAGCCTGCTGCTGGCGTTCTTCTATCTGGTGGTGATCGGCACGGCGGTGACCTTCAGCCTGTATCTGAAAGGCGCGCAGATGATTGGCGGGCCGAAGGCGAGCATTCTGAGCTGCGCCGAGCCGCTGAGCAGCGCCCTGCTGTCGGTGATTTTACTGGGCGTGGCGTTTACCCTGCCGGACTGGCTGGGCACGCTGTTGATTGTGTCGTCGGTGGTGCTGATTTCGATGGATTCGAGAAGACGGGTTCAGACGTCCGCGTAGTCTGATGCCCTCTCCCCTCAGGGAGAGGGCCAAACACTTATTGCGCTTTAACCTTCCCCGCCACCAGCAGCGCAGTCATCAGCATTAATGTGCCGGAGATGACCAGCGGTGACGTCAGTCCCAGATGGTCGAGCGCAACGCCCCCCACCGCCGCGCCGCAGGTGTTCGCCAGCTGGATCACCGCCACCTGGATCGACCCGGCTTTTTCAGCCTGATCGGCAAGCGAGCGGGTGATCCACGTCGACCAGCCTACCGGGACCAGCGCAAAGGCAAAGCCCCAGATAATCGCAATCGCCGAGGCCACCCACTTGTCGCTGCCCCACAGGATCAGCACGGCGGCGCTGACTGCCAGCACCAGCGGCGCCCCTGCCAGCGCCACTTTCAGGGAGCGTTTCAGGAACTGCGCCGACAGCGAGGTGCCGACAAAGCTGGCGATACCGAAGCTCAGCAGCACCAGCGTCAGGCCGTCGACGTCAAACCCGGCCATGGTCATAAATACCGGACGAATGTAGGTAAAGAAGGCAAACTGCCCGGCAAACGACATAAAGATGGCGATCATTCCCGCCATCACGCCGGGGCGTTTCAGCAGGCTGAACATGTTCTGCTTGTGATGTGCGGCTTCGCCCGGCAGCGACGGTAGCGCTTTCCAGACCCAGAGAATGCACAGCAGCCCCATCACCGCGGCACCGTTAAAGACGTTACGCCAGCCGATGATCCCCCCGAGGAAACTGCCCAGCGGGGCGGCGATCACCAGCGCGATGGAGACCGCGCCGAAGATGACGGAGAGCGCTTTCGGCACGGTACGCGCCGGCACCAGCCGCATAGTGAGCGAGGCCGACATCGCCCAGAATCCGCCCAGCCCCAACCCGAGGCAGGCGCGCCCCAGCAACAGCAGCATGAAGTTATCGGCAAAGGAGACCAGCAGGCAGGAGAGGGTCAGCAGGACAGAAAAAAGGATCACCACCTTGCGGCGATCGGTGGTACCAATCGCCTGGGTAATGAACAGGCTGGCAAACATGGCAACAAAGGCGGTGACGGTGACCGACTGGCCCGCCAGCCCTTCAGAAATGCCCAGATCCTGCGCCATCGGCGTCAGCAGGCTAACCGGCAAAAACTCCACGGTAATCAGGCAGGCGACGCAAAACGCCACGGAAAAAACCGCCGACCAGTTCGGGCGGGAGACCGCCCTGGCATGGGGCGAAGGGGCGGATTGGATCTGTTCTGTCATGGCATCACCTGGGGATAAAATGAGCGGGAAAGCCGCGCAGTTTAACAGTTTAAATGTGATCCATTTAACGTTTTGACAACTTTTGGCACTTTTTGCCGGGCGGCACTACGCTTGCACCGGCCTACGGGTCTTGTAGGCCCGTTAAGCGAAGCGCTACCAGGGAATATCAATGCAGGAAGAAGACCCCCTCTTCCGGCAGGAAGAGCTGGTTATAGCGCAGCTGAAAAGCGTTAAACTCGTACGGATCGGGCTCCATATCGCGCATAAAGCCGAGCGCCATGCGGATCTGGGCATCGGTGATCGGCGCGGCGAGACGCGCCTTGCGCAGCAGGCGATACCAGCTCAGCAGGTTGTTTTCACTGCTGTCGACAATGCACACCTGCCAGATCAGCAGCACCTGGGCGGCATTCTGCAGGTGCGCTTCGTCCGGGCGCTCCAGATAGCGGATAAACTCATTCCCGGCGCTTTTGCCAAACTGGTCGATCATCGATTCTACGGGAACCGGGGTAATGCCCAGACGCTCGCTGAGACGACGAATCGCGCGCCGGGGTCCCGACGTCATGACGCGAAAGCCCACCACAAATACCACGGCCAGCGTAGCCAGCATTATCCAGACCATGAACTCTCCTTAGGGTTAGCCGAGCATGATATCGGGAAATGCCGGGTATCGACAGCAGGCAACGTCGGATTAATGAACGGAGAAACAGTGGATTGGGGTCATGAAAAAAGATATCCGCCCGGGGAAGGCACCCGGGCGAATATTGGCGTGCGGTTAAAGACCAGTCAGCGCGCCTGAAGCCCTTTCAGCAGCGCCTCATGGAAACGCTGCGGATCCTGCATCTGCGGCGCGTGGCCCATGTCGTTAAACTCGACCAGGGTGGCGTGCGGAATACGCTTAGCCGTCTCCTGGCCCAGCACCGCGTAGTTGCCGAGCGTCTTGCGCACCTCCGGCGGGGCGAGATCTTTCCCGATGGCAGTGTTGTCCTTTGTGCCGATCATCAATAATACCGGCATCTTCAGCTCGCTGAATTCATAGATCACCGGCTGGGTGTAGATCATGTCGTAGAGCAGGGCCGAGTTCCAGGCCACACGCTCTTTGCCCGGCCCGTTGTTCAGCCCGGCGAGCATGGTGACCCAGCGCTCGTATTCCGGCTTCCACTCCCCGGCATAGTAGGTATTTTTCTCGTACTGCCGGATGCCGTCGGCGCTGGTTTTCAGCTCACGCTGATACCACTGGTCGACGGTAATATGCGGCACGCCGCGCGCTTTCCAGTCCTCAAGACCTATCGGATTGACCATCACCAGCTGCTCCACCTGCTGCGGCCACATCAGCGCGTAGCGGGTGGCCAGCATGCCGCCGGTCGAGTGTCCGATCACCGTCACGCGATCGACGCCGAGCGTTTTCAGCAACGCGTGGGTGTTATCCGCCAGCTGCTGGAAGCTGTACTGATAGCGTTCCGGCTTGGTGGATTTACAGAAACCGATCTGATCCGGGGCCACCACGCGGTAGCCACTGGCGGTAAGGGCGCGAATAGTGCCGTCCCAAGTGCCGGCGCAGAAATTTTTACCGTGCATCAGCACCACGGTGTGGCCGTTGGCTTTTTCCGGCTTCACGTCCAGATAAGCCATATCCAGAGACTGATTTTGCGAGGTAAAGGTGAAGTGTTTCACCGGCCAGGCGTAGTCAAAACCTTCCAGCTTCTCGCCGTAGGTGGGGGTATCGGCCGCCATCACGGGTGATGCCAGCGCCACCAGCAGGGCAAGGCAGGGCAATCGTCGGGTCAACATGCAAGCTCTCCATTAGCAAAGGGGCTAAAGCTGCGCGAAAGGCGGCAGCGAAATAACACTGTAGAGCATGGGGCGGAGCGGATGTGTAAAGCGGGGTAAAAGTATTGTCTCAGTTGCTACATTCTGGTGTGTTGAACAGGTTATTACTGGAATTATTGAAGCGGCAGAAATAGCAACTTGTCGCTCATCCTTAAGCAAATCAGAGCGTTTTCTGTCGCTGAATATAAGGTTCCGTTACAAAATCAGCCGACAAGCAGACGAGATCATGCAAAATTCAAGCATAATAGAAACGGGTATTTCTTCTGCAGAAAGTTGGTCGATTAAATGTTTAGGCAAGTCATTTTGGCAGAGCCTTTCCATATGCATAAGCGCATTGAATAATCGTCCGCACCAGGCATTGCGTGCTGCGGAATAGTCTGTTTCGACAGGCACATTCGCAAATGCGGCATAGAAACTTGCAATCTCAAAGAAATCCGCAGTAGACGGAAGCGAATGGGCAATTAACTGCTTAGTAAATTTTTCGTCATACTCAGAAAAAGTATGGAGATGGGATAATAGTCATGAGGCAGCCTCTTTACGCAATTTATAGGTAATTATCAACTAGGTTCCTACGCCCGAAAGTGGTGACGCTGATGAAGGCAGGAAGTACCGATGCGCAAAAAATCCAGCCAACCTTTCGACTGCTCAGTCAGCGCCACCATGCTTTTATTCGGATGTGCACTGCCCTGACAAAAAACGTCACTGCGCTCAATTATTCGTTCCCTACGCTCGGTTACAGCTTTTCTGCAACATGGAGAATTTATGTCCAGAAAAAGAGTTGGTAAAGATGTTTAGTTAATGCAGGCGACGTATTACCATTATTATAATGGTAACTTCCAAAATTTGATAAGCCCTACAAAAGCAGTTCAGCAGAGATTGATGCTTCAATCTCTCTAAGGATATAATAACCAAGAAAAACCAATCGAAACAATTAACTTTAAAATATAGACTTATTTATAGGGGATAGCAAAAGCTCCAGACACCTGATGAAGTTGGCTTCAAAAAACTTGACTTTCAGCGCCGCAGCAATTATTAAGAGAATTGACAATGGATGCATCATTTAATACTTTACTTTCATATTTATCGGAACTTATTGATAATAAATATGTATTTTCAGCAATTATTTTTTTCACTGTTCTAGCTTTTACTTTTTACATCAAATGGAAGGCAAAATCTGGATTCTCAATTTCCAATAAGTTGTTCATATTTCTTATAGGAAACAGTAAAAAAAACAACAACGATCTCATCGATGAGATTATAGATATTGAAAAATTCAATTTCCACTACAATACTAATGCTATATCCAAAAGACAGATTAGTAGATTTGAGTTATGGATTCGAACTTACGAGTTAGATTTCAGGCTTATATCAAAACTAAAAAACCACCTAGACATTGAAAATCTAAAAATAAAAAAAGTTAATAAGATATATTTTACCCTAGTCTTTTTAAGCATTTTTGTCCCGTTTTTTGCATTATTTCCAGCAATTGATGTTGCGCTAAAACCAGCATTTCTTATTAAATTAGAAAATACAGGATGGTTTTGGATAAACAAAAATCAAGCCACAGAGCATATGTTAACCAATAAAAAAAAGCCATGGGTAATCAACAAAACCACTTGTATTGCAAATAATTCAGCCACACCACCAAAAAGCATCATTAAATTAATGGATGAAAAAACATTCAATCTGATATGCAAATCTTTCAGCAGCAAAGAAGATCAGATTTTTATAGAAAGAAAAATCAAAGAACAGCAATTATTTTTCTATATTGTATCAATCACATTAGCTTTTTTAGTTTTTATTTTATTTAAACATTTGATGGGATTAATATCTGCATATGAATCACGAAAAATGGTTTTGTTAAAAATAAAAAACTTCAGAAGTAAGAGGAGATATAGATCCTGAAGTTAAAAATCATGGACTAAATGTCAAGTGTGAAAATTAATTATACAAACCAGAAAAGAATTTCCTAAAGCAATTAATTTAGTCTGAAAAAAATCAGCAGGGCTTGAATGAGAAATTTAAGCCCTGCAAATTCAGTCACTTTATCGCTTATGTGCAATTCTCACACTCAAGCTACTTTTAATTTCTGTGCACCTTTTTCGCGGCGAATTTTGCGCTCTTCCAGCACCGCGACCATCGCCATCAGGACGATACAGCCGATGGCTGCCGCATCCAGCGCGGCAAAGGTGCCCGCCCAGCCGGTGAGGCCGAAGATCGGCGTGCCGTCGGCGATCATCCCCAGACCCAGTTTGGCGAAGCTGTCGCCGATCAGGTAGGCGAAGGTGCCTTTAATCCCATCGGCGGCGCCGATCGCTTTTTTCGGGACGAAGCCCACTGCCGCCACGCCGATCAGTAATTGCGGACCAAACACCAGGAAGCCGAGCGCGAACAGGGACGCCAGATAAACGTACTGGTTGCTGGCATGCTGGTAGACGCCGAGCGTGGCGATAATCAGCGCCAGCGCGACGCAGGCTACCAGCGCGCGACGACCGTTGGCGAGATCGGAGAGCCAGCCCCACAGCAGGGTGCCGACCAGCGCGCCCACTTCGAACAGGGTGAAGCCCTGAATCGCCACCTCTTTGGAAAGCTTCAGCTCCTGGAAGGCATACACGGTCGACCACTGGTCGATACCGATACGCACCACATACAGGAAGATGTTCGAGAAGCAGAGCAGCCAGATCACTTTGTTTTTCAGCACGTACTCAACAAAGATCTGCCATTTGGTCATCTCGTTCTCTTCGGTCTCTTTGTCCTCTTCGCTGATCTCTTCGTCAAACAGCTCTTCGGCTTTACCCAGGCCATAGGATTCCGGGGAGTCGCTGCCGTAGCGCAGGCCGATAAAGCCGACGATCAGGGCGATAATCGACGGGAAGATAAACATGCCGATGACGTGGCCGTCGAACAGGACGTTCGCGCCGAACAGCGCCACGCCTGCCGCACCCGCCCCGCCGAGGTTGTGGGAGATGTTCCACATCCCGAGGTACGAACCGCGCTTACGGCGCGGGGTCCATTTGGTGATGGTGGAGTAGCTGCACGACCCGCCGGTACTCTGGAAGAAACCGCTCAGGGCGTAGAAGGCGATCATCATAAACAGGCTGACCGAGCCCGCGCCCATGCTGGCGCTGAAGCCGAGCATACAGATGGCGGAGAGGATCAGCATAAACGGCAGGAACTGCTTGGTGTTTTTGCCGTCGGCGTAATAGGAAACCAGGGTTTTCCCCACCCCGTAGGTGATGGAGAAGCCGAGACCAATCATCCCCAGTTGGGTCATGCTCAGCCCGTAGGTGGAGATCATATCGTTCTGGGCGATGTTAAAGTTTTTGCGGATCAGGTACATGGTCAGGTAGCCGATAAAGACCACCAGATAGGACTGCATGAAGGGTTTGAACCACATTTTGCGCCGCACATCGAGCGGCAGATCCAGGGTCGGCTTGCGCACCTGGTTTAAGAAGGCCAGCATGAATAAATCTCTCCCGAGCTGATTTTTATCGCATTGTAAAAATCAGTCGGGAGTGGCGCCTGAGACAGCGTCCAGGCGGAACCGGGAAAATTTCTTAGTTTTGCGCCACTCAGGGCGAAAAGGTGAGGCGCATCACGCTTCGCTGGCCTCGCGCGGCGCCTGGGCATGCAAAAACGGCAGTAGCAGCAGCGCGGAAATCCCCGCCGCGATGGCGATGACCGCAAAGAATCCGCTCCAGTGCCAGGTGTCGATCACCCGCGCCAGCGGCCAGCCGGAGAGCGACGCGCCAAGATAGGCAAACAGGCCGACAAAGCCCGTCGCCGCCCCTGCCGCGTCCTTGTGTGAACACTCGGCCGCCGCCATGCCGATCAGCATCTGCGGGCCAAACACGAAGAAACCGGTGGTGAAGAAGCAGGCCGCCTGCATCACGTAGCTGGCAAAGGGCATCAGCCACAGGGAGCCGACGGAGAGCAAAATCCCGGCGGCGAAGATCAGGTTCATTGGCCCGCGGTTGCCGTTGAACAGCTTGTCCGACCCCCAGCCCGCCACCAGCGCGCCGATAAATCCGCCCAGCTCAAACATCGATACCGCCGAGTTGGCGGTGACCAGATCGACGCCGAGCGTCTCGGACATATACAGATTGCCCCAGTCGTTGATCGCCGCCCGCACCACGTAGACCAGCACGTAGCAGAGCGACAGCAGCCAGATCCAGGGGTTCAGCAGCACGTACCGGGTGAGGATCTCCCGGCGGGTCAGCCCTGCTCCCTCCTGCTGCTGGGCGATCTCCAGCGCGTCGTGCCGCCAGTCGCCCACCGCAGGCAGGCCCACGGTTTGCGGCCTGTCGCGCAGCCGCCAGCAGAGGAACAGCCCGGCGACAATCGCCAGACCGCCCGCAATCATCATCCCTGCCCGCCAGCCGTAGTGCAGCGCCGCCGCGCCCACCACGATGGGGATCAGCGCCCCGCCAACGTTATGCGCGGTGTTCCAGATGGCCCACCAGCCGCCGCGCTCGGTGCGCGAATACCAGCTGGTGAGCAGGCGGGCGCAGACTGGCGAGCCCCAGCCCTGGAAAAAGGCGTTCAGCGCCCACAGCAGGGCAAAGGCCCACAGCGAGGTGGAGAAGCCGAACAGGATGTTCACCACCCCGGTGGCGATCAGCCCGACGCCCATAAAATAGCGGGCGTTAGAACGGTCGCTGACGATGCCGGAGAAGAACTTCGACAGGCCGTAGGTAATGTAAAACAGCGTCGCCAGCAGGCCGATATCGGTGCGGGTCATCACCCCGCTGGCGAGGATCTCCGGCGCGGCGGCGTTGAAGCTTTTGCGGGTGAAATAGAACAGCGCGTAGCCCAGCCAGATGGTGATTAGGATGTGGCGACGCCAGTAGCGATAGCGGGCGTCGATCTCGGCTTTGTCGCCGATCGGGGCTGCGTTGACGGGGGTTTTAAACATGCTGTGTCCTTAGCGGCAAACTGACGCTGACGCGCGTCCCGTGGGTGCAGGAGATATTCAGCGTACCGCCCAGCGCCTTCACGCGCTCGCGCATCCCCGCCAGGCCAAACCCCTGCTGGCCGGAGCCCGGCGGCAGACCGCAGCCGTCGTCTTCAATCATCAGCCGCAGCCACTCATCCTGCTGCCAGCCCTGCAACGTCACCGCGCTGGCGCTGGCGTGCTTAACGATATTGTTCAGCCCCTCCTGACAGACGCGGAACAGGGTAACGCGCTGGCCTTCGCTCAGCGCCGTTTCGTCGATATCCCAGTCGAGATGGCTGACGATGCCGCGACTCTCCAGCTCCATCTCGCGCATCAGGGAGCGTACCGCCTGCTCAAGGGACAGATCGTCCAGCTGGCGCGGGCGCAGCCGACCCAGCAGACGGCGCACCGAGTCATACACCCCCAGCGAGAGCTGCTCGATATGCGCCCCGCCCTGCTTCACCCCGGCGTTGTCCGGGGCCAGGCGCTGAACGATGCCCGCCTGGGTGCGGATGGCGGTGATGGTCTGGCCGATATCGTCGTGCAGTTCGCGGGCCACTTCGCGGCGGACGTGCTCTTCGGTCTCCAGCAGCCGCTCGGCAAGGCGGCGATTGCGCGCCAGCTCGGTTTGCAGGGACTGGTTCAGCTCGCGCAGACGCTGAATGCCCGCCCCGAGCAGCAGCCCGGTCAGGCTCTGGGCCAGCAGGGAGAGCAGCAGATCCACAGGGTGATCGTGCCAGGTCTGGCTGGCAATCAGCGCAATGGCGTTCATCAGGGTGGCGATCAGCGCCCCCTGCCAGCCGTAGTGCCAGGCGAGGGCGATAATCGGCAGAGCCAGGCAGAACGGGGTAAAGCGCGACAGCTCGGCGGGGAGGCCAAGCTGGAGCCACAGACTCACCACAAACAGCAGCACATAACCAATCAAATGCCGCGCCCGCCAGTTCACCGGCTGCGAAACCAGCGCCGGCCCGAGCGGCTGCCAGACGGTGCTGGTGAGGTAGTGCCAGATAACGAGACAGGTCGGGGCCAGCGTCAGGCCGCCGGTCAGGGTCAGCAGCAGCGCGTTGAGCATCTCCTTTCCGCCCGCCCACGGCAGGGACTGTAGCAGCGCGGCGGCAATCAGCGCCGCTCCCTGACCCAGCAGGGTGCGCCAGTCGCGCTGGTGACGATAGCGGGAGATCAGCGCCACGGGAATAAGCGTCAGCACGCTTCCGGTCATCAATAAGGGCAGATGCGCCAGCGCCACTTGCTGTGCCAGCCAGGCCAGCATCAGCCATTCAGCACCGAGCAAAACGGGCCAGTAGCCGCGCGGGCATTGCAGCATCAGCCCCAGCCGCAGGCCGAAGGGAAAGAGCAATACCGCCAGCTCCGGGCGCTCTACCAGATGCAGACTGATGCTCCACAGGCAGAACCACGCGGCAGAGAAGATGAAGAAGCTGGCGACCACCGCCACCAGCCGGGAGAAAAGGGAATTCATTACCAGCCGTCAAACATGCGGCGAGCCAGCTCGACGTCGTTGCTGACGCCCAGTTTTTCCATCAGGTTGGCGCGGTGAACGTGGACGGTTTTGGGCGACAGACCAAGCTCAACGGCGATCTCCTTCACTGCCATCCCCTGGGCCAGCTTTTCCGCCACCTGGCGTTCACGTCGGGTGAGCGGATCCTGGCGTCCGGCCGCCAGCTTGATGGCAATGTCCGGCGTCAGGTAGCAGCCGCCGGTAGCGACGGTGCGCACGGCGGCAATCAGCTCGTCCGGGCTACAGCGTTTGGAGAGGAACCCGCGTGCGCCCGCGTTCAGGGCCTGTTCCACCAGCGCCGGGCTGTCGTGGACCGAGAGCATGATGGTCGACATCCCCTTCGGCAGCTGGCTCAGCAGCTCCAGCCCGGAGAGATCCGGCATCGAGATATCGCAGATACAGACCTGCACCCCGCGTCCCGGCAGACCGGCCAGCGCCTCGCGACCGGAACCAAACTCGGCCACCACCTGAAAATCGGGCTCCAGGCTCAGCAGCTGGGCAAATCCGGAACGGACGATAAGGTGATCGTCGATAAGGGCGATGGTGGTCATGGCTGGATCCTGATGCGTGAACGCGCCGGATGGCGGCGTAAACGCCTTATCTGGCCTACGGGTAAAGTCCTTGTAGGCCGGATAAGCGCAGCGCCATCCGGCAAAGCCGCTTACCTTAAGTGATTTACTCGAAGAACACCGCAATTTTGTTAAACATGGTCGGATCGGACTGGTTGCGCACCACTTTCACCACATCCTCCAGCTTGTCGATCTGCGCCATCATCTGCTCCAGCCGCTGATCGTCATTCACCAGCAGCCAGATGCGGCTGTGTTCGCTGCCCTGAATCGGCAGACAGAGAATGCCTTCCACGTTGAACGCGCGGCGGGCAAACAGCCCGCAGACGTGGGTCATGACCCCGGGATGGTTGCGGACGGTAAGCTCCAGGATGACGTTATCATTTTGTTTTTGCATGGCTTATTCCCCCACCATTTCAGTATTGGCCGCACCGGGTGGGACCATCGGATAGACTTTTTGTTGTGGATCGATACGGACGTGGATCAGCGCCGGGCCCGGGCGTGAGATCGCCGCCTGCAGCGCCGCGTGGGCATCCTCTTCGGCATTCAGATCGCAGGTATGCAGGCCAAAACCGGCGGCAATCTGCATAAAGTTAATCATCCCCGGATAGGTCGCCGCAAACACGCCCTGCTTGTAGAACAGACTCTGCTGCTGGTGAACCAGCCCCAGCGCCTCGTTGTTCATCAGGATGATTTTCACATCCAGCTGGTTTTCCGCCGCAGTCGCCATTTCCTGAATGTTCATCATCAGGCTACCGTCGCCGGAGAAGCAGATCACCTTGCGGTCCGGATTGGCGAGCGCCGCGCCTACTGCCGCAGGCAGGCCAAAGCCCATGGTCCCCAGCCCGCCGGAGGTCAGCCACTGGCGCGGACGGTTCAGCGGATAGGCCTGAGCGGTCCACATCTGATGCTGACCGACGTCGGTGGTGATGATGGCGCTGTCGTCCACGCAGGCGGCCACGGCATTAATCAGCCCGTAGTGGCTGAGCGGATCGCCTTCGGTTGGGATGGCGCCCGGGAACTCCTGCTGTAACCCGCTTACCTGCTGATGCCACGCGCTGCGCGGGGTGGCGTCGATATGCGGCAGCAGCTGCGCCAGCACCTCGTTGACGTCGCCCTGAATCGCCACGTGCGGCTGCTTGATTTTGCCCAGCTCCGCGCGGTCGATATCCACATGAATAATTTTGGCATTCGGGCAGAACTGCTCGGTTTTGCCAATCGCCCGGTCATCAAAACGTGCCCCGAGAACGATCAGCAGATCCGCCTCCTGCAGAATAAAGTTGGTGCTGCGCGCGCCGTGCATGCCGAGCATCCCCAGCGACAGCGGGTGCGCTTTTGGCAGCATGCCCAGCGCCATCAGGGTCATGGTGGTCGGCAGGCTGGCTTTTTCTGCCAGGGTGCGCACCGCGTCTGGCGCATCAATCACCCCGCCGCCCAGATAGAGCACCGGGCGCTGTGCGGCGTTAATCATTGCGGCGGCTTCACGCACGCTGTCTGCGCTGAACGCTGGCGATGGCGCGCGGGTGCCGGGCTCCGGCAGCACGTCGATCTCAATTTCAGCGGTCTGCACATCCTTAGGAATGTCTATCCACACCGGGCCCGGACGACCGGACTGGGCGATACGGAACGCATCGCTGATAACCTGCGGTAATTCGCTGATATCGCGCACTAAATAGTTGTGCTTGGTGATGGGGATAGAGATGCCGTAGGTGTCCACTTCCTGAAATGCATCGGTGCCGATCATCGAGGCCGGCACCTGGCCGGTAATGCAGACTAACGGAATAGAGTCGAGACGCGCGTCGGCGATGGCGGTGACCAGGTTGGTGGCGCCCGGCCCGCTACAGGCCATACAGACCGCCGGTTTGCCCTGGGTTCGCGCCATGCCCTGCGCGATAAAGCCTGCACCCTGCTCGTGACGCGCCAGCACGTGGCGAATCTGCGTGCTCTGGCTTAAGGCGTCATACAGCGGGAGTACCGTCCCACCAGGAATACCCGCAACCGTGGTAATGCCCTGACGTTCCAACAAATGAACGATTAACTGCGCGCCAGTGAAACGCGTCTTGTGTGATGTTGTGCCCGAACTTGCCATGCTCCAGTCCTTCTTATGGGCCGACTTTCCGGGGGGCTTTAAACAAAAACCCCGCCGGTTTGCGCCGGCGGGGTTTGGAATCGTGTGTTGATCCAGTCCCTACGGCGCATTGCCGACGACCACCACCACACGCACGACGACCACTGCGGCTGGGTGCGCAGTTTTTAGTAGGGTCGCGGTGTTCATGGATGCAGTCATGGGAGACCTGTCTCTGGAATCATTGAGTGGATTTATACAAGCACAGGTTGTCAGGCGTGACAACGGAATTATTTTCATCTGCCTGAAAATGCGTCAGTGATCACGTTTCGCTTGTCGGGTGATGAAAACAAAAAACCCCGCCGAAGCGAGGTTATTTTTACAGCGTTTGCGGCTGGTGACCGCAGTGCACACTGTGTTACGTCAACGCACGAAGTATACGCGATCGCACGGGAACGCGCAATTTACGGCACGGATTTTGACGCATTTGAGTATGGCTCCCGCTTCACGTTTTGTCCATAAATTGTCGCGGTAGGGATACCCGTTACCGGATACCCCCCGCACAGATCCCGGCGTGCGCGATTTACGCACCGGGCTCCTGCCTCGGGTGTCTGGCGGTGAACCGCTCCACAGGCCATGGATGAAGAACCCGAACCCTTGGTAGCCATGCGGCTGCCAGTTTGTTTGCTTTCGTCCAGGTCGTATCATCCTTCTGGCTCCTGCGCCTGAGCGCCCGGCGCCAGAGGTTTGTTACGTGTGTCCTGAACTTCTGCATGGTGGGGAAGTTGCCCGGTACCGAGTGATAGTTCAGGTATCCCTGAACCACTCTCCTGAGCCATTTTCCCTGTTCGGGGATTGAGTAATGCCAGCGCCTTCGCAGACCGTCTTTGATGGCTTTCAGAGTTGCCGTCATCCGATCCCGGCGGGTCTTTCGTATCAGCATGAACCTGCCGTTGCGATCTTTCCCGCTGATGTGCGTGAACCCGAGGAAGTTGAACGTTTCTGGTTTGCCTTTTCCCCTGATGGCACGGTTTTCGGCAGCGAAGCGGCCGAACTCCATCAGACGGGTTTTCTCCGGGTGAACCGTGAGTCCGAACTCCCTCAGTCTGCGCTGCATGGCTATACGGAAGCGCCGGGCATCGTATCGTTTGTCGAACCCGATGACGATGTCATCGGCGTATCTGACCATTACCACATTGCCTGTGGCATAGCGACGTCGCCACTGATGCGCCCACAGATCGAAGACGTAGTGGAGGTATATGTTTGCCAGCAGCGGTGAGATGACCGCACCCTGTGGGGTGCCTTCCTCCGTTGCTCGCCATTGACCCTCCTCCGACGTCCCGGCTGTGAGCCACTTACGTATGAGCCTGATTACCCTCCGGTCGCCGATCCGATGCTCTGTGAACCTGATCAGCCATTCGTGGCTCACCCTGTCAAAGAACTGACTGATGTCGGCATCCAGTACCCAGTTTACGTTAGTGCGTACCAGCCCTGTGGCCAGTGCGTCCAGTGCATCGTGCTGGCTTCGCCCGGGTCTGAACCCGTATGAGAACCCCATAAAGTCGTTTTCATAGACTGCGTTCAGGATTTTCACCAGCGCATACTGGACGATCTTGTCCTCCAGCGAGGCGATGCCGAGCGGGCGTTGTTTTCCATCCGCTTTTGGGATGTAGTGACGCCTGCCGGGCTGCGCCCTGTAGCTGCCCTGATGTAGCCTCCGGTGCAGATCTGTTATGTTGTTCTTCATGTTTCCGGCGTAGTCCATCCACCTGATGCCATCCACTCCGGCGGCCGCTTTCCTGCTCAGGGAGAGGAATGCGGCTTCCAGTGCTTCGACTGTCAGCAGGTGGAACAATGCTGTAAACCGTTCTTTCTTCCGCTGCTTCGCAGCTTCCCGCACGCGTGACAGCCTCTGTGACATGCTTTCCCGGCTCTGTGTCCGGCGCATGTGTGGCTGTTCCGCGTTCCCCTTGGCCCCGCTCCTTCGCTCCACTGACTCCGCTCCTTTCGGGTTGTTCGCCTGCTTCGCCGCTACTATGAGCGAGTCCGACTTCTCCTCTCCGTACATCACCGGCTATGACTCCTCGTCTTCCCGGTGCGGGCCATCTCCGACACTGGCAGATGGTCAGAGGGGAGATCTCCCGGTTCCCGCGTAGAGATCGTATTGACATGCCAGGGTCTCAGACCCCGCCGGGTCCATGTGGCACTCGCAGTATCGCACCCTATGATGTTGCCTTCCGTTAACAGTACAACGTCGGCACCCGGTAATTTAATATACATTTCGTGGCTCAATGGCTGGCCTGTCAACACCCCTGTCAACGCTTCGCCCCATACCTCGCGGTATGCAACGCATGACTCGGGGACCTTGTGGATTGCTGGTCCTTCAATGGTCGGGGACTTTCACCCCTTGATCTCTACCGGTCTCCCGGCGCACACTGTTCATATATACAGTATTTATCTATACTGGGTGTGTTCACAGGGTGCGAGGGGAGCCGCTCGTAGTACACCGGCGCAACGAAGTCCTGGCTGAAACGGGTGGTGCCGTCAGCGCCTCCACTCCCCAACTGAGCACACTGTGTTACGTCAACAAAGGTGCTGGCCACAGGCGGCGGAAAGGTACGCCAGCATCGTGCTCCTTAACCAGAGGAGACGCGTATGAGCGTAGTGGATATGGTTGTACTTATCCTCAAACTCATTGTTGCAGCACTGCAACTGCTTGATGCTGTCCTGAAATACGTTAAGTGATTCAGGTTCAAGCCGCACCAGAGAGGGGCGGGAAACCGCCCCTCTTTAATAACGAGGGAATGCTATGTTGCGTTTATTAATTGAGCCTGTCACGCCGGACGAGCCGGGCTATATCGCGCTGAAAGCCGAGAGCACCGCGCTCAATTTCAATATGTTGCGCAGGCTGGAAGAGAACTGGGAGCGGGGTGAAAATCGCTTTAACGCCCCGGGTGAAAAGCTGCTGGGTGCGTTTCTGAACGGCAAACTGGTGGGGATTTGCGGGCTAAACCGCGATCCGTTCAGTCAGCAGCCGCGGGCCGGTCGCATTCGTCATCTCTATATCAGCGAAAGCTGTCGTGGTCTGGGTATCGGCAGGCAACTGCTCGCCGTGGTGATGGCCGATGCCAGCATCTGGTTCGATTTTCTCAATACCCATGCGCCCCACACCGCCTGGCCATTCTATCAGCGGGCTGGCTTTACGCTGGTCGCGGATGAACCGCGCGTCACGCACCGGTTATTCTGCGCAGTGTAACGGGCCGGCAGCGTCCGGCCCGATCCTATGGCAACTTTAGTTGCCGTTCTTGTTTATTAATCCTGCCTTTTTGCCGTTTTCCATTCATCACCGCAATGCTCAATTTGTCATTTTCCTGTGGTAGATTCCTCGCGCATTTATGGGAATGCGTAGTCACTTATTCTTTATTTATCACTTTTGGCAAAAGTATTCAGCGACATGAAAAGACAGCGGAACGTTAATTTACTCTTGATGTTGGTATTGCTGGTCGCCGTCGGTCAGATGGCGCAAACCATCTATATCCCGGCCATTGCGGATATGGCGAAGGAACTCAACGTCCGTGAAGGCGCGGTGCAGAGCGTGATGGGCGCTTACCTGCTGACCTACGGCGTCTCGCAGCTGTTCTACGGCCCGCTCTCGGATCGCGTTGGTCGCCGTCCGGTGATCCTGGTCGGGATGACGATTTTTATGATCGCCACGGTGATTGCCATGACCACCCACAGCCTGAGCGTGCTGATTGCCGCCAGCGCGTTGCAGGGCGTCGGCACCGGCGTCGGCGGGGTGATGGCGCGTACCCTGCCGCGCGATATGTATCAGGGCACCCAGCTGCGGCATGCCAACAGCCTGCTGAATATGGGCATTCTGGTCAGCCCGCTGCTCGCCCCGCTCATTGGCGGCCTGCTGGACACCATGTGGTCCTGGCGCGCCTGCTACGGCTTCCTGCTGGTGCTGTGCGTCATCGTTACCTTCAGCATGGCGCGCTGGATGCCGGAAACCCGGCCCACTGAAGCGCCGCGCACCAAACTACTCACCAGCTACAAAATCCTCTTCGGCAACGGGGCCTTTAACTGCTACGTGCTGATGCTGGTGGGCGGCCTGGCGGGCATCGCAGTGTTCGAAGCCAGCTCGGGCGTGCTGTTGGGTGCCGGGCTGGGTCTCAGCAGCATGGTGGTGAGTATTCTGTTTATTCTGCCGATCCCGGCGGCGTTTTTCGGCGCCTGGTTTGCCGGACGGGCCAATAAACGCTTCACCACCCTGATGTGGCAATCGGTGGTGAGCTGCCTGGTGGCGGGGCTGATGATGTGGATCCCGGGGCTGTTCGGAGTGATGAACGTCTGGACCCTGCTGATCCCGGCCGCGCTGTTCTTCTTTGGCGCGGGAATGCTGTTCCCGCTGGCGACCAGCGGCGCGATGGAGCCCTTCCCGTTCCTGGCGGGCACCGCCGGGGCGCTGGTGGGAGGCCTGCAGAATATCGGCTCCGGCGCGCTGGCCTGGCTCTCGGCGATGATGCCGCAAAACGGACAGGCGAGCCTCGGGCTGCTGATGACGCTTATGGGCCTGCTGATTGTGCTCTGCTGGCTACCGCTGGCCTCCCGCGCCTCGCATCACGAGCAGGCGGTGTAAGCGGATCTTGCCCTCAGGCTGGTTTCCTGTTTTCTTAAGGGGATACGCCTGAGAGGATCCTATGACGCCAGAACATCTGAAGTTAATCGCGCAGTACCCCCTGCTCAACGATCTGATTGCCCTGCAAGAGACTACCTGGTTTAACCCGAACGCCACGACGCTGGCCGACGGGTTACCCTGGGTCGGCCTGACCCAGGCGGACGTGGACGACGCCCATGCCCGCCTGGCGCGTTTTGCCCCTTATCTGGCAAAAGCTTTTCCGGAAACCGCCGCAAACCACGGCATCATTGAATCCGATCTGGTCGCTATTCCGGCGATGCATCAGCGCTTGCAACAGGAATCAAACATCGCAATCCCCGGTACCCTGCTGCTGAAAAAAGACAGTCATCTGCCGATCTCCGGCTCGATTAAAGCCCGCGGCGGGATCTATGAAGTGCTGACCCATGCGGAAAAACTGGCCCTGGCCGCCGGGCTGCTCAGCCTCGACGACGATTACAGTATCCTGCTGGAGCCCCGCTTTAAGGACTTCTTCAGCCAGTACAGCATCGCAGTGGGGTCGACCGGCAACCTCGGGATGTCCATTGGCATCATGAGCGCCCGCATCGGCTTTAAGGTGACGGTGCACATGTCCGCCGACGCCCGCGAGTGGAAGAAGGCAAAACTGCGCAGCCACGGCGTGACGGTGGTGGAATATGAGCACGATTACGGCGTGGCTGTGGAGCAAGGGCGCAAGGCGGCGGAAAACGATCCGAACTGCTTCTTTATCGACGATGAAAACTCCCGCACCCTGTTCTTAGGCTATGCCGTGGCAGGCGAGCGTCTGAAAGCGCAGTTTGCCGAACAGGGCCGGGTGGTGGATGCGGATCATCCCCTGTTTGTCTATCTGCCGTGCGGCGTGGGCGGGGGCCCTGGCGGAGTGGCGTTCGGGCTGAAGCTGGCCTTTGGCGATCATGTTCACTGTATCTTTGCCGAACCGACCCACTCCCCGTGCATGCTGCTGGGGGTGTATACCGGTCTGCATGATGAGATTGCGGTGCAGGATCTGGGGATCGATAACCTCACCGCGGCGGATGGTCTGGCGGTAGGCCGTGCCTCCGGCTTTGTTGGCCGCGCCATGGAGCGCCTGCTCGACGGGTTCTACACCCTCTCCGATCAGAGTATGTACGACATGCTGAGCTGGCTGGCGCAGGAGGAGAACATCCGCCTTGAGCCGTCGGCGCTGGCGGGGATGGCCGGGCCGGTGCGCCTCGCCGCCTCCGGTCGTTATTCGCTGGAGAACGCCACCCACCTGGTGTGGGCAACCGGCGGCGGGATGGTGCCGGACGAGGAGATGGCGAAGTACCTGGCGAAAGGGCGTTAACTTGCCCGATGGCTCTGCTGGAGCAGGGCCATCAGCTCTATGGGCGAACGGTGATGGCGGATTAAATCGCGCATCACCCGCATATGCGGGGCGGAGTGGCGGAAGAACGCCTGATACCCCGCGCAGAGCGCGCTTTTGCCATCCACCCGGTGTTTAGGGCAATCGCCGTTACACAGGTGACGCATCGGGCAGGCCCGACACTCGGCGGATAGGTCTGTTTGCTTGCGCAGCCCAAAGGCGATGGCCGCCTCGCTCTGATTAAGCTCTGCCAGAGGCGTCTGATGGATGTTGCCCAGCCGGTACTGGGGCCAGACGTAGTGATCGCACTGGAAGAGATCGCCATTGGCCTCCAGCGCAAAGGCGTGGCCGCAGGTGGCGGCAAGAGAACACATCTGCGACGGATAGCCGCACCACACCCCCAGCGTTGAGTCGAAGAGCTGCACAAAGACGCGACCAATATCCTCCCGCACCCAGACGTCAAATACCGTCGACAGGAATTCTCCCCACTGCCGATCGCTGACCGATTCCGGATTATCGTGCTCCTGCAGCGGAAGAAATTGCAGAAAGGGCGTGCCCAGCGCCCGTAAATAGCGATACAGGCGCTCCGGCTGGCGGCTGTTCTGCCGGTTAATGACCGTCAGGAGGTTAAACGACACCCGATGGGCGCGCAGCTTCTCTATCGCCGCCAATACCTTGTGATGAGTAGGATTGCCGTTGCGGCTGACGCGATATGCATCATGCAGCGCCGCCGGGCCATCCAGCGAGATACCCACCAGCCAGCCCTGCTCGCGAAAGAACCGACACCAGGCGTCGTTGAGCAGGATCCCGTTGGTCTGAAAGGCGTTGGTGATGCGCTTTCCTCCGCCATAGCGGTGCTGCAACGCCGCGACGCGGCGGAAGAAATCCAGCCCGCAAAGCGTCGGCTCTCCACCCTGCCAGGCAAACTGCACCTCCGGCCCGGGCTGGGCGGCGATATGCTGTTGGATGAAGGTTTCCAGCGTGGCGTCGTCCATGATCGGCTGCTGGGGCTTATCGATATAAAAACAGTAGCGGCAATCGAGATTGCAACGTGAACTGGCCGGCTTGGCCATGACCTGACATCCTGTCATGCAAAATCCCTGATAAAAATGATGAGATGGTGAACGTGACTAGCAGCAAACAGTAATGCGAGGGATAACACTGCGAGGGCGATCATAAATTTAATACGCACCGGTCGGGATGCTGAAAAGTCGTACAGCGAAACGTCCATCCGCGCGCGATTGCGGGTGTAGTGCCAGAGGATCAGCGCCACCATCGCCAGCACGCCCAGCGCCACCCAGAACAGCGGGCCCGCCTGCTGCCAGTTGTGCCTGACCGCCAGCACCATCAACGCGCCATAACCAAACAGCGTGCGCAGCCAGGCGAGCGAGGTGCGCTCCGGTTGCAGCCCCGGGTCGGCCAGACGGCGCGCTTTGCGGCTATCCGCCATACAGCACCAGCCCCATCACAATCACCGCCACTATCATCAGGATCAGGCTGACCAGCAGCAGACTGTGGGTGTAGGGCAGATCTTCTTTCAGACGCATCGCCTTTTCATTCCGCAGCCAGCGCAGGTAGCCGTAGATCGCCAGCCCCCCGGAAAAGAGGCACAGCAGCAGCGCCAGCAGCTGGCGGATCACCGGCGTGGCAAAATCGGGCGCCAGCTGGTCGAGACCAACACCGGCCGCCAGAAAGCCCAGCGCGGTGCGGATCCACGCCAGAAAGGTACGCTCGTTTGCCAGCGAGAAGCGATAATCCGGCGCTTCGCCGAGGCGGGAAATTTTCATGACGTCTCCTGTCTGACTGCCCGTTGTACAAAACTGCGGCAATAGTAACGTATCCGGGGACCGCCTCTCTACCCTGAACAACGGGCATATATACAAGCTTTGTATTTATTGTTCAGTTAAATAATCTCAAATTATATGCTGCCTATTTTTGCAAATAGAATCACAAAAAATCAAACTTAATCTTTAAATGACAATATTTGATTATTAAAGTGATTTCGCTTTCAAAATATCTTACCAAATAAACTATTAGTCGTTCCGTTATTAAATTACAAGCAACACTCAGCTGGATTTTATTCATCCGGAAGCGAATATCACGGAGGTTGACTGCATTATGTTTTCTGACTTTATTTCAGTAATACAATCCTTTCTAACCGAACCCGCTATTTTAATTGGATTGCTGGTGGGCCTGGGTTATGCCCTTGATAAGAAATCGCCGATTAAAATTATTACCGGTATGGTTAGCGCCATGGTGGGATTAATGATGGTGCTCTTTGGCGGGTTTCAGTTTTCAGCCACCTTTAAACCCGTTGCCGATGCGGTCAGTAAATCTTATGGGATCCATGGTTATTTAATGGATTCCTATGCCATGAAAGCGGCAACCCAGATTGCGCTTGGGGATAATTTCGGTTTTGTGGGCTATGTGTTTGTGCTGGCCTTTTTTACCAATCTGCTGCTGGTTTTATTTGGCCGCTACACAAAGGTAAAAGGCATTTTTCTGACCGGCAATACCGGGGTGTCTCACTCCCAGGCAGTGCTGTGGCTGATCGTCTTCTGGCTGGGCTTTGGCTGGGTGCAGTCAATTATTATCGCCGGAATTTTAACCGGGGTATTCTGGGCGTTCGCCACGACCCTGATTGCCAAACCGGTCGCTAAAATCACCAATAATGCGGGCTTTACCATTGCTCATAACCAGATGCTGGGGATCTGGTTCTTCTCGAAATTTGCCCACCTGTTTGGCGACGCTGAGAAGCAGGATGCTGAAAACATGAAGCTACCCGGCTGGCTGGCGATTTTTAACCATAACGTCACCTCCATCGCCATAGTGATGACCCTGTTCGTTGGCGGGTTCTTACTGACCACCGGCATCGATAACGTTCAGGCCATGGCAAAAGGTAAGCCCTGGTATATTTACATTATTAATCTCGGCCTGCAGTTCTCTATGTATATGGTGATCCTGTTGCAGGGCGTGCGCATGATGGTCGGGGAAATTAACGCCTCGTTTAAAGGCTGGCAGGATCGTTTAATTCCGGACGCTATTCCCGCCGTCGATGTCGCAGCATTATTACCCTTCTCCCCGAATGCCGCCACCCTCGGATTTATTTTCTGTACCTTCGGCACTATTTTCTCGATGGGCATTCTGCTTATTACCCATAGCCCTATTATGGTGCTTCCCGGTTTTGTACCATTATTTTTCTCCGGCGGCCCAATTGGAGTATTAGCTAACCGGCTGGGTGGTTATCGCGCCGTGATTATTTGTACTTTCCTGCTGGGGATTATTCAAACCTTCGGCACCGTATGGGCCATTCCCTTAACCGGACTCGCCGCCGAAGGGGTGGGCTGGACCGGTATTTTCGACTGGGCGACGTTATGGCCAGCGATTTGCGAAGTACTTAAGTTTATTGCCTCAACGTTCCATCTCGGGCCTTACGCGGGCTAAATCATCTCATTGTGAAAAGGATATCGTTATGAAAGACAAAATTAATATTCTGTTTGTATGCGGCTACGGTGTCGGCAGTAGCGTGATGTTGCAGACGGTGGTGAAAAAGGCGTTAGCCAAATATGACATTCATTTCGACATGGAGCATACCGCCGCGGGCGAGGTCGGAGGATTTACCGACTGGGCCGATATCTTCGCCATTTCGAAAAAACTGATTGATGTGGTGAGCCTCGATCCGCGCCATGGGCAGTATCTGATCCCCATCGAAAATATTATGGACGGAGAGACCATCGGGAAGCAGATCTATGCCGTGGTGGAAGAACATTTCCCGCATCTGGTTCAGGCCCGTTAAGGAGCGACGATGAAAGCGATCATTCTGCTTTTCGACAGCCTGAATAAACACTATCTGCCGCCTTACGGGGATACGATCACCCGGGCGCCGAACTTCCAGCGTCTGGCGGCCCGCTGCGCCACCTTCAACAACAGCTATGTCGGCAGTATGCCCTGCATGCCGGCTCGCCGGGAGCTGCACACCGGCCGGTATAATTTTCTGCATCGGGAGTGGGGGCCGCTGGAGCCGTTCGACGACTCCATGCCGGAGCTCCTGAAAAAAGCGGGCGTTTATACCCATCTGATCAGCGACCATCTGCATTACTGGGAGGACGGCGGCGGTAACTACCATAATCGCTACAGCTCATGGGAAATTATCCGCGGCCAGGAGGGGGATCACTGGAAGGCCAGCGTCGCCGACCCGGCGATCCCGGAGGTATTGCGGGTGCCGCAGAAGCAAACTGGCGGTGGCGTCTCCGGGCTCTGGCGACACGACTGGGTCAACCGCGACTACATTCAACAGGAGGCGGACTTCCCGCAAACCCGGGTCTTTAACGCCGGATGCGAGTTCATCGACAAAAATCATCAGCAGGACAGCTGGCTGCTGCAGGTGGAAACCTTCGACCCGCACGAGCCGCTTTATACCACTGAAGCCTATCTCTCGTTGTATCAGGATCCCTGGGAGGGCCCGCACTACGACTGGCCGCGCGGCAAAGTGGAAGAGAGCCCGGAGGCGGTAGAGCATATCCGCTGCCGCTATCGCGCCCTGGTCTCCATGTGCGATCGCAACCTGGGGCGCATTCTCGACCTGATGGACCGCCACGATTTGTGGCGCGATACGATGTTGATTGTCGGGACCGATCACGGCTTTTTGCTCGGGGAGCATGGCTGGTGGGCAAAAAACCAGATGCCCTATTACAACGAGGTGGCGAATAACCCTTTGTTTATCTGGGATCCGCGCAGCGCCCATCAGGGGGTGCAGCGGGATGCGCTGGTACAGATGATTGACTGGGCGCCCACGCTGCTGGAGTTCTTTAACCAGCCCATCCCGCCTGATGTTCAGGGTCGCCCGTTAGCCCGCATTCTTGAGGATGACACCCCGGTGCGTGACGCTGCGCTGTTCGGGGTTTTCAGCGGGCATGTTAACGTCACGGACGGGCGCTATGTCTATATGCGCGCCGCGCTGCCCGGGCGTGAGAATGACATCGCCAACTACACCCTGATGCCGATCAAGATGAATACCCGCTTTACCCCGGATGAGCTGGAGTCGATTGCCCTGGCACCGCCCTTCCGCTTTACCAAAGGGGTTAAAACGCTGCGGATTCCGGCCCAGGAAAAATACCCGGGAGTCAATCGCGTCGGCCATCTGCTGTTCGATTTACACACCGATCCGCACCAGCAGTGCCCGATTGAGGATAAGGCCATCGAAGCGCGGATGATCGCCCTGCTGGTGCGTCTGCTACGTGAGAGCGACGCCCCGGCAGAGCAGTTCGCCAGATTAGGGTTAGCGGTTTAACCCATCCCCCAGAACAGCACCGCCAGCAATTGCGGTGTGATAATGCGCATGAACATCACCAGCGGATAGACCGTGGCGTAGGAGAGCGCCGCCGCACCACTGGTGGCGTGCAGGTTGTTGGCAAACGCCAGCGCCGGAGGGTCGGTCATCGAACCGGCCAGCATGCCGCAAAGGGTCAGGTAGTTCATCTTCGCCAACAGCCGCGCCAGAATGCCCATAGTAATCAGCGGGACGGCGGTAATAAGTATGCCATAGCCAATCCAGCTGACCCCGTCGCCGCGGGCCAGCGTCTCGACGAAATCACCGCCCGATTTCAGCCCCACCACCGCCAGAAACAGGACGATCCCCAGCTCGCGCAGGGCGAGGTTGGCGCTCGGGGGCATAAACCAGTAGAGCTTACCTACGCAGCCGATACGCCCGAGGATCAGGGCCATAATCAGCGGCCCGCCTGCCAGCCCCAGCTTGAGCGCCACCGGGAACCCCGGCACGTACAGAGGGATGGAGCCGAGCAGCACGCCAAGACCGATGCCGATAAATACCGGTAGCATCTGTACCTGCTGCAATTTTTGTTGCGCGTTGCCCACGATATTGGCGACGGCATCGATGGAGGCCGGACGCCCGACCAAGTTGAGGATATCACCAAACTGCAGGCTGGCCTCCGGGCTGGCCACCAGTTCAATCCCGGCGCGATTCAGCCGTGAGATCACCACGTCATAACGCTCTTTTGCCTGTAATTCGCGGATTTTCTTGCCTAAGACTCGCTCGTTCGTTACCACCACCCGCTCAACGCGCATATCGGTGCCGCGGGTGGAGAGCGAGGTGTCGACCTCCTGACCAATCACCAGTCGGGCGTTATGCAGGTCCGCCGGCTGGCCGACGAGGTGCAGCAGATCGCCGGTCTGGATCACCGTGCCGGGCAGAGGCACCATCAGGGTCTGCTCGCGCTTCAGGCGGGAACAGATAATGTTGGCGCTGTTGAGGATCGGCACATCCTGGATCGCCAGGTTGTTAAGATTAGGGTTGTCGACGCGGATGTTGATGGTTTTAATCAGCGCCTTACCCTGGGTAAGCGTGGATTCGTGCTGCTGCGCTTCCTGCTCGACGTTAATGCGAAACAGAACGCGCATCAGCCACATGGTGAGCAGAATGCCGCAGATGCCGAACGGGTAGGCCATGGCGTAGCTCATACCCATCTGATCCACGATGCCGGACTCAATCCCCAGATCGCGCAGGATTTGCTGCCCGGCTCCCAGTGCGGGGGTGTTGGTGACCGCGCCGGAGAATATGCCCAACACCACCGGCAGCGGGATGGCGAAGAGCTTATGCAGCAGAGCGGTGACCAACCCGCCCATCACCACAATCCCCATCGCAAAGAGGTTGAGACGCAGGCCCGAGACGCGCAGCGAGGCGAAAAAGCCGGGCCCGACCTGAATGCCGATGGTGTAAACGAAGAGGATCAGGCCAAATTCCTGAATGAAATGCAGCATTTGCGCGCTAAGGGTGATGCCCAGCTGGTCGGCAAAATGGCCGACAAATATTCCGCCAAACAGCACGCCGCCAATGCCGAACCCGACGCCGCGGATTTTGACATTGCCTATCCACAGCCCGACCACCGCAACCAACGCCAGAATACTGACCGTTAACGCTATATCACTCATGACGGCATCCCTGTGAATAACATTATTATTAACAGGGATTCTCGCAGAGCGCAGGCGGGTTGTATGGGCGATGGCGCACAAAAAAGCCTCGCGGAGCGAGGCTTCAGGTTTGCCCGGCGGCGCTTCGCTTGCACGGGCCTACGAGCTATGTAGGTCGGGTAAGCGTAGCGCCACCCGACACGATGGCATTAGCTATTCAACGCCGGGCGTTCGCTGATGGCGATCCGCTGCGGAGCAATCTCTTCCGGCACGTTGCGGGTGATGTCGATATGCAGCAGCCCGTTAGTGAAGGTGGCACCCGTCACTTCCATATGTTCAGCGAGGGTAAAGCTCAGGCTGAACGGCTGAGTGACCAGCCCCTGGTGCAGCCATTTGGTTTCGGTCTCCGGTTTTTCCGGGGTGCCTTTTACCGTCAGGCGCGTGCCTTCCAGCTGGATATCAAGGTTCTGCTGGCTAAAACCCGCTACCGCGAGCGTAATGCGATAGTGGTTATCGTCGCTCTTTTCGATGTTATACGGCGGGAAGGTCTGGCTTTCAGTGGTGCTTTGCAGCGCGTTAGCCAGTTTGTCAAAACCGATCCACTGACGCAGCAGAGGGGATAAGTCGTAATTACGCATGGTAGTTCTCCTTCTGAGAAGCGAGTTCGGCACAATTTTGTGCGCAGTTGTCCCGGCAAATCCTGTTGGATCCGCCTTTGCTCCCGATATCGGCAAGCATTCAGGTATGGGCCGCCGCAGCGACCCGAACAATTAATTAATCTCGATACGGCGCGGTTTTTTCGCTTCCGGGATCACACGTTCCAGATCGATATACAGCAGGCCGTTGACCAGGTTCGCGCCGTGAACGTGAATGTTCTCAGCTAACTGGAACTTACGCTCAAAGTTACGTTCCGCGATGCCCTGATAGAGGTAGGTACGTTCTTTCTGCTCGCCCGCATGAGCGCCTTTCACCACCAGCAGGTTGTCCTGCGCGGTGATCTCCAGTTCGCTTTCAGCAAAACCGGCCACGGCAATCGCGATGCGATAGTGGTTTTCGTCAACCAATTCAACATTGTATGGAGGGTAGCCGTTGCTCTGGCTTTGGTTGTTTTCTAAATGATTGAACAGACGATCGAAGCCAATGGCTGAACGATAAAGCGGAGAAAGATCAAAGTTACGCATACAGTTAAAACTCCTGAAATCAGCAAGAATTGTCGCCTTCCACGGTGGACAGGCTGGGGTATCCCAAACGCCCCTCAGGCACGTTTGTTCATTGATACACTCTTAAAATGGGTCTGCTTCCGGTCTTTTCAAGAGCAGCGCAGCGAGAATTTTTTGCACTTTGCGGGTACTGGAATAGACTGGGACTACAGCACGTAAGGTTAAAATGCGATAGGTGCCACAGAGCGGTACTTTTCAACTATTCATTTTGACAATGGCCCGTTATAAACCCGGTTGCGGGTCTGTATTGGGCCATTGATGATGACTGACTGATAATGAAAAATGTTCTGATAAAGCTGACGATGTGCAGCGCGGTGGTTGTGCTTTGCGGATGTTCGAGCGTGATGTCTCACACCGGCGGTAAAGAAGGAACGTATCCCGGAACGCGCGCCAGCGCGAACATGCTGGCGGATGACGACACCAACTGGGGCACCAAATCTCTGGTGGTGCTGGATATGCCGTTTACTGCTGTTGTTGATACCCTGCTGCTGCCGTGGGATCTTTTCCGCAAGGATAAATCCGTTCGCTCCCGCGTGGAGCAAAGCGAGGAGAAGACGCTGGCGACCAACGCCGTCATCCCCCCCGCTGAGATGCCCTCTCGCTGATTAGCACCCGGTTTCTGTTATCCACAATTGACGGAAGCCCTCGACCTCCTCCATCCAGGCCAGATAGCGCCCGTCAGGCGAGTAAACCACCGCATCCCCCGACGGCGGGTTGCCGTGATCGGACGTCAAAAACGTTACTTCACCAGATGTGGCATCGCAGCACGCAATACGATCCTCCAGCACAAACCCCAGCGAATGGCCCGCCGGATGCCAGTTAAAGGCCGACTGGATATCACGTTGATTATGGGTGAGCTGCCGGGGCTTTTCCCCTTCCGGCGCGATCAGCCACAGCTGCACCACACCTTTATCATCACGCATCAGAAACGCGATTTGCGTCGCCTGCGGGTTACTGCGTACCCAGTGACGCGGCACGTTCACCAGCCCCGGATAACGATGGTCATGGGTAAAGGTTAAACGGCGCTGCTTCACCCCGGCAGGAGGTGCGGGCATACGATCCTTCGTGCCCTGCAGCGGGAGATCGCCCGCCTGTTTCCAGCCCTGTTCGTCTTTCGGCAGGTCAACGATAAACAGCTCCGGCACTTTTTCACCGTCAGCGGAAAGGGTATCGCCGATAAAAGCCAGCCGGTCGTTGCCGATCCAGCCCTCTTCATAGGCGCGGTTGATCTCATCGCTGCCGGGTTGCGGCGTCGGGGTTGTACAGCTGACCAGTACGCTCCAGTGTGTGCCGGCATATTCCCGCGGATGGTTGCCTGCGGGTGTCACCGGACCAAAGGGTGCAGCCACGCCCACGTTGCGTAAATCGCGCTTCGGATCGTAATCGTGCAGCACGTGGTCGTTATAGGTAAAGCTGACGTACTGCCCGTCCGGGCTATATACATGGACATGGCTACCGCCGCGCAGCGCGCCGGGCGTGAAGGGCGCGGTGATATCCATCGCATCGAGATTGTTTACCTGCCCCTGTCCGGCAATCACCCCCTGGCGGTGGTGAAAATCGTACTGCCAGTGGGCATCAGGATTTTGCGGGCCGTGAATAAAGACGTATTGATTTTCCGCAGGATGAACGGTCACCACCCCAACGTGCGCGCCGTTGCTGGCGCGATAAATCACCTCCACCTCACCCGTTTCGACGTTAACCCGCTCTATGGTTTCGCCGGTAAAGGACGCGCCGGAAGGACGGACGTCAAAGACCAACCACTGGCTATCTGCGGTCCAGGTGCGGGTGTTGGTGAGCTGATGGTTGCGGGGAGCGAAGGTGATTTGTTTCATGAGGATACCCTGATGCGCGGATGTGGCATCAGGGTATAGCATTGCCGGGGATTAGCCTACCCGTTTCACGTCGCCTACCAGCAGGATGTAGGAGAGCGCGCCAATCAGGGCTACCGCTGAGATATAGACCAGCGCCGGGCCGAAACCGTAGTCCTGTGCCAGGTAGCCGATCACCAGCGGCACGGTGATCCCGCCCAGGCCACCAACGAAGTTAAACACTCCGCCGGTCAGGCCAATCAGACGCATCGGTGCCAGTGACGATACCAGCGACCAGGTGATAGAGGCAAAGCCATTCCCGAAGAATGCAACCGCCATCAGAGTCATAATCCACACCGGATCGTTGGTGTAGTTTGCGCCCATGATACAGGTGGAGATCAGCAGCCCACAGATGATCGGCGTTTTACGCGCGATGCCGAGGGAGTAGCCTTTTTTCACCAGCTTATCCGCCAGCCAGCCGGAGAGCAGCACGCCAAAGAAGGCCGCCAGGAACGGCACCGTGGTCATGAAGCCCGCCTTCAGTGCGGTAATACCTTTCTCCTGGGTCAGGTAGTTCGGGAACCAGGTGAGGAAGAACCACAGCGTCGAGGTGACAGCAAACTGGCCCAGGTAAACGCCCACCAGCTTACGGTGGAACACCAGCTTCCAGTCGGCTTTGGTCAGCGGCTGACGCGCCTCTTTTTTCACTGGTGCATCGCCGTCGACCAGACCACCGCCATCGCGGATGTAATCCAGCTCGGCTTTGCTGATGCTTTTGGTGAGACGCGGCGGCTGATAGACCTTAATCCAGATAAACGACCAGATAATGCCGATCCCGCCGGTGACGATAAATACCCAGTGCCAGCTCAGCAGCTCCTGGATCCAGATCAGTAGCGGGGTCAGGAACGCGAGGCCGACAAACTGCCCAGAGGTATAGAACCCGACCGCAGAGGCGCGCTCATGCTCCGGGAACCAGCTGGTGACCATACGGTTGTTGGTCGGGAATGCCGGAGCCTCGAAAATACCGGTGATAGCACGCAGGCCAATCAGCGACATTAAGCCGGTGGCAAAGCCCTGGAACAGGGTCGCCACGGACCAACCGAAAATGGCGATAAAGTAGGTCAGGCGCGAGCCGACGCGGTCGAGGAACCAGCCGCCCGGGATCTGGCAGAGCGTATAGAGCCAGGCAAAGGCCGAGAAGACGTAACCCATTTCCGCTTTGGTGATACCAAACTCTTCCTGAATATGGGCCGAGGCCACGGCCAGGTTGGCGCGGTCGACATAGCAGATGACCACGGTAATAAAGATCATCATCAGCGTCAGGTAACGGCGACGCCCGGTTTTTGTAGCAGTAACTGGAATATCCATCGCAATCTGTCTCCAGATTTTGGGCATAGCGAAGCCGCTCACCATGCCCTGTAAATTACAGAGGGTGTATTTGATTTTTTAATTAAAAACTTAACCAGAATGCGCTAAATAATTCGTGCTGGGGGAAGGCGGCAAGTTTTCGCATCCCCGGGAGCATACAAAAGTATGTGACCGGGGTAAGAAAGCGCAGCCAACGCATCATCAGCGCGAAGTATGACGCGCATTTACCACTCGGCTACAGAACCGTCTTCATGACGCCACAGTGGGTTACGCCAGTCCGGCGCGTTTTTACTCAGCTCAATGACTTTGGCTTCGTCGATCTCCACGCCAAGGCCCGGCTTGGTTAACGGTTTGAAGAAACCGCCTTCCATGCTGAAGTCTTCTTTATTTTTCACAAAGTCGAGCAGCTCCGCGCCCTTGTTGTAGTGAATGCCCATGCTCTGTTCCTGGAACACGGCGTTGCGCGAGACGAAGTCCACATGCAGACAGGCGGCCAATGCAATCGGCCCCAGTGGGCAGTGCGGCGCCAGCGCCACGTCGTAGGCTTCTGCCATCCCGGCAATTTTGTAGCATTCGGTGATGCCGCCCGCGTGGGAGAGATCCGGCTGCAGAATCGCAACGCCGCCCGCTTCCAGCACGCGTTTGAACTCGAAGCGCGAGAACATACGTTCGCCCGCCGCGATCGGAATATGGGTCTGTTCCGCCAGTTTCGGGTAGTACTCCGCCTGCTCGGCCAGCACCGGCTCTTCGATAAACAGCGGACGATACTGCTCCAGCTCTTTGATCAGCACTTTCGCCATCGGCGCGCTGACGCGGCCGTGGAAGTCCAGACCAAATTCAATCTCGTTGCCGAAGGCCTCTCGGATCTGCGCCACGGTATTCACGGCGCGATCGACCGCACGCGAGTTGTCGATAATGCCCATCTCCTCGCAGCCGTTGAGCTTAAAGGTGTCAAAACCGATGCCGCGCAGCTTGTTGATGCCGTCGATCACCTCTGCCGGACGGTCGCCACCTACCCAGCTATACGCTTTGATTTTGTCGCGCACCAGGCCGCCCATCAGCTGCCAGACCGGGGCATTCAGCACTTTGCCTTTGATATCCCACAGCGCCTGGTCGATACCGGCGATAGCGCTCATCATGATCGGGCCGCCGCGGTAGAAGCCCGCGCGGTACATCACCTGCCACAGGTCGTTAATGCGTGCCGGATCCTGACCAATCAGGTATTCGCCCAGCTCATGCACCGCCGCTTCGACGGTGCGCGCACGGCCTTCGATGACCGGCTCGCCCCAGCCAACCACCCCTTCGTCGGTTTCGATTTTCAGGAACATCCAACGCGGAGGTAAACGGTACGTGGTGAGTTTGGTTATTTTCATTTCACTGCCTCTCGATACGCTTTCACAAATGCCGCTGCCTGCTGCGCGGTACGTTCTACGGTCTGCCCGGCGCGATAGAGATCGCTGCCGAGCCCTGCGCCGACACAACCGGCTTTCATCCATTGAGCCAGGTTTTCTGGCGTTACGCCGCCCACGGCAAAGACCGGGACGCTGGCGGGCAAGACCGCTTTAAGCGCTTTGATGTATTCCGGGCCAAAGGCCGACGACGGGAAAATTTTGAGCGACTGCGCGCCCGCATCGAGAGCGGTAAAGGCTTCTGTGGCGGTGGCGCACCCTGGGCACACGGTCATGCCGTAATCCACCGCACGGCGGATCACCTCAGGGTTGATATTCGGCGTAACGATAAGCTTGCAGCCCATCTTCGCCAGCCGATCCACCTGCTCAGGCTGTAAGACGGTTCCTGCGCCAATCAGCGCCCTGTCGCCAAAGGCATCCACAACCGCCGGAATGCTTTTTTCCCACGCCGGGGAGTTGAGCGGGATTTCCACCGCGTCGAATCCGGCGTCAATCACCGCGCCAACGTGGGCTAAAGCCTCGTCAGGGGTGATGCCGCGCAGAATCGCGATAAGGGGAAGATTAGTTTGCCACTGCATGAGCGATGCTCCTTATTCCTGCCTGAAATGCCGTGTCGCCTTCCACCGCCGCCACATCGCGCCCGATGGCGTGGAACGCCTGACGGTAACGTGAAGTCAGTGATGAACCCGCGACGAGGGTGATGGACTGCTGCCCGGCGAACTGCTCGCTCAGGGTGGCGACTTCTGCGCCAATCAGCAGGCCCGATAAAAATTCGCTGACCTGCTCGCGGGGAAGGGTTCCCAGCACGTGCGAGGCGCGAACCTCAAAAAGCTGCGGCAAAACGGCAGGGGAAGCGATCCCGCGTTCAAGCCCGGCGGCAAACGCCTCAGGCGAGGCTTCTTGCTCAGGTAAACCGGCACCCACCAGCGAATGCTTAAGCAGCAAATGGTGCAATTCGCCGGTCATCACGGTGCGAAAATCGTGGATCTGCTGAGCATCGGCCTGCACCCATTTACAGTGCGTACCGGGCATCACGTAGACAGAAGAAGGAGAGAGCGTGCGCGCGCCGAGCAGCTGGGTCTCTTCGCCGCGCATTACGTTATGGTTATCGTCACGTGAGACGCGCAAGCCGGGAATGATCCAGACGTTGTCGCCAACGGACGTTAACTGTTCGCCAATGGCAGAGAAATGGGCAGGAATCGGCAGATATGGGGCTATCTTCCAGCCCACGTTGCTGCCGACCATTCCCGCCATCACCACCGGCGTGGCGCCGTCGCGCCAGTTTTGTGTCACCTCTGCTAACACCGCCTCGGGGGATTTACCGTTCAGACGCGTGACGCCTGCTTCGGATTGCCTGCTCTCCAGGCACTGCTCGCCCTGATACAGCCAGGCGCGCAGATTGGTTGATCCCCAGTCAATTGCGATGTAGCGAGATGTCATGTGATTTCCTTCAACCTTCGTGTTGAGCTGGCGATCATGGTTAATGCCGCCTGCTCTGCCGCATCGCTGTCCTGATGCCGTATCGCATCGAACAGCGCTTTATGTTCCTGGAGCGTCTTCGGCATGTTGGCCTCATCACCCATCCAGGTTCGTTCAAATACTGCTCGCTGTAGCGAGCTGATCGCCACGCTCAGCTGCTGTAACACCGGGTTATGCACCGACTGCAGCACCGCTTCGTGGTAGCGGATATCCGCCTCGTTAAAGGCATCCCGGTCCTGATTGTTGGCGATCATGTCGTTCAGGGCCGACTCAATCTGCGCCAGGTCGCCGGAGGTTGCGCGTTCTGCCGCCCAGCGGGCGATAGCCGGTTCCACCAGGTTTCGCACCTCGCTCATCGCGCCGATCAGCCGTGGGTCATAGTCGTTTTCCAGCACCCACTGCAGAACGTCGGTATCGAGGTAGTTCCACTGGTTACGCGGGGCGACAAAGGCGCCGCGATAACGCTTCATTTCAATCAGCCGCTTCGCCATCAGCGAGCGGAACACTTCCCGAATGATGTTGCGCGAGGTTTCAAACTCCTCACACAGCTCCGCCTCTGCGGGCAGCGGCGAGCCGGGAACGTATTTGCCACCCACAATCTGGGTGCCCAGCGTAATGACGATGCGATCGGTTTTATTGAGAGTCATGGAGAGTCCTTGTGCTCTGTATGTCCATCACTACTTTACCGCGACCGCTGAATTTCGCCTCAATTTTGCAGTACAAACGTGATGCTATTCGTCATTGCCGTGGTCGTAATGTAGTACAATCAGATAATGTTGTACTACAATCTGGATCACAAAAAGAACAATCAGTGAAAGGAATGTTAAAGAAAGGTTCCTGCAGGGATAAAAAAACCCGCAACGTGTGCGGGTCGTGGAGCGCGGGTTTTGCCAGGTCTTAGTTCAGTACAAACTTCTCAATAGCGTATGCCACGCCGTCTTCGAGGTTAGATTTGGTGACGAAGTTAGCCACCTCTTTCACCGACGGGATTGCGTTTTCCATCGCCACGCCTAAGCCAGCATATTCCAGCATCGCAATGTCATTTTCCTGATCGCCCAGGGTCATGATCTCTTCCGGTTTGATCCCCAGCGCGTCGGCCAGCGACTTCACGCCGGTGCCTTTATTAACGCGTTTATCGAGGATTTCGAGGAAGTACGGCGCACTTTTCAGCACCGTGTACTTCTCTTTTACTTCCGCCGGGATGCGGGCGATGGCCTGATCCAGAATCGCAGGCTCATCAATCATCATCACTTTCAGGAACTGGGTAGCCGGATCCATTTTCTCCGCTTCGCAGAACACCAGCGGGATAGTGGCGACGAAGGATTCATGCACCGTGTAGTAGCTGATGTCGCGGTTGGCAGTGTAAAGCGTGTTGCGGTCGAGAGCGTGGAAGTGCGAGCCCACGTCGCGGGAGAGTTGTTCCAGATAGCGGTAATCGTCATAGCTCAGCGCCGTTTGCGCCACCGTGCTGCCATCGGCCGCTTTCTGCACCAGCGCGCCGTTGTAGGTAATGCAGTAATCACCCGGCTCATTCATGTGCAGCTCTTTCAGGTAGCTGTGGACGCCAGCATACGGACGACCGGTGCACAGCACCACGTTCACGCCTTTCGCACGGGCTGCGGCAATCGCGTTCTTAACGCCTGGAGAGATGGTGTGATCTGGCAGCAGCAGCGTGCCGTCCATATCGATTGCAATGAGTTTGATAGCCATGGGATCCCCGGTTGGAATGAGTCTGGACTCATGCTAACGCGATTCCGCTCAAAAAACAGTAAAGAAAAGGGGGATAGAAAGGGGAAGCGGGATTCCTCTTTTGCGGGCAAAGAAAAGCCCGGTGGCGCTAGCGCTTACCGGGCCTGGAACGCGGGGCGTTACATTAGATATCGATGTTCGCCGCTTTCAGGGCGTTCTCTTCGATAAAGGCACGACGTGGTTCAACCGCATCGCCCATCAGGGTGGTGAACAGCTGGTCCGCTGCAATCGCGTCTTTTACGGTGACGCGCAGCATGCGGCGGCTTTCCGGATCCATGGTGGTTTCCCACAGCTGATCCGGGTTCATCTCGCCCAGACCTTTATAACGCTGAATGGAGAGGCCACGACGGGACTCTTTCACCAGCCACTCCAGCGCCTGCTCGAAGCTGGCCACCGGCTGACGGCGCTCACCGCGCTCGATAAAGGCATCGTCTTCGATCAGGCCGCGCAGCTTCTCGCCGAGGGTACAGATACGACGGTATTCCGCACCGGTCACGAACTCCTGATCCAGCGGATAGTCGGTATCCACACCGTGGGTACGCACGCGGATCACCGGCTCGAACTGGTTCAGTTCGCTGTTCTCGTTAACGTCGAACTTCCACTGGCTGCCGTGCTGCTCGTTCTCGTTCAGATCGGTCACCAGGGTGTTCACCCAACGGGTCACGGCCTGCTCGCTGCTGAGGTCAGCTTCGGCCAGCGTCGGCTGATAGACCAGCGCTTTCAGCAGCGTGCGCGGGAAGCGACGCTCCATGCGGCCAATCATCTTCTGGGTCGCGTTGTACTCAGACACCAGACGCTCCAGCGGTTCACCCGCCAGCGCCGGGGCGCTTGAGTTGGCGTGCAGGGTCGCACCGTCAAGGGCGATAGCGATCTGGTACTGATCCATCGCTTCGTCGTCTTTGATGTACTGTTCCTGCTTGCCTTTCTTCACTTTGTACAGCGGCGGCTGGGCAATGTAGACGTGGCCACGCTCAACGATTTCCGGCATCTGACGGTAGAAGAAGGTCAACAGCAGCGTACGGATGTGCGAGCCGTCGACGTCCGCATCGGTCATGATGATGATGCTGTGATAGCGCAGCTTGTCCGGGTTGTACTCGTCACGGCCAATGCCGCAGCCCAAAGCGGTGATCAGCGTCGCCACTTCCTGAGAGGAGAGCATCTTGTCGAAGCGCGCCTTCTCAACGTTAAGGATTTTACCCTTCAGCGGCAGGATCGCCTGGTTCTTACGGTTACGGCCCTGCTTCGCAGAACCGCCCGCGGAGTCCCCTTCCACGAGGTACAGTTCGGACAGCGCCGGGTCGCGTTCCTGGCAGTCCGCCAGTTTGCCCGGCAGGCCAGCCAGATCCAGCGCGCCTTTACGACGGGTCATTTCACGGGCTTTACGCGCCGCTTCACGGGCACGCGCCGCATCGATAATTTTGCCGACCACGATTTTGGCGTCGGACGGGTTTTCCAGCAGGTATTCGCTCAGCAGCTCGTTCATCTGCTGTTCCACCGCCGATTTCACCTCGGAGGAGACCAGCTTGTCTTTGGTCTGCGAGGAGAACTTCGGATCCGGCACCTTCACGGAGACAACAGCAATCAGGCCTTCACGGGCATCGTCACCGGTGGCGCTGACTTTCGCTTTTTTGCTGTAGCCTTCTTTATCCATGTAGGCGTTCAGGGTACGGGTCATCGCCGTACGGAAGCCGACCAGGTGCGTACCGCCATCGCGCTGCGGGATGTTGTTGGTAAAGCAGTAGATGTTTTCCTGGAAACCGTCGTTCCACTGCAGCGCAACTTCAACGCCGATACCGTCTTTTTCGGTGGAGAAATAGAAGATATTCGGGTGAATTGGCGTTTTGTTCTTGTTCAGGTACTCAACGAACGCCTTGATCCCGCCTTCGTAATGGAAGTGATCTTCTTTGCCGTCGCGCTTGTCGCGCAGGCGGATAGAGACGCCGGAGTTCAGGAACGACAGCTCGCGCAGACGCTTGGCCAGAATGTCATATTCAAACTCGGTGACGTTGGTGAAGGTTTCATGGCTTGGCCAGAAACGGACCTGCGTCCCGGTCACGTCAGTTTCACCGGTAACCGCCAGCGGAGCCTGCGGTACGCCGTGCACGTAGGTTTGCTGATGCACTTTGCCTTCGCGACGGATCAGCAGCTCCAGCTTCTGCGACAGGGCGTTAACCACAGAGACGCCAACGCCGTGCAGGCCGCCGGAGACTTTATAGGAGTTGTCATCGAACTTACCGCCTGCGTGCAGGACGGTCATGATCACTTCCGCCGCGGAGACGCCCTCTTCCGGGTGGATACCGGTCGGGATGCCACGGCCATCATCGGTGACGGAGACGGAGTTGTCGGCGTGGATGGTCACCACGATGTCTTTACAGTGACCCGCGAGCGCTTCGTCGATAGCGTTATCCACAACCTCAAATACCATGTGGTGCAGACCGGTGCCGTCATCCGTGTCGCCGATATACATACCCGGGCGCTTACGCACCGCATCCAGCCCTTTCAGGACTTTGATACTGGAGGAGTCATAAGAATTCGACATCAACGTTTCTCGCTCATTTATTCTTGGGTTAATCCGTTATTTTACCCTTTTCCACGGTGAACATCTTCGAATTTTTGTCCGACATGTCCATTACGTGTTCAGCGCTAATCGCACTGACGAAAACCTGCGACTGCGTGGCTTTTAAGCGGCTGGCAAGCAGCCCGCGCCGTGCGTCGTCAAGTTCCGAGGCAAAATCATCAATCAGGTACAGGCAGCGTCGTCCGCTTTCGCGGGTTAAGAACTCGCCCTGCGCCAGGCGCAGCGCGCACATCAGAAGCTTGAGCTGCCCGCGTGATAAAGTATCTTCCACCGGCGCACCGTCGGCACGAATGCGGAAATCCGCCTTGTGCGGGCCGTGCGCGGTGTAGGTCAGCATCCGATCGCGCTCGAAGCTTCGCTCCAGCACCTCGGCATAGTCGGTCTCTTTCTCCCAGCCGCGCTGGAAGGAGAAGCTCAGAGAGAACTCGGGTAAAAACTGTTGGCAGGTATCCGCCATGTCCTGTGCGATCCCGGCGCTGTACTCGGCGCGCCAGCGGCTGATCTGCTCGGCCAACGGGATCAGCTCTTTGTCCCACGCCCGCAGTTGGGCATAGCGGGTAACCTGGCGCAGCGCGGCATTGCGCTGCTTGAGTAGCCGTTTAAGGTTGCTCCAGGCGGTAAAGAAGCCCGCTTCGTTATGGAAGCATCCCCAGTCAAGGAAGGCTCTTCTGTATTTGGGGCCGCCGTTGAGTAAAGTAAACCCCTCGGGAGTGATCAGCTGCATCGGCATCAGCAGCGCCAGCTCGGCCACTTTGTGCCCGTCGGTGCCGTCGATGCGCACCTTGCTGTCACCCTGCTTGTCTTTGGTCAGGCCGATGGCGGTTTCATGATCCTCGCCCTGCAAACGCCCATGCAGGATGAACGACTCTTGCTCGTGGCGAATTACGCGGCCAATCTGCAAACTGCGAAACGCCCGACCATGGCCGAGCGTATAGATGGCTTCCAGCACGCTGGTTTTGCCGCTGCCGTTGGCGCCAACCAGGAAATTAAAGCCGGGGGATAAAGCAAGATCCGCGCTTTCGATATTGCGAAAGTCGCGGATCAACAGGCGGGTGAGCGACATTACAGTCTCATTGGCATGACAACATAAGCCGCGCTTTGGCTGGCAGCATCTTCAATCTGTACGCTCGACACGGAGTCCGTCAGCAGAATACGCACGTTCTCGCACTTCAGCGCATTCAGCACATCCAGCACGTAACTCACGTTAAAGCCGATTTCCATTTCGGTGCCCGCCGCATAGGTAACATCGAGGATCTCTTCAGCCTCTTCCTGCTCCGGGTTGTTGGCGGTGATCTTCAGCTGGTTTTCGCTGACATACAGGCGCACGCCGCGGAACTTCTCGTTGGAGAGGATCGCCGCACGGGCAAAGGCCTGCTTGAGAATATCGCAGCCCGCTTCCAGCGTTTTGTCCGGGTTCTTCGGCAATACGCGGCGGTAGTCCGGGAAACGACCATCCACCAGCTTGGAGGTGAAGATAAAGTCACCAACGTGGGCGCGAATATTGTTGCTGCCGATCTGCACGCGCAGCGGGGTTTCGCCGCCGTCGAGCATACGCATCAGCTCAATCACGCCTTTACGCGGTACGATCACCGAATGGTTCGGCAGGCTCACGCCAATCGGCATGGAGCAGACCGCCAGGCGGTGGCCGTCGGTGGCCACGGTACGCAGCTCTTCACCTTCGGTTTCGAACAGCATCCCGTTTAAGTAGTAACGCACGTCCTGATGCGCCATCGAGAACTGGGTGGCTTCAATCAGGCGCTTCATGGTCGCCTGCGGCAGGGTGAATTCAACTTCGCTCTGCCAGTCATCGAGGTTCGGGAAGTCGATAGCCGGGAGCGTGGAGAGCGAGAAACGGCTGCGGCCGGAGCGCACCAGCATGCGGTCGCCTTCCAGCTGCACGGCAATTTCCGCCCCTTCAGGCAGGCCACGGCAGATATCAAAGAACTTACGCGCCGGAACGGTGGTTGCGCCCGCTTCGTGAGGCTGAGAAAGCGTCACGCGTGCGACCATTTCCATCTCGAGATCGGTGCCGGTCAAAGACAGCGTGCCGTCTGCGACCTGCAGCAGCAGGTTACCGAGAATAGGCAGCGTCGGGCGGCCGCCTAAGGGGCCGCTCACCTGTTGCAGCGGTTTTAATAAGTGTTCACGTTCAACGGTAAATTTCATAGCGTCACGAAGATAATGTTCTGATTAAATTGGAGAAGTCTTCTTTTATGTCGTGGCTTTCTTCACGCAACTGCTCGATCTTACGACAGGCGTGCAGCACGGTAGTATGGTCACGGCCACCAAACGCATCGCCGATTTCCGGCAGGCTGTGGTTGGTCAGTTCCTTTGCCAGCGCCATCGCCATCTGACGCGGTCTCGCCACCGAGCGGGAACGGCGTTTGGACAGCAAGTCCGCCACTTTAATTTTGTAGTACTCCGCCACCGTCTTCTGAATATTGTCGATGGTGACCAGTTTTTCCTGCAATGCCAGCAGATCGCGCAGCGCTTCACGCACGAAATCGATAGTGATCGCCCGTCCGGTGAAGTTGGCGTTCGCGATCACGCGGTTCAGTGCGCCTTCCAGCTCACGGACGTTGGAACGCAGGCGTTTGGCAATAAAGAACGCCACCTCGCCCGGCAGACGAATATCGTTCTCGTCGGCCTTTTTCATCAGGATCGCCACGCGGGTTTCCAGCTCCGGTGGTTCGATCGCTACCGTCAGCCCCCAGCCGAAGCGGGATTTCAGACGATCCTCAACCCCGTTGATCTCTTTTGGATAACGATCCGAGGTCAAAATGATCTGCTGATTGCCTTCCAGCAGGGCGTTGAAGGTGTGGAAAAACTCTTCCTGAGATCGTTCTTTATTGGCAAAGAATTGAATGTCATCGATCAGCAGCGCATCAACGGAGCGGTAGTAGCGTTTAAACTCTTCGATCGCGTTGTTTTGCAGGGCTTTAACCATGTCCTGAACGAAGCGCTCGGAGTGCATATACACCACTTTGGCATTCGGCTTACGCGCCATGATGCCGTTACCCACCGCGTGCAGGAGGTGCGTTTTACCCAGACCGGTACCGCCATAAAGGAACAGCGGGTTATAGGCGCCGCCCGGGTTATCCGCTACCTGACGGGCCGCCGCGCGCGCCAGCTGGTTCGATTTACCTTCGACGAAGTTATCAAAGGTGTGTTTGACGTTAACGTTAGAGCGGTAGGTCGGCTCTGCCGGGGCCGGAACGTTATCCCAGCCAGCCCGTGGCGCAGGGGCGACACGCGGCATCTGAACCTGCGCGGTTTGCGCGGGTGCAGCGGCGACGTTAACGGTCTCTCTGAGGGTTTGGGTGACCGGTTTTGTGCCCACTTCGAAACGCAGCTGTGGGGCATCGGCACCGCAAAATTCGTTTAGCAGTCCATTGATGTTATTGAGGTATTTGTCCCTGACCCAATCGAGCACAAAACGGTTTGGCGCATACAAAGCCAGCGTGTTATCGCTCAGTTCCGCCTGCAACGGGCGGATCCACATACTGAATTCTGTGGCTGGTAACTCATCCTGCAATCGGGCAAGACACTGCTGCCAAAGCGAAAGTGACACGGCGGACTCCACTCGAACATAAAAAGAAAGCTATTGAATAGTCATGATTGTAGACACACGTCGAAAAGACCCGGCGTTTAAGGGGGACGTGCGAACCGCTCTTTGCGGTTTTTGCCCGACCAGGATCCTGGGATCCGATCGGGACCGCGGATCATAGCCTAAACTGCGCCAGAGATCTTCTGTTTCTCACAGTTTCTTCCCGATTTATCCACAGGAGGATCGAAACGGGGTAAGTGTAAACGATCCTGATGAACCGCCCCCACGATTTAGGCCGCATATTGGAAAAATTAATGAGTAACGACCATTTTTTGCTTAAATGATCTAACGAAGATCCTGGACGATCCTTGCGATTTGCCCTGGAGCCCGTATAATTCCCCACCCGGCGCGTGGGACTCGAAGACCTGCGTCTGATGCTGCTCAATTTGCACGCTAAAAACGTGCGGAAAGACGCGGGAAATAAGGAAAGAGAATTGACTCCGGAGTGTACAATTATTACAATCCGGCCTCTTTAATCACCCATGGCTTCGGCGTCCAGTGTTCGTTATTCGTTCGGACTCCATAAAAAGTCATTGAATTTATTCAAGTTTAGGTAGAAATCGCCATGAAACGCACTTTTCAACCGTCTGTACTGAAGCGCAACCGTTCTCACGGCTTCCGTGCTCGTATGGCTACTAAAAATGGTCGTCAGGTTCTGGCACGTCGTCGTGCTAAAAGCCGTTCACGTCTGACCGTTTCCAAGTAATTAAGCTAACCCCTGCGTGGTTAAGCTAGCATTTCCCAGGGAGTTACGTTTGTTAACTCCCACTCATTTCACTTTCGTCTTCCAGCAGCCACAACGGGCTGGCACGCCGCAAATCACCATCCTCGGCCGCCAAAATTCGCTGGGGCATCCCCGTATCGGTCTCACTGTCGCCAAGAAAAACGTTAAGCGTGCGCATGAACGCAATCGGATTAAACGTCTGACGCGTGAAAGCTTCCGTTTACGTCAACATGAACTGCCTTCTATGGATTTCGTGGTGGTGGCTAAAAAAGGGGTTGCCGACCTCGATAACCGTGCTCTCTCGGAAGCGTTGGAAAAATTATGGCGCCGCCACTGTCGCCTGGCTCACGGGTCCTGATCGGCCTTATCCGGGTCTATCAACGCCTGATTAGTCCGCTACTCGGGCCACACTGCCGTTTCACGCCGACCTGCTCAAGCTACGGAATTGAGGCATTGCGCAGGTTTGGAATGATAAAAGGCAGTTGGTTGACGGTGAAACGCGTATTAAAATGCCACCCTTTACACCCAGGTGGAGACGATCCCGTCCCCCCAGGACCTTTTGATACCAGAGAACACTAACGATGGATTCGCAACGCAATCTTCTTATCATCGCTTTGTTGTTCGTGTCTTTCATGATCTTCCAGGCTTGGGAGCAGGATAAAAATCCTCAACCTCAGCAGCAGGTCACGCAGACAACGACCACCGCAGCGGGTAGCGCCGCCGACCAGGGCGTACCGGCCAGTGGCCAGGGTAAACTGATTACGGTTAAGACCGATGTGCTTGAGCTGACTATCAACACCCGTGGTGGTGATGTTGAGCAGGCACAACTGGTAACTTACCCGAAAGAGCTCGGTTCTAACGAGCCGTTCCAGTTACTGGAAACCACGCCGCAGTTTATCTACCAGGCGCAGAGCGGCCTGACCGGTCGTGATGGCCCGGATAACCCGGCTAACGGCGCACGTCCGCTGTATAACGTCGATAAAGATGCGTTTGTGCTGGCTGATGGCCAGAACGAACTCGCGATCCCGATGACTTACACCGATGCTGCGGGCAACACCTTCACCAAAACCTTCACCCTGAAACGCGGTGAGTATGCGGTGAACGTGGGCTATAACGTGCAGAACACCGGCGCGAAACCGCTGGAACTCTCCCCCTTTGGCCAGCTGAAGCAAACCATCAATCTGCCGTCGCACCGTGACACCGGAAGCAACAACTTCGCGTTGCATACCTTCCGTGGCGCTGCGTACTCCACGCCAGATACCAAGTACGAGAAATACAAATTCGACACCATCGCCGATAACGAAAACCTGAACGTCAGCTCAAAAGGCGGTTGGGTAGCGATGCTGCAACAGTATTTCGCGACGGCATGGGTGCCGAACAACGCTGGCTCCAACAACTTCTACACTGCCAACCTGAACGGCGTTGCCGCTATCGGCTATAAGTCTGAGCCGGTTCTGATTCAGCCGGGTCAAACCGGTACGCTGGGCAGCACCCTGTGGGTCGGTCCGGAAATCCAGGATAAAATGGCTGCCGTGGCACCGCACCTGGATCTGACCGTAGACTACGGTTGGTTGTGGTTCATCTCTCAGCCGCTGTTCAAACTGCTGAAGTGGATCCATAGCTTCCTGGGCAACTGGGGCTTCTCCATCATCGTTATCACCTTTATCGTTCGTGGCATCATGTACCCGCTGACTAAAGCGCAGTACACCTCCATGGCGAAGATGCGTATGCTGCAGCCGAAGATTCAGGCTATGCGTGAGCGTCTGGGCGATGACAAACAGCGTCAGAGCCAGGAGATGATGGCCCTGTACAAAGCCGAGAAAGTGAACCCACTGGGTGGCTGCTTCCCGCTGCTCATCCAGATGCCAATCTTCCTTGCGCTGTACTACATGCTGATGGGCTCCGTTGAGCTGCGCCATGCGCCGTTCGCACTGTGGATCCATGACCTGTCCGCACAGGACCCGTACTACATCCTGCCGATCCTGATGGGCGTGACGATGTTCTTCATCCAGAAGATGTCGCCAACCACCGTGACCGACCCGATGCAGCAGAAGATCATGACCTTTATGCCGGTCATCTTCACCGTGTTCTTCCTGTGGTTCCCGTCAGGTCTGGTGCTGTACTATATCGTCAGCAACCTGGTAACTATCCTTCAGCAGCAGCTGATCTACCGTGGTCTGGAAAAACGTGGCCTGCATAGCCGCGAGAAGAAAAATTCCTGACTTTAAGTAGGCCGGGTAAGCGAAGCGCCACCCGGCAAACGGAACATAAATTAAAGGGCGGTCTATGGACCGCCTTTTTTATTGCATTAAGAAGAGACAAACCATGAGCCAAAACGACACTATCGTCGCCCAGGCAACCCCACCGGGACGCGGTGGTGTGGGCATTCTGCGTATCTCCGGCCTGAAGGCGCGCGAGGTGGCAGAAGCGGTGCTGGGGAAACTGCCAAAGCCACGCTACGCCGACTATCTGCCGTTTAAAGATAAAGACGGCACGGCGCTGGACCAGGGCATCGCGCTGTGGTTCCCGGGCCCGAACTCCTTTACCGGTGAAGACGTGCTCGAACTGCAGGGCCACGGCGGGCCGGTGATCCTCGACCTGCTGCTGAAACGCATTCTGACCCTGCCGGGCCTGCGCATTGCGAAACCGGGCGAGTTCTCCGAGCGCGCCTTCCTGAACGATAAGCTCGATCTGGCCCAGGCCGAGGCGATTGCCGACCTGATTGATGCCAGTTCCGAACAGGCAGCACGCTCGGCACTGAACTCGCTGCAGGGGGCCTTCTCTGCCCGCGTAAACCATCTTGTGGAAGCACTTACTCACCTGCGGATCTACGTGGAAGCGGCCATTGATTTCCCGGATGAGGAGATCGATTTCCTCTCCGATGGCAAAATCGAAGCCCAGCTTAACGACGTGATGAACGATCTCGATGCGGTACGCGCCGAAGCGCGTCAGGGCAGCCTGCTACGCGAAGGAATGAAGGTGGTGATTGCCGGGCGTCCCAATGCCGGGAAATCAAGCCTGCTGAACGCGCTGGCGGGCCGTGAAGCGGCGATTGTCACCGACATTGCCGGTACAACCCGCGACGTTCTGCGCGAGCATATCCATATCGACGGTATGCCGCTGCACATCATTGATACCGCCGGTCTGCGCGATGCCAGCGACGAAGTTGAGCGCATCGGTATCGAGCGCGCCTGGCAGGAGATCGAGCAGGCCGACCGCGTGCTGTTTATGGTAGACGGTACAACGACCGATGCCGTTGACCCGGCAGAGATCTGGCCGGACTTTATCGCCCGTCTGCCGGCTAAACTGCCGATCACCGTGGTACGTAACAAAGCGGACGTTACCGGCGAAACGCTGGGCATCAACGATGTGAATGGTTACTCACTGATTCGCCTGTCGGCGCGTACCGGTGAGGGCGTGGATGACCTGCGTAACCATCTCAAGCAGAGTATGGGCTTTGATACCAGCATGGAGGGCGGTTTCCTTGCCCGTCGTCGCCATTTGCAGGCGCTGGAGCAGGCGGCGATGCATCTGGATCAGGGCAAAGCCCAGCTGCTCGGTGCCTGGGCCGGAGAACTGCTGGCGGAAGAGCTGCGTCTGGCGCAGCAGGCGTTAAGCGAGATCACCGGGGAGTTTACCTCGGATGACCTGCTGGGACGCATCTTCTCCAGTTTCTGCATCGGGAAATAAACCCGTTTCAGCCCTCTGCTAAAAAGCCGCATAACATCCCTGTTATTGCGGCTTTTTCCTTTTCTATATTACCTGAATAAATACCAAATATATCTGTTATATTCTCTGTGATTACAATCACAATTAATATCTCTGCACATAGACAAATATTCTCATTCGAATAGTGTAGTAGCGTGTCTAATGAGGATAAATCAATGACGATTATCTTAAATACATATATCACTTCTAAGTGGTTCAATATTGACAATAAAATTGTCAATCACCATCCGTAATCTCCCTTCGCCTCTCATTCTCTATGCAACCTGAATAGACGAATACTCTATTTATCCGGTATGCCTGAAATTATTGCGCCCGTATGGCTGCAATTGTGCCTCTGCACGCCTCGATCCGTGAGATATATTCTCCCGGTCGTGTGGCGATATAGCGGGCCCGGGCATGCCTGTATTAATGGTTATTAAAAATAGCCACCAGCACCGCTGCGATAAAAACAGGAATTATATAATGGAAAACTTCAAACATTTGCCAGAGCCATTTCGCATCAGAGTTATTGAGCCAGTTAAGCGCACCACAAGGGAGCATCGCGACAACGCGATTATTAAATCGGGTATGAACCCCTTCCTGTTGGATAGTGAAGACGTATTTATTGATTTGCTGACCGACAGCGGCACCGGCGCGGTCACACAGAATATGCAGGCCGCCATGCTGCGCGGTGACGAAGCCTATAGCGGAAGCCGCAGCTATTATGCGCTGTCCGATGCGGTGAAAGAGATTTTTGGTTATCAATACACTATCCCGACCCATCAGGGACGCGGCGCCGAGCAGATCTATATTCCGGTGCTCATTAAAAAGCGCGAGCAGGAGAAGGGATTAGACCGCTCGAAAATGGTCGCCTTTTCTAATTACTTTTTTGATACCACCCAGGGACATAGCCAGATAAATGGCTGCACCGTGCGCAACGTGTATATCAAGGAAGCCTTTGATACCGGCATCCGTTACGATTTTAAAGGTAACTTTGACCTTCAGGGTCTGGAAAACGGCATCGAAGAAGTGGGGCCGGGCAACGTCCCTTATATTGTCGCGACCATTACCAGCAACTCCGCCGGTGGGCAGCCGGTGTCGCTGGCAAACCTGAAGGCGATGTACGCGATTGCCAGAAAATACGATATTCCGGTGGTGATGGATTCCGCGCGCTTCGCCGAAAATGCATACTTCATTCAAAAACGTGAAGCGGAATATAAAGACTGGACTATCGCGGAAATTACCCGGGAGACGTACAAGTACGCGGATATGCTGGCCATGTCGGCTAAAAAAGATGCCATGGTGCCGATGGGCGGCCTGCTTTGCATTAAGAATGACGACTATTTCGACGTCTATACCGAGTGCAGAACATTGTGCGTCGTCCAGGAGGGCTTCCCGACCTATGGCGGTCTTGAAGGCGGCGCCATGGAGCGTCTGGCGGTCGGCCTGCACGACGGCATGGGCCAGGACTGGCTGGCATACCGTATTAATCAGGTGCAGTACCTGGTCGACGGCCTGGAAGCCATCGGCGTGATTTGCCAGCAGGCGGGCGGACATGCGGCCTTTGTGGATGCCGGTAAGCTCTTGCCGCATATTCCTGCAGAGCAGTTCCCGGCGCAGGCGCTGGCCTGTGAGTTATACAAAGTGGCCGGTATTCGGGCAGTGGAAATTGGCTCGTTCTTACTGGGCCGCGATCCGAAAACCGGTAAGCAGTTACCCTGCCCGGCAGAGCTGCTGCGTTTAACCATTCCGCGCGCCACCTATACGCAATCGCATATGGATTTCATCGTCGAAGCTTTTAAACATGTGAAAGAAAATGCGATGAATATTAAAGGATTAACCTTTACCTACGAACCTAAAGTATTACGTCACTTCACTGCCAGACTCAAAGAAGTTTAACCTTCTGTCCCCGGGTGGCTAAATGATTTTAGCCGCCCGCAAAATAAATAGTTCAATAACATCAGGCTTACCATAATTGATGGGGGCACCATGGATAACGCTTTAGAATTAGAGACTAAACACTCATCGGTTTGGGGTGTCATGGTTATAGCAGGTACCGTTATTGGCGGGGGAATGTTTGCCTTACCCGTGGATCTGGCGGGAGCCTGGTTTTTTTGGGGCGCGTTTATTTTAATTATCGCCTGGTTTTCAATGCTCCACTCCGGGCTATTATTGTTAGAAGCAAATTTAAACTATCCCGTCGGTTCCAGTTTCAATACCATCACCAAAGATCTGCTTGGCAATAAATGGAATATCGTCAGCGGTTTCACGGTCGCCTTTGTACTTTATATCCTGACGTATGCTTATATCTCCGCAAACGGTGCCATCATCAGTGAAACCATTGCCATGAATCAGGGGACCCATGTTAATCCCCGGATAGTGGGTGTCTGTACGGCAATCTTCGTGGCAGGCGTACTGTGGTTTAGCTCACTGGCGGCCAGCCGCATTACCTCGCTGTTTTTAGGTATTAAGATCATCGCCTTTATCGTTGTGTTCGGCTCCTTCTTCTTTCAGGTCGATTATTCAATCTTACGAGACATCAACGTTACGCCGGCCAGCAATACCACCTACTTCCCCTATATCTTTATGGCCCTGCCCGTCTGTCTGGCATCGTTTGGGTTTCATGGCAACATTCCCAGCCTGATCATCTGCTACGGCAAGCGAAAAGATAAACTGATAAAAAGCCTTGTCTATGGCTCGCTGCTGGCCCTTTTTATCTACCTGTTCTGGCTCTATTGCACGATGGGGAACATTACACGCGACAGCTTCAAGGAGATCATCTCGTCCGGGGGCAATGTTGACTCGCTGGTAAAATCCTTCCTCGGTACCCGACAGCATGGGGTGATTGAATTTTGCTTACTGGTTTTCTCCAATTTAGCAGTGGCCAGCTCGTTCTTCGGGGTCACCTTAGGCCTGTTCGATTATCTTGCCGACCTCTTTAAACTCGATAATTCACCGTCTGGTCGCCTGAAAACGATTATGCTGACCTTCCTGCCGCCCACCCTGCTCTACCTGATCTTCCCGAACGGGTTTATCTACGGTATTGGCGGGGCGGGATTGTGCGCCACCATATGGGCGGTGATTGTCCCGGCAATCCTGGCGCTGAAAGCGAGACAAAAATTCCCGAATAAGACCTTCACCGTCTGGGGCGGCATGGTTGTCCCGTCGATAGTGATCCTGTTCGGTATCCTGGTCATCGTTTGCTGGTTCGGTAATACCTTCCATTTCTTACCGCGCTTTGGCTGAAGCTGACTGAACCTCTGCAAGGTTCTCATCAGAAGGTGATTTCCTGTCAGGAAATCACCTTTGTCCAAATGGCAACTCGCCACCTTCCCTTTCTCCCCCTATGCTTCATGCCTGACTTTATGGGGGGGTTATGGCTCGTTTTCTGTTTTGTAGTTTTGCGCTGGTGCTGCTTTATCCATCGGGCATTGATATGTATCTGGTGGGTTTGCCACACATCGCCCGCGATCTGGGTGCCAGTGAAGCGCAGCTGCATATCGCGTTTTCGGCCTACCTGGCGGGGATGGCGTCATCAATGGTGTTTGCCGGAAAGATTGCCGATAAAGCCGGACGGCAGCCGGTCGCCATTACCGGGGCGGTGATTTTTGCACTGGCCTCCGTGCTCTGTTCAATGGCAGAGGAGAGTTCGCTATTCCTTACCGGACGCTTTATCCAGGGCGTCGGCGCAGGCGGCTGCTACGTGGTGGCTTTTGCCATCCTGCGCGATACCTTAAGCACCCAGCGTCGCGCCAAAGTGCTCTCCATGATGAACGGCATCACCTGCATTATCCCGGTGCTGGCGCCGGTGGTGGGTTACCTGATTATGCTGCAGTTTCCGTGGCAGAGCCTTTTCTGGACGATGGCGGCGATGGGGATGCTGGTCTTTATCCTGTCGATCGCGGTACTGAAAGAGACCCACCCCGGAGCGCAAAACCGGGAGCATAGCGCGTCTGTCCCGCCTGACGAGAAGCTGCTCAACCGCTTCTTCATCAGCCGGTTGCTGGTCACCACCCTGAGCGTGGCGGTGATCCTCACCTATGTAAACGTTTCCCCGGTGTTGCTGATGGAAGTGATGGGCTTCGATCGCGGAGAATATTCCACGGTGATGGCCTTAACCGCGCTGGTCAGTATGGCGGTCTCGTTCTCGACGCCGTTTGCGCTGAACATCTTCCGCCAGCGCACCTTGATGCTGACCTCCCAGGCGCTGTTCCTGGCGGCAGGTGTGATTCTGGCGACCGCCGGTTCACAGGCGATGATGCTTGTCGGTATTACCCTGATTTGCGCCGGGTTCTCCGTCGGCTTTGGCGTGGCGATGAGTCAGGCACTCGGCCCGTTCTCGCTGCGTGCAGGCGTAGCCAGCTCGGTGCTGGGTATCGCCCAGGTCTGCGGCTCTTCGCTATGGATTTGGCTGGCAGCCATAATGGGACTCAATGCGCTGAATATGCTGATCGGGGTGCTGATTGGCTGTAGCATGCTCTGCATCACCCTACTTTTGTTTATCCGGCCCGCAGCGCATCATGAAGAAGCCCCTCAGCAGTCTCGATCTTAACCTGTTGTTGTGCCTGCAGCTTTTGCTGCAGGAACGCAGCGTCACCAAGGCCGCGAAACGGATGAACGTTACCCCTTCCGCGGTGAGTAAATCGCTGGCGAAGCTGCGCGACTGGTTTGACGATCCGCTGTTTGTGAAGACTCCGCTGGGGCTGCTGCCGACGCCGCTGACGGTGAGTCTGGAACAGGATCTGGCCGACTGGATGCAGATAGGCAACCAGATCCTCGATAAATTTCACCCTGACTCCCCCGGCGGCCTGACGTTTGAGCTGGCGGCGGAAACCCCGCTGATGCTGATCCGCTTTAATGCCCTGCTGGAACAGGTGAACCAGCGCTATCCGCAGGCCACGGTGAAGATGCGCCACTGGGATTATGATTCGCTGGACGCCATAACCCGCGGGGAGGTCGATCTCGGCTTTACCGGGCGCGAAACACATCCCCGCTCCCGCGAGCTGTTAAAGCTGATGCCGTGGTTTATTGACTACGAAATTTTGTTCAGCGATCGCCCGTGCGTCTATCTGCGCGAAGATCATCCTGCGCTACAGGAGGAGTGGAACCTCGAAACCTTCCTGCGCTATCCGCATATCAGTATCTTCTGGGAGCGTAGCGACACCTGGGCGCTGGATGAAGTGCTGAGAGAGATGGGGCGTACGCGCAATATCGCCATGAGCCTGCCCGGCTTTGAGCAATCGATGTTTATGGCGGCGCAGCCGGGCCATAACTACATTGCCACCGCCCCGCACTACTGCCATCACTACAATCAGCTCCACCAGCGGCAGCTGGTTACCCTACCGATCCCCATTGATGAGGCGCAGGCACTGAAGCTCACCGTGCCCTTCACCCTGATCTGGCATAAGCGTAACAGCCACAACCCCAAAATCCTCTGGCTGAGAAAGACCATCAAGGCGTTATACGGCCCGCCGTTGCGTTAGACGCCTTGTTTTCGCCTAAGAAAATGTAAAGTTCCGCCGCAAAACTTCCCTTACTCCCATTTAGCCATTAAAACAGTAAGCGAGTTAAGCGATAATCATGTAACCGTTTAACCTGACGACTGACCATTATCACGGAGCGAAAAATGGCTACGCATTTTGCAAGAGGGACGCTGACCGAGGGGCGGCTGGTTTCAACCAGACTCTCTTTAAACTGTCAAAACGAAGCGCGGATGCTTCCTGAACATCGCCGCACACGGTTTCTGGCTTCCCGGATGTTGCTCGCTGAACTATTGTTTATGCTTTACGGCACCAGCGAGCTGCCGAAGGTGATTACCGAACCAGAGGGTCGCCCTGTGTTCGCCGATCCGGAGCTTCCCCGCTTTTCCATTGCCTACGCTGGCAATATCGTGGGCCTGGCGCTGACAACAGAAGGCGATTGCGGTCTGGATATGGAGCTGCAGCGGGCGCTCCGCAGCCCGGATGGCTCTCACGCCCATGACACCTACCCGCTCTCCAGCAACGAGAACTTATGGGTGCGCAACCAGAACGACCCCCACGAAGCCAGAGCGCAGCTGATTACTCTGCGTCAGAGCATCCGTAAGCTGTCGGGCGACGCCAGCGACTGCGCCAGCCTGCTGCAACTGTTACCGGGCTCCGGCCGTCTACGGGCCGCCAGAGCCGCACAGGTAGAAGCCTTAAGCGACGCTGAAGATGTTCTGATCTGGTCTATCGCCGTCACTCCGGCCATTGAACGGCTAAAAATTTGGGAGTTCGACAGCCGCCTCGGATGGCAGAGTCTGCCGGACGTCCCCGCCCGTGCGAACGAACCGGCCGCGCGCCTGATGCGCCTGACCAGTCTACCGGCGGAAAAAGCGATTATTCTCACCTGACCTTTCAAGAAGGAGTAGTGATGTCTGATACGTTAAAGGTTGTTACGTTACTGGGAAGCCTGCGCAAAGGTTCATTTAACGGGATGGTTGCCCGCACGCTGCCGAAGCTGGCGCCCGAGGGCATGGACATTACCGCCCTGCCGTCGATCGGCGATATTCCGCTGTACGACGCGGATGTGCAGCAGGAAGAGGGGTTCCCGGCTGCGGTAGAAGCGCTGGCAGCGCAGATCCGCGAAGCGGACGGCGTGGTGATTGTCACTCCGGAATATAACTATTCCGTGCCGGGTGGCCTGAAGAACGCCATTGACTGGCTCTCCCGTCTGCCGGAACAGCCGCTGGCGGGTAAACCGGTGCTGATCCAGACCAGCTCCATGGGCGCGATTGGTGGCGCACGCTGTCAGTATCATCTGCGCCAGATCCTGGTGTTCCTGGATGCGATGGTGTTGAACAAGCCGGAATTTATGGGCGGCGTGATTCAGAACAAGGTCGACCCGCAGACGGGTGAAGTGATTGATCAGAGCACCCTGGACCATCTGACCGGTCAGCTGAGCGCGTTTGGGAAGTATATTCAGCGGGTTAAAGCGTAAGCAGTCCGGCCCCCTCCCACAGGGAGGGGGCTTTCTGTTTATCAGGCATCAATAAACGCAATCTTCAGCACGAACAGCAGCGCAACGACCATCACGCACGGGCTGATTTCACGCCAGCGTCCGGTGCCCGCCTTCATCACGCAGTAAGAGATAAAGCCCAGCGCAATCCCTTCGGTAATAGAGAAGCTGAACGGCATCATCACCGCGGTAATAAACGCCGGAACCGCTTCGGTCAGGTCGTCCCACTTCACGCGCGACAGGCTGGAGGTCATCAGCACGCCCACGTAGATCAGCGCACCGGCGGCGGCATACGGCGGTACCATGCCCGCCAGCGGTGAAAGGAAGATCACCAGCAGGAACAGCAGGCCAACCACTACCGCGGTCAGACCGGTACGGCCACCAACCGACACCCCGGAAGAGGATTCGATATAGGCGGTCACCGACGAGGTCCCGATAAAGGAGCCAGTGACGGAAGAGATACTGTCCACGAACAGCGCCTGCTTCATGCGCGGGAATTTGCCCTTCTCATCCGCCAGACCGGCTTTGTCGGTCACGCCAATCAGCGTCCCGGAGGAGTCAAACAGGTTCACCAGCATAAAGGAGAAGATCACCCCGGCCAGACCCAGGTTCAGCGAGCCCGCCAGATCGACGTGGCCAATCACGGTGGTCACGCTCGGCGGCGCAGAGACGATGCCGCTGTAGTGCACGTCGCCCAGCATCCAGCCCAGCAGGGTAGTAACGATAATGGAGACCAGCACCGCCGCGTGGATGTTGCGGGAGGCCAGAATCGCGATGATGAAGAAGCCCAGCACGCCCAGCAGCACGCTGTGGGAGGTCAGTTTACCGATGCTGACCAGAGTTTCCGGGTTTGCCACGATCACACCGGCGTTTTTCAGCCCCATCATGCCGATGAACAGGCCGATTCCGCTGGTGATGCCCACGCGCAGGCTGACCGGGATATTGGCAATCATCCAGTAACGCACGCGGAAAATGGTCAGGATCAGCAGACCGACGGCACCCCAGAAGATAGCGCCCATCCCCACCTGCCACGGCAGGCCCATCGCCTGGACCACCACAAAGGCGAAGAAGGCGTTCAGACCCATCGCCGGTGCCAGCGCAACCGGCAGGTTAGCGAACAGCCCCATCAGGATGCTGCCGAAGGCGGCGATAAGGCAGGTAGTAACGAAGACGGCACTGGTATCCATGCCAGCAACGCCCAGAATTTGCGGGTTCACAAAAACGATATAGACCATCGTCAGGAAGGTGGTGAAACCGGCGATCACTTCGGTGCGTGCCGTCGTGCCGTGTTCGCGCAGTTTAAACACGCGCTCAAGCAAACCCGTGCCAGAAGACTGGGTAGTGTGTTGTTGACTCATCATCTATTTCCGAACAAGGAGGGAAAATTCGTCGCTATCCTATACCAAAATGCGACAATAGGGGCGGTTGAGAGGCACTTTTTTTCATTGAATTTGCTTATACGGCAACGATTGCGTCTCAACGTTATGCAGCACGTAAACGTTAAACTTGTTAAGAAAGGGAAATGCATGTCTCAGATTGATGCAGTATTTTTCGACTGCGACGGTACGCTGGTCGACAGTGAGGTCATCTGTTCCCGGGCGTATGTCACCATGTTCCAGGAATTTGGTATCACGCTCGATCTCGAAGAGACGTTTAAACGCTTTAAGGGCGTGAAGCTCTACGAAATCATCGACATCATTAACGCCGAACACGGCGTCAGCCTCGCGAAAGCGGATCTGGAGCCTGTTTACCGCGCCGAGGTCGCACGCCTCTTCGACTCCGAACTGGAAGCGATCAATGGAGCCAGCACCCTGCTGGATTCAATGGCGGTGCCGATGTGTGTAGTCTCTAACGGCCCGGTGAGCAAAATGCAGCACTCTCTTGGCAAGCTGCAGATGCTGCACCATTTCCCGGAAAAACTGTACAGCGGCTACGATATCCAGCGCTGGAAACCCGATCCGGCCATGATGTTCCATGCCGCGAAAGCGATGAACGTCAACGTGGAGAACTGCATTCTGGTGGACGACTCCAGCGCGGGTGCGCAGGCGGGGATCGCCGCAGGCATGGAGGTATTCTACTTCTGCGCCGATCCGCACAACCCACCGCTGGACCATCCGAAGGTGACGACCTTTACCGACCTGGGCCAGCTGCCGGAACTGTGGAAAGCGCGCGGCTGGAATATCACCCGCTAAGCCTGATAAGCCGTAAAGCGACTCGCTTTACGGCTTTTTGCTATTTAAACAGTTTCTGGACGAAGTCCGCATAGGCCGGTCGCCAGACATCCATCTCATGATTCAGACCCGGATATTCGTGATAGTCGAACTTAATCTGGCGTTTCTCAAGCTCCTGCTTCAGCCCGGCGATATCCTTGCCCGTCACGGCATCTTTTTCACCTACCACAACGGTGAAATTGCGTAGCTGCTTATTGATGGCCTGCGGATCGTTGAGCCGCGCGCTGACGCCCGCATCCGGTACGCTGGTAGTAGTGACGCCGCTAAAGGTGGCCAGCCAGCCAAAGCGTTCAAGATGGTTCATGCCGGAGACCAGCGCCTGATAGCCACCCTGGGACAACCCCGCCAGCGCACGTCCTTCGGCATCATCACGCACATTAAACCGCTGGCTTATGAGCGGTATGATGTCGTTCATCAGCTCCCGATCGGCAGCCTGGGCATTCAATGGATAGAAGGCTTTGCGTCGCTCGTTCGGCACGAAGGTTTCAGGCACAATGCCGGCGGCGTCGGTTTCGGTATCCGGCACCACCACCAGCATCGGGGCAATCTTTCCGGCCGCGAGCAGGTTATCCATAATCTGCGCAATACGCCCCTGATCGATAGCCGAGCGCCCTGTATCACCAAAGCCGTGATAGAAGTAGAGTACCGGCAGCGGTTTCCCCTGTTCGCTGTAGCCCGGCGGCGTCCAGACGAAAAGCTGACGCTCCGACTTTAGCGCCGCCGAATGATAGGTCAGGGTAATAAGATCGCCGTGCGGGACCGGGTTAACGTCCAGAATACTGCCCGGCACCAGCACCATGCTGGTGTTCACCTGACGTTGTGGTTTGGTCATTGCCGTGCCGGTATCAATACTGCGTACACCATCAACGTTGAAGAAATATTCATACAGATTGGGCTGCATCACCGGCCCCCGCCAGCTCCAGATACCCGAAGCGTCTTTGGTCATCGGATGAATGTTTTCCGGGGTCGGGATCCCCACCACCACCGATACGCTTTTCGCCGCCGGGGCGAAGTAGCGATACGTCACCGTATTATCGGCATTTACCTGGGTGACATACTGGCTCAGCGGATAAGCGGGATCCGGGGCAGCGGGAAGATCTGCCGCGAAAGCCGATGGGCCGAGTGCAAGACAGAGCGTAATAACGGATAAAGCTGTTTTCATTCTTTTCATTAATATTGTCCTTTATGCGATCCAGTTACCACCAGATTTCAGCCTGCGCGCCAATGGCAAACTGATCCTTTTTTTGGTCTTCGAAGGTGAAATTATCTAATTCCGTCTCTTCGGCTTTAATATAAGTGCCATAAAAACGCAGTTCCGGGCGGGAGGTCAACATACTGGTATTCACTTTGAAAGTATGGAACAGCGTGGTTTTATAGCCTGATTCATAATATTTCTTGCCGGTCAGATCGGTGTTTTGCTGTTTGAAATAACCCAGCTCAACGCCTGACTGATTATATTGATCCCAGATATACGCCGGACGCACAACGGCGCGAATGGACTCGAAATCGGAATGGGCCCCGGTTTCATAGCTGTAAACGTCATTGCCGAAGGAGTACACCAGCGCGCTGGCCATGATGACGTCATCCCGTAGATACATCTCGCCCTGCGAGGTCACGCGCACCGCCGTCCCGTTGGTATGGTCGCCATAATATCTGCCGTTGGAGGTGGTAAAAGGGCTGGAACCGGCATAGCGCGAGAAGCTGCTGGCGATGGAGTTATTCGCCACCAGCACGGAATACTCATTAAATCCGCCGCTATCCAGTTTTTGCGTTAAGGTGGTGCCGACCATCCAGGTGTCTTTCCACGGATAATAGCCGTTATTATCCTGGTTATACTTCTCGCCTGAGCTTTGATTGGCCGCGACGTAGCGCCCGCTGACCATCAGCGAGGCTTTATCCCATAGCGGCAGTTCTTTATAACGCAGGTCGATGGTATTGGTGTTCAACTGCTGCTTGTTTTTGAGCTCGCGATCGTAGTCATCCACGTCTTCCCGCACCAGCGCAATATCCACCTTGCCGGGTCCCACTTTCCAGTTTTCCAGCCCTACGCCCGCTGCGGCATCCGTTCGTTGGGTTTTCCAGTCCAGCATCTGGATTTCGATCTTCGGTGCACCGTGCTTCCCGACCCAGAAATCGGCCTCCGGGGCAAACGGCAGGAACCCCTGGGTAGTCACGTACATATCGGAAAATTGCAGATAGTTTTCGCCGCCCGCGTTATCGCCAAACCAGCCGGTGGAGTACTGTTGGCCGACGTTGCCATCCAGCATCACAATGGCATCGACGCGTTTATTGCCTTCGTTATAGACCCGCTGCTTAAGCTGCAAATCGAACCAGCCCGAATATTCATTACCGAAGCGCCCCAGGGAGCCAATGGCCCAGGACTTTGGCGAACCATGCGATGCGGTGCCCCAGCCGGAGCGGAAATAGCCGTTATAGCTAAAGCCAATTTCATCTTTCACAAATTTACTGAAGTCTTTCATGGTGATGGAGGAATAAACCGCCTCGGTATGGGCATCCTCTGTTTTGACCAGTACGGCGTCGGGTTTTTTCGCCGGGCGGGCGGTCTGCGTTTTGACGATCTCCTTATCTTTATACTGCTGAAGCTCTGCCTGAGTCTCTTTTAGCGCCTTTTCCAGTAATTCGAGGCGCTGCTCCACCGTTAATGGCGCAGACACGGCCTGACCGAGAGGTGCCATCATTAAAATGGCCGAGGTAATAAGGGTTCTCCTGAACATAATATAAGTCCCTGTTAATTTATCTTTTAAAATAAAAAAACCTGAAAGCGATTAGCCTCCGCCAGGAGATAATCACTTTCAGGTTTTGCCCGCTTAATAGCGGTAACAATCCATTTTTGCTTAATAACGTTATTAGCGCATTAACGTATTTCAGTGGCTCGCGTTAATATCGGGATGTTTTAGGGTAGAAGACAAAAGAAAACAACCGGGAAAAGTTTGAAATGTGACTGACGGCAATGTTATTACGTGGGGAGGAAAAGAGTTATTCGTAGAGGAAATATTTTGATATTTAAATATAACGCCAGCAAAGCTGGCGTTAGGGGAAAAATTACTCTTTCGGATCTTTTCCGGCGAGCATTTTGTCCAGTTCATCCCCGCCGACGTGACGGAAATCCTGTCCTTTCACGAAGTAAAAGATATATTCGCAAATGTTCTGGCAGCGGTCACCGATACGCTCGATAGAGCGGGCGCAGAACAGGGCGGTCAGGACGCTTGGGATGGTGCGAGTATCTTCCATCATGTAGGTCATCAGCTGACGTACAATGCCTTCGTACTCCTGGTCGACCTTCTTGTCTTCACGGTAAATACGCACCGCTTCATCCAGATCCATACGCGCAAAGGCATCCAGCACGTCGTGCAGCATCTGCACGGTGTGGCGACCCAGCGACTCCAGGCTCACCAGCAGCGGCTGGTGCTGCTGGGAGAACTTCTCCAGCGCGGTGCGGCAGATTTTGTCCGCCACGTCGCCAATACGTTCCAGCTCGGCGATGGTTTTGATGATCGCCATGACCAGACGCAGGTCGCTCGCCGTCGGCTGACGCTTGGCGATGATGCGCACGCAGGCTTCGTCGATCGCCACTTCCATCATGTTGACGTGTTTGTCACCTTCCACCACGCGCTTCGCCAGCTCGCTGTCCTGGTTGTGCATTGCGGTGATCGCGTCAGAAAGCTGCTGCTCGACCATTCCGCCCATGGTCATCACCTGGGTGCGGATACTTTCCAGCTCTGCGTTGAACTGGCCGGAAATGTGTTTATTAAGATTGAGGTTGTCCATGGTTAACTCCAAATCAACCGTAGCGGCCAGTAATATAATCTTCGGTTTGTTTTTTGGCGGGTTTGGTGAACAGATCGTCCGTGTTACTGAACTCAATCAACTCGCCCAGGTACATAAACGCCGTGTGGTCAGAACAACGCGCAGCCTGCTGCATGTTGTGGGTCACGATCACCACGGTGTAATCCTGTTTTAATTCGGTGATCAGCTCTTCGATACGGCCGGTAGAGATCGGATCCAGCGCTGAGCACGGTTCATCCAGCAATAACACTTCCGGGCGAATGGCGATACCACGCGCAATGCACAGACGCTGCTGCTGACCACCGGAGAGAGAGTATCCGCTCTGGTGAAGTTTATCTTTGGTTTCGTTCCATAATGCGGCCTTGGTCAAGGCCCACTGCACGCGCTCGTCCATATCGGCACGGGAGAGCTTCTCAAACAGGCGCACGCCAAAGGCGATGTTGTCATAGATGGACATCGGGAACGGCGTCGGTTTCTGGAACACCATGCCCACTTTCGCACGCAGCAGGGCGATGTCCTGGGTATTGGTCAGAATGTTGTCGCCGTCCAGCAGGATCTCGCCTTCAGCGCGCTGCTCCGGATAGAGTGAATACATTTTGTTAAAGGTACGCAGCAGCGTGGATTTCCCGCAGCCCGACGGACCGATGAATGCCGTAACCTGGTTTTTGGCAATATCCAGGTTGATGTTTTTCAGGGCATGGAACTTGCCGTAGTAGAAGTTCAGATCACGAACCGCAAGTTTACCCGGGGCAGTATCGACCATACTCATTGACTCATTTCCTCATCCGGCGCCGCAGAGTGCCACGCCGTCAATAATTAACCGTGTTTCTTCTTCGCGAAAATAACGCGCGCCAGAATGTTCAGTAACAGTACGCACAGGGTAATAATCAGGACCCCGGCCCAGGCCAGCGACTGCCATTCGGCAAACGGGCTCATCGCAAATTTAAAGATGGTCACCGGCAGGTTGGCAATCGGCTGCATCATGTCCGTGCTCCAGAACTGGTTGGAGAGCGCGGTAAAGAGCAGCGGCGCGGTTTCACCGGCAATACGGGCCACAGCCAACAGTACGCCGGTCAGGATCCCGGAGATGGACGCCTTCAGAGTAATGGCAGAGATCATCTTCCACTTCGGCGTACCCAGCGCGTAGGCCGCTTCACGCAGGCTGTCCGGTACCAGTTTCAGCATGTTCTCGGTGGTACGGATGACGATAGGCACCTGCAGCAGCGCCAGCGCAATCACCCCGGCCCAGCCGGAGAAGTGCTCCATCTGCGCCACCACGATGGTGTAGACGAACAGACCGACCACAATCGACGGGGCAGAGAGCAGAATGTCGTTAATGAAGCGGATCACTTCCGCAATCCAGGATTTACGGCCGTACTCCGCCAGATAGATCCCCGCCATGATGCCGAGCGGCGTACCGAACACGGTCGCCCACAGGATCAGCAGGCCGCTGCCCGCCAGGGCGTTTGCCAGCCCGCCGCCGGCGGTATTGGGTGGCGGGGTCATCTCGGTGAACAGCGCCAGCGACATGCCGTCGATACCGCGCGTTACCGTGGAGAACAGGATCCAGACCAGCCAGAACAAACCGAATGCCATCGTCGCCATCGAGAGCGTCAACGCGAGGCGGTTCTTCATGCGGCGCTTCGCCTGCATTTTGCGGCGAGATTCCGCCAGCTCCACGGTGTTTTGCATTTCGAGCGTTGCCATTAGCGTGCCCCCTCATTTTTCGCCAGGCGCATGATCATCACTTTGGAGATCGCCAGGACGATGAAGGTGATCACAAACAGAATTAAGCCCAGTTCCATCAGCGCGGCAACGTGCAGGCCTGATTCCGCTTCAGCGAATTCGTTAGCCAGCGCCGAGGTGATGCTGTTGCCCGGCATATAGAGCGAGGCGCTGTCGAGCTGGTAGGTGTTACCGATGATAAAGGTCACGGCCATGGTTTCACCCAGCGCGCGGCCCAGACCCAGCATGACGCCGCCAATTACCCCATTTTTGGTGAACGGCAGAACGATACGCCAGATAACTTCCCAGGTGGTGCAGCCGATGCCGTAGGCCGACTCTTTCATCATCACCGGGGTTTGTTCGAAGACATCGCGCATCACCGCCGCGATGTAAGGAATAATCATGATGGCAAGGATGACGCCTGCGGCCAGGATCCCGATACCGAATGCCGGACCGGAGAAAAGGGCGCCCACAAACGGGATGGCGGAGAGGACGTTGCCCACCGGCTCCTGGAAGTAAGTCGCGAACAGCGGCGCAAAGATAAACAGGCCCCACATGCCGTAAACGATACTCGGGATCGCCGCCAGCAGCTCGATGGCGATACCCAGCGGACGCTTCAGCCAGTTCGGCGCCAGTTCAGTCAGGAACAGGGCGATACCAAAGCTCACCGGCACGGCAATCAGCAGGGCGATAAACGAGGTCACCAGCGTGCCGTAGATCGGCACCAGCGCACCGTAGATATCGTTCGGGGCATCCCACTCTTTGGTCCACAGGAAGGAGAAACCAAATTTCTGGATGCTCGGCCATGAGGAGAAAATCAGAGACACGATGATGCCGCCCAGCAGCAATAGCACAATCAGCGCAGCCAGTCTTACCAGCGCGCTGAAAATCATGTCACCTTTTTTACCCGGAGGGTTAAATGCAGGCTTGGTTGCAGCCATAAATTACTCTTCTGTTTGAGACGTCTTACGAATATGCCCGGTGGCGCTGACGCTTACCGGGCCTACAGGTGGCGCCGTAGGGCGGGTTAGCGCCAGCGCCACCCGCCATCTTCGTCAAAAATATCCTGTTAGTACAGCGCTTTACCGCTGCTGTCTTTCACGTTGGTTTTCCATGCAGCACGAATCTGCTCAACCACGCTGTCCGGCAGGCTGGCGTAATCCAGGTCGTTCGCCTGTTTGTTGCCGTTTTTGTATGCCCAGTCGAAGAACTTCAGCACTTCAGTACCCTGCTCTGGTTTCTTCTGCTCTTTGTGAACCAGGATGAAGGTAGTGGAGGTGATTGGCCACGCGCCTTCGCCTTTCTGGTTAGTCAGGTCCTGAGCGAAAGATTTGCTCCAGTCAGCGCCTTTAGCCGCGTTAGCAAAGTTCTCTTCGGTCGGGCTTACTGGTTTACCGTCAGCAGAAACCAGCTTGGTGTACGCCAGGTTGTTCTGCTTCGCGTAAGCATATTCTACGTAGCCGATTGAGCCAGGCAGACGCTGTACGAAGGCAGCGATACCGTCGTTACCTTTCCCGCCCAGACCGGTTGGCCAGTTAACGGTAGAGCCGGAACCGACTTTCGATTTCCACTCTTCGTTCACTTTCGCCAGGTAGCTGGTGAAGACGAAGGAGGTACCGGAACCGTCAGCGCGACGAACCACAGCGATGTTCTGCGAAGGCAGTTTCACGCCCGGGTTCAGTTTGGTGATGGCTTCGTCATCCCATTTTTTGATTTTGCCGAGGTAGATATCACCCAGGGTTTTGCCATCCAGCACCAGCTCGCCGGACTTCAGGCCAGGGATATTCACGGCCAGCACAACACCACCGATAACGGTCGGGAACTGGAACAGGCCTTCCTGCGTCAGTTTTTCATCAGACAGCGGAGCGTCAGATGCGCCGAAATCAACGGTATTCGCGGTAATTTGTTTAACGCCACCGGAGGAGCCGATACCCTGGTAGTTGACCTTGTTACCAGTTTCTTTCTGGTAGGTATCAGCCCATTTGGCATACACCGGCGCAGGGAAGGTTGCACCAGCGCCAGTCAGGCTTGCCTCTGCGAATACAGAGAACGCGCTCATCGATAAGGTCGCGGCGACAACAGTTGCGACAGTGGTACGCATAACTTTCATAATGTCTCCTGCAAGATTTTCGTAAATCGTTGTTTAGTGGCTACGATGAGCAAAATAGGACAAAGAGGTGACAGATAAATGTACGAATTATGACAGTTTTATGACAGCGAGAATTTCGCTTTGGGAAAGTTAAAATAAAGATTAAATATCAGCAGGTTGAATATCATTATGACATTAAGATTTCAGAAAAATTTTCTTTCTGTGACACTGAAAAAGTTAGCTGAAGATGACAGTTTGTCATTAAAAAACGCGGATAAAAAAGCTCCACCCGAAGGTGGAGCCTGAAGGGATTACTCTACGGTAACGGACTTCGCCAGGTTACGCGGCTGGTCAACGTCGGTACCTTTAATCAGCGCGACGTGATACGCCAGCAGCTGCAGCGGTACGGTATAGAAGATTGGCGCAATCACCTCTTCCACATGCGGCATCTCGATGATGTGCATGTTGTCGCTGCTGACGAAACCGGCATCTTTATCGGCGAAGACAAACAGCACGCCGCCACGGGCGCGGACCTCTTCGATGTTGGATTTCAGTTTTTCCAGCAGTTCGTTGTTAGGTGCCACCACGATCACCGGCATATCCGCGTCGATCAGCGCCAGCGGGCCATGTTTCAGCTCGCCTGCGGCATAGGCTTCCGCGTGGATGTAGGAGATCTCTTTGAGCTTCAGGGCACCTTCCAGCGCGATCGGGTACTGATCGCCACGACCGAGGAACAGGGCGTGATGCTTGTCGGAGAAGGCTTCCGCCAGCGCTTCAATGCGTTTGTCCTGAGAGAGCATCTGCTCAATACGGCTCGGCAGCGCCTGCAGGCCGTGTACGATGTCATGCTCAACAGAGGCATCCTGGCCTTTCAGACGAGCCAGTTTCGCCACCAGCATCAGCAGGACCGTCAGCTGGGTGGTGAACGCTTTGGTGGAGGCCACGCCGATTTCGGTGCCGGCTTTGGTCATCAGCGCCAGATCGGATTCACGTACCAGAGATGAACCCGGCACGTTACAGATCGCCAGCGAACCGAGGTAACCCAGCTCTTTGGACAGACGCAGCGCCGCCAGGGTGTCGGCGGTTTCACCGGACTGCGACAGGGTGATCATCAGGCTGTTACGGCGTACGGCCGATTTGCGATAGCGGAATTCAGAGGCGATTTCCACATCGCACGGCACACCGGCCAGGGCTTCAAACCAGTAGCGGGAGACCATACCGGAGTTGTAGGAGGTACCGCAGGCCACGATCTGAATATGCTCGACGTTAGCCAGCATCTCGTTGGCGTTAGCCCCCAGCTCATTCAAATCCACTTCGCCGTGGCTGATGCGCCCGGTCAGGGTGTTTTTGATGGCGTTTGGCTGCTCGTAGATCTCTTTCTGCATGTAGTGACGGTAAGCGCCTTTATCGCCGGCGTCATACTGCAGATTAGATTCGATATCCTGACGCTTCACCGGCTCGCCAGTTTTATCAAAGATTTTCACGTCGCGACGGGTCACTTCCGCAATATCGCCCTCTTCCATGAAGATAAAGCGACGGGTGACCGGCAGCAGCGCCAGCTGATCGGAGGCGATGAAGTTTTCGCCCATCCCCAGACCAATCACCATCGGGCTGCCCGAGCGAGCGGCCAGCAGGGTGGACGGGTCACGGCTGTCCAGGATCACGGTGCCGTAGGCACCGCGCAGCTGGGGGATCGCACGCAGTACGGCTTCACGCAGCGTACCGCCCTGCTCCAGCTCCCAGTGAACCAGGTGAGCAATCACTTCGGTGTCGGTTTCAGACACGAAGGTATAACCGCGCTCAGTGAGTACTTCACGCAGCGGCTCGTGGTTTTCGATGATGCCGTTATGCACCACCACAATGTGTTCAGAGACATGCGGGTGCGCGTTGCCTTCAGAAGGTTCACCGTGGGTCGCCCAACGGGTATGGGCAATGCCTGTGCCACCGTGCAGCGGAGTTTCTTCCGCAGCCTGGGCCAGCATGTTTACTTTACCGAGGCGGCGCAGACGGGTCATGTGCCCTTCTGCATCGACCACTGCCAGACCGGCAGAGTCATAACCACGGTATTCCAGACGACGTAACCCTTCGAGAAGGATTTCAGCAATATCACGCTGCGCGACTGCGCCAACAATTCCACACATAGTTTTAGATTCCGAATAGAGGCTTTCGCCTGCGTTGTCGCTGACCTGTATTTACCCTTCGTCTTTCACGCCGTGACTGCGTTGGCTTCACGTCTTCGCCAAGGTCACTTACTTAAGTAAGCTCCCATGGACTCATACGCTTGCCGCCTTGCCACAACGCGAAATCCGTTGGGTATGCCCTTTTCGGGCGCCCCGAGCCTTGTAGAGAGTGGGGTTATTTTTATGGGTACTGCTTATAGGCGGGGGATTATGTTATCCCCTCATCCCGAAAATGCTTTTACTTCTTCACCGGGCGTTTCCAGCCCTGCTTCTGCACCTGCGGCACGCGACTGATGACCAGCTCGTTTTCCGCCACATCGCGCGTAACGGTAGTGCCTGCGGCAATGGTTACGCCTTTGCCGATAGTCACTGGCGCCACCAGCTGCGAATCGGATCCGACAAACACGTCGTCGCCAATGATGGTTTTAAACTTGTTCGCGCCGTCGTAGTTACAGGTGATGGTCCCGGCGCCGATATTCACGTTGTCGCCAATCTCAGCATCGCCCAGATAGGTCAGATGCCCTGCTTTAGAGCCCTTACCCAGACGCGCTTTTTTCATTTCGACGAAGTTGCCGACGTGAGCGCCTTCAAGCAGTTCAGCGCCTGGACGCAGGCGGGCGAACGGCCCGATGGTACAGGCAGCCTCCAGATGGGCATCTTCCACCACGCTGTAAGGGCTGATTTCGCAGTCGTCACCAATCACGCTGTTTTTGATCACGCAACCGGTGCCAATTTTGACGCGGTTACCCAGCGTTACGTTGCCTTCCAGAATAACGTTAGTATCGATTTCGACGTCGCGCCCGTGATTGAGCACCCCACGCAGATCGAAACGCGCCGGATCGCGCAGCATTACGCCCGCCAGCAGCAGCTTTTCTGCCTGCTCGGACTGATAAATACGCTCAAGGCGGGAAAGCTGAAGGCGGTTATTCACACCGTCCGTTTCGCTGATGCGCGCCGGATGAACGGCAGCAATCTCACGGCCTTCCTGATACGCCATCGCAATGATATCGGTGATATAGAATTCACCCTGCGCGTTGTTGTTGTTCAGCTGCGACAACCAGCGTTTCATGTCCGCGCCGTTGGCGATCAGAATACCGGTGTTAATTTCCTGGATTTCACGCTGCGCATCGGTCGCATCTTTGTGCTCAACAATGCCCGTCACCTTGCCGTTTTCACGGGTGATACGGCCATAACCGGACGGATCGTCCAGCTTAACGGTCAGCAGACCAATGCCGCCCTGCGGCTTCGCGGCACGCAGGCGAGCCAGCGTCTCCACGGAGATCAGCGGCACGTCACCGTAAAGCATCAGGATATCTTCGTCGTCGGAGAAGAACGGGGCCGCCTGCTGCATGGCGTGACCGGTGCCCAGCTGTTCTGCCTGCAGCACCCAGTTGAGCTTGTCATCACGCAGCGTCTGCTTCAGCAGATCGCCACCGTGGCCGTAGACCAGGTGTACCTGGCTTGCGCCCATTTCATTCGCAGCATCAATGACATGCTGCACCATCGCTTTCCCTGCCAGGGTGTGCAGCACTTTTGGAAGATCGGAATACATGCGGGTGCCTTTGCCTGCGGCAAGAATGACCACGCTCATTGCATTATTCAACATACACGTCCTGACTGTAATTTGAGTGAAAAGTAAAACCCTTTGGCGTTGAAAATTCTACATATTTTGCGCCATAAAATGGGGTGGCGCTAAAACGCGCAACTTCGCCTGTTGAGGGCTGTTTAAAGGTTCTTTTTACAGCAGAGTAAAGGACTTTGCCTATGGAATATAGCGTCCTTTAAAGAAGTCTCCAGCCCTCACAGCATGTTAGCTATTTTTTCGCTTCATGAATAAAGCCTTCCATAACCAAAACGCTGTTTTAATTATCGAAATGTGTGACCTGCAAAAAAGAAACGCCGTTTTATTCTGATGATAATAGCGCTCAATTATTACTCAGGAGAATAAGATGAAATCTAGAATACCTCTGGCCCTGATGATGTGTAGCGCATTTTCCGCAACAGCCGCCGAACAGCCTCATGTCTGGAAAGCCATTGCATTTGGGCAATCAACGGATGTGAATTTTTCATCCAACGTGCTGCCCGAAAAAATCGGCACCAACGATGTAACAATCGACGGAAAAAAGCTCACGCCGCAGGATAGCGTGGATCTGACAAAAGCGATCACGGTAGAGAGCCGTGGCGGCAAAATTGCCAACTCCCACGACGGGTTAACCTTTTTCTATACCGAACTGCCGGCGAGCGAGAATTTCGTCCTGCAGGCCAACATCCGGGTGGATCAGTTTGGACCGGAAAATGGCGCGAAACCCGCCGCGCAGGAGGGCGCCGGGCTGCTGGTGCGGGATATCCTCGGCAACCCGCGTCAGCAGCCGTTAAAAACCGGCTATGAAGAGTTCCCCGCGGCGTCGAATCAGGTGATGAATGCCATCATGACCCAGGATAAAAAAGATCATCAGCGGGTAAAAATGCAGGCCATCACGCGGGAGGGGATAACCCGGCCGTGGGGCAATGCCGGGGCAGCCATTAAAAAACAGAGTTACAAGGAAGAGGTGGACCTGAGCCAGACGCCAGAGTTTCGCCTCAAACTGCAGCGCACGGACGACGGGTTTATTACTGCATGGGCCCCGTTGGACAGCGACAGCTGGATCAGTAAGAGCGTGCCGCGCGCGGATCTGATTTCGGTGCAAAACCAGGATCGCTATTACGTCGGCTTCTTCGCATCACGTAATGCCAAAATCACGGTGACTAATGCCTCGCTGACGACCACCAGCGCCCATACCGTCTCTTCGACGCCGTGGCATCCGGAGCCGCTACCGGTTGTGGTGCAGCTGGCTTCCGGAAACAGCAGCGCTACCGGGGATTATCTTCTGCAGGCGCGCGCCAATGAAGATGGAGTATTCAGCGTCCGGCAAAACGAAGTGGTGATCGGTAATGAGAAAACGGTAAAAGCGGGAGAGATGTACACCCTGCCCGCCCGTCTTGAGCAGACCAGCAGCACCTTTACGGTGGCCTTTACCCCGTCTCAGGGTGAGCCGGTGAGCCAGCAAATCACAGTGGAACGCGTCGCGGACAGGGATACGGCTCTTCTTTATGCCGCACCAGACGGCAAAGCGGACGCAAAAGGCACAGCCGATGCGCCGCTGGATCTCGCCACCGCCATCGCGCTGCTGGCCCCCGGCGGTAAGCTGGTGCTGAAAAGCGGCGATTATCCTCGCAGCGAGATCCCACTCTCAGCCAGCGGCAGCCGCGACAAGCTCAAAACGCTGCAGGCTGAGGGCAAAGTGGTGATCCGCGGCCTGCTGCTGGACGCCAGCTACTGGCATATCCAGGGTATCGACGTCACGGAGAAAAGCTTGCGCATCCAGGGGAGCCATAACCTGATCGAGCGCGTCACGGCGTACCGCAATGACGACACCGGGATCCAGATCTCCTCCCCGGAGAAGATTGGCCGGCCGTTATGGGCGAGCTATAACCGGGTAGTGGATTCCGAATCCTATGCCAATGAGGATCCCGGCAAGATTAATGCCGATGGTTTCGCGGTGAAGATGCGGGTAGGCGATGGCAACAGGCTGGAGCATTGCTATGCCCACGACAATATTGATGACGGTTTTGACCTGTTCAACAAGATTGAAGATGGCGCCAACGGCGTGGTGGTGATCGAAAACTCGGTAGCCAGCAACAATACCAGTAACGGCTTTAAGCTTGGCGGGGAAGGGCAGCCTGTGGCGCACCAGATCCGCAACAGCAAAGCCACTGGCAATCATCTGGACGGTTTCACCGATAACTTTAACCCAGGCAAGCTGGTGGTGGAAAACAACCTGGCGGTAGATAACCAGCGCTTTAACTACATCTTCCGCCCAAGCCCGTACGGAGACGTCACAACGCAAGGGACGTTTACCGGCAACCTGTCGATCCGGAATCAGCCTGGTGAATATGATGATGCGGTCGTGGGGACCATTGATAACACGAATTACTTTATCGTGAAGGGGAAAAGCGTGAATACAGACGGGAAGGAGTTAGACAAAACGCAGGTGCAGACTCAATAACCAGAGCGGCGCTTCGCTTATCACACTACGGTAAGCGTGGCGCCACCCGGCACATCAGCACTTAGTGGTTGAACGTACCGAAAGAAACGTTCATGTTGCTGAAGAGGGCGATGATTTTGTTAATGATTTTCATGATGGCATCCTGATATTTTTGGAGTTCAGTTATGTGACATTCATCACAAAACGAAGTCTACTCCGGACCATTTCGCCGATCAATCTTTTTGTGAGCTAAATCACAAAATAATAAAACATCGTTTTAGTTTCATATTTACTGAAACAGAGCCATAAAAAAAGCCAGTCTGGAAACCAGACTGGCTTTCGTACTTTCAAGCCGGTGTTACATCGCTTTTTTGGTCAACTCGATAACGCGCAGTTTCGCGATCGCTTTGGCCAGCTCTGCAGACGCCTGAGCGTAATCCACGTCGCCATGAGAGCTCTTAATGTGCTCTTCTGCTTTACGCTTCGCTTCCAGAGCTCGTGCTTCGTCGAGATCCTGGCCACGAATTGCGGTATCAGCCAGTACGGTCACGCTGCCAGGTTGCACTTCAATCATGCCACCAGACAGATAGATAAACTCTTCATGACCGAACTGTTTAACGATGCGGATCATACCAGGCTTAATGGCGGTGAGCAGCGGGGCGTGTCCCGGGAAGATACCCAGTTCACCTTCGCTACCCGTTACCTGGATTTTCTCGACCAGACCAGAGAACATTTGTTGCTCTGCGCTGACGACGTCCAGGTGGTAAGTCATTGCCATATCACCCTCCGATTAAGGCGTTAAAGTTTTTTGGCTTTTTCCACGGCTTCGTCGATGGAACCCACCATATAGAACGCCTGCTCCGGCAGGTGATCGTATTCGCCTTCCATGATGCCTTTAAAGCCACGGATGGTGTCTTTCAGCGCAACGTATTTGCCCGGGGAACCGGTAAATACTTCTGCTACGAAGAACGGCTGGGACAGGAAGCGCTGGATCTTACGTGCGCGTGCTACCACCAGTTTGTCTTCTTCTGACAGCTCATCCATACCCAGGATGGCGATGATGTCTTTCAGTTCCTGGTAACGCTGCAGCAGGGACTGTACGCCACGCGCGGTGTCGTAGTGTTCCTGACCAACAACCAGTGGATCCAGCTGACGGCTGGTGGAGTCCAGCGGGTCAACGGCCGGGTAGATACCCAGAGACGCGATCTGACGGCTCAGTACCACGGTTGCATCTAAGTGCGCAAAGGTGGTGGCTGGAGATGGGTCAGTCAAGTCATCCGCAGGTACGTATACCGCCTGAACGGAGGTGATAGAACCGGTTTTGGTAGAGGTGATACGTTCCTGCAGAACACCCATTTCTTCCGCCAGGGTCGGCTGGTAGCCTACTGCTGATGGCATACGACCCAGCAGTGCGGATACTTCCGTACCGGCCAGGGTGTAACGGTAGATGTTGTCAACGAACAGCAGTACGTCACGACCTTCGTCACGGAACTTCTCAGCCATGGTCAGGCCGGTCAGCGCAACGCGCAGACGGTTTCCTGGTGGCTCGTTCATCTGGCCGTAAACCAGGGATACTTTGTCCAGAACGTTGGAGTCGGTCATTTCGTGGTAGAAGTCGTTACCCTCACGAGTACGCTCACCCACGCCTGCAAACACGGAGTAACCGGAGTGCTCGATCGCGATGTTACGGATCAGCTCCATCATGTTTACGGTTTTACCCACACCCGCACCGCCGAACAGACCGACTTTACCGCCCTTCGCGAACGGACACATCAGGTCGATAACTTTGATGCCGGTTTCCAGCAGTTCCTGAGAGCTGGACAGCTCTTCATAGGAAGGTGCTGCACGGTGGATAGCCCAACGCTCTTCTTCACCGATGTCGCCTTTCATGTCGATCGGCTGACCCAGGACGTTCATGATACGGCCCAGGGTTGCTTTACCTACTGGTACTTCGATTGGGTGTTCGAGGTCTTTAACTTCCAGACCACGACGCAGACCGTCGGAAGAACCCATGGCGATGGTACGCACGATACCGCCGCCGAGCTGCTGCTGAACTTCCAGCACCAGGCTCTCATTACCATTCTGAACCTCAAGAGCATCGTACACGCGCGGTACGGCATCCTGAGGGAACTCGACGTCAACCACGGCGCCGATTACCTGGACAATTTTTCCAGTAGCCATCTTGAATCCTCTACGAATTAACCTGGTTATACCGCGGATGCACCACCGACGATCTCGGTGAGTTCCTGAGTAATGCTGGCCTGACGAGCTTTGTTGTATACCAACTGCAGCTCTTTAATCAGGCTGCCGCCATTGTCGGTCGCGGCTTTCATCGCCACCATACGTGCGGCCTGCTCGCTGGCCAGGTTTTCTACCACGCCCTGATAAACCTGAGATTCAACATAACGACGCAGCAGGGTATCCAGCAGCGGTTTTGGATCCGGTTCATACAGGTAATCCCAGGCTTTATGCTTCAACTCTGGCTCGTCTGATGCCGGTAATGGCAGCAGCTGAGTGAGGGTCGGAGCCTGTGACATGGTGTTAATAAATTTGTTGCTGACAACGTACAGCCTGTCCAGACGGCCTTCATCATAGGCCTGCAACATCACTTTTACCGGGCCGATCAGTTCGGACAGGGACGGGTTATCACCCATACCGGTCACCTGGGCGACAATATTGCCACCTACGGAATTGAAGAAAGAGACGCCCTTGGAGCCGATCATCGCGATATCGCTCTGAACGTCTTTATCGGACCATGCTTTCATATCCGCCAGCAGCTTTTTGAACAGGTTAATGTTCAAGCCACCACACAAACCACGGTCGGTCGACACCACCAGGTAGCCCACGCGCTTAACGTCGCGTTCTTCCAGGTAAGGGTGCTTATATTCCAGATTACCGCTCGCAAGGTGACCAATCACTTTGCGCATGGTATCTGCATAAGGACGGCTGGCCGCCATACGTTCCTGCGATTTACGCATTTTGGAAGCGGCGACCATCTCCATCGCTTTAGTGATCTTTTGCGTGTTCTGGACGCTTGCGATCTTACTACGTATCTCTTTTGCGCCGGCCATGAGCTTCTCCTCAATGCCTTGCGGCCTGTCCTAAGACAGACCGCCAGACGTTACCAGGACTGGGTTGCTTTGAAGGAATCGAGCAGGCTCTTCAGCTTGCCTTCGATTTCGTCGTTATAGCCACCGGACTGGTTGATCTCTTGCATCAGTGGAGCATGGTCACGGTCAGCGAAAGCCAGCAGAGCGGCTTCGAAGCTACCGATTTTCGCCAGTTCTACATCTCCCAGATAACCACGTTCTGCTGCGAACAGTACCAGGCCCTGCTGTGCGACTGACATAGGGGCATACTGTTTCTGTTTCAGCAGTTCGGTCACTTTCTGACCGTGGTCCAGCTGTTTACGGGTTGCATCGTCAAGGTCAGATGCAAACTGGGAGAACGCTGCCAGTTCACGATACTGTGCCAGCGCGGTACGAATACCACCGGACAGTTTCTTGATGATCTTGGTCTGCGCTGCACCACCCACACGGGATACGGAGATACCCGGGTTAACCGCCGGACGAATACCGGAGTTAAACAGGTTGGTTTCCAGGAAGATCTGACCATCGGTAATGGAGATTACGTTGGTCGGAACGAACGCAGAAACGTCACCCGCCTGGGTTTCGATGATTGGCAGCGCGGTCAGAGAACCGGTCTGGCCTTTCACTGCACCTTTGGTGAAGTTCTCAACGTATTCCGCGTTAACGCGGGATGCACGCTCCAGCAGACGGGAGTGCAGATAGAATACGTCGCCCGGGAATGCTTCACGTCCTGGTGGACGACGGAGCAGCAGGGAAACCTGACGGTATGCAACGGCCTGTTTGGACAGGTCATCATAAACGATCAGTGCATCTTCACCGCGGTCACGGAAGTATTCGCCCATTGCGCAACCGGCATACGGTGCCAGGTATTGCAGTGCAGCAGATTCAGAAGCGGTAGCAACAACAACGATGGTGTTAGCCAGCGCGCCGTGCTCTTCCAGTTTACGAACCACGTTAGAAATGGTGGACGCTTTCTGGCCGATAGCCACGTACACACATTTGATGCCGGAATCGCGCTGGTTGATGATCGCATCGATTGCCATCGCGGTTTTACCGGTCTGACGGTCACCGATGATCAGCTCACGCTGGCCACGGCCGATTGGGATCATGGCGTCAACGGACTTATAACCGGTCTGCACCGGCTGGTCGACGGATTGACGGTCGATTACGCCCGGTGCGATAACTTCGATTGGCGAGAAGCCATCGTTATCAACCGGACCTTTACCGTCGATTGGCGCACCCAGGGTGTTCACCACGCGACCCAGCAGGCCGCGGCCAACTGGAACTTCAAGAATACGGCCAGTACACTTGACCTTCATGCCTTCGGCGAGGTCAGCGTAAGGACCCATCACAACTGCACCTACGGAGTCGCGCTCCAGGTTCAGTGCGATAGCGTAACGGTTACCCGGCAGGGAGATCATTTCACCCTGCATACAATCGGCCAGGCCGTGGATGCGGATAACACCGTCGCTTACAGAAACAATAGTACCTTCGTTGTGAGCTTCACTCACAACACTGAACTGAGCAATGCGCTGCTTGATCAGTTCGCTGATTTCGGTGGAATTCAGTTGCATGCTCCAGTCCCCTTAAGACTGCAAGACGTCTGCAAGGCGCTCAAGACGGCCGCGTACGCTGCCATCAATGACCATATCACCCGCACGGATGATTACGCCCGCCATTACAGACTTATCGATATTGCAATTCAGCTTCACTTTGCGTGACAGACGTTTTTCCATCGCGGCGGTGATTTTCGCAAGCTGTTCGTTACTCAGCTCAGTCGCAGAAGTTACGTGAACTTCAACGGTGGCTTCACTGAGGGCACGCAGGTGCTCGAACTGCTCAAGAACATCCGGGAGCGCTTTCAGACGACCATTTTCTGCCATTACCCGAATCAGGTTCTGACCGTTGGTGTCCAGCTGCTCACCGCAAATGGCGATGAACGAAGTGGCGAGGGTTTCCGGTGCCAGTGCACCCGAAAGCATCTCAGCCATGTGTTCGTTTTTCGTTACCTCAGCGGCAAACGCCAGCATGTTCTGCCAGCGATCGACATTTTGGTGTTCGATAGCAAAGTCAAAAGCTGCTTTGGCGTAGGGGCGAGCTACCGTAACAAATTCAGACATCAGCCCCTCCCTCCTTACAGTTCAGCGACAAGTTTGTCCACGATGTCGCTGTTAGCAGCTTCATCCACGGAACGTTCGATGATCTTCTCGGCGCCAGCAACAGCCAGAATCGCGACCTGCTTACGCAGCTCTTCGCGAGCACGTTTACGCTCGGCATCAATTTCTGCCTGCGCTTGCGTCACGATTTTAGTACGTTCCTGTTCTGCTTCAGCTTTCGCTTCGTCCAGGATCTGAGAACGACGTTTGTTCGCCTGCTCGATGATTACCTGGGCTTCCGCTTTCGCTTTTTTCAGCTGGTCGGTCGCGTTGGCCTGTGCAAGGTCCAAATCTTTCTTAGCGCGTTCTGCAGAAGCCAGGCCGTCAGAGATTTCTTTCTGACGTTTTTCGATGGCTGCCATTAATGGCGGCCATACATACTTCATGCAGAACCAGACAAAGATAACAAACGCGATGGCCTGGCCGAGGATTGTTGCGTTCATGTTCACAGCACAATACCTCTTTAAATTTACAACTGTGGCTTAGGGTTTAAATCTACTTACTACGCGACAGCAAACATCACGTACAGACCCAGACCTACAGCGATCATCGGGATAGCATCCACCAGACCCATAACGATAAAGAACTGAGTACGCAGCAGAGGAATCAGATCCGGTTGACGCGCTGCGCCTTCCAGGAATTTGCCCCCGAGGATGCCGATACCGATCGCAGCACCGATAGCCGCCAGACCCATCATCACAGCGGCAGCCATGTACAGCAGATCCATATTCAGGTTTTCCATGACAGTCTCCAGTTTGTTTCAGTTAAAACGTAGTAGTGTTGGTAAAGAATCAGTGCTCTTCAGACGCCATCGACAGATAGACGATCGTCAGAACCATGAAGATAAAGGCTTGCAGCGTAATGATCAGGATGTGGAAAATGGCCCATGGCACATTCAGAACCCACTGTGACCACCACGGCAGAAGACCCGCGATCAGAATGAAAATCAGCTCACCCGCATACATGTTGCCGAACAGTCGCAGACCGAGAGAAATCGGTTTGGACAGCAGGCTAACGCCTTCCAGGATCAGGTTGACCGGAATAAACGCCCAGTGGTTGAACGGCTGCAAGGTAAGCTCTTTCACGAAGCCGCCTACACCTTTCATTTTGATGCTGTAGAAAAGAATCAGGATGAATACGCCCAGTGCCATAGACAGGGTGATGTTCACGTCAGCAGACGGCACCACACGCAGGGCAGGCAGACCGAAGATATGCTCGCCGATAAACGGCAGCAGGTCGATCGGCAGCAGGTCCATCAGGTTCATCAGGAAGACCCACACAAAGACGGTCAGCGCCAGCGGTGCAATCACCTTGCTCTTGCCGTGGTACATGTCTTTGACGCTGCCATGGACGAAGCCAATGATCATTTCGATGAAAGTCTGGAATTTCCCTGGCACGCCGCTGGTTGCGCGTTTGGCAACGCCGCGGAAAATGGCCAGGAACAACAGACCCAGTACCACCGAGAAGAACATGGAGTCGATATTGATCGTCCAGAAGGTGGCTGGGGGGTTATGCGGATCCACCAGCGAGAATGTACGCAGGTCGATCTGAAGGTTGTTCAGATGGTGACCTATGTAATCCTGCGGCGTCATATTTTCTGAAGCCATGATGCCTTTTACCCTTTGTTATTGATTACAGCTGGCGCCAGAATTTGTACCGCCAGCACCAAAACCCACGTCACTATCAGCGGCAAAAATACCACTTTAAAAACCGCCAGCGCCACCACCAGAAGGGCAAAGGTCAGCAACACCTTACACACTTCGCCCAGAGCGAAGGACCAGGCCATGCGGCCTTTGGCAGGTGTATGCGCCTGATGACGCCAGGCAAAAATCATAAACAACATATTCGGCACAACAACTGCCAAACCTCCGCTTACCGCAGAGATGCCCCAGAAGGGGTCTTTGAGGCAGAACAGCAATCCGCTTGCTATCACCGCCAGAAACTGAATGAACAGAAGCTTACGAGCAACGTTTCGACTCAAGAGCGACACAGACATCACGTTTTTACTCCTGCTCCCTTCGAGGTATGCCGCGTGTCGTATAAAACGTCCTTTAGGGCTCAGAGTCAAGCAGCAAAAAGCGGTCAAATTATACGGTGCGTCCCCGTGATTTCAAACAATAAGTAGCGAAAAGGTGAATAAATGTTTAAATATTTTTCCCCAGCGCTATTTCTTAACTTTTCGTCAAACTGTGAATGACTCGTCAAAACTGCAAACTGCGCGGAAACGTTGGCGATAAAGCGTGCACGAGATCACAAAATACACATTTACGATAAGGTCGAATAAATTAAATCAGTAAATCGTTATATTTCATCTTTCTGATATTAAAGCGTAATTTCAGCAACTATTTTCAAAACAGCCCTGTATACAAGAGAAACCTTTTATTGACATTTATAATAAATATTTAACATTGCAATCTGGTTACTCTTTCCTACTTTTAGCAAGCTGATATTTTCAGTGTTTATTATATTATGGGTTAACTACACGCTCAGGTTAACCCAAAGAAAATCCATAGTAAAAAAGCGGTTAAATTAAAGCTGTTTATTTCTTAAGCATTCGTCTGTTTTTTAACATACTAAGAACAGCACAAATTCCACATTTTTTATTATTTTTTTAAAAATTGTTTGGCTTAACGATCACCAGATGACGTTCACCTTCCAGCTGCGGAACGCGCAATTTAATAGCGGACTCCAGTTCAAACCCGGCAGGCAACTGTGCAATTTCGTCTTCCGGCAGGATCCCTTTCAGCGCATAAAAGCGCCCATTCTGCGCAGGCAGATGCTTACACCAGTCGATCATGTCATTGAGCGAAGCAAATGCCCGGCTGATCACGCCGTCAAACGGCGGCTCGGCGGGAAACTCCTCTACCCTACTCTGCACCGGATGAATATTTTCCAGCTTCAGCTCATGTTGAACCTGTCGCAGGAAGCGCACGCGCTTGCCCAGGCTGTCCAGCAACGTGAACTGACACTCAGGACGCACGATAGAGAGCGGGATACCAGGCAAGCCCGGACCGGTGCCTACATCAATAAAACGTTCGCCCTGGAGGTGAGGCGCCACGACGATGCTGTCGAGAATGTGACGCACCAGCATCTCATTCGGGTCGCGAACCGAGGTGAGGTTATAGGCCTTGTTCCATTTGTGCAGCATATCGACATACCCCACCAGCTGATTTTTCTGGTGATCGGTGAGCGAAATACCGGCTTGATCCAGCAGACGAGTGAGTTTGTTGAGCACGGTGAATACCTGTTGAGATGCGTTTTGGCGGGTGGCGCTACGCTTACCCGCTCTACGGAGTTCTGTAGGCCCGGATCGCTACGCATCACCGGGCAGTTCTTACGATTATGCGCTGCGGCGCAGCATACCCTGTTTTTTCAGCCACACCAGCAGAATGGAGATGGCCGCAGGGGTGACGCCGGAAATACGCGATGCCTGGCCGATGGATGACGGCTTATGGTCATTCAGCTTGGCGATCACCTCGTTGGAGAGGCCGTTAACCTGACGATAATCCAGCGTGGCCGGGAGGATGGTACTCTCGTTGCGCTGCTGTTTCTCGATTTCATCCTGCTGACGGGCAATATAGCCTTCGTATTTCACCTGGATTTCAACCTGCTCGGCAGCCTGCACGTCTTCCAGACCCGGCGCGAACGGCGTCATCTGGATCAGCTGGTCGTAGGTCATCTCCGGACGACGGAGCAGATCTTCCCCGCTGGCTTCACGCGAAAGTGGCGCAGACAGGTGAGCGTTCACTTCGTCTACAGATTCGGCGGTTGGGTTGACCCAGGTGGACTTCAGGCGCTGACGTTCACGCTCGATGTTCTCCAGCTTCTCGTTGAAACGCGCCCAGCGCGCGTCATCCACCAGACCCAGCTCACGGCCGATTTCGGTCAGGCGCAGATCGGCATTGTCTTCACGCAGCATCAGACGATATTCCGCGCGAGAGGTAAACATGCGGTACGGCTCTTTGGTCCCCAGGGTGCAGAGGTCATCCACCAGCACGCCAAGGTAAGCCTGAGAACGGCCCGGCGCCCAGCCCTCTTTCTCGGCCGAGAAGCGCGCGGCGTTCAGACCGGCCAGCAGACCCTGCGCAGCAGCTTCTTCGTAACCGGTGGTACCGTTGATCTGGCCCGCAAAGAACAGCCCCTGGATATATTTGCTCTCCAGGGTTGGCTTCAGGTCACGCGGATCGAAGAAGTCATACTCGATGGCATAGCCCGGACGGACAATCCTCGCATTCTCCATCCCCTGCATCGAACGGACGATCTGCATCTGTACGTCGAAAGGCAGGCTGGTGGAGATACCGTTCGGGTAGATCTCGTTGGAGGTCAGCCCTTCCGGCTCGAGGAAGATCTGATGCTGGTTACGATCGGCAAAGCGCATCACCTTGTCTTCGATCGACGGACAGTAGCGTGGGCCGATCCCTTCGATCACCCCGGCATACATCGGGCTGCGATCGAGGTTACTGCGGATCACGTCATGGGTTTTCTCGTTAGTGTGCGTGACATAGCACGGCACCTGGCGCGGATGTTGATCCACGTTGCCCATGAACGAGAAGACCGGCATTGGGTTATCACCATGCTGCTGTGCCAGCACGCTGAAATCAATGGTGCGGGCGTCAATACGCGGCGGCGTGCCGGTTTTCAGGCGGCTGACGCGCAGCGGCAGCTCGCGCAGACGGCGCGACAGCGGAATGGACGGCGGATCGCCAGCACGGCCACCGCTGTAGTTATCCAGTCCGATATGAATTTTGCCATCAAGGAAAGTCCCGACGGTCAGCACCACGGCTTTGGCACGGAACTTCAGACCCATCTGGGTCACGGCACCGACGACACGATCGTTTTCGACGATCAGATCCTCAACTGCCTGCTGGAAGATCATCAGGTTCGGCTGATTCTCCAGCGCGGTACGCACCGCCTGACGATAGAGCACGCGGTCTGCCTGTGCACGGGTGGCACGAACGGCGGGACCTTTGCTCGCGTTTAGTATCCTAAACTGAATGCCGGCATGGTCGATCGCGGTTGCCATCAGGCCGCCAAGTGCATCCACTTCTTTTACCAGGTGTCCTTTCCCAATGCCGCCAATCGCCGGATTACAGGACATCTGTCCTAGCGTGTCGATATTGTGTGTCAAAAGCAGGGTCTGTTGACCCATTCGCGCCGCGGCCATTGCGGCCTCGGTGCCTGCATGACCCCCGCCAATGATGATGACGTCAAAAGGATCCTGATAAAACATGGTGGTCTGCCTCGCGTAAAGCGGTAAGAAAATGGATTGAAGCCCGGGCCGTGGATTCTACTCAACTTTAGTCGATCGAGAAAGCACTGGGATCCTGGCTATTAAAAAGAAGATCTTTTTATTTAGAGATCTGTTTTATTGTGATCTCTTATTAGGATCGCGGGTTTCTGTGGATAAGCCGGATCTCCCGAAGAAGATCATGCGTTTAGAGAGGATCATTTGCTGTGAATGATCGGTGATCCTGCAACGTATAAGCTGGGATCAGATCGCGATGTTATACACAGCACAAAAAGTCATCAAGGGTTGTTCTTGGGATAACTACCGGTTGATCCAAGCTTTTAACCAGAGTTATCCACATCTGATCGCACGATCTTTAATCGGTTTTGAGTAAATTTTTCCATTCAGCCAGCCAAAGTTCCGCTGGATCTTCCGGAATATCGTGATCGAGGATGTTGATCTTCAGCGTTTCACCGATCTGTTGTGCCCCACAGGACTTCAGTTCGGTCTCGACTTTCTCAACGGCGCCGCAGAAGGTGTCATATTCCCGGCTGCCGATGCCGATCGCCCCAAAACGGACGTTCGCCAGGTCGGGCTGCTGTTCTTTTAACTCTTCATATAAAGGAAGAAGGTTATCCGGAAGATCGCCTGCACCGTGGGTGGAGGTGATCAACAGCCAGATCCCGTCGTTCGGCAGATCTTCTAACAACGGCCCGTGCAGCGTTTCAGTGGAAAAACCCGCGTCTTCCAGCTTTTCAGCCAGGTGTTCCGCGACATATTCAGCCCCGCCAAGGGTGCTGCCGCTGATTAGAGTAATATCTGCCATGGATCGCTCGCTCATATAAAGAGGGATCATTGTACGCTGTGAGCGAGCTGGGATCTACCTGTGGAAAATGTGGGTATGAATTTGCCCGATCAGGGGCGGATGGTACGCATGATCGGGTTCTGCAGGGAGATCAACGTCTCGGTGGACTGAATTTCATCGATTGTTTGGATCTTGTTGATAAGTACCTGCTGCAGGGCGTCGATCGATCGGCACATCACCTTAATAAAGATGCTGTAGTGACCGGTGGTGTAGTAGGCCTCGGTCACTTCATCCAGCGCATTGAGCTTTGCCAGTGCGGAAGGATAGTCTTTGGCGCTCTTCAGGATGATGCCGATAAAGCAGCAGACGTCGTACCCCAACTGTTTAGGGCTGACGTCGATATGTGCCCCGGTGATGATACCCGCCTGCTTCATCTTCTCTACGCGCACATGAATAGTCCCTGGACTGACGCCAAACTGTTTGGCCAGTTCGGCATAGGCAGTACGGGCGTTAGCCATCAGGGCCTCAAGGATGCCGCGGTCCAGATTGTCGATCTGATAATTTTCCATAGTTTTTTCTTATGAAGATTAATGAATCACTCTATTTTAGAGGGTAATTTTATCGAATCAAAAGTGATAGCGAAGTTTTATTGTTGGATTATTGAAAGAGGTTCTTTTTTGTTGCTTAATCAATGCCAACAGGACGCAGGAGTATAAATAATGAAAACCGCTTACATCGCACAACAACGCCAGATCAGTTTCGTTAAATCCCATTTTTCCCGCCAGCTGGAAGAGAAGCTCGGTCTTATTGAAGTTCAGGCACCGATCTTAAGCCGCGTGGGCGACGGGACGCAGGACAACCTGTCTGGTTGCGAAAAAGCGGTACAGGTGAAAGTGAAAACACTGCCAGACGCCCAGTTCGAGGTGGTTCATTCCCTCGCGAAGTGGAAGCGTCAAACCCTGGGACAACACGACTTCAGCGCGGGCGAAGGGCTTTACACGCACATGAAAGCTCTTCGCCCCGATGAAGACCGCCTTACCGCCATTCACTCTGTGTACGTTGACCAGTGGGACTGGGAACGCGTCATGGGTGATGGGGAACGTCATACCCGCACGCTGAAGGCGACGGTAGAAGCCATTTATGCCGGGATCAAAGAGACCGAAGCGGCGGTCAGCAAAGAGTTTGGTCTGACCCCGTTCCTGCCGGAGGCGATCCAGTTTGTTCACAGCCAGGAGCTGCTAAGCCGCTTCCCGGATCTGGATGCTAAAGGTCGTGAGCGCGCGATCGCTAAAGAGTTAGGGGCCGTATTCCTGATTGGGATCGGCGGCAAGCTTTCTCATGGTCAGCGTCACGACGTTCGTGCGCCGGATTATGATGACTGGAGCAGCGAAGGCGAGAGCGGCCTGGCAGGCCTGAATGGCGATATTCTGGTGTGGAACCCGATTCTGGAAGATGCGTTTGAGCTCTCTTCCATGGGGATCCGCGTCGATGCCGAAGCGCTGCAGCGCCAGCTGGCAATCACCGGTGATGAAGATCGTCTCAAGCTGGAATGGCACCAGGCGCTGCTGCGCGGTGAGATGCCTCAGACCATCGGCGGCGGCATTGGCCAGTCTCGCCTGACCATGTTACTGCTGCAGCTCTCCCACATCGGCCAGGTTCAGTGTGGCGTATGGCCGCAGCAGGTGCGTGACAGCGTGGATGCGCTGCTGTAATTAGCGTTTCCAGCGCCGCAGCAGGCGGCTACGCAGCCCGGTATCAAAGCGCCAGATATGATCGAAGATGCGCATGATGCCGGGTTTTCCATGAGTGGACATCGCCACCGCGTGAAAACGATGCTGATGCTCCCGCTGCAACACCTTCACCTTACTCACCACCTCATCCGGCAGCCGCTGGGCAATAAAATCCGAGATCACCACCGCGTCGGCGTCATACCACTCTCCGCCCTGCATCCGCTCGATAATGGCGCGAAAACAGCTGGCGAGATCGGTCCCGCCGCGAAAACGCTGGCTTAAGAAGCGGATCGCCTGCTCGAGGCCGTGCTGGCCTGACAGCTCGTAGCCCACCACCTCGCTGGAAAACAGCATGATAAAGCAGCGTCGTCTGTCGGCCAGCGCCACCCGCATCAGCGCCAGGCAAAAGGCTTTGGCGCACTGTTCATTGAAGCCGCCCATTGAACCGGAAGTGTCCACGCAGACGATAAACGGCCCGCGGGGCTGTTCGTCGAAATCCTGATGCACCGCCGGACGCTGGCTGACCTTCTCCCGCCACGCATCGCCATGCAGCCGGTAGGTCAGGAGCTGCTTCTCCACCAGCCGACGGTAAAATTCATACTCCAGCTCGGTGATACCCAGGGTTGCCAGCTCGGGCGGCAGCAGGCGCAGAATGTCGTCGCTCTGCTGCAGGCCGTCCACCTGCTCCGGCACCGTTGCCGGTTCACGCACCAGGGTGCGGAAGGTTTCCAGCGGGGCATCCTTTTTTGGCACCGACTTCGCCTCCCGGGAGCGGCCCAGCTGTTCTGCCAGCTGCATCAGCTCCGGCTGCTGGGCCAGGAAGTCGCCATAGCGAACGATAAGCTGATAGTCCCCGCGCTTGAGCTGACCGGCGCTCATATCCCACAGGCGACCAGCAGCGTTTTCATTTTCAACCAGCACCGGCTCCAGCGCCCCGGCTAAGGTCATGCGCTCCTGCACTTCGCTGAGCAGCTGTTCGCGCTCCTCTTCCAGTAGCTGCTGATTCAGGGAAGTGGCCTGTACCACCAGGCTCAACCGCCAGCGCTGTAAAAAGAGGGTATGCAGGGCGGGCGTAAAGGTGGCGTTATCCACCACCAGCTGCCGGGCCTGGCTAGCGTACGGGGAGTGAAGCTTGTCCAGCAGGGTTAAAATCTGCGGCAGCTGGACGATCAGCTGGGGCGTGGAGAGCAGTTGGCTTTGCTGATAGCACATCACCTCTTCGGTGAGCTCTGGCGGGACGCGGGTATCTTTCAGCCTTTTGCGCAAGTTTTCCCGCCAGCGCGGGAGATCGTCAGTAATGGCGGTTTTAAGCCGGGGAAATTTTTCGAAAAAGATCGCCAGCTGCGGCGAGGCCAGCAGGGTCAGGATGATCTCTTCGATCATGCCCTCCTCGCCGACGGCGAGCATAACGTTGAGCGTATCCAGCGTCAGCATTGACGCGCCTGTTTGATCTGCGCGCTCACATCCTGCAGGCTGGATTCAATTCGCCCCAACCAGTCACTGTGGATAAACAGACATTTTTGCTGCTCGCTAAAGCGGGTGTGCTGCAGATGCCACTGGTTATCCAGCGCTTCCAACTGCTGTTTGATCTCTTCCGGGACGCTGTCAGAGGCGGTACCTGGCAGCGCAAGGCGCGATCCCTGCAGGCTGACGTCGCGGATCACCAGATGCAGACTCCCGTCCACTTCCATATTGAGCTGCTGGGCAAAGCCGATGCCGTTGAGTTTGCCGCGGATCTCGCCGCCTTTGGTCAGCCACAGAGACAGGGCTTCGCGCTCAATGGTGATGTGAATCACCTGCATATCATGAAGCTTAAGCGGCTGCTGGAGGAGTAGCGTCAGGGTGGTCTCACTCAGTTCGGCCGGTAATTCATAGTGCGGACGCCGGGTAAACATGCCGCTCTGACGGCTGACGCGCAGGGCGGTTTTGTCGCTTTGCTGCTGCTGAAGCTGAAGGCGGCGCTGGGTGATGGCCCCGAGCTGGTTCAGCATCTCCTGCTGTCCCCAGGCGTGCCCGGTCATCAATATTTCCAGCTGCTGCTGCATCAGGTTCATGCCGTTGGCGTCATGCCACAGGCAATCCTTCAACAGGATCAGATCGATAGGGGCAACCGCATCGCGACCGCTGAACAGGGCGCTGGCCTGCAACAGGCGAATGGCTTTCTTCCAGCGGCGATCGGAGACGTAAGGCGCACCCGGCAGGGCATCCAGCTGCTGGCGCAGCATAAAGACCAGGTCGAACACCGCATCCGGCAGTTTGATTTTGCCAATGTCCTGCTGCCACTGCTGGTACTCTTCGTCAGTGACCTGTAGCGCAGCGGGCACCGGGTTATCGTTTTCATCCTGCTGGCTAATCAGCAGCGAGCGGAAGTTCGCTTTGTCCTGCACCTTGTCGAGCCAAAGGCGGATCAGCATGCGGTCATATAAGGCTTCCAGACTGCTGTCGGCTTCCGGCAGTTCGTTGGAGGCTGCCACCAGCAGGCGCATTGGGATTTTTTCTTCAAACGCGCCATTGCGGAACCGGCGTTCGTTGATGGCGGTGAGCAGGGTATTCAGGATCGCCGGGCCAGCTTTCCAGATTTCATCGAGAAACACGATCTCCGCTTCCGGGAGATAGCCCGCCGTTAAACGTTCATAGCGTCCTTCATCTTTAAGCGCCTGGATGGATAGCGGGCCGAACACCTCTTCCGGCGTGGAAAAACGGGTCATCAGATACTCAAAGGCTCTGGCATGCTGAAACGCGAATTTCAGCCGGCGGGCAATCAGGCTTTTTGCGATGCCGGGCGGCCCCAGCAGAAAGACGCTTTCGCCGCTCAATGCCGCCAGTAAACAGAGGCGGATGGCATGGCTACGTTCAAAGAGCCCTTTTTCCAGCGCGCCGCTGAGACGGGAAATTCTTTCTGCTAATAAATGAGTGTGAGCCATAATTGTTTTGCATCCTTTCGCCGTAAACCCGGCTAATTGAAGCGAGTATAGACGTTTCGTTCGGGGCTGGTAATAGACTGAACTACGGTGCTATTTTCTTTGCGCTATGTTAATGACGGCGCATTTAGGGGTACGATTCTACGATTAATCGTGCATACTGTGCGCTTTTTGTGGGCCAAGGGACTAAGCACACATTTGTTATATAAACGAAAAGACTAGTCTATGAGCACTGATAATAAGCAATCATTACCCGCAATCACGCTTGCGGCGATCGGGGTTGTCTACGGTGATATCGGTACCAGCCCGCTTTATACGCTTCGTGAATGTTTGTCCGGTCAGTTTGGTTTTGGCGTGGAACGCGACGCTGTTTTTGGTTTTTTGTCTCTCATCTTTTGGCTCCTTATCTTAGTCGTCTCCGTTAAATATCTCTCCTTCGTCATGCGTGCTGATAACGCCGGTGAAGGTGGGATCCTGACCTTGATGTCGCTGGCCGGGCGCAACACCTCGCCCAAGATGACCTCTTTCCTGGTCATTATCGGGTTGATTGGTGGCAGCTTCTTCTATGGCGAAGTGGTGATCACGCCGGCGATCTCCGTGCTGTCGGCAATCGAAGGGCTGGAGATTATCGCGCCGCAGCTCGATGAGTGGGTGGTTCCGCTGGCCATTATTGTGCTGACCCTGCTGTTTGTGATTCAGAAACACGGTACCGGGCTGGTGGGGAAACTCTTCGCGCCAATTATGCTCGCCTGGTTCCTGATCCTGGCGGTGCTGGGGTTACGCAGCATTATTGCTAACCCGGACGTGCTGCATGCGCTGAACCCGATGTGGGCAGTGCACTTCTTCCTCGAATACAAAACTGTATCGTTTATTGCGCTGGGTGCCGTGGTGCTGTCCATCACCGGGGTTGAAGCGCTGTATGCCGATATGGGGCATTTCGGCAAACTGCCTATTCGCGTGGCATGGTTTATTGTGGTGCTGCCATCGCTGGTGCTGAACTACTTCGGTCAGGGTGCGCTGCTGCTCAAACATCCGGAAGCGATTAAAAACCCGTTCTTCCTGCTGGCGCCGGACTGGGCGCTGGTGCCGATGCTGATCCTCGCGACGCTGGCAACGGTGATTGCCTCCCAGGCGGTGATTTCAGGCGTCTTCTCCCTGACGCGTCAGGCGGTACGTCTGGGTTATCTCTCCCCGATGCGCATCATTCATACGTCGGAGATGGAGTCGGGCCAGATCTACATCCCGTTCATTAACTGGCTGCTCTATTTCGCGGTGGTGATTGTTATCGTCAGCTTTGAACACTCCAGTAACCTGGCGGCCGCCTACGGTATAGCCGTTACCGGGACGATGGTGCTGACTTCAATCCTCTCCACTACGGTGGCCTACCGGAACTGGCACTGGAATAAATTCCTCGTGGGGATGATTCTGGTTGGCTTCCTCTGTATTGACGTGCCGCTGTTCTCAGCTAACCTCGACAAGATTGTCTCCGGCGGCTGGCTGCCGTTGACGCTGGGGATGGTGATGTTCCTGGTGATGACCACCTGGAAGAGCGAGCGTTTCCGCCTGCTGCGCCGGATGCACGAACACGGTAATTCTCTCGAGGCGATGATTGCCTCGCTGGAGAAATCTCCGCCGGTGCGCGTGCCTGGCACCGCGGTCTATATGTCGCGCGCGCTGAACGTGATCCCCTTTGCCCTGATGCACAACCTCAAGCACAATAAGGTGCTGCACGAGCGGGTGATCCTGCTGACCCTGCGAACGGAAGATGCGCCGTACGTGCATAACGTTCGCCGCGTGCAGATAGAGCAGCTGTCGCCCACCTTCTGGCGGGTGGTGGCCAGCTACGGCTGGCGCGAAACCCCGAACGTGGAAGAGGTGTTCCACCGCTGCGGTCTGGAAGGCTTAAGCTGCCGAATGATGGAAACCTCGTTCTTTATGTCGCACGAGTCGCTGATCATCGGTAAACGTCCGTGGTATCTGCGCCTGCGCGGCAAGCTCTATCTTATCCTCCAGCGTAACGCCCTGCGTGCGCCCGACCAGTTCGAGATCCCGCCTAACCGCGTGATTGAGTTAGGGACCCAGGTCGAGATTTAGTTAGTGCCCGGCGGCGCTTCGCTTGCGCGGGCCTACGGTTTTGTAGGCCGGGTAAGCGCAGCGCCACCCGGCAAATCCCCTCTTAAATCCCTCCCTCATTTCACTTAGCGAAACGTTTCGACGACGATCACAAATCTGCAACGCCATGGTGGTTTTCTGCGCATCGGTGAGATTAAACTGACGCCAGCGAAACGTTTCGCTAGTGGAGCAAGAATATGAAGAAAGGCACGGTACTCAACTCTGAAGTCTCATCGGTCATCTCCCGTCTTGGGCATACCGATACGCTGGTGGTGTGTGATGCGGGTTTACCCATTCCCCACAGCACAACGCGTATTGATCTGGCGTTAACCCAGGGCGTGCCCTCGTTTATGCAGGTGCTGGATGTGGTGACAACCGAGATGCAGGTTGAGGAAGCCATTCTCGCAACGGAAATCCAACAACATAATCCGCAGCTCCACGAAACGTTGCTTGGCCATATCAAGCAACTGCAACAACACCAGGGAAACACCATAAAAATAAGCTACATAACGCACGAGCAGTTCAAGAAAAATACCGCTGACAGCCAGGCGGTTATCCGCAGCGGGGAGTGTTCCCCGTATGCGAATATCATTCTCTGTGCTGGCGTCACCTTCTGAGGCCATCATGGACGCACTCCTGCAACTGAAAGGGATCGATAAGTCGTTCCCGGGCGTTAAAGCTCTCTCTGGCGCCGCACTGAATGTCTACGCCGGCCGCGTGATGGCGCTGGTGGGTGAAAACGGCGCCGGCAAATCCACGATGATGAAGGTGCTGACCGGCATCTATCAACGCGACGCCGGTTCGCTACTGTGGCTGGGAAAAGAGACCACCTTCAACGGCCCGAAATCTTCCCAGGAAGCCGGGATTGGCATCATTCACCAGGAGCTGAACCTCATTCCGCAGCTGTCCATCGCGGAGAACATCTTCCTGGGTCGTGAGTTCGTTAACCGCTTTGGCAAAATCGACTGGAAACAGATGTATGCCGAAGCCGACAAGCTGCTGGCGAAGCTGAATCTGCGCTTTAAAAGCGATCGGCTGGTGGGCGAACTCTCCATTGGCGATCAGCAGATGGTGGAGATCGCCAAGGTACTGAGCTTCGAATCCCGGGTCATTGTGATGGATGAGCCGACCGACGCCCTCACCGATACCGAAACCGACTCCCTGTTCCGCGTGATCCGCGAGCTGAAAGCGCAGGGGCGCGGCATCGTCTACATCTCCCACCGTATGAAAGAGATTTTCGAGATCTGCGATGACGTGACCGTCTTCCGCGACGGGCAGTTTATTGCCGAGCGTGAAGTGGTGACCCTCACCGAAGACACGCTGATTGAGATGATGGTGGGCCGTAAGCTGGAAGACCAGTATCCGCGTATCGATAAGGCCCCGGGCGATATACGTCTGAAGGTCGATAATCTCTGCGGCCCTGGGGTGAATGATGTCAGCTTTATCCTGCGTCAGGGGGAGATCCTTGGCGTGGCCGGGCTGATGGGGGCCGGACGTACCGAGCTGATGAAAGTGCTGTATGGCGCCAGTCCACGCGCCAGCGGATACGTCACCCTTGATGGGCATGAAGTTATCACCCGTACACCGCAGGATGGCCTGGCGAACGGCATCGTCTACATCTCCGAAGACCGTAAGCGCGATGGCCTGGTGTTGGGCATGTCGGTGAAAGAGAACATGTCCCTGACCGCGCTGCGCTACTTCAGCCGCAGCGGCGGGGGTCTGAAGCATAAAGACGAACAGCAGGCCGTCAGTGATTTTATCCGCCTCTTCAACGTCAAAACCCCGTCGATGGAACAGGCTATCGGTCTGCTTTCGGGCGGTAATCAGCAGAAAGTGGCGATTGCCCGCGGCCTGATGACCCGTCCGAAAGTGCTGATCCTCGATGAGCCAACCCGCGGCGTGGACGTTGGCGCGAAGAAAGAGATTTATCAGCTCATCAACCAGTTTAAGGCTGACGGGCTGAGCATCATTCTGGTCTCTTCCGAGATGCCAGAGGTATTAGGCATGAGCGATCGCATTATCGTCATGCATGAAGGGCATCTCGGCGGTGAATTCAGTCGCGAGCAGGCCACCCAGGAAATTCTGATGGCTGCCGCTGTGGGCAAGCTTAATCGCGTGGATCAGGAGTAAGAAGATGACTACCCAGGCTGTTTCTGGACGCCGTTATTTCACTAAGGCATGGCTGCTGGAACAAAAATCGCTGATTGCCCTGCTGGTGCTGATCGCGATTGTCTCCACCATGAGCCCGAACTTTTTTACCGTTAATAACCTGTTCAACATTCTTCAGCAGACTTCCGTCAACGCCATTATGGCGGTAGGGATGACGCTGGTGATTTTGACGTCGGGTATCGACCTGTCCGTCGGTTCCCTGCTGGCGCTCACCGGCGCGGTTGCCGCTTCAATTGTAGGGATTGAAGTCAACGCGCTGGTGGCCGTAGCAGCGGCGCTGGCGCTGGGTGCCGCAATTGGTGCTGTCACCGGAATGATTGTGGCGAAAGGCCGCGTGCAGGCGTTTATTGCTACCCTGGTGATGATGCTGCTGCTGCGCGGTGTGACCATGGTCTACACCAACGGCAGCCCGGTTAACACCGGCTTCACCGACAATGCCGATCTGTTTGGCTGGTTCGGTATCGGCCGCCCGCTGGGTATCCCGACGCCGGTCTGGATCATGGGTCTGGTGTTCCTGGCGGCGTGGTACATGCTGCATCACACCCGTCTCGGTCGCTATATCTATGCTCTGGGCGGTAACGAAGCGGCAACGCGTCTGTCCGGTATCAGCGTCAATAAAGTCAAAATTATCGTCTACTCCCTGTGCGGCCTGCTGGCCTCGCTGGCGGGCATTATCGAGGTGGCTCGTCTCTCCTCTGCCCAGCCAACGGCGGGTACCGGTTATGAGCTGGACGCCATCGCTGCGGTGGTGCTCGGCGGTACCAGCCTGGCGGGGGGTAAAGGTCGTATCGTGGGGACGCTGATCGGTGCGCTGATCCTTGGCTTCCTGAACAATGGTTTGAATTTGTTAGGTGTTTCTTCCTATTACCAGATGATCGTCAAAGCGGTAGTGATTTTGCTGGCGGTACTGGTAGACAACAAAAAACAGTAACTGACGACACTACAGGACATCTTTGATATGAACATGAAAAAACTGGCTACCCTGGTTTCTGCTGTCGCGCTGAGCGCAACCGTGAGTGCAAACGCCATGGCGAAGGACACCATCGCGCTGGTGGTTTCTACCCTGAACAACCCGTTCTTCGTCTCCCTGAAGGATGGCGCGCAGAAAGAAGCCGACAAACTGGGCTACAACCTGGTGATCCTGGACTCCCAGAACAACCCGGCGAAAGAGCTGGCTAACGTGCAGGACTTAACCGTTCGTGGCACCAAAATTCTGCTGATCAACCCGACCGATTCCGATGCGGTAGGTAACGCCGTGAAGATGGCAAACCAGGCAAACATCCCGGTGATCACCCTGGACCGTCAGGCGTCTAAAGGCGAAGTGGTCAGCCACATTGCCTCTGATAACGTGCTGGGCGGCAAAATCGCCGGTGACTATATCGCTAAGAAAGCGGGTGAAGGCGCCAAAGTTATCGAACTGCAGGGCATCGCCGGGACTTCCGCAGCGCGTGAGCGTGGTGAAGGCTTCCAGCAGGCCGTTGCGGCCCACAAATTCAACGTGCTGGCCAGCCAGCCGGCAGATTTCGACCGTACTAAGGGTCTGAACGTGATGCAGAACCTGCTGACCGCTCACCCGGACGTTAAAGCGGTATTCGCACAGAACGATGAAATGGCGCTGGGCGCGCTGCGTGCCCTGCAGACCGCCGGTAAATCTGATGTGATGGTGGTTGGATTTGACGGCACGCCTGATGGTGAAAAAGCGGTAAACGATGGCAAACTGGCTGCGACCATTGCTCAGCTTCCGGAGCAGATCGGCGCGACTGGCGTGCAGACTGCTGACAAAGTGCTGAAGGGCGAGAAAGTTCAGGCCAAATACCCTGTTGACCTGAAACTGGTCATCAAGCAGTAATATGCGATTCAGGCAGCTCCCGGCTGCCTGAGGGACAATATATAAAGAAAAGCGTGGCATACGCCACCGGGTAACTCCGGTGGCGCTCTCTGATGGACACTTCAATGATGAAAACCGCAGGTAAGCTCGTCGTCCTTGGCAGTATTAATGCCGATCACATTCTTAACCTTGAGGCTTTCCCGACGCCGGGCGAGACCGTAACGGGTCATCGCTATCAGGTCGCCTTTGGCGGCAAGGGCGCAAACCAGGCGGTCGCAGCCGGACGCAGCGGTGCCAACATCGCCTTTATCGCCTGTACCGGCGATGACGATACCGGTGAGCGCGTGCGTAAACAGCTGGCAAGCGACAACATCGATATTGCACCGGTCAGTGTGGTGGAAGGCGAATCAACCGGCGTGGCGCTGATTTTCGTCAACGCGGAAGGTGAGAATGTCATCGGTATTCATGCGGGTGCCAATGCGGCGCTAACGCCGGAACGCGTGGTGGCGCAACAGGCGCGTATCGCCGATGCCGACGCCCTGCTGATGCAGCTGGAATCGCCGGTAGAAAGCGTGCTGGCGGCGGCAAAAATTGCCCATGAAAATCATACCACTGTCGTACTTAATCCCGCGCCTGCCCGTGTATTATCAGACGAGCTGCTGGCGCTGGTGGATATCATCACCCCTAACGAAACCGAAGCCGAAAAGCTGACGGGCATTCGCGTTGAAAACGATGACGATGCGGCGCGCGCGGCGAAAGCCCTGCACCAGAAAGGCATCGGTACGGTCATCATTACCCTTGGCAGCCGTGGCGTATGGGCCAGCGTTGAGGGAGAAGGTCGTCGCATTCCCGGCTTTAAGGTGAAAGCTGTCGATACCATCGCGGCGGGCGATACCTTTAATGGTGCGCTGGTCACGGCGCTGCTGGAAGGTGAGCCGCTGGACACCGCGATCCGTTTTGCCCATGCGGCGGCGGCCATTGCGGTAACGCGCCCTGGCGCACAGCCTTCTGTACCATGGCGCAATGAGATCGATGAATTTTTCAGTCAGCAGAGGTAGCGTTTGGCCACAATGAAAGATGTCGCCCGCATGGCGGGCGTCTCTACTTCGACGGTCTCCCATGTCATTAATAACGATCGCTTCGTCAGCGAGGCGATCCGGGAGAAGGTTGAAGCCGCAGTTAAATCCCTCAATTATGCACCTTCCGCCCTGGCGCGCAGTCTGAAGCTCAACCAGACCCGCACCATTGGCATGCTCATCACCGCCAGTACCAACCCCTTTTACTCTGAGCTGGTGCGCGGCGTGGAGCGCAGCTGTTTTGAGCGCGGCTACAGCCTGGTGCTCTGCAATACCGAAGGCGACGAGCAGCGCATGAACCGTAACCTGGAGACGCTGATGCAAAAGCGCGTCGACGGGTTATTACTCCTGTGTACCGAAACGCATCAACCCTCACCCGAGATTATGCAGCGTTACCCTTCCGTTCCCACGGTGATGATGGACTGGGCACCGTTCGACGGTACCAGCGACCTGATTCAGGATAACTCGCTGCTGGGCGGGGACATGGCGACACAGCATCTGATTGATAAGGGCCATACCCGCATCGCCTGTATTACCGGTCCGCTGGATAAAACCCCTGCCCGCCTGCGGCTGGAGGGCTTTCTGGTCGCGATGGCGCGCGCCGGTCTGCCTGTGCCTGACGGCTATCAAATTACCGGTGACTTTGAATTCAGCGGCGGGTTTGAGGCGATGCAGTCGTTACTGGCGCAGAAAGATCGCCCGCAGGCGGTCTTTATCGGTAACGATGCGATGGCGGTGGGAGCTTATCAGGCGCTCTATCAGGCGGGACTCCGTGTCCCGGATGATATCGCCGTGGTGGGGTATGACGATATCGAACTGGCGCAGTATATGACGCCGCCGCTCACCACCATTCATCAGCCAAAGGATGAACTGGGCGAGCTGGCGATTGACGTGTTAATCCATCGAATCGCCCAGCCCGGGCTGCAACAACAGCGGCTGCAGCTTACTCCTGTTCTGATGGAACGCGGGTCGGTTTAGGTTTGTGCCGTTCTTTGATGAGGTTACGACCATCTTTCGGTTTTAACAGCATAAAGACCAGGGCAGAAACCACCGTTAGCACGCCCATGGTGATAAAGGTGGAGTGGAACTGTTCGACAGTGTTGTTACTGTCGAACCCTTCGTAAAAACGCAATACCGCCGCACTGACCGCAACCCCCAGACTGATCGACAGCTGCTGCGTGACTGCCAGCATGCTGTTACCGCCGCTGGCGTTCTCGTCGCTGAGGTCGGCAAGGGTAATGGTGTTCATTGAGGTGAACTGGATGGACATTGCCATCCCCAGTACAAACAGCGGCAGGATCAGCATCCACACCGGCAGCGCTGCCGACTGGAGTGAAAATTGCGCAATCATCACGCCGATAAACACCGTCACCCCGACCAGCGTCCGGCGGTATCCCAGGCGGCGTAACAGCTGGGTCACGCCGGATTTAGCCAGGATCGACCCCACCGCCGTGGGCGCCATCATGCAGCCCGCAATCAGCGCCGGATAACCGAACCCGACCTGCAACATCAGCGGCATCAGGAAAGGAACACAGCCGGTACCCAGGCGTGAAGCGATATTTCCGGCAATGCCTACCGAGAAGGTGCGCGTGTTAAACAGCGAGAGTGAAATCAGCGGCGTAGGATGGCGGCGCGCATGACGTATATAAAGAAGAAAAAGAACAATACCGCTGAAGATGATGGAGACGGCCAGCCAGGTCGCCACCACTTTCTCACCGAACAACTCCATGCCGCTGGAAAACAGTACCAGGCTCAGACCAAACAGGAAGAACCCGCCCATATCGAATTTGCGCCGCGGGGTGGTGAAGTTCGGCATAAATTTGCGTGCATAGAAAATACCGGCGATCCCAATAGGAATATTAATGAGGAATATCCAGTGCCAGCTGGCCCAGGTAACCAGCACGCCCCCCAGCACCGGACCGAGGATCGGCCCGACCAGACCGGGCATGGTGACGAAGTTAAGCACCGGCAACAGTTCGCTGCGCGGATAGGCCCGTAACAGCGCCAGGCGCGCAACCGGCATCATCATCGCACCGCCAACCCCCTGAATTACCCGGAACACAACCAGTTCACCCAGCGAACTGGATAGTGCGCAGGCCAGTGAGCCCAGCGTAAACAAGGTGACCGCCAACATAAAAACACGCCGCGTGCCAAAGCGATCGGCCAGCCAGCCGCTTACCGGGATCAGCATCGCAACGGTAAGGGTATAGCTGATGATGGCCGACTGCATTGCCAGAGGAGAACGGTTAAGGCTTTCGGCAATCGCCGGGAGAGCGGTATTAAGGATGGTGGCGTCCAGCGCCTGCATAAAGAAAGCCATTGCCGCGATCCATGGCAAACCCGCCATGCTGCGTGCTTTTTTTACTGTCATTCGATTTCCTGTTGTTTGTTGCTACCGTGTCGGTGTGGCAAGCAGTGCCTGGCTGGCCGTCATGGCGCGCAGCCCGTCGCTATCCTGAATGGCATCAACGATAGCCTGGTGTAAATCCAGCTTCACCACCTCGTCCTGAGTAATAGACGTAAAGTAGGTGTGATAGACAGAGTGAAAGAGCGAGGCAAAAGAGGTCAGAAACGGATTACCGCTCATCTCATAGATATGCTCGTGCCAGGCCATATCTACTTCTATCCAGCGTTCCCGGTTAAAGTGCTTCTTCAGATGCACCATCTCATCCATCAGGGTATTTAACCGCGCTTTCTGCTCTGCCGTTCCGATCGTGGCGGCCAGCAGACAGGCCTGCGGCTCCAGGCTGCTGCGCATGACCAGGAAATGGTCGATGACCTGATGGAAGTTGTCTTCCGTCATCCACCAGGAGAGTAACTCCTGATCGAGAAAGTTCCAGTTGCCCTGCGGCATAACGCGCGTACCGATGCGCGGACGGGGAAGTACCATCCCTTTCGCGGTTAAGGTTTTTACAGCTTCACGCACGGCGGTTCGGCTCACGCCAAACTGCTCACCCAGTTCCAGTTCGCCCGGCAGGATACTGCCTGGCAGATATTCACCCGCCAGGATCCGCTGTGCCAGCTTTTCTGCCAGCACATAGGAGAGGTTTTTTTGTGCCGCCAGCTGTTGCGCGCTCAAAGGCATAACGCATATTCCTTGATTCTTAATGCTAGTAAGTATGCCATCTGCAGGATAGTTGTGGTTGGTAAAACGACAATTAGCGCAATTTCTGGCTAAAAGATGGGGCTTTTGGTGAAAAAAAGCACGGTTGATTAGTTTTTTTAAATTTACTCTTGTCACCGCCGAAGAACTCCCTATAATGCGCCTCCACTGACACGGAACAACGGCGAACAAGCCGCCGGGTCAGCAGAGAAAAGCGTGAAATTATCGCTTGACTCTGGAAGAGGAAAGCGTAATATACGCCACCTCGCAACGGTGAGCGAAAGCCGCGTTGCACTGCTCTTTAACAATTTATCAGACAATCTGTGTGGGCACTCAAAGTGACATGGATTCTTAATGTCTTCGGACAATAAATGAATACCAAGTCTCTGAGTGAACATACGTAATTCATTACGAAGTTTAATTCACGAGCATCAAACTTAAATTGAAGAGTTTGATCATGGCTCAGATTGAACGCTGGCGGCAGGCCTAACACATGCAAGTCGAGCGGTAGCACAGGGAGCTTGCTCCTGGGTGACGAGCGGCGGACGGGTGAGTAATGTCTGGGAAACTGCCTGATGGAGGGGGATAACTACTGGAAACGGTAGCTAATACCGCATAATGTCGCAAGACCAAAGAGGGGGACCTTCGGGCCTCTTGCCATCAGATGTGCCCAGATGGGATTAGCTAGTAGGTGGGGTAATGGCTCACCTAGGCGACGATCCCTAGCTGGTCTGAGAGGATGACCAGCCACACTGGAACTGAGACACGGTCCAGACTCCTACGGGAGGCAGCAGTGGGGAATATTGCACAATGGGCGCAAGCCTGATGCAGCCATGCCGCGTGTATGAAGAAGGCCTTCGGGTTGTAAAGTACTTTCAGCGAGGAGGAAGGCGGTGAGGTTAATAACCTCATCGATTGACGTTACTCGCAGAAGAAGCACCGGCTAACTCCGTGCCAGCAGCCGCGGTAATACGGAGGGTGCAAGCGTTAATCGGAATTACTGGGCGTAAAGCGCACGCAGGCGGTCTGTCAAGTCGGATGTGAAATCCCCGGGCTCAACCTGGGAACTGCATTCGAAACTGGCAGGCTAGAGTCTTGTAGAGGGGGGTAGAATTCCAGGTGTAGCGGTGAAATGCGTAGAGATCTGGAGGAATACCGGTGGCGAAGGCGGCCCCCTGGACAAAGACTGACGCTCAGGTGCGAAAGCGTGGGGAGCAAACAGGATTAGATACCCTGGTAGTCCACGCCGTAAACGATGTCGACTTGGAGGTTGTTCCCTTGAGGAGTGGCTTCCGGAGCTAACGCGTTAAGTCGACCGCCTGGGGAGTACGGCCGCAAGGTTAAAACTCAAATGAATTGACGGGGGCCCGCACAAGCGGTGGAGCATGTGGTTTAATTCGATGCAACGCGAAGAACCTTACCTACTCTTGACATCCAGAGAACTTAGCAGAGATGCTTTGGTGCCTTCGGGAACTCTGAGACAGGTGCTGCATGGCTGTCGTCAGCTCGTGTTGTGAAATGTTGGGTTAAGTCCCGCAACGAGCGCAACCCTTATCCTTTGTTGCCAGCGGTTAGGCCGGGAACTCAAAGGAGACTGCCAGTGATAAACTGGAGGAAGGTGGGGATGACGTCAAGTCATCATGGCCCTTACGAGTAGGGCTACACACGTGCTACAATGGCGCATACAAAGAGAAGCGACCTCGCGAGAGCAAGCGGACCTCATAAAGTGCGTCGTAGTCCGGATTGGAGTCTGCAACTCGACTCCATGAAGTCGGAATCGCTAGTAATCGTAGATCAGAATGCTACGGTGAATACGTTCCCGGGCCTTGTACACACCGCCCGTCACACCATGGGAGTGGGTTGCAAAAGAAGTAGGTAGCTTAACCTTCGGGAGGGCGTTTACCACTTTGTGATTCATGACTGGGGTGAAGTCGTAACAAGGTAACCGTAGGGGAACCTGCGGTTGGATCACCTCCTTACCTTAAAGAACCTGCCTTTGTAGTGCTCACACAGATTGTCTGATGAAAAGTAAAAAGCAAGGCGTCTTGCCGAAGCAGACTTCAGTGTCCCCTTCGTCTAGAGGCCCAGGACACCGCCCTTTCACGGCGGTAACAGGGGTTCGAATCCCCTAGGGGACGCCACTTGCTGGTTTGTGAGTGAAAGTCACCTGCCTTTATATCTCAAAACTAACTCTCTGAGTTACGTTTGAGATATTTGCTCTTTAAAAATCTGGATCAAGCTGAAAATTGAAACGACATGCCCTGTCTGTTCTCCGTAATAAGAGCAGATGAGCGGTGTGTCAGAGTCTCTCAAATTTTCGCAATCAGAAGTGAAACATCTTCGGGTTGTGAGGTTAAGCGACCAAGCGTACACGGTGGATGCCTAGGCAGTCAGAGGCGATGAAGGACGTGCTAATCTGCGATAAGCGTCGGTAAGGTGATATGAACCGTTACAGCCGACGATTTCCGAATGGGGAAACCCAGTGTGTTTCGACACACTATCGTTAAGTGAATACATAGCTTAACGAAGCGAACCAGGGGAACTGAAACATCTAAGTACCCTGAGGAAAAGAAATCAACCGAGATTCCCCCAGTAGCGGCGAGCGAACGGGGAGCAGCCCAGAACCTGAATCAGCGTATGTATTAGTGGAAGCGTCTGGAAAGTCGCAGGGTACAGGGTGATACTCCCGTACACAAAAATACATGCACTGTGAGTTCGAAGAGTAGGGCGGGACACGTGGTATCCTGTCTGAATATGGGGGGACCATCCTCCAAGGCTAAATACTCCTGACTGACCGATAGTGAACCAGTACCGTGAGGGAAAGGCGAAAAGAACCCCGGCGAGGGGAGTGAAAAAGAACCTGAAACCGTGTACGTACAAGCAGTGGGAGCACCCTTGTGGTGTGACTGCGTACCTTTTGTATAATGGGTCAGCGACTTATATTCTGTAGCAAGGTTAACCGTATAGGGGAGCCGAAGGGAAACCGAGTCTTAACTGGGCGTTAAGTTGCAGGGTATAGACCCGAAACCCGGTGATCTAGCCATGGGCAGGTTGAAGGTTGGGTAACACTAACTGGAGGACCGAACCGACTAATGTTGAAAAATTAGCGGATGACCTGTGGCTGGGGGTGAAAGGCCAATCAAACCGGGAGATAGCTGGTTCTCCCCGAAAGCTATTTAGGTAGCGCCTCGTGAATTCATCTCCGGGGGTAGAGCACTGTTTCGGCTAGGGGGCCATCCCGGCTTACCAACCCGATGCAAACTGCGAATACCGGAGAATGTTATCACGGGAGACACACGGCGGGTGCTAACGTCCGTCGTGAAGAGGGAAACAACCCAGACCGCCAGCTAAGGTCCCAAAGTCATGGTTAAGTGGGAAACGATGTGGGAAGGCACAGACAGCCAGGATGTTGGCTTAGAAGCAGCCATCATTTAAAGAAAGCGTAATAGCTCACTGGTCGAGTCGGCCTGCGCGGAAGATGTAACGGGGCTAAACCATGCACCGAAGCTGCGGCAGCGACACTATGTGTTGTTGGGTAGGGGAGCGTTCTGTAAGCCGTCGAAGGTGTGCTGTGAGGCATGCTGGAGGTATCAGAAGTGCGAATGCTGACATAAGTAACGATAAAGCGGGTGAAAAACCCGCTCGCCGGAAGACCAAGGGTTCCTGTCCAACGTTAATCGGGGCAGGGTGAGTCGACCCCTAAGGCGAGGCCGAAAGGCGTAGTCGATGGGAAACAGGTTAATATTCCTGTACTCGGTGTTACTGCGAAGGGGGGACGGAGAAGGCTATGTTGGCCGGGCGACGGTTGTCCCGGTTTAAGCATGTAGGCGGAGGTTCCAGGTAAATCCGGAGCCTTACTAACGCTGAGGTGTGATGACGAGGCACTACGGTGCTGAAGCAACAAATGCCCTGCTTCCAGGAAAAGCCTCTAAGCATCAGGTAACATCAAATCGTACCCCAAACCGACACAGGTGGTCAGGTAGAGAATACCAAGGCGCTTGAGAGAACTCGGGTGAAGGAACTAGGCAAAATGGTGCCGTAACTTCGGGAGAAGGCACGCTGATATGTAGGTGAAGCCCCTGCGGGTGGAGCTGAAATCAGTCGAAGATACCAGCTGGCTGCAACTGTTTATTAAAAACACAGCACTGTGCAAACACGAAAGTGGACGTATACGGTGTGACGCCTGCCCGGTGCCGGAAGGTTAATTGATGGGGTTAGCGGCAACGCGAAGCTCTTGATCGAAGCCCCGGTAAACGGCGGCCGTAACTATAACGGTCCTAAGGTAGCGAAATTCCTTGTCGGGTAAGTTCCGACCTGCACGAATGGCGTAATGATGGCCAGGCTGTCTCCACCCGAGACTCAGTGAAATTGAAATCGCTGTGAAGATGCAGTGTACCCGCGGCAAGACGGAAAGACCCCGTGAACCTTTACTATAGCTTGACACTGAACACTGGTCCTTGATGTGTAGGATAGGTGGGAGGCTTTGAAGCGTGGACGCCAGTCTGCGTGGAGCCATCCTTGAAATACCACCCTTTAATGGCTGGTGTTCTAACGTAGACCCGTAATCCGGGTTGCGGACAGTGTCTGGTGGGTAGTTTGACTGGGGCGGTCTCCTCCTAAAGAGTAACGGAGGAGCACGAAGGTTAGCTAATCCTGGTCGGACATCAGGAGGTTAGTGCAATGGCATAAGCTAGCTTGACTGCGAGAGTGACGGCTCGAGCAGGTGCGAAAGCAGGTCATAGTGATCCGGTGGTTCTGTATGGAAGGGCCATCGCTCAACGGATAAAAGGTACTCCGGGGATAACAGGCTGATACCGCCCAAGAGTTCATATCGACGGCGGTGTTTGGCACCTCGATGTCGGCTCATCACATCCTGGGGCTGAAGTAGGTCCCAAGGGTACGGCTGTTCGCCGTTTAAAGTGGTACGCGAGCTGGGTTTAGAACGTCGTGAGACAGTTCGGTCCCTATCTGCCGTGGGCGCTGGAGAATTGAGGGGGGCTGCTCCTAGTACGAGAGGACCGGAGTGGACGCATCACTGGTGTTCGGGTTGTCATGCCAATGGCACTGCCCGGTAGCTAAATGCGGAAGAGATAAGTGCTGAAAGCATCTAAGCACGAAACTTGCCCCGAGATGAGTTCTCCCTGAGCCTTTAAGGCTCCTGAAGGAACGTTGAAGACGACGACGTTGATAGGTCGGGTGTGTAAGCGCAGCGATGCGTTGAGCTAACCGATACTAATGAACCGTGAGGCTTAACCTTACAACGCCGAAGCTGTTTCGGCGGATTTGAGAGATTTTCAGCTGATACAGATTATTCACTGCGCCTGCGGGTGGGGTGACAACAGAATTTGCCTGGCGGCTGTAGCGCGGTGGTCCCACCTGACCCCATGCCGAACTCAGAAGTGAAACGCCGTAGCGCCGATGGTAGTGTGGGGTCTCCCCATGCGAGAGTAGGGAACTGCCAGGCATCAAACACGCGAAAGCCCATCCTCACGGATGGGCTTTTTGCGTTGCGCCGGGAAACCCGCCGGGCGGCGGCTGCGCCTTACCCGGCCTACAATACCTTCATCCACTGCAGGATGAAATCAACCATCCCCTCCGCATCATTGATATCTAATACCGGTACCTGAAGCGACAGTGGAGCGTCACTCCCCACCGCGATAACGTGATCATCAAGCGTCAACTCATTAATATCATGCCCGGTATCGCTTCTGAAAAGCAGGATCTTTGCCACCGCCTCATGCTTAAAACCTTCCACCAGTACCAGATCCAGCTTCGAATGATCCATCCGACTGATGAGATAAGCCAGATCGATCTCCTCTTCGGCGGGTGTTTCCGTCATTAAGGCCCATCGCTGACTGCTGGCAACGAGGGTTTGTGCCGCACCGGCCTTACGCAGTTCGTAGCTGTCCTTCCCGGGAGTATCGACATCCATGTTGTGGTGGGTATGTTTGATAAGCCCCGGACGAATACCTCTGGCACAGAGTGCCGGAATGATGGCCTTTAACAGGGTGGTTTTCCCCGTACCGCTCCAGGCGGCAATCGCTAAAACGGGTATCATTTGTGCCTCTGAATAGTTTGTATCTCTTCGAGTGTATTCATATTAATAAATGCCTGTTTCATATCGCTAAATTCAACGGAATGCCCACCTACCTGGCGCATAAAGACCATCACACGGCGCTCGCCAGCGGCTAAATAGCTCTCTAATACCGGCATCAGCTGGCGATGCATTAATGCAATGGTTGGATGATCGCGATCGCCGTCATGCGCCCAGACTACAGGTGCCGTTTCCCTGTATTTAACCAGCCGCTCAGCCAGGCAATCCGGGATAAAGGGTGTATCACAAGGGCAAAACAGGAACCATTCCGCATCGCTCTGCTGCATAACCGAAAGTATGCCCGCCAGTGGTCCGGGGTAATCAGCCAGCAGATCCGCGTAAACGGGATACCCGCTTTCCTGATAAGTGGCGATATTGCGGTTGGCACTCACTACGAGTGTACTGACCTGCTTATGCAGCGTTCGCGCAACATGCTGCCATAACGGCAGGCCGTTCAGCTCCTGCAAGCCCTTATCTTTTCCTCCCATACGGGACGCCTTGCCTCCGGCTAATATCACCCCGGTGATGCTGCTTATCTGGCTCAACAATATCGTCTCTTTTCTTGTGGGATTGACCCTGCTAACGTGTCACTCTAAATGAAAGGAGCATTACCATGAAATGTAAACGTCTGAACGAAGTTATTGAACTCCTCCAGCCAGCCTGGCAGAAAGAGCCAGAACTTAACCTGGTGCAATTTTTACAGAAACTGGCGCAGGAGTCAGGTTATGACGGTGAACTGGCCGACCTTTCTGATGACATCCTGATCTATCACCTGAAAATGCGTGATTCCGGAAAAGATGCGGTTATCCCGGGGATCCAGAAAGATTACGAAGAAGATTTCAAAACCGCACTGCTGCGCGCGCGTGGCGTAATTAAAGAGTAAAAGCTTGTAAGAGGCACCACCGTAAACGCCGTTAAATGATATCCTCAATCATTCGTATAATTTCCGGATGATCGGATGAACGACCAGGCTTTTACTTTCCAGACCTTACACCCGGATACCATTATGGATGCGCTGTTTGAACAGGGCATCCGGGTGGACTCAGGCCTGACTCCATTAAACAGCTATGAGAACCGCGTCTACCAGTTTCAGGACGAGGATCGCCGGCGCTTTGTGGTGAAATTTTACCGCCCGCAGCGCTGGTCAGCTGAACAAATTCAGGAAGAGCATCAGTTCGCTCTCGACCTGGTGGCCGATGATGTTCCCGTCGCCGCTCCTCTTAAATTCAATAATCAGACGCTGCTGACACACCTGGGTTTTTATTTTGCTGTCTTCCCCAGCCTCGGTGGCCGGCAATTTGAAGCCGATAATATCGATCAGATGGAGTGGGTTGCCCGCTATTTAGGGCGCATTCATCAAACAGGGCAGAAAAGCGCATTTACCGCGCGCCCTGGCATCGGCATTCAGGAATATTTGCTCGAACCGCGACAGGTATTTGAAACGTCCACGCTCATCCCTTCCGGGCTGAAGGCACAATTCCTTGCCGCAACGGATGGCTTAATTAACGCCGTCATACCGCGCTGGGATAACAACGTACAAACGCTGCGTTTGCATGGTGATTGCCATGCCGGAAATATTCTCTGGCGTGATGGGCCATTATTTGTCGATCTCGATGATGCGCGAATGGGACCAGCCATTCAGGATCTCTGGATGCTGCTGAATGGCGATAAAGCCGAACAGCGGATGCAGCTGGAGACGATTATCGAGGCCTATGAAGAGTTCAGTTCTTTTGATTCAGACGAAATTGCATTAATCGAACCTTTACGCGCCATGCGTTTTGTTTATTATCTTGCATGGTTAATCAGGCGTTGGGACGACCCCGCTTTTCCCAGAAACTTCCCGTGGCTTACCGGGGAAGATTACTGGCGTAACCAGATATCCACATTTATTGAACAGGTAAAGGTTCTGCAGGAACCCCCTTTGCAATTAACGCCAATGTATTAATCGAACACACCCAGGAGAGAGTTGATCATGAAAAAAATATGGCTGGCGCTGGCAGGTATGATTCTGGCTTTTAGCGCATCGGCTGCACAGTTCACCGATGGCAAGCAGTATATTACCCTCGACAAACCGGTTGCCGGAGAACCTCAGGTCCTTGAGTTCTTCTCATTTTACTGCCCGCACTGCTATGAGTTCGAGCAGGTTCTGCACGTTTCCGATAGCGTGAAGAAAAAGCTGCCGGAAGGCACCAAGATGACCAAGTATCACGTTGAGTTCCTTGGCCCGTTGGGCAAAGACCTGACTCAGGCATGGGCCGTTGCGATGGCGCTTGGTGTGGAAGACAAAATTACTGCGCCGATGTTTGAAGCGGTTCAGAAAACCCAGACCGTTCAGACCACTGCCGATATCCGTAAAGTATTTGTTGATGCCGGCGTTAAAGGCGAAGAATACGATGCAGCCTGGAATAGCTTTGTCGTGAAATCCCTGGTGGCTCAGCAGGAAAAAGCTGCTGCCGATCTGGAGCTGCGCGGCGTGCCAGCCATGTATGTTAACGGCAAATATCAGCTGAATATGCAGGGTATGGATACCAGCAGCATGGACATCTTTGTCCAGCAATATGCCGATACAGTGAAGTATCTGGTTGAGAAGAAGTAATAAAGAAAACGCCGGTCAATGACCGGCGTTTTTGTATTCCGCTTTAATCGTGTTTATCAGCGCGTCTTTCTCACTCCAGAGCGTATTCAGCCAGAGCTGGAAACGTCGTTTAAAGTTCTTATCACTGACATAGTCCCCGTGTAATTCCTCCGCCACAGGCACCAGATTAATACGCACCACGATCCGGGTTAACTTGCCGCTGAGCATATCGTAAAACGGCGTCTTATCGTTTTCGGGATAGCAGAGCGTCACGTCCAGTAATTTATCGAACTGTTGACCCAGCACGTTAAGCGCCATGGCGATCCCGGCCGCTTTGGGCGGCAGCAGGTTGGCATAGGGAGAGCGGGTTTGCTGCTGCTTCACTTCGGTAAAGCGAGAGCCTTCGACAAAGTTGACAATCGTGGTAGGGTGCGCGCGAAACTTCTCGCACGAGCGGCGGGTCGTTTCAACATCTTTACCACGGCGCTCAGGATGACGAATCAGATAGCTACGCGAATAGCGTTTCATGAAAGGCATATCCAGCGCCCAGCAGGCCAGGCCAATAAAGGGCACCCAGGCAAGCTGCTGCTTAAGAAAATATTTATTCATCGGGATATGTTTGCGGAACAGCACGCACAACACCACGATATCGGCCCAGCTATGGTGGTTGCAGATCAGCAAATACCAGTTTTTCTTGTTAAGCCCTTCCAGACCCTGAACATCCCATTTCAGATGCGGGTTAAGACGCAGTAGTACCGCCAGGCCTTCGCACCAGCAGTACATCATAAAGTTGCAGAAGGCAGAGACAGCACGCCAGACGACGGGGATCGGCAATAGCAGTTTAATTATTCCGGCGATGATGATCGGCACAGAACAGGCGATGGTGACCAGAATAGTTAATGCGATACTTAACAGGAGTATGATCGCAGCCAGCAGTCTAGACATGATGAATGTTTTCAGGTAGTTAGCTATAATTAGCGCCTGATAAACAGACACCGGGCGCTGATTTTACCAGAAAACGTTCTAAGGATGGCGCTTTTACCTGGCGGGAATTCTGAATTGCATACCCGGTGGAGAAAAATCCTGTGGCGCAGATCCAGCTTGGCTTATATCCACATGGAGTAAATTGTCATCAATCAGCAATATGAGATCGCGATCAAATTATAAATTATTGATTATTAAAATTTAATATTATTTCAACGATCGTCAGATAGCACATTTAGTCCAGGCCGCAGAAACTACTCACAAACTTATCCACAGATTTTATTTGCGAGCGATCCTCAGGATCGCAAAATCTTTGGCTGTATTGGCCGCGAAAAACTGATGTTTTCATCCTTCTGTGGCATCCTTTATCCATAAATTACTCAAAGGCACGGACATTATGGTTCAGATCCCCGAAAATCCGCTTATTCTCGTCGACGGTTCGTCTTACCTCTATCGGGCGTATCATGCGTTTCCTCCGCTGACCAACAGCGCGGGAGAGCCTACGGGCGCAATGTATGGCGTGCTGAACATGCTGCGTAGCTTGATCCTGCAGTATCAGCCGAGCCATGCCGCCGTAGTCTTCGATGCGAAAGGCAAAACTTTCCGGGATGAGCTGTTTGAACATTACAAATCCCATCGCCCACCGATGCCGGACGATCTGCGCGCGCAGATTGAACCCCTGCATAAGATGGTGAAAGCGATGGGGCTGCCTTTAATGGCCGTCTCTGGCGTGGAAGCGGACGATGTGATCGGTACGCTGGCGCGGGAAGCCGAAAAGCTGGGTCGCCCAGTGTTGATCAGTACCGGTGATAAAGATATGGCGCAGCTGGTTACGCCGGGGATCACCCTGATTAACACCATGACCAATACTATCCTCGGCCCGGAAGAGGTGGTGACAAAGTATGGCGTGCCGCCGGAGCTTATCATCGACTTCCTCGCCCTGATGGGTGACTCCTCCGATAACATCCCGGGCGTGCCGGGCGTAGGCGAGAAGACGGCCCAGGCTCTGCTGCAGGGGTTGGGTGGGCTGGATACGCTGTATAGCGAGCAGGATAAAATTGCCGGGTTAACCTTCCGCGGTGCCAAAACCATGGCCGCTAAGCTTGAGCAAAACAAAGAGGTGGCGTACCTCTCCTATCAGCTGGCGACCATTAAAACCGACGTTGAACTGGATCTGACCTGCGAGCAGCTGGAAGTGCAGCAGCCTGCCGCCGAAGAGCTGTTGGGCCTGTTTAAGCAGTATGAATTCAAACGCTGGATAACCGATCTTGAAGCGGGGAAATGGCTGCAGGCGAAAGGGGCTAAACCGGCGGCTAAGCCGAAAGAGACGCTGGTGATCGATGCAGAAGAGGAGCCGGAAGAAGAAGCCAGCGTTCTCTCTTCTGAACATTACGAAACCATCCTCGATGAAGCACAGCTGCAGGTCTGGATTGAAAAATTAAAGCAGGCGCCGGTGTTCGCTTTTGATACCGAAACCGACAGTCTCGATAATGTCTCCGCCAATATGGTGGGTCTCTCCTTCGCCACTGAGCCTGGCGTTGCCGCCTATGTGCCGGTCGCCCACGACTATCTGGATGCGCCTGAACAGATCGCCCGCGAGCGCGTTCTCGAGCTCCTCAAGCCGATCCTTGAAGACGACAAAGCACTCAAGGTGGGGCAAAACCTGAAGTTCGATCGCGGCATCCTGCAGAACTACGGCATTGAGCTGCGGGGCATTGCGTTCGATACCATGCTGGAGTCCTATATCCTCGACAGCGTGGCCGGTCGTCACGATATGGATTCGCTCTCCGATCGCTGGCTGAAGCACAAAACCGTCACCTTTGAAGAGATTGCGGGTAAGGGCAAGAATCAGCTGACGTTTAACCAGATTGCTCTGGAAGAGGCGGGACACTATGCGGCAGAAGATGCCGACGTTACGCTGCAACTGCATTTAAAGATGTGGCCAAAGCTGCAAAAACACGCCGGGCCACTGAACGTGTTCCAGAATATCGAGATGCCGCTGGTGCCGGTTCTGTCCCGGATTGAGCGCAACGGCGTCAGGATCGACCCGGCTGTGCTGCATAAGCACTCGGAAGAGATCGCGTTGCGCCTGAACGAACTCGAGCAAAAAGCGCATGAGATCGCCGGCGAGCCGTTTAATCTCTCATCCACCAAGCAGCTGCAGACCATCCTGTTTGAAAAGCAGGGCATTAAGCCGCTGAAGAAGACGCCGGGCGGGGCGCCGTCCACTTCCGAAGAGGTGCTGGAGGAATTGGCACTGGACTATCCGCTGCCAAAAGTGATCCTGCAATACCGCGGGCTGGCCAAGCTGAAATCGACCTACACCGATAAGCTGCCGTTGATGATCAACCCGAAAACGGGTCGCGTGCATACCTCCTATCATCAGGCAGTGGCGGCTACCGGGCGACTGTCCTCAACCGATCCTAACCTGCAAAATATTCCGGTGCGTAATGAAGAGGGGCGTCGTATCCGTCAGGCGTTTATTGCGCCGCAGGACTACGTCATTGTCTCTGCTGACTACTCACAGATTGAACTGCGTATTATGGCGCACCTGTCCCGGGATAAGGGACTGTTAACCGCCTTTGCGGAAGGACAGGATATCCACCGGGCCACGGCGGCCGAAGTGTTTGGCATGTCACTTGAGAGTGTCACCGGGGAACAGCGCCGGAGCGCAAAAGCGATCAACTTTGGTCTGATCTACGGTATGAGCGCATTTGGTCTCTCCCGTCAGCTCAACATTCCGCGTAAAGAGTCGCAGAAGTATATGGATCTCTATTTCGAACGCTATCCGGGCGTGCTGCAGTACATGGAGACCACCCGCGCCCAGGCGAAAGAAAAAGGCTATGTCGAAACGCTGGAAGGACGCCGCCTCTATCTGCCGGATATCAAATCCAGCAATGCCGCCCGCCGTGCCGGTGCCGAGCGTGCAGCAATCAACGCCCCGATGCAGGGGACGGCGGCAGATATCATTAAGCGTGCAATGATCGCCGTTGATGCCTGGCTGGAGAAGGAGCAGCCGCGGGTTCGTATGATCATGCAGGTACACGATGAACTGGTGTTCGAAGTGCACAAAGACGATCTGGAAGCCGTCTCGAAAAAGATCCATGAACTGATGGAGAATACCGTGAAGCTGGATGTACCGTTGCTGGTGGAAGTGGATAGCGGAGAAAACTGGGATCAGGCTCACTAACTCTTTATGGGATATGACCTGTTTTTGTAAGTAAGCAACATATCCATGAACGTTTTGTGATGATCATTAGAATTCCCTATGTAAAGAATGAAAAAAAACTACAAAAAGTGCTTTGTCTATAGTCTAAAACAGAGTAGAGTTATTCACGTAGGGTACAGAGGTAAGATGTTCTATCTTTCAGACCTTTTACTTCACGTAATCGGATTTGGCTGAATATTTTAGCCGCCCCAGTCAGTAATGACTGGGGCGTTTTTTATTGCGGCAAAGTAAAATTCAGCGCAAAAAAAAGCGCGGACATCGCCGCGCTTATTATCACTCTTCCGCTTCTGTTGCGGGTTCCAGCTCGCTGTACCAGTGATCCAGCTTCTCACGCAGTTTATCCACGCCGAGTTTCTTCAGCGAAGAGAAGGCTTCAACCTGGATGTCGCCGTTGAATGCCAGAACCGCTTCACGCACCATATTCACCTGCGCTTTACGCGCGCCGCTGGCCAGCTTGTCGGCTTTGGTCAGCAGTACCAGCACCTGGATCCCGCTTTCGACGGCCCAGTGGATCATCTGCTGATCAAGATCTTTAAGCGGATGGCGAATATCCATCAGCACGACCAGACCTTTCAGGCACAGGCGTTTTTCCAGATATTCACCCAGGGCGCGCTGCCACTTGATTTTCATCTCTTCCGGAACTTCGGCGTAGCCATAGCCTGGCAGGTCAACCAGGCGCTTGCCTGGCGCAACTTCGAACAGGTTAATCAGCTGGGTACGGCCAGGCGTTTTAGAGATACGGGCCAGGCTTTTCTGATTGGTCAGGGTATTCAGAGCGCTGGATTTCCCCGCGTTGGACCGGCCAGCAAATGCCACTTCAAGACCCGTATCAGCGGGTAAATGGCGAATATCAGGCGCACTAAGGACAAAATGCGTCTGGTGATAATTCAGGTTGGTCACGTGGTTGTCTCCAGAAATTCGTAACGTTGGGGGGATTATACCTGAACAGAGAGAAAAGGCTTTTCCCATCGGCAATGCGGCTGTAAGTAAAAACCATGAGCTTTGTAAGAGATCTGCCCTTTTTACTATGGGAGATTTAAGAAAAATCGCAGGGTGTTAAAAAATCAAAACTATTAAAATCAGCCTATTAACGCTTAGTCTTAATCTGAAAGTCGCGCGTAAGTCGCGTGAGTGGGTTGTAGGTTTTGCCTGACAGCGTAAAGTAACGTTCAACGGCGAGGATGCCGAGAGGAACCGGACTTAAGGATAAGGGTCAGGAGCGCCAGGAGGCGAAGACACAGGATTGTCAGGAAGACGCACGCCTCGGAGGCGTTGAAAAGGGAAAAGGACCTATCACGGACGGTACCTGCTAACGGAAAAACAGGGTTAGTTGTCAGCAAACAGGGATTGTCAGACCCATAACGGGTTGTGAGTCAGGAAAAAAGGCGACAGATTGCTCTGTCGCCTTTTTTCTTTGCTTGCTTTCTGCTAGATTTCGCCGCAATTCTATACTGAAGAAAACGAGTTAAAGACAAAACAACATGAAAAAACCGACCTCCGCTGCAGGCGCTAAACGTCCAGCAAAAGCACGCCGCAAAACGCGCGAAGAACTGAATCAGGAAGCGCGCGATCGCAAACGCGATAAAAAGCATCGTGGTCATGCTGCCGGCAGCCGCGCGAGTGGCGGTGACTCATCCGGCGCGTCTGCGAAAAACAAGCAGCAGAAAGACCCGCGTATCGGCAGTAAAACACCTGTTCCATTAGGCGTGACCGATGCCCCGGTCACCAGGCAGCACAAACCCAAGAGCGAGAAACCTATGCTTTCACCGCAGGCTGAGCTGGATTTGCTGGAGAATGATGAGCGCCTGGACGCGCTGCTGGAACGTCTTGAAGAGGGTGAAACCCTGAATGCTGAAGAGCAGTCATGGGTGGATGCCAAACTGGACCGCATTGATGAGCTGATGCAGAAGCTTGGCCTCTCTTACGACGATGAAGAGGAAGAGGAAGAAGAAGAGAAGCAGGAAGACATGATGCGCCTGCTGAAAGGTGGAAACTAACATTTGCACCCGGCAGGCTTTATCGTCCTGCTTATAACCCTTCCGGTTATATGTTATCTGGTGTGGTTATTCGTTAAACTACGGCGGTTGTCGCGGCGACAGAAGTGGCTGCGCACCCGATTCATGGCCCGCACAGGGGCCAGAACGGGCCGCCGTATACGAACGCGACACCAACGGAAGGAGTGAACATGTCTGTACCAACCATCGACTGGGATCTGGCTCTGATCCAAAAATATAACTATTCCGGGCCGCGTTATACCTCTTATCCAACCGCGCTGGAGTTTTCCGACGCCTTCGGTGATAGCCATTTTCAGCAGGCAGTTGCGCGTTACCCTGACCGCCCGCTCTCTCTGTATGTTCATATCCCGTTCTGCCACAAGCTCTGCTACTTCTGCGGCTGCAATAAAATTGTGACCCGCCAGCAGCACAAAGCGGATCAGTATCTGGATGCGCTTGAGCAGGAGATCCTGCATCGCGCGCCGCAGTTTGCCGGTCGGCATGTCACCCAGCTCCACTGGGGCGGTGGTACGCCGACCTACCTGAATAAAGCGCAAATCAGCCGTTTAATGGCGCTGCTGCGTGGCAACTTTAATTTCAACCATGATGCCGAAATCTCGATCGAGGTTGATCCGCGTGAAATTGAGCTGGATGTACTGGATCACTTACGCACGGAAGGGTTCAACCGCCTGAGTATGGGCGTGCAGGACTTCAACAAAGAGGTTCAGCGCCTGGTCAACCGCGAGCAGGATGAAGAGTTCATTTTTGCTCTGTTAAATCACGCGCGGGATATTGGCTTCACCTCGACCAATATCGATCTGATTTATGGCCTGCCAAAGCAGACGCCAGAAAGCTTTGCCTTTACGCTGAAGCGCGTGGCAGAGCTTAACCCGGATCGCCTGAGCGTCTTCAACTATGCGCATCTGCCGACGCTGTTTGCTGCCCAACGCAAAATCAAGGATGCCGACCTGCCTTCCGCCCAGCAAAAACTGGATATTCTGCAGGAAACCATCACCTCTCTGACCGAGACCGGCTACCAGTTTATCGGCATGGATCACTTCGCCCGTCCGGATGACGAGCTGGCTATTGCTCAGCGTGAAGGGGTACTGCACCGCAATTTCCAGGGTTACACCACCCAGGGTGATACGGATCTGCTGGGGATGGGCGTTTCGGCCATCAGCATGATTGGCGACTGCTATGCCCAGAACCAGAAAGAGTTGAAGCACTATTATCAGCAGGTGGATGAAACCGGCAACGCTCTGTGGCGCGGCATCGCGTTAACCCGCGACGACTGTATCCGCCGGGACGTGATAAAAGCGCTGATCTGCAACTTCCGCCTCGACTTCAGCGAGGTTGAAGCGCAGTGGGATCTGCAGTTTAGCGATTACTTTGCGGAAGACCTGAAGCTGCTGGCGCCGCTGGCAAAAGATGGGCTGGTGGATGTCACGGAGCGTGCGATTGAGGTCACGCCGAAGGGGCGTCTGTTGATTCGTAATATCTGCATGTGCTTCGACGCCTATTTGCGTCAAAAAGCGCGTCTGCAGCAGTTCTCGCGGGTGATTTAAGGCGTACCGAAGTAAGTAGGCCGGGTAAGGCGTAGCCGCCACCCGGCAAACCCTCTAACTAAACAACCCAACCAGCGCCGCACACAGCACAGCTGCAATGGCCGCCTGTGGCGTATGTCCCGCTGCTGCGCTGGCTTCGACGCCGCCAGACAAGATTGTAACGATAGATTCCAGCATGATGATCCCCCCGTTTTCCCGGGCAAGATAATACTTAACTCATCGGAACAGTAAAGCGCAAAATAACGCCAGTTTGCGTTTAATTCATCCTCTTTACACAGCGGGTAAAATTTCACTCCATGCCCAGCTCTTTTAACTTACGCGTCAGGGTATTGCGACCCCAGCCGAGCAGGCGTGCAGCCTCCTGTTTATGGCCCTGGGTATGGCGCAGCGCGGTAGTGAGCAGCGTGCGTTCCATCTCGGGCTGTGCCTCGGAGAGCAGGTTTTGATGACCGGAACGCAGGGCGCGATCGGCCCACTGCGCCAGCAGAGTCGCCCAGCTGTCAGGCAGGGTCTGACCGGTGCTGCTTTCTGGTACATGGGTTTCGAAAAGCTCAGGGGGAAGATCCTGAATCAGAACCTCCTGGCCTGCGGCCATCACCGTTAACCAGCGACAGGTATTTTCCAGCTGGCGCACGTTACCGGGCCAGGCCAGGCGCGTCAGCGCGGCTTCGGTTTCCGGGTGCAGCAGTTTGGCTTCTACCCCCAGCTCGCGGGCGGCATCCTGCAGGAAATGACGCGCCAGGCGCGGGATATCTTCCCGGCGCTCCCGCAGAGGAGGCAGATGTACGCGAATAACGTTCAGTCGGTGGAATAAGTCCTCACGGAATTTCCCTTCCTGCACGCGCTGCTCCAGGTTCTGATGCGTTGCGGCAATAATGCGCACATCCACCTTCACCGGGGCATAACCGCCTACGCGATAAAATTGTCCGTCGGCCAGCACGCGCAGCAGTCGGGTCTGAACGTCCAGCGGCATGTCGCCAATCTCATCCAGGAAAAGTGTGCCGCCATCAGCCTGTTCGAAACGACCCTGACGAATGGTATTCGCACCGGTGAACGCCCCTTTTTCGTGACCAAACAGCTCGGATTCAATCAAATCCTTGGGGATCGCCGCCATATTCAGGGCGATAAACGGGGCTTTGGCGCGCGGGCTGTGGCGATGCAGGGCATGCGCGACCAGCTCTTTCCCGGTGCCTGACTCGCCGTTAATCAGCACGCTGATGGAGGAGCGCGACAGGCGGCCGATGATGCGAAACACATCCTGCATCGCCGGCGCTTCGCCAATGATATCGGTGGTAGGGCCGAATACCGGGGCGTTACGCGGCTGCTGCTGTTCCTGATAGTGGCTGATGGCGCGTTCAACCAGCGCCACTGCCTCGTCAATATCGAACGGTTTTGGCAGGTAATCGAACGCACCCTGCTGGTAGGCGCTGACTGCTGCATCCAGATCGGAGTGTGCAGTCATTATGATGACCGGCAGCATCGGGTGGCGCTGCTTAATCTGTTTTAACAGCGCCAGGCCGTCCATCCCCGGCATACGGATATCGGACAGCAGCACGTCCGGGGTTTTGGTGGTGAGTGCATCAAGCACGTCGGCCCCGCTCTCAAAAGCGGTGCAGCTTAATCCTGCTCCGGTAAGCGCCCGTTCAAGCACCCAGCGGATGGAGCTATCGTCATCAACTACCCAGACTATCCCTCGTTGCATAACCTAACCCTCTATTTCCTGATTGGCAGGTAAACCGAAAACTCGGTATGACCCGGCCAACTGGTAAATTCAATTTTGCCGGAATGCTGATCTATCAAATTACGGGCAATGGATAAGCCAAGCCCGGTCCCGCCTTCACGGCCGCTGACCATCGGGTAAAACAGCGTGTCCTGTAAATGAGAAGGGATCCCCGGGCCGTTATCTTCCACGTCGATGCGGGCCGCCAGACGGTAGCGCGTACCGTGCAGGGTGAGCTGAAAGGCGGTGCGGGTACGCAGGATAATTTCTCCGCCATCCGCCCCTAATGCCTGCAGGGCATTGCGCACGATATTCAGTAATACCTGTTCAATCTGGTCGGGATCGTGCGGCAGTTCCGGCAGGCTGGGATCGTAATCCCGAATCAGCCTGACGTTATCCGGCAGCTCCATCGACACCAGTTTGACGACGCGCTCGGCCACTTTGTGGATGCTCTCGGTGACGTGCATCCCGGGTTGCTGCGGACCTAACAGGCGATCCACCAGATTACGCAGGCGATCGGCCTGTTCAATGATGACGTTGGTGTACTCCGCCAGCGCCGGGTCGGGCAGGGCTTTGGTTAACAGCTGTGCCGCACCGCGCAGGCCACCAAGCGGATTTTTAATCTCATGGGCGAGGCCGCGCACCAGGTCGCGGGCTGCAATCTGCTGAGCATGCTGGAGCTGCTCCTGGCTCAGGCGACGCTGATTATCCATTGGCGCCATCTCCAGCAGGATCAGGCCTTCCGGCAGCCGTTGCGCGGTCAGGGAGAGAATATGCGAGCGCCCGTCGATCACCAGCGTGACTTCGTTATCGGTAAAGCCTTGTCCCGCCTGCAGGCTCTCCTGCATCAGGCCGATGTTCAGGGAAAAATAACTCAACAGCTCGGGTAACGGCGCGCCAAACAGTTTGCGTGAACTCTGGGCAAGCAACTGCTGGGCCGCAGGGTTGGCGTAATGCACCGCCAGATCGTCGTCGACCAATAAAATGCTGTTGATCAGTGAATTGAGGATCTGCCCAGCATCGGGCAGCGTGCCAGTTGCCATTCAGCAGTCTCCTGGAGTTGGTTGCACCAATTTAGTGCAGTATAGCGTTTCTGCGGTAAAAAGCGCGTGAGATCAGTTTGTTGGTGGTGAAAAAAGCCCATCCGAAGATGGGCTGAAAAGTTTCCACGGCAACAAAAAAAACGGCTATCAATCTCGCGCGGAAAGGCCGCGCGACAGGGATTGAAGATTAAACGCTGTAGTACAGTTCGAACTCAACCGGGTGTGGCGTCATGCGAACACGGTCGTTCTCTTCCATACGCAGCGCGATGTAAGCATCGATCGCTTCGTCGGTGAACACGCCGCCAGCCGTCAGGAACTCACGGTCTGCGTCCAGCGCGTTCAGGGCTTCTTCCAGAGAGCCTGCAACCTGTGGGATCTCTTTCGCTTCTTCTGGCGGCAGGTCGTACAGGTTTTTGTCCATCGCTTCGCCCGGGTGGATCTTGTTCTTGATACCGTCAAGACCCGCCATCAGCAGCGCTGCGAAGCACAGGTATGGGTTAGCCGCTGGATCCGGGAAGCGAACTTCGATACGACGTGCTTTCGGAGAGGAAACCACCGGAATACGGATAGAAGCAGAACGGTTACGGGCAGAGTACGCCAGCATTACCGGTGCTTCGTAGCCTGGGACCAGACGCTTGTAGGAGTTAGTGGTCGGGTTCGCCAGGGCGTTGATCGCTTTAGCGTGTTTGATTACGCCGCCAATGTAGTGCAGTGCCTGCTCGGACAGACCAGCATATTTGTCGCCAGCGAACAGGTTAGTCCCGTTCTTGGACAGGGACATGTGGCAGTGCATACCGGAACCGTTGTCACCAAACATTGGTTTTGGCATGAAGGTCGCGGTTTTACCGAAACGGTGCGCAACGTTGTGCACAACGTATTTGTAGATCTGAATTTCGTCCGCTTTCTTGGTCATGGTGTTGAAACGGGTGGCGATTTCGTTCTGGCCAGCAGTTGCAACTTCATGGTGGTGTGCTTCAACAACCAGGCCCATCTCTTCCATGATCAGACACATGGTAGAACGGATGTCCTGTGAAGAGTCGACCGGTGGAACCGGGAAGTAACCGCCTTTAACAGCAGGACGGTGACCTTTGTTGCCACCTTCGTATTTGGTGGAGGAGTTCCATGCGCCTTCGATATCATCGATAGCAACGTGGGAACCGGAAGTGGTCGCACCAAAACGGATGTCGTCGAACAGGAAGAACTCTGGCTCTGGCCCGAACAGAACGGTGTCTGCGATGCCGGTGGAGCGCAGGTACTCTTCAGCGCGTTTAGCGATAGAGCGTGGGTCGCGGTCATAACCCTGCAGGGTGCCCGGCTCGAGGATATCGCAACGGATGATCAGGGTAGATTCTTCGAAGAACGGGTCAATGAGCGCAGTGGATGCGTCAGGCATCAGAACCATGTCAGATTCGTTGATACCTTTCCAGCCACCAATCGAGGAGCCGTCAAACATTTTGCCTTCTTCAAAGAATTCGGCATTCACCTGATGAGCAGGAATAGTGACGTGCTGTTCTTTGCCTTTGGTATCGGTGAAGCGCAGATCAACAAACTTCACTTCATGTTCGTTCAGCATCGTCAAAACGTGTTCAGCGGACATACTTAACTCTCCAGATTGGTCATTGTCGTCGTGGTAACGAGGTCTTCAAATTCTGTGTAAGGCAGGCGATGTTGCCTTTGGTTGCCGTATTTTTTATTAAGCGAAATCTGTGCCAACTTTTAAAACACCCCAAAAAGGCGTTATCATGCGCACCATAGTGCAAAAGGGCTGCACCACGATGGTTTTGTTGCACCAGTATAGTGCTTCAATGTGAACATTGAGCACCATATTGGTGCAATTTACGTTAAAGTGCCCTTTTACCGCTCCGTGAAAGCGATCACAAAGCATCTCTGCGATACTTGTTTGCGGGGGATGTTTGTGATCCTGTTTTGTAGTGCGATTAATCCGTGTACAATAACGCGCTATTTCTAAATGCCTGAGGCAAAGTTGTGATCGAAAATCTGCGTAATATCGCCATCATCGCGCACGTTGACCATGGTAAAACTACCCTGGTTGATAAGCTGCTGCAGCAATCCGGTACGTTCGATGCGCGTGCCGAAACTCAAGAACGCGTGATGGACTCCAACGATTTGGAGAAAGAGCGTGGGATTACCATCCTCGCTAAAAACACCGCGATCAAATGGAATGACTACCGTATCAACATCGTTGATACCCCGGGGCACGCCGACTTCGGTGGTGAAGTTGAGCGCGTGATGTCCATGGTGGATTCCGTGCTGCTGGTGGTTGACGCATTTGACGGCCCAATGCCGCAGACGCGCTTCGTAACCAAAAAAGCATTCGCCCATGGCCTGAAACCAATCGTGGTTATCAACAAAGTTGACCGCCCTGGCGCGCGTCCTGACTGGGTTGTTGATCAGGTCTTCGACCTGTTCGTTAACCTCGACGCAACCGACGAGCAGCTGGACTTCCCTATCGTTTACGCTTCTGCGCTGAACGGTATCGCAGGTCTGGATCACGAAGACATGGCTGAAGACATGACTCCGCTGTATCAGACGATTGTTGACCGTGTTCCTGCGCCAAACGTTGATGTTGAAGGCACTCTGCAGATGCAGATCTCTCAGCTCGACTACAACAACTATGTTGGCGTTATCGGCATCGGCCGTATCAAGCGCGGTAAAGTGAAGCCTAACCAGCAGGTCACTATCATCGATAGCGAAGGCAAAACCCGTAACGGTAAAGTCGGTAAAGTACTGACCCACCTGGGCCTTGAGCGTATCGAGAGCGACATTGCTGAAGCAGGCGACATCATCGCGATCACCGGTCTGGGCGAGCTGAACATCTCCGATACCATTTGCGACACGCAAGCGGTTGAAGCGCTGCCAGCCCTGTCAGTTGATGAACCGACCGTAACCATGTTCTTCAACGTCAACACCTCTCCGTTCTGTGGTAAAGAAGGTAAGTTTGTTACCTCTCGTCAGATCCTTGACCGCCTGAACAAAGAGCTGGTGCACAACGTGGCACTGCGCGTTGAAGAGACCCCTGATGCGGACGCATTCCGTGTTTCCGGTCGTGGTGAGCTGCACCTGTCTGTTCTGATCGAAAACATGCGTCGTGAAGGTTTCGAGATGGCGGTTTCCCGTCCGAAAGTAATCTTCCGCGAAATCGATGGCCGTAAACAAGAGCCGTTCGAAAACGTAACGCTGGACGTCGAAGAGCAGCACCAGGGTTCTGTGATGCAGGCTCTGGGTGAGCGTAAAGGCGACCTGAAAAACATGAATCCAGATGGCAAAGGCCGCGTACGTCTCGACTACGTGATCCCAAGCCGTGGTCTGATCGGCTTCCGTTCAGAGTTCATGACCATGACTTCCGGTACGGGTCTGCTGTACTCCACCTTCAGCCACTACGACGACGTTCGTCCGGGCGAAGTTGGCCAGCGTAACAACGGCGTTCTGATCTCCAACGGTCAGGGTAAAGCGGTTGCGTTCGCCCTGTTCAGCCTGCAGGACCGCGGTAAGCTGTTCCTGGGTCACGGTGCAGAAGTTTACGAAGGCCAGATCATCGGTATTCACAGCCGTTCTAACGACCTGACTGTAAACTGCCTGACCGGTAAGAAACTGACCAACATGCGTGCGTCCGGTACTGACGAAGCAACGGTTCTGGTTCCACCGGTTAAGATGACTCTGGAGCAGGCTCTGGAATTCATCGATGACGACGAACTGGTAGAAGTGACTCCAACCTCTATCCGTATTCGTAAACGTCACCTGACTGAGAACGATCGTAAACGCGCAATGCGCGGCCCGAAAGAAGATTAATTTTCTTCTCTCCGTCCTCTAAAACCCCGCCTTCTGGCGGGGTTTTTCTTTTCCGCCATGCCGCACGCCTCATAGCCAAACATCTTCTTTCCCGCTACAGTTAATTTTCACGGCGAAAAGGAGAAACACATGCTCTATATCTTTGATTTAGGAAACGTAATCGTCGATATCGACTTCAATCGTGTGCTGGGAACATGGAGTGATTTCAGCCGCGTTCCGCTGGCAACGCTTAAGCAGACTTTTACGATGGGCGACGCCTTCCATCAGCATGAGCGCGGTGAGATTTCGGATGAGCAATTCGCCGAAATGCTCTGTCATGAGATGGATCTTCCCCTCAGTTACGAACAATTTTCTCACGGCTGGCAGGCGATCTTTGTCGGGATTCGCCCCGAGGTGATTGCCATTATGCACAAGCTGCGTGAGCAGGGGCATCGGGTGGTGGTGCTGTCCAATACCAACCGCCTGCACACTACCTTCTGGCCGGATGAATACCCGGAAGTGAAAGCGGCCGCAGATAAAATCTATCTTTCCCAGGAGATGGGCATGCGTAAGCCGGAAGCACGGATCTACCAGGCCGTCCTGCAGGCCGAAGGATTCTCTGCCGCCGACGCCCTCTTTTTTGACGATAACGTCGATAATATAGAGGGAGCTAACCAGTTGGGTATCACGTCAATTCTGGTGACCGGAAAACAGACGATACCTGACTATTTTGCGAAGCAGTTATGCTAAAAATCGTTCATCAAAAAGCCAGCCACCACACCCAACCACTGCGTGCGTGGCTAAAACTCCTCTGGCACCGCATCGATGAGGACAATATGACTACGCTAGCAGGTAACCTCGCCTACGTGTCGTTGCTCTCGCTGGTGCCGCTGGTGGCTGTCATCTTTGCGCTTTTCGCCGCCTTTCCGATGTTTTCGGATGTCAGCCTGCAGCTCCGCCATTTTGTCTTTGCTAACTTCATGCCTGCTACCGGGGATGTCATTCAGAATTACATCGAGCAGTTTGTCGCCAACTCCAGCAAGATGACGGCGGTTGGGGCGTGCGGGCTTATCGTCACCGCGCTGCTGCTGATGTATGCCATTGATAGCGCGCTCAATACGATCTGGCGCAGCACCCGCGCACGGCCTAAAGTTTACTCGTTTGCGGTGTACTGGATGATCCTGACTCTGGGGCCGCTACTGGCCGGGGCCAGCCTGGCGATCAGCTCTTATCTGCTCTCGTTACGCTGGGCCAGCGAACTCGATAGCGTAATTGACGATGTGTTGCGCATCTTCCCGCTGCTCTTGTCCTGGCTCGCTTTCTGGTTACTCTACAGCATTGTGCCGACCACGCGCGTGCCTAACCGGGATGCCATGCTGGGGGCGCTGGTGGCCGCTCTGCTTTTCGAACTGGGCAAGAAAGGATTCGCGCTCTACATCACCATGTTCCCCTCCTATCAGCTGATTTATGGCGTGCTGGCGGTGATCCCCATTTTGTTCCTCTGGGTTTACTGGACGTGGTGTATCGTCTTGCTTGGCGCGGAAATTACTGTCACTCTCGGGGTATACCGCGAACTCAAAAAAGCGGCCGAAGCCGAAAAACGACGAGAAGCAGACCAACCATGATTGCATTAATCCAGCGCGTAACCCGTGCCAGCGTCACCGTGGAGGGAGAGGTGACGGGTGAAATTGGCCCGGGACTTTTAGTCTTGTTAGGTGTCGAAAGGGATGACGACGAGCAAAAAGCCAACCGCTTATGCGAGCGCGTGTTGGGTTACCGTATCTTTGGCGATGCGGAAGGCAAAATGAACCTCAACGTTCAGCAGGCGGGTGGCAGCGTGCTGGTGGTGTCGCAGTTTACGCTGGCCGCCGATACCGAGCGCGGCATGCGCCCGGGATTCTCAAAAGGGGCGGCGCCGGATCGGGCAGAAGCGTTATATGAATACTTTGTTGACCGTTGCCGTCAGCAAGAGATGCATACACAGACCGGACGATTCGCTGCAGATATGCAGGTCTCGCTGGTAAATGATGGCCCCGTCACGTTCTGGCTCCAGGTATGAGTGAGCTGACGGTATGGCCGCGGGTAACAAGAGAGAGTACAGCTATGTATCACCTTCGAGTACCGCAAACGGAAGAAGAGTTGGCGCTTTACTACCAGTTCCGCTGGGAGATGCTGCGTAAGCCATTACATCAGCCGAAAGGGTCGGAGCGCGACGCCTGGGACGCCATGGCACATCACCAGATGGTGATGGATGAAGAGGGCAACCTTGTCGCCGTCGGGCGGCTGTATATCAATGCCGATAATGAAGCCTCCATCCGCTTTATGGCGGTCCATCCCAGCGTACAGGACAAAGGTCTCGGCACGCTGATGGCGATGACGCTGGAGTCCGTGGCCCGTCAGGAGGGCGTGAAGCGCGTCACCTGTAGCGCGCGTGAAGATGCGGTGGAGTTCTTTGCCAAGCTGGGTTTTATAAACCAGGGCGAAATCACCACCCCGCAAACCACGCCGATTCGCCATTTTTTGATGATCAAACCCATCGCCTCGCTGGATGATATTCTGCATCGTGCCGACTGGTGCGGTCAGCTGCAGCAGGCCTGGTATCAGCATATCCCGCTGAGCGAAAAGATGGGGGTACGCATTCAGCAGTACACCGGGCAAAAATTTATCACCACCATGCCGGAGATCGGCAATCAGAACCCTCACCACACCCTGTTTGCCGGCAGCCTGTTCTCGCTGGCGACGCTCACCGGCTGGGGACTTATCTGGCTGATGCTGCGCGAGCGCCACCTGGGCGGCACTATCATCCTCGCCGATGCCCATATTCGTTACAGCCGCCCTATCAGCGGTAAGCCGAGCGCGGTGGCCGATTTAGGCTCGCTGAGCGGCGATCTCGACCGTCTGGCCCGCGGCCGCAAAGCCCGCGTGCAGATGCTGGTGGAGCTGTTCGGTGACGAGACGTCTGGTGCGGTGTTTGAAGGAACCTATATCGTGCTGCCCGCGAAGCCGTTTGGTGCCTACGAAGAGGGCGGGAACGAGGAAGAGTAGCATCAGGAGTGAGAGTTACCCGTTGAGAATGGGGTAACTCTCGGTGTTAAGCCTCAGCCCGTTTACTTAAAAACGATAGCCCATACCCACGTTGAAACCCTTGATCGTATAGTCACGCCCCAGGCTGGCCTTCGTGCCTTCATAGCCGAGATTAATGGAAAGATTGTCGAGCGGGTTCATCACCATGCCCACTCCCCAGGCGAAAGATGCTGATTTCTCGGAAATACCGTCATGGTTCACTTCATTATTACCGTAATTCACCCAGCGGGTATTTCCGGTCGCTTTCATCCATGCGGCACCGCCGAGGGCATAAAGTGAAACGTAGTCATTAATACGGTACGCCGGCCCTGCCAGCAGAGAGTAATAATTCACGTCTATGTCATTATGAACAACGTCGCGGGTCGCTAAATAATCCTGCTTAGTATGCGTTTTCATCCACGAGAAGGAACCAAGAAGGCTGAGCGGAGAATCGAATTCGTAGCGATACTGGACGTTGACGCCATTCAGGTTGTCAAAGCCCTTAACGTCGCTGTGCGCGAAGCCTAAAGAAAAGGTGTGATGATTTGCAAATGCCAGGCTGCTGGTCAGAGAGGCTACCAGTAATATTGCCAGAGAGCTTTTATTCATTGATGTAATCCATTAATCAAAGAAGCCAGATATTTAATAATGATGATAAGAGGGGAGCGTGATGATTATTTTTCCTTTATCACACTGCCTTGGGCGATTTATTTTGCTTTGCTAAATTTGCAGGAGCAAATCTTAATTGCTTTATCGTCAATATGGGATTTCTTAATTCATTCTCTTTCCGCCGACACAGCGCCCAAACGCCATGCGATATCCCTCATCACATCCCTCGCCGCCTGGCTTACGCCACCAAGCTGAAAGAAACCGTGAATCACACCCGACCAACGCTGGCAGGTGCAGTTCACGCCTTGTTCGGTCATGTGTTGATACAAAGCTTCGCCTTCGTCACATAACGGGTCGTACTCGGCGGTGATGATATGGGTTCTCGGTAGGCCATAAAGATCATCCCGCCATAGTGGGCTGGCTTCAGGATGCTGGCGTTCGGTATGGGGAAGATACATGTTGTATCCGCTGAGGAGCGTATCGCGGGTAATAACATAATCCAGCCCATTGCGGGTGTAGCTTTCAAAATGCGCCGTTGCGTCGAGCATAGGATAGATTAGGATCAGCTGAGCGGGCTGCCACAGACCTGCGGCCTTAAGCCGTAGTGCCGTCACCAGTGCCAGATGGCCTCCCGCACTGTCCCCGCAAAGGGTGATGCGGGTTTTATCCACGCCAAATCTGTCCGCGTACTTCCAGACCAGATTTGCGCCTCTTTCAGCATCATCGTGAGCAGCAGGGAAGGTATGTTCGGGAGCCAGTCTGTACTGCACCGCAATCACCCGACAGTTGCTGTAATACGCCAGCTGACGCAGCTGGGGCTCGTGGGTATTAAAACCGCCACTGACAAAACACCCGCCATGATAATAGATAACGGCGGGCAGCGTTTCAGGCGCGTTGAGCGGTGAGTAGGTCCGAAACGTTATTCCGTCCAGCGCCAGCGTTGCTATCTGGACACGCCTTTCCTTCTGCCCCGCAAGCACCGTTCCGGCAACATAGCCAGCCCTCCGTTCATCAATATTCTGGGCGAGCGAAGAGGGTCGCCCTGCGGCGATGAATTCCTGAACCAGCTTATCAATACCCTTTTCCAGTGCCATCGTTTAAACCTCGAGTCTGTATGGATATACAGCGTTATAGCCTGGTATTCTGCGGATGAAAACAGCAGATTTGGGGAGGATACAAATCTGGAAAGCGGCTCGCAGAAACAAAATGTACTGAGCAGAGCGAGTGGATTTTTCCACTTCATCTCAATAACGTAACAGGGTAGGGATACGTCATTGGCGTACACTTAACTTTTGATACTATAAGCCAATGGCGTATGTTTTATGCTATTCATTGAAACGGATATCTTCACTGAAGACGTCAATAAATTACTGGATGACGACGAATACCATAAACTGCAGGTCTTTCTGGCAATGCAGCCTGAATATGGCGATCTGATTCAGAACACGGGAGGCTTACGCAAGGTTCGCTGGCTTGCTGGCGGTAAGGGAGGAAAGCGTAGTGGTGTGCGAGTCATTTATTTTTATCGCTCACGTGAAAATGAAATTCGATTGGTGCTCATCTATCGCAAAGGGATCAAGGATGACCTGCCAGCAAATGAGAAAGCCGTACTGAAAATGATTATTGAGAGATGGTAAATGGATAAGGCGCTATTTGAGCGGTTAACTCAAAGCGTGGCTCAGATGAACGAAATTGCCGGGGGCAAACGCGAGCCATCGCGCACCTTTCAAATCGATGCCATGAAAATTAAAGAAATTCGTCAGGCGTCAGGGCTGTCGCAAAGTAAATTCGCGCAACTAATCTCGGTCAGTGTTGATACGCTACGCAACTGGGAGCAAAGTAGACGTTCACCTACAGGCCCGGCCAAGGCGCTACTTCGTGCTATTGCCAACGATCCGCAGCATGTTATTCCTGCGCTATCCCAGTAATTTAGCCCGGCAGCAAAACCTACCGGGCTAAAAGGCAGATTACTCCCCTTCACCCGGGAACAGGAACGGGTTAATAGAGCTGCGGGCAAAGCCCTCCTGCTCCATTTTGGCGTCCAGAATCAGGGTAGCAAGATCGTCAGCTACGGCCTCCACTTTCGGGTCTTTTTCCTGGTACAAAATTTTCAGGTAGGTGCCACAGTCGCCGCAGCTTTCGGCTTTCACCGCGGACTGCTCGTTCTCCAGCGACCAGTAGTGCAGATCGCGGGTCTGCTCGCAGTTGCTGCACTTGATGCGCACCACGTGCCACTCGGTTTCACACAGGTTGCAGTGCAGGTAGCGCAGCCCCTGAGTGGTACCGATTTGCACCATGCTGGAGACCGGCATCGAACCGCATACCGGGCAGAACTGGCGGGCTTCACCGTATTCGGCACGGGCTTTACCCGGGATCAGGCTGGCCATCTGTGCCCAGTAGAGCGACAGGGCGGCCCAGATAAACGGTGCTTTATCGCTGCTGACTGAGGCAAAATCAGAGGCAAAGAGCGCGCTCGCCATCTGCTCCAGCTCCTGCTCAGAGGCTTTCTCGAGATTCTCGATCACCGCCAGCGCAGGGCCGCTCATCTCGGGCTTCAGCTCGGCAATCAGCGAGTGCAACAGTTTATGCCAGTGCTTATCGCGCGGCAGCACGTGGATATCCAGCGGCGGCTTGCCCTGAACGTTGGCCTCTTTGATGCGCGCGGTCAGGTCCATTTGCAGCGGATGGTCGTACAGCACCACTTCCTGGGCATGGGCGATCAGCCCGGCAAAGCGCAAATAATCGCCAAGCGGGTTGTTCTCTGCCAGTTCACGCAGGCGTTCAGCGCGGCGGTTGTATAGGTTTTTCAGTCTGGGGAACAGTAGCGGCGGAATCACTTCCGCCGTGCGTTTCTCGCTCGAACCCAGCTCATCTTGCGGGATTATGCGAATACTCATTCAGATGACTTTTCCTGTTTCTGGCGGACTTCACGGTACCAGCGCGGGTGATGTTTCTTCGCCCACGTCTTAGTGACCCAGCCTTCCACCATCGCGGTAATGGTGCCTTTCACCCAGAGGGCGGCGTAGATATGCACCATGATAACCACAATTAACGCCACTGCGGCAAATGAATGCAGCATTAACGCAAATCGGATCACCGGGATTGAGAAAGCAGGCGCAAAGTACGGACGCCAGATGATCACGCCGCTCACCAGCAACAGGACCAGGAAGATAATCGCCGCCCAGAATACGCATTTCTGGCCGAAGTTATAACGCCCGGTATCACCTACTTCCTCGTTGACGACGATCTTACGAATATTCTTCGCCCAAAAGATATCATCCCGATTGATTAGGTTATGGTGCCAGTAGCGGAAAAACATGATGATGAACGAGGCGAACATCACCACTCCCACAAACGGGTGCAGGATGCGCGCCAGCTGCGGCGTACCGAGGATCTGCATCAGCCAGTTGAAGGAGGGGAAGAAGAACCCCAGTCCGCTTATCGCCGCCAGCATGAAGCAGAAGGCGGTGACCCAGTGGTTGATACGTTCCGGCGCCGTGTAGCGCACGATGGTGTCACGTTTTCTCATTTGCGCACCTCGTCTTTCTCTTCATGCAGGTTGTCGTCTTCCTCTTCCGCACGGTTCGGACCAACGCCGACGTAGTGGAAGATGCTCGCTGCGAAGGTGGCAGCAAAACCGACCGCTGCCAGCGGTTTCCAGATGCCTTTCCAGAACTTCACGGTGGCGCTGATCTCCGGGTTCTCCGGCAGGCCGTGATACAGGTTCGGCTTGTCGGCGTGATGCAGGACGTACATCACGTGGGTACCGCCAACACCGGCCGGATCGTACAGGCCTGCGTTGTCGTAACCGCGGGTTTTTAGCTCGGATACGCGCTCGCCCGCCAGCGTTTTCATGTCCTCTTTGGAACCAAAGTGGATAGCGCCGGTTGGACAGGTCTTCACGCACGCGGGCTCCTGGCCGACGGTTACGCGGTCGACGCACAGCGTGCATTTGTAGACGCGGTTGTCTTCCGGGTTCAGGCGCGGCACGTCAAACGGGCAGCCGGCGATGCAGTAGCCGCAGCCAATGCACTGCTCAGACTGGAAGTCGACGATGCCGTTGGCATACTGAATGATAGCCCCTTCCGCCGGGCAGGCCTTCAGGCAGCCCGGATCCGCACAGTGCATACAGCCGTCTTTGCGGATCAGCCACTCCAGTTTGTCGTTCTGCTCTACTTCCGAGAAGCGCATCACCGTCCAGGACTTGGCGGTCAGATCGGCAGGGTTATCGTACACCCCGACGTTATGTCCCACTTCGTCACGGAGGTCGTTCCACTCTGAACAGGCCACCTGACAGGCTTTACAGCCGATACAGGTGGTCACGTCAATAAGCTTCGCCACTTCCTGCTGGTGGTCCCGCGCCTGAGGCGCGGGGGTGAAACTGTTAGTCGCGGAACGACGAATAATGTCTTGCGATTGATAAGCCATAAGTCGTCTCCGTTACACCTTTTCCACGTTCACGAGGAAGGCCTTAAACTCCGGCGTCTGCGTGTTCGCATCACCGACGAACGGCGTCAGGGTGTTTGCAATAAACCCTTTCTTCGCCACGCCCTCGTAACCCCAGTGAATCGGGATGCCGATGGTATCCACCTCTTGCCCGTGCACGTTCAGGGTGCGAATACGCTTGGTCACCACCGCCTTGGCTTTGATGTAGCCGCGGTTGGAGGAGACCTTGACGGTATCGCCCTGGGCGATGCCGAGCTTGTTCGCCAGCTTCTCGCCGATCTCCACAAACTGTTCCGGCTGCGCGATGGCGTTAAGCCGCGCGTGCTTGGTCCAGTAGTGGAAGTGCTCGGTCAGACGGTAAGTGGTACCCACATACGGGAACTTGTCTTTTTTACCCAGCGCGTCGAAATCGCCCTTAAAGATACGGGCTGCCGGGTTAGAAACCACGTTCGGGTGCAGCGGGTTGGTGCCCAGCGGCGTCTCAAACGGCTCGTAGTGTTCCGGGAACGGACCTTCCGCCATCTTATCGATCGCGAACAGACGTCCCATCCCTTCAGGCTGCATGATAAATGGCCCGACATCGCTGCCCGGAGGCGCGGTGCTGTAGTCCGGAATATCCACGCCGCCCCATTTCGCGCCGTCCCATTTCAGCAGCTGACGCTTCGGATCCCACGGGTTGCCCTGCGGGTCTGCGGAGGCACGGTTATAGAGGATGCGCCGGTTCAACGGCCATGACCATGCCCAGCCCAGCGTATTGCCGAGGCCCGACGGGTCGGCGTTATCGCGGTTGGCCATCTGGTTGCCTTTCGGCGTCCAGCTCCCGGCAAAGATCCAGCAGCCGCTGGAGGTGGTGCCGTCATCACGCAGGTGCGCAAAGGTGCTGAGCTGATCGCCTTTCTTCGCCAGAACCGCACCGGTAGCCGGGTCGATAACATCCGCCAGCGCTTTACCGTTGCTCTCCATCGCCACCTCTTCCGGGGAAGGGTTCTCCGGCGTCGAGTAGTTCCAGGTCATGTTCAGCACCGGTTCCGGGTTCGCGCCGCCTTCTGCCGCGTACATCTTACGCAGGCGTAAGAAGATACCGGCCAGGATCTCGCCGTCGTTCATGGCGATGCCCGGGGCATCCGCGCCTTTCCAGTGCCACTGCAGCCAGCGGCCGGAGTTGACGATGGAGCCGTTCTCTTCCGCGAAACAAGTGGACGGCAGACGGAACACTTCGGTCTGAATCTTCGACGGATCGACGTCGTTCGATTCACCGTGGTTCTGCCAGAAGGTCGCCGTCTCGGTATTGAGCGGGTCAATGGTGACCAGGAACTTTAGTTTCGACAGAGACGCCACAACCTTGTTCTTGTTCGGGAACGACGCCACCGGGTTAAAGCCCTGGCACAGATAGCCGTTGACCTGACCCTGGTTCATCATCTCGAAGTACTGCAGAACGTCGTAGCCTTTGTCCCACTTCGGCAGCCAGTCAAAGCCCCAGCTGTTTTCAGCCGTCGCTTTATCACCATAGAAGGCCTTCATCATAGAGACGAAGAACTTCGGATAGTTGCCCCAGTAGTTCACCTGGCCTTCGAGCAGCGGTTTTGGCGTGCTGGCCGTCAGATAGGTTTGCAGGTCGGTCTGTTTTTCGCTTGGCAGGTTCATATAACCCGTCAGGCTCTGCGACAGCAGGCCGAGGTCGGTCAGACCCTGGATATTGGAGTGACCGCGCAGGGCGTTGACGCCGCCGCCAGCCATCCCCATGTTGCCGAGCAGCAGCTGCACCATCGCCATGGTACGGATGTTCTGCGCGCCGATGGAGTGCTGGGTCCAGCCGAGGGCATACAGGAACGAGGCGGTTTTATCATGAACGCTGGTTTCAGCGATCATCTCGCACACCTTCAGGAAGTCCGCTTTCGGCGTCCCACAGATGTTTTCAACCACGTCCGGCGTATAGCGGGAAACGTGCTCTTTCAGCAGGTTCCAGACGCAGCGCGGGTGTTGCAGCGTGATATCGCGTTTCGCGAAGCCTTTCTCATCCAGCTCGTAGTTCCAGCTGGTTTTGTCGTACTTACGTTTTTCGGCGTCGTAACCGCTGAACAGGCCATCTTCGAAGTGGTAATCCTCACGCACGATCAGGCTGGCGTTGGTGTAGGCTTCGGTGTATTCGCGGTTATATTTTTCGTTAGTCATCAGGTACAGCAGTACGCCCGACAGGAAAGTGATGTCAGTACCTGAACGAATAGGGGTGTAGAAATCCGCCACTGACGCCGTACGCGTAAAGCGGGGATCGATCACAATCAGTTTCGCACCGTTGTGGATTTTGGCTTCCATCGCCCAGCGGAACCCGACAGGGTGCGCTTCAGCGGCGTTACCGCCCATCACCACAATGAGGTTGGCGTTCTTGATGTCGACCCAGTGGTTGGTCATCGCACCGCGACCAAATGTTGGAGCAAGACTTGCTACCGTTGGTCCGTGTCAGACACGCGCCTGGTTGTCGACCGCGAGCATGCCGAGTGCGCGCGTGAATTTCTGGGTTAAATAGCCGGTTTCGTTACTGGAGGCAGAGGCACACAGCATCCCGGTGGAGAGCCAGCGGTTAACGGTGGTACCTTCGGCGTTCTGCGCCATGAAGTTAGCATCGCGGTCTTCTTTCATCAGCTTAGCGATGCGATCGAACGCTTCATCCCAGCCAATTTGCTGCCACTTGTCGGAGCCAGGCGCGCGATACTCGGGGAATTTCAGACGGCTTTCTGAGTGGATAAAGTCCACCAGACCAGCCCCTTTCGGGCAGAGCGCGCCACGGTTGACCGGATGATCCGGGTCCCCTTCGATATGGAAAATAGATGCTTTGGCGTTTTTTGCACCGTCACCGAGGCTATACATCAACAGCCCACAGCCGACAGAGCAGTACGTACAGGTGTTACGGGTTTCGCGGGTGCGCAGCAGTTTGTACTGCCGTGTTTCCGCCAGCGCTACGCCGGGCGCAAAGCCCAGTGCCGCCGCCGTGGTGCCTGCCATACCGCCAGCGCAGATCTTAAAGAACTGCCTTCTGCTGACCTGCATGGTCACTCCTTGTTTCGACATTGCTACCTTTATAGGTCGAGCCGCAGGAGCGTTTTGCTGCTTGCCTGCAACGCGCATTATTCGGGTATATATAGTTTTACTTTACGGTTACAAAACAACCGCAAAGGGTTGGAATTTTGTATTCCCACAATTCCTTGAGGGATAGGGCGCAGAATACCACATTGTCGGTAGGCTTGTTTGAATGGAGTTAAAACATCGTGAATAAAATCTAAGCGTGCTAATTTAAAAATGTGAATTAGATCACGTTATTAACTTTATGTGTTACAAGGCTGTATCAACCTGGCGAGACTCCTCCTCCCGTGGGAGTAAGACAGGAGAAAAGGCGTCCTAATGAAAAATTGATCCATCTCTGGGGCGCATCGCCGCCATTTATGCTGCAATAGCACACTTATTTTCGAAGTTGCCAGGAACGATGTCGTGTCAAAACAAAACCGAGATACCTCCTCCCAGCCCGTCGGCGTAGTGGCGTGCGAGGTGCGCAGACCCCCTCAGCTCAACCAACCCATCCCGGACTGGATTGCGCAAGAGGTGCCCGTGGCGCTGGTCTACAATGGTATCTCGCACGTGGTGATGATGGCTTCGCCAAAAGATCTGACGCTCTTTGCCATCGGGTTTTCGCTCTCTGAGGGGATAATCGACCACCCGCAGGAGATCTACGGGATGGATGTGGTTCAGGCCTGCAACGGAATGGAGGTGCAGATTGAACTCTCCAGCCGGCGTTTTATGGCCCTGAAGGAGCGCCGTCGCGCCCTGGCCGGGCGTACCGGCTGCGGCGTCTGTGGCGTGGAGCAGCTGAACGACATCGGCAAACCTATCGCCCCGCTGCCCTTTAGCCAGACCTTTACGCTGGCGAACCTCGATATCGCCTTGAACAACCTTCATTCGGTACAGCCGGTAGGTAATCTGAGCGGCTGCACGCACGCCGCCGCCTGGGTACTGCCGTCGGGCGAAATTGCCGGTGGGCATGAAGATGTCGGACGCCATGTGGCGCTGGATAAACTGCTGGGCCGGCGGGCGGGAGAGAGTGCCGCCTGGCAGCAGGGTGCCGCGCTGGTCTCCAGCCGGGCCAGCTACGAGATGGTGCAAAAGGCGGCGATGTGCGGGGTTGAGATCCTGTTTGCGGTCTCCGCGGCCACCACGCTGGCGGTTGAGGTGGCCGAGCGCTGCAACCTGACGCTGGTGGGGTTCTGCAATCCGGGAAGGGCCACGGTTTATACTCATCCGCAGCGTTTGAATATTGTTCAATAAATTTGAATTGTTATAGCAAATCCTTCCGCTATCAGTTGTCGGTGATGAGGCTTATTATTTATCACATCAAGGCACAACGCCTTACACCAACAACTTATCGCAAGGGTCACTATCATGAAAAGCATCAAAACTTTTGTCGCAGTAATCGCTCTGGCTACTTCTTTCGGTTCTTTCGCTGCGCAGACCGTGACTGCAACCGGTTCAACCATCGATGGCACTGAAGCTAAAATCGCGGCTCAGGCCGAGCAGGCTGGAGCGTCCTCTTACACCATTACTCAGGCGTTCTCCGGTAACCGTGTGCACATGACCGCTGAGCTGAACAAATAAAAGCGAAGTATCTGTCGAAAGAGCGCCCCAGGGGCGCTTTTTTAGTTTATGCCCGCCAGGCGTAATAACGCCGTCACCACTGCCGCCGCGACAATCACGAAAATCAACGGCACCTTGCGCCAGGCAAGGAATACCGCAAAGGCCACGCCCAACACCCGCGCCATCCCGGCAAAATGCTCCCCTTCATAGAAGGTGGTCGCCAGCGCCACTGAAAACAGCAGCACCGTTGCCGCATCCGACAGCAGCGCCTGGGAGCGTTCAGACAGCGCTAACCGGCTGCCCAGCTTCGCCCCGCCGAGACGCATCAGGTAGGTGCCGGCCGACAGCAGGGCGATGCCGAGAATAAAGACGGTCATGTTTTCCATTATTTCTTCCTCGCCGCGAGGCCCAGCAGAGAGAGCAATACCGGCAGCCCCACCGGCGCAAAGGGCACCGCGGCCAGCGACAGGGCGGCACCGCTACAGGCGCGGATAAGCGTGGTGCGGTTCTTAAAGGCGGGCACGACTAACGCCAGTAAAATGGCCGGGAATACCGCATCCAGCCCGATGGTTTCCGGGTCGGGCAGCAATTTGCCGACCATCGCCCCCAGCAGGGTGCCCAGCGGCCAGATAATGGCCACCCCAAGGCCGCAGAGCCAGTAGGCGGCTTTGCGCTGCTCCGGCGTTTTTTGCGACAGGCCAAACACCACGCTTTCGTCATTCATAATGTGGCAGCCCAGGAAGCTGGCGCCGCGTTTGCCCACCAGCTCACGCACCGTTACGCCAAAAGGGACATGGCGGGCATTGACCAGCAGTCCGGCCGCCGCGGCGGCAAGGGGATTGCCCCCGCTGGCGACGATGCCGATAAACATAAATTCCGAAGCGCCCGCCAGCACTGAAAGGGAGAGCACAAAGGGCACCCACAGCGGGAAGCCATACGCCATCGCCAGCGAGCCGTAGGACATCCCCACAACACCCACCGCCAGACACACGAGAATAATCGCCTTGATGGTGTCGCCTTTGAGACAAGAGAACGCGTGTTTCATACAGTTTTAGCCATAACGAACGAGTATCCATTATAATGAACGCATCACATTCGTTTATCAAGATGAACGATTCGTTCGATTTATAGAACAAGAGACCGTTTTATGACGCAGCCAATCAGCGTAATCGCCAAAAGTCTGGTGCGGGAGCGCATGCGGACCGGACTTTCACTGGCGGAAATCGCTCGCCGGGCCGGGATCGCCAAATCAACACTCTCTCAGCTGGAGTCCGGGAACGGCAACCCCAGCCTCGAAACCCTGTGGTCGCTCTGCGTGGCGCTGGATATTCCCTTTGCCCGTTTGCTCGAACCGCAGCAGCCCACCACCCAGGTGATCCGCCTCGGGGAAGGAACAAAAGTCATTGCTGAACAGGCTAACTTTGAGGCCATTTTGCTGGCGACCTGTCCGCCGGGCGCGCGACGCGATATCTATATCCTGACGGCGCAGCCCGGAGCCGACCGTATCTCCCATCCGCACCCGCCGGGGTCGGTTGAGCATATTATTGTCATGAAGGGCCGGGCGCTGGTTGGCCTCACCGGGGCACCGGAAGAGCTCGGGATTGGGGACTATATTTGCTATCCTGCCGACCAGCCGCACATCTTCAAAGCCCTTGAGCCAGACACTTACGCGCTCATGGTGGCGGAACAAAACTGACACACTAAGACACGGATAATCATGTCGCTTAAAGCCATTGCTAAAGAACTGGGACTGTCGGTAACGACGGTGAGCCGCGCCCTCAACGGCTATTTTGACGTTTCCAGCGAGACGCGCGCCCGCGTGGAAGCCGAAGCGCAGCGTCGCGGCTATCGCCCGAACACCTTCGCCCGTCGTCTGAAGATGGGCAAGATCGACGCCGTGGGGCTGGTCTTTCCGGTGCATCCCGTGCCGCTCAATAACAGCGTCTTTATGGACATGGTCGGCGAAATTAGCCACGAACTGGCGCAACATGAGATCGATTTATTATTGATTGCCGATGACGATCTGGCCGACAAACACAGTTACATGCGCATGGTGCAGAGCCGTCGCGTGGATGCGCTGATCGTGGCCCATACTCTGGACAACGATCCGCGACTTGAGCAACTTCAGGCCGCCGGGTTCCCCTTCCTGGCACTCGGCCGCAGCCATCTGCCTGAACCCTATGCCTGGTTCGATTTCGATAATTATGCGGGCACGTACACCGCGACCCGGCGGTTAATTGAGCGGGGGCATCAGCGCATCGCGCTGTTGGGTGAGAGCAACAATCAGGCGTTTATTACCCAGCGCCGTCAGGGCTACCTTGATGCTCTGAACGAGGCAGGGCTCTCCAGCGAATGGCTGCGCACCATGCCGCCTTCCCGCCGCGCGGGCTACACCACCACCCAGGCGCTGCTGGCGCTGGATGTCGCTCCCACGGCGATCGTCACCGACTGCAACACCCATGGCGACGGGGCCGCGATGGCGTTGGCGCAGATGGGGCGCTTAACGGGCGAGAACGCCGTTGCGCTGGTGGTCTACGATGGTCTGCCGCAGGACAGCATTGTCGATATCGACGTGGCGGCGGTGATCCAGTCCACCCGTCAGGGGGTGGGCAAGCAGATTGCCGACATGGTGTTGCAGCTGATTAACGGCGATGACATCAGCCAGCTGCAGGTGCTGTGGCAACCGGAATTCTCTCCAGGCCAGACGGCATAAATTTCCCTAAATTCTAAACCCGATCACAAATCCGAAACGTTTTGGTTTGTATCCGAAACGTTTCGGATCAACACTCAGGATATCCCGATGACAGGAGATGTCCGATGCAAGAGGCAGTTTTACGACTCGCGAGCGAAACGGTCGATGTGGTGATCAAAACCCATCCGTTCGCCGAAATTCTTTACTGGGGGCCGCACCTTCGCCATTTTTCACCGCAGGATGCGGCCACGCTTTCCCGCCCGATCGCCAACGGCAGACTGGACGTTGACTCGCCGGTGACGCTGATGGCGGAACTTGCCCACGGCCTGTTCGGCGCGCCGGGCATTGAAGGCCACCGTCAGGGGCTGGATGGTTCGCCGCTGTTCCGTACCGTTGCGGTCGCGCAGCAGGGACAAACCCTGACCCTTACCGCCGAAGATGACACCGCCGGCCTGCGTCTGACCAGCGAGATCGCCCTCGATGACAGCGGCGTGCTGGCGGTTCGTCATGGCCTGACCAATCTCAAAAGCCAGCCGTGGCAGGTTGAGCGCCTGGCCGTCACCCTGCCGCTGGCGGAACGTGCCCGCGAGGTGATGGCGTTTCATGGCCGCTGGATCCGCGAATTTCAGCCGCATCGCCTGCTGCTGGAGCATGACAGCTTCGTGATTGAAAACCGCCGCGGGCGCAGCTCCCACGAGCATTTCCCGGCCCTGATTAGCGGCACGCCGGGCTTCAGCGAAATGCACGGCGACGTCTGGGGCGTGCATCTGGGCTGGAGCGGCAACCATCGCCTGCGCGCGGAGGCCAAAACCGATGGCCGTCGTTATCTGCAGGCTGAAGCGCTGTACCTGCCGGGTGAAAAGGCGATTGAGGAGGGTGAAACCCTGTGGACGCCGCGGCTCTACGCCAGCTGCTCCGCTCAGGGGCTGAACGGCATGAGCCAGCAGTTCCACCGCTATCTGCGCGACAACATTATTCGTTTCCCGGAGAACAAACCGCGTCCGGTGCATCTCAACACCTGGGAGGGGATCTACTTTAACCACGATCCTGAGTACATCATGCGGATGGCAGACGAAGCGGCCTCGCTGGGGGTGGAGCGCTTTATCATTGACGATGGCTGGTTTAAAGGACGCAACGACGACCATGCTGCGCTGGGAGACTGGTATCTCGACGAGCAGAAATACCCCAATGGCTTAACGCCGGTGATCGACCATGTCAAAAGCCTCGGGATGGAGTTTGGTATCTGGGTCGAGCCAGAGATGATCAACCCGGACTCCGATCTGTATCGCGCTCACCCGGACTGGGTGCTGGCTCTGCCAGGCTATGCACAGGCCACCGGTCGCCACCAGTGGGTGCTGAACCTCAACATTCCTGCCGCGTTCAACTACCTGCTGGAGCGCATGAGCTGGCTGCTGGGTGAGCACCAGGTGGACTATGTGAAGTGGGACATGAACCGCGAGCTGGTGCAGCCGGGCCATAACGGCAGGGCCGCTGCCGACGCCCAGACCCGCCAGTTCTACCGTCTGCTGGACACCCTGGGCGAGCGCTTCCCGCACGTGGAGTTTGAATCCTGCTCCTCCGGCGGCGGGCGTATCGACTATGAGGTCCTGACCCGCTGCCATCGTTTCTGGGCTTCGGATAACAACGACGCGCTGGAACGTAATACTATCCAGCGTGGCATGAGCTACTTCTTCCCGCCGGAGGTGATGGGGGCGCATATCGGTCATCATAAATGCCATGCCACTTTCCGCCAGCACAGCATCGCCTTCCGGGGCCTGACGGCGCTGTTCGGCCATATGGGGCTGGAGCTGGATCCGCTCGCCGTGGATGAGCAGGAGCGCGAAGGCTATCGGCACTATGCGGCCCTGCATAAGCAGTGGCGGGAGGTGATCCACCACGGCACCCAGTGGCGGGTGGATATGCCCGACAGCACCACGCTGGCGCAGGGGATAGTGAGTCAGGATCAGGGCCAGGGGCTGTTTATTGTCAGCCAGTTGGCGATGCCGGATTACACCCTGATGATGCCGCTGCGCATGCCGGGGCTGGCGGCTAACGCCCAGTACCGTATCACGCTGCTCGACCACCCCAACATCCGCCTGACCGGCGAAGGGGGGCACACCATGCGCAAGCTGCCGGCGTGGATGGAATCCCCGCAAACGGTGAGCGGCGAATGGTTGATGCAGGCGGGGCTTGCCCTGCCGGTTCTGGATCCGGAAACCGCCATCCTGATTGGCGTTGAACGCGTATAAGGGCAATGGGCCGGGCAACCGGCCCTGAGTTGAGGATAAAAATAATGAACACGACTGCCTGTACCCACAAAGACAACCCGAACTTCTGGATCTTCGGGTCGTTCTTCTTTCTCTACTTCTTCATCATGGCCACCTGCTTTCCGTTCCTGCCGATCTGGCTGTCGGATATCATCGGCCTGAATAAAACCGATACCGGGATCGTCTTCTCCTGCATCTCGCTGTTTGCCATCTCGTTCCAGCCGGTGCTGGGAGTCGTGTCGGATAAGCTGGGGCTGAAAAAACACCTGCTGTGGATCATCGCGGTCCTGCTGTTTCTCTTCGCACCCTTTTTCCTCTACGTCTTCGCTCCGCTGCTGAAGACCAACATCTGGCTCGGGGCCCTGAGCGGAGGGGTCTATATCGGCTTCGTCTTCTCGGCGGGAGCGGGCGCGATTGAGGCCTACATTGAGCGCGTGAGTCGCAACAGCTTCTTTGAATACGGCAAGGCGCGGATGTTTGGCTGTCTCGGGTGGGGGCTGTGTGCCTCGACGGGCGGGATCCTGTTCGGGATTGACCCCTCGTATGTGTTCTGGATGGGTTCCGCGGCGGCGCTGGTGCTGATGGTGCTGTTGGTGGTGGCAAAACCTAAGCCTAACCAGACCGCGCAGGTGATGAACGCCCTCGGTGCTAACCAGCCGCAGATCACCGCCAGAACCGTGATTAACCTGTTCCGCCAGCGCAAAATGTGGATGTTCATTTTGTACGTGATTGGCGTGGCCTGCGTGTATGACGTCTTCGATCAGCAGTTCGCCACCTTCTTTAAAACCTTCTTCGCCACGCCGGAGGAGGGGACGCGGGCGTTTGGTTTTGCCACCACCGCCGGGGAGATCTGCAACGCCATCATCATGTTCTGCTCGCCGTGGATCATTAATCGCATTGGCGCGAAAAATACGCTGCTGATCGCCGGGGTGATTATGGCGACGCGCATTATTGGTTCGTCATTTGCGACCACCGCCGTGGAAGTGGTGGCCCTGAAGATGCTGCACGCGCTGGAGGTGCCGTTCCTGCTGGTGGGCGCGTTCAAGTACATCACCGGCGTGTTCGATACCCGACTGTCCGCTACCATCTATCTGATTGGTTTCAACTTTGCCAAACAGCTGGCGGCGATTTTCCTCTCCGCCTTTGCCGGGAATATGTATGACCGGATCGGCTTCCAGGATACCTACCTGATGCTGGGCTGTTTTGTGCTGGCGGTAACGGTGTTGTCGGCCTTTACGCTGAGCAGCAGGCAGGAGATCGCGGCGCGCGGTAATACGGCGGAGGTGAACTAAAAAGACGCTGAACCAGGTTGAGGCCCGCGAAAACGACGAAACCCACCAGAGGTGGGTTTCATAAATCGCTTTGCCTATGATGTACGCAACTAGAACCTATAAAAGGGGAAGTAGACAGTACAGGCTGCTGGGAGCAGATACTAAAGGTTGATGGTTTATTCGTCAACCCTTCTACGAGTATATGGTATGCTTCGACCCATTGTTATGGGAGCAAGAAGAAATGCCGCAAGCTACTCATTATAAACCGATTATTTCATTGATCTCGTCAATACGCCTTGATAGTTATCGCACGACTTTTCGTCCCGCTGATGAGTGTGAGCTTTATGGAATATACATCTGGTCCCAGCATGCAGCAGCGTCTATTTATCCGTTACTCCAAAACCTTGAGATTTCGTTAAGGAACGCCGTTGACAGAGAAGCAAGGGCAAGATTTGGCGAAATGTGGTGGGAAAGAATTCACAGCACAAAAGGCAGAGAACAATGTCATTTCCATAAAAATCTTGAAAAGGCTAAAGATTGCCTCGTTCGTGAATGGCGTAAAAAAGAGATGAGACGCAGGCGGGGCGTACATGCACAGGCCCGCTCTGTGCCGGACTGGACTCACGATCAGATTATTGCCGCAACGGATTTTAGTACCTGGCATTATGTATTAAATAATGAGTACAGTGCCCCCGCGCCGCGAGACAACCCGCTGTACTTGTGGCCTAAATCCTTAAGTAAGGTCTTTAAGAATTACGCAAAAATCAACGCGAATCCGCAAAGGGTCAGAAAAGAGCTGATTGATATCATCTTTGAACTGAGAGAGTACAGAAACCGTATCTCCCATCATGAACCTATCTGGGCCAAAGCGTCTAATGTTAACGATGCAAGAACAGCTATCGATACGATTAGGGTCAAGATAAATAAGATCGAACTTGTCATCGAAGCCCTTGATATCAATTTACTTAATGTGATGAAAAAGGTGGGGCTGTTTGAAAATGCCAGACGGGTTTGTTCAGTAGAGGAGCTGGATATTTTTCGCTATACCAAACCCTATTGTGCGTTATCACCCGAGCAGATTTCAGTCATTGAACAACCCTGCCGCGATGCGAAAGAGAGAAATGAAACCATTATATGGGAGCATGATGCGACGGTGTATGGCCTAAGAACGGTGCGCTAAAAGCAGGTGACACTTACTTGCATCACCTGCCTTATGATTATGCTAAATAAAACACCTCTTTCAGCCCGGTACTCACCGGGCTGTTGTCCGGGTTAGACGGCATCACTTCCCCCATATATTTCCACCAGCGCTGGCAGACATCGGTGTTCGCTACCGCGTTCCAGCGCTCTTCCGATTCAATCTCCACCGTGGCAAACAGCAGGTTGCGGGTCTTATCCAGATAAATGGCGTAGTGGTGCGCGCCGTGGTCTTTCAGCACCGCTTCCAGCTCGGGCCAGATCGGGTTGTGGCGACGCTCATACTCCTCGTGTGCATCAGGGTTCACCTGCATTACAAAGGCTTTGCGGATCATAATGCCTCCAGATAGAGTTCGCGCACTTCGTCGCGGCTGGCGCTGCGCGGGTTGCAGGGGGCGCACGGGTCGGCGAGGGCTTTGTCGAGCCAGCCTTCGATATCGGCTTTGGTGACGCCGAGCTTGCTGAAGCCGGACGGGATCCCGACGCGGGTGCTCAGGGCACGGATAGCGTTGATAGCCGCCATGCTGGCCGCTTCGTCGCTCATGTCACGGGTATCGACGCCCATCGCCTGCGCCACGCGGGCAAAGCGTTCCACGGCGTTCGGGCGGTTAAAGTTCTCGATGATCGGCAGCAGGATGGCGTTGCATACACCGTGCGGCAGGTTGTGCGTGGCCCCCGGCTGGTGGGCCAAAGCGTGCACCAGCCCGAGCCCGGCGCTGTTAAAGGCCATGCCGGCCAGATACTGGCCGAAGGCCATCTGCTCGCGCGCGACAATATTGTGGCCGTTGTCCACCGCTTCCGGCAGCCAGTGGGCGATCAGGCGAATGGCCTCCAGCGCATTGGCGTCGGTCAGCGGATGGGCGCCGACGGAGACATAGGCTTCGATGGCGTGGGTCAGGGCATCCATTCCGGTGGCGGCGGTGACGGAAGCCGGAATGTCGAGCATCACGCTGGCGTCATCCACGGCGATATCCGGAATGATGTTCGGGTCGATAATCACCTCTTTCACCTGACGCGTGGAGTCGATGATCACCGCATTGCTGGTCATCTCTGCCGCCGTGCCTGCGGTGGTATTGATGGCCACCAGCGGCACGCCAGCGTTGATCACCTTGCCGACGCCGGAATAGGCGGTAGACGGACCCGGGTTAGCGGTGAGAATCTTAATCGCTTTCGCGGTATCGATCGGGCTGCCGCCGCCGAAGGCAATGATGTAATCACAGTGCGCGTCCTGATACGCGGCATAGCCCTGCTGCACCAGTTCTTCGGTCGGGTTCGGGAAGACCGCGTCGAACAGGTGATAAGACATCTGCTGCGCGTCGAGGGCGGTAAACAGGCTGTCGAGCAGGCCCATTTTCACCAGCTGACCGTCAGTGACGATCAACGCGGTGCCCCACTGTTTGTTTGCCACCAGCTTAACCATATCGCCGATTGCGCCTGCGCCGTGCAGGCTGATTTTCGGCAGCGCCAACATAAAGCTCATGATAATTCTCCTTAATTACGGTGATTTTTATGCCCGGCGGCGCTGCGCTTGCACGCAGCGCCTCCCGGCATTTAGATCCGTCTTCGCTGCATAATCCGGCGGGTGATGATCGGCAGGGAGATCACCACAATCAGCATCGCGCCGATGATCACCGACATTACGATGCCCGGCACGTTGAGCAGGCTCAGGCCGAAGGTGACCAACCCCATCAGGAAGGCGGCGATAATCACGCCCACCATGCTGCCGGAACCGCCGAGAATATTGACCCCGCCGAGCACTGCCATGGTCACCACCGCCAGCTCCCAGCCCATCGCAATGGTCGGGCGGGTACTGCCCAGACGCGAGGTGAGCAGCACCGAGGCCAGCCCGGCCATCAGCCCCACAAGGGCAAATAGGATCAGGTTGTGACGCTTGACGTTGATGCCGGAATACCAGGCCCCGGTCGGGTTATTGCCGATGGCATAGGTGCGGCGCCCGAAGTTGGTCTTGTGCAGCACGAAGGCAAACACGGCCGCCAGCACGATAAACAGCGTGAACTCAAACGACAGCGCCCCCCAGACATACCCCTGACCAAACCAGGCGAAGCTCTCCGGGTACGCGTTCAGGGCCTGGTCGCCCAGCAGAATGTAGGTGATGCCGCGATAGAGGCTCATGGTGCCGATGGTGATGACAATCGACGACAGGTTAAAGCGGGTCACCAGCAGGCCGTTGAACAGCCCGCACAGCAGGCCAACCCCCAGGCCGACGCAGACCAGCCACGGGGTATCCAGCCCGGCCGCCGCGCAAAAGCCCATCACCGTGGAACTCAGGGCGATGGTGGAGGCCACCGACAGGTCAATTTCACGGGCAATAATCAGCATCGCCATCGGCAGCACGATGATCGCTTTTTCGGTGAAGTTGAACGTGGCGTCGGACAGGTTCCAGATATCGAGGAAATAGGGGGAGGCCAGGGCGTTAACCACGAACACCGCCAGGGTGACCGCCAGCAGAAAGCCTTCCCAGCACAGCAGGCGCTGGAAAATGCCTGCCGGGGCGGGGGTATTTTTAATCTCTTCAGACGTCATTACTTTACTCATGATCTTACCGCCTGTTTCTGACGTGCCAGCGCCGCATCACGCAGGATCAGCCGTCCTTTGCGTTTGTTGCCGCGCTCATTGAGCAGTACCGCAATCACGATCACCGTCCCGGAGATCGCCATCTGCCAGAACGGCGACACGCCGATCACCGGCAGGGCATTGTTGATCACTCCGAGGAACAGCGCTCCGCACAGGCAACCCAGCACCCGGCCGGTGCCGCCCATGGTGCTGATGCCGCCGATGACGCAGGCCGCCACCACCTGCAGCTCAAAGCCGTTCGCCACATCGACATAGGCCACCGCAAAGCGGGAGATCCACAGATAGCCGCAGAACCCGGCCAGTGCCCCGGAGAGGCAGAAGCTGACGAACTGCATTTTGCCCGCGTTGATCCCGGTGTAGTACGCCGCCGTCGCGTTACCGCCTGCGGTGTAGAGCGCCCGCCCGGTGCGGCTGTAGCGCAGGAAGTAGCCCACCAACAGCAGGGCGGCAATGGCGCACCAGCTCAGCACCGGTAAGCCCAGCACCGACGCCCGCGGCAGGCCGAGGAAGTCGGCACCCATCTGGTTGGAGTTAACCCAGCCGCCGCCGGAGAGCAGAAAGATAATCCCGCGATAGATGCTCATGGTGCCCAGCGTCACCACAATCGCCGGAATGCCCATCTTCCATACCAGCAGGCCGTTTATGAGGCCCATCACCAGGCCCAGCGCGGTGGCCAGGATCAGCAGCGCCCAGACCGGTACCCCGGGATAGTTAAAGTTAATCAGGGCGACAATCATCCCGGTCAGCGCCAGGTTGGCCGCCATCGACAGGTCGATGCCTCTGGTGAGCAGCACCATCATCTGCCCGAGAGCGAGAATGATCAGAATGGAGGTGTCGTTAAACATCTCCACCAGGTTGCCCGGGGCGATAAACGACGGGACGCGGGTGCCGATGGCGATCGCCATCAGCACGATCACCGCCGCCAGCAGCGCCTCGCGGTGTTTAAGCAGCTGTTGCACCATTATGCGGCCTCCTGTCTGGCACCGCTGGCGGCGCTGACGATGGTTTCGGCCGTCGCGCCTCCCGCCTGATATTCCGCCACCATTAATCCTTCATGCATGACGATAATGCGGTCGGCCATGCCCATCACTTCCGGCAGTTCGGAGGAGACCATGATCACCGCCAGGCCCTGACCAACCAGCTCAGACATAAACTGATGCACTGCCGCTTTGGAGCCGATATCGATCCCTTTGGTCGGCTCATCGAGGATAATGACGTCCGGTTGGGTCGCCAGCCATTTGCCGATCACCACTTTCTGCTGGTTGCCGCCGGAGAGCGTTTCCACCGCCTGTTTCCAGCTAAAGGCTTTCACCTGCAGGCGTTTGGCATATTCATCCGCCAGCTGCCACTCGCGATCGTCATTCAGCACCCCGCTGGCGTTGAGCTTGCTGAGCTGCGGCAGACTGATGTTCTGCGCAATCGACAGCTCGATAATCGCCCCCTGCTTCTGGCGCTCTTCCGGCACGCAGACAATCCCGGCCCGGATGGCGTCCGCCGGCTGGCGGAAATGCTGTTCTTTACCGTTCAGCACGATGCTGCCGGAGGAGGGACGCGAGACGCCGGAGAGCGCCTGCATCAGCTCGGTACGCCCGGCCCCCACCAGCCCATAGAAGCCGAGGATCTCGCCTTTGCGCAGGCTAAAGGAGATATTCGCGAACTCGGTGGGATGGCAGAGATTTTTCACCTCCAGCACGGTGTCGCCTTTTTCGCACGCCACTTTCGGGAAGGTCTGGGTAATGGCGCGGCCGACCATCATCGCCACCATCCGCTCTTCGGTGATGTCGTTGATGGCTCCAGCACCAACAAACACGCCGTCGCGCAGGATGGTGTAGTGATCCGCCAGCTCAAAAATCTCGTCGAACTTGTGCGAGATAAACAGGATCGCTTTCCCCTCCTGTTTCAGGCGTTCGACGATCTGATAGAACTCAAGAATTTCATGCTGCGACAGGGCGGCGGTGGGTTCATCGAGGATCACCACCTGGGCGTCAAACGACAGCGCCCGGGCAATCGCCACCATATGCCGCTGGGCGATGCTCAGGGTTTTCAGCGTCGCGCGTGGGTCGATCTGCACCTCCAGACGGGTGAGGATCGCCTGCGCCCGGCGGTGCATCTCCGGCCAGTCGAGTTTTTTGAAAATGCCTTTATAGAGGTACTGACCGACAAAAATATTTTCGGTGACCGACAGCTCATCGAACAGCACGGTCTCCTGGTGAATTGCGGTAATGCCTACCTTGTGCGCCGAATCGGGCGTCGGCAGGTGGATAGGAATGGCTTTGTAGAGGATCTCGCCCTCGTCGGGCTGGTAGATGCCGGTCATCACTTTGACCAGCGTCGATTTACCCGCGCCGTTTTCACCGATCAGGGCGGTGACTTTGCCGGGCCAGAGTTCAAGCTGCACGTTCTCAAGGGCGCGCACACCGGGGAAAACCTTGGTGATGCCTTTAAGTTGAAGCAATGGGGTCATGATAGTTCTCCATTTGATCTCCTCTCCCCTCGGGAGAGGGGAGAGGGAGAAGGAATCAGAAGATTTTCGAGAACTTATCAATGTTGCTGGCATCGTAAACAAACGGCTCAGCCATCGCGCCGCTGCCGTCGGCATCCAGCTTCACTTTGCCCAGTTTGCCCATGCTGGCTTCTTCTTTGGTCGCCGTGCCTTTCACCAGGTCATCCGCTAAGTAAGTGGCGGCATACCCAAGGTCGATCGGGTTCCAGATGGCGAAGCTCTTGCTGGCACCGGATTTCACCGCGCCCGCCATCTCAGACGGCAGGCCCAGACCGGTGACGTACACTTTGCCGATCTTGCCCTGATCTTTCACCGCCTGCGCCGCCGCCACGATGCCGACCGACGACGGAGAGACGATCACTTTCAGATCCGGGTAGGTTTTCAGCAGGCCGACCGCTTCGCGGTAGCTCTTATCCGACAGATCGTCGCCATAGGCCACGGTCACCAGATTGACGGACGGGTACTGCGGCAGCACCTTTTTCATCTCGGCAATCCAGGTGTTCTGGTTGGTGGAGGTTGGGGTGGCGCTCAGCACCGCCACGTCGCCTTTCTCCACGTTCAGCGCTTTCAGCGCTTCGGCCGCCAGCTTGACGTTCGTCTCGCCAATCAGCGCGTTATTGGAAGGGTTGAGGTGGATCTGGCGCCCGGCTTTCGCCACGCCGGAGTCCCATGACACCACTTTAATCCCGCGCTGCATCGCTTTTTTCAGCACCGGCACCACGGCATCGGGATCGTTAGCGGAGATAGCGATCGCATCCACACCCTGGGCGATCAACCCGTTCAGCACTTCGATCTGCGCTTCGGCGGTGGTGGTGGTCGGCCCGGTATAGATCACTTTGACATCACCTAACTCTTTGGCTGCCTCCTGGGCACCCACGTTTGCCGCTTCAAAGAAGCCGTTACCTAAGGATTTCGCCACCAGGGCGATTTTCACTTCAGCTAAAGCAGAACCGGACAACGCCAGGGCGGCAACGGTGAGGATCAAGCTTGTCTTTATTTTCATTGCTTTTACTCCACTTAATGAGGTGATTTGTGTAGGGATTGCAGGTGTAGCTTCGCCCCGTCTCAGTGAGCGGGGCGCGATGTTCTTATTTGTACAGATCTAACGCCGACTGCACAGGGTTAACGCCAAAGCGTTTGCCCAGCGCAATCAGTTCTTCCCGGGTGATGGTCTGCTTCATGCCACCCATCGAATACACTTTTACCAACACTTCGGCAGACTTCTCGGCGGTGTCGATCAGACCAAAGGTTTCATCGAGCGTCGGGCCGCTGCCGAACACGCCGTGGAACGGCCACAGCACCAGAGAGTGTTTTTGCATCTCAATCGCCGTGGCTGCGCCGATCTCGTCGGTACCCGGCACCATCCACGGCAGAATGCCCACGCCATCCGGGAATACCACCAGGCACTCGGTGCTGCCTTCCCACAGCTGACGGGTAATAACGTCAGTGTTGTTCTCCAGGACGAAGGTCAGGGCGATCAGGTTGGTGGCGTGGCAGTGCATGATCACGCGATCTTTCCCACTGGTGGCCTTGATACGTTCGCAGTGGGAGAGGAAGTGGGCCGGCAGCTCAGAGGTTGGCACCGCTTCGTCCGTCAGTCCCCAAAGAATGTGGTAGCCCGCGCCGTCGCTGTCCACTTTTACCACCCCTAAATTCGCGGTGGGATCGAGCTGCACGTTGCGGAAGAATTTGCCGGAACCGGTGACGATAAACGGCGTGTTGGCGAGCAGCGGCATCGGCTGGCTCAGGGCGATATAGCGCGGCTTCTGATGGAAGTCGGCGGCAAAGGGTTCAATATCCGCGTCATCCAGGCGCAGCGTCAGGTTGCCGCCGTTGCGCTCGTCCCAGCCTTTCAGCCAGGCGTCGGAGGTGGCTTTGATCATGCCCTGAACGAACCAGGATTGGGTGATGGTCTGCATTCTGTGTTTCCTTTGAAAATGCCGGGTGGCGCTGCGCTGACCCGGCCTACTTTTACCCGTAGGCCCGGCAAGCGAAGCGCCGCCGGGCAATGTCTTTACTTACGATTAGCTAATACGTCCTGCTCATACGCCCGCACGGTATCCAGCCACTGGCTGCCCGCCGGGGCGTCGTTGCGCTGGCAGTACATTTCCCATACCGCCTGCCACGGCAGTGATTTTTGCTCCTCCAGCAGTGCCAGACGTGCGGTGTAATCCCCTGCGGCTTCCAGCGCGCGCAGCTCGGAGGTCGGCTCCAGCAGGGCGCGCAGCAGGGCTTTCTTCATGTTGCGGGTGCCGATAACCCAGGCCGCAATGCGGTTGATGGAGGCATCGAAGAAGTCGAGGCCGATATGCACCCGGTCAAACAGGTCATGGCGGACGATCTCGCTGGCGATGGCCTGGGTTTCGTCATCCAGCAGCACCACGTGGTCGCTGTCCCAGCGCACCGGACGGCTGACGTGCAGCAGCAGGTGCGGCACATACAGCATCGCGGCGGAAATTTTGTCGGAGATCACTTCGGTGGGATGGAAGTGTCCCGCATCCAGGCACAGCGCGGTCTGACGGCTGGTGGCGTAGCCCATGTAGAACTCGTTGGAACCCACGGTGTAGCTCTCGGCGCCAATGCCGAACAGCTTGCTCTCCACGGCGTCGATGTGGTGCGCCGGGTCCAGCTTTTCGCTGATCGCTTCATCCAGCGCGGCCAGCAGGCGCTGACGCGGGGCGAGGCGGTCAACGGTAATGTCTTTCATCCCGTCCGGGATCCAGATGTTCATCACCGACGGGGTGCCCAGCTGCTCGCCAAAGTACGCCGACACGCGACGGCTGGCCTTCACGTGGTCGATCCAGAACTGACGGATCTCGTCATCGGCATGGGCGAGGGTAAAGCCGTCGGCGCTCAGGGGATGCGAGAAGCAGGAGGGGTTAAAATCGAGTCCCAGCTTTTTGGCTTTGGCCCACTCGACCCAATTCTTAAAATGTTCCGGCTTGATGGCATTGCGATCGACCGGCGTGTCGGACTCCAGATAGATGGCGTGCAGGTTCAGGCGTTTTGGCCCCGGGATCAGGCTCAGGGCCAGCTCCAGATCTGCCCGCAGTTCGGCGGCGTTACGCGCCTTGCCCGGATAGTTACCGGTGGCCTGAATACCGCCGGTCAGCGCGCCGCCCGGATTCTCAAAACCGGCGACGTCATCGCCCTGCCAGCAGTGCATAGAGACGGGCAGACGGTCGAGCTGACGCAGAGCCTCCTCGACATCCACGCCCACGGCGGCGAAACGCTGTTTAGCCAGTTCCCAGGCTTGTTCAAGTTGAGTGGTCATGCGCAAAGCTCCTTAGTCAGTCGTTTTTGCTGAAACTGCGCCCGGTAGCGGGCAATTTCATGGCAGGGATTGGGTGTGAAGGTGGTCAGGCCGTAATTCGCCGATACCACCGAACGGAAATCGTCCACGCTGGTCAGCTCGTCCAGGGTCATCAGCTGAATGCCGATATTGCCGAGGGTAGAAGCCTCGACCGGGCCCGCCACTACGGTAATACCGCAGGCATCGGCACAAAGCTGGTTGAGCAGCTGGTTCTGGCAACCGCCCCCGACGATATGCAGCTGGCTGAACGGCTTACCGCGCAGGTCAGCCAGTTCGTGCAGAATGTCGGCATACAGCAGGGCAAGGCTGTCGAAAATGCAGCGCGCCAGTTCGGCCGGGCGGGAAGGAACCGGGTGTCCGGCCTCGAAGCAGGCGGCCTGGATCTCAGCGCTCATGTGCGCCGGATTGATAAAGCGGTCGTCGTTTGGGTTGATCAGGAACGTGCAGGCCGTCAGCTTTTCGGTCTCGGCGATCAGCGCAGGCAGGTCGGTAATGTTTTGCTCTTTCAGCACCCGCTGCAGCAGCCACAGGCCCATGATGTTTTTCAGCACCCGGTAGCGGCCTTCGGCGCCGCCTTCATTGGTGATGTTCGCCGCCATTGCCGCATCGCTGGTGTACGGAGTCTTGCTCTCAAAGCCCATCAGCGACCAGGTGCCGGAGGAGAGATAGGCGGCGTCTTTACTGGCAAGCGGAGAGGCGATGACCGCGCTGGCAGTATCGTGGCTTGCCACCGCGACCACCGGAATGTGATTGCCCTGCGGGCAAAGCCACTGACCGATCACATTACCCGGATGGGTTGGTGTGCCAAACCAGGCGGGCGAGGCGCCGGTCCAGTTCAGCAGCTTTTCATCCCAGTTATCCGAGTTGATATTAACCAGTTGGGTGGTGGTCGCGTTGGTATATTCCCAGTTCATGTTGCCGGTCAGGCGATAGCTGAAATAGTCCGGGATCAGCAGCGCGTGCGCCACGCTGGCGGCCAGGTCCGGCTGTTGCTCAACCAGCGCGCGCAGCTGGTACAGCGTGTTAAAGGGCAGGAACTGGATGCCGCTGCGCCCGTAAATGGTCTCTTTGCCAAGCTGGGCAATAGCATGCGCCATCACGCCATCGGTACGGTTATCACGATAGGAGACTGGCAGGCCGACGCGCTCGCCGTGGCGGTTAAGCAGCACGTAGTCAACGCCCCAGGTATCAATGCCAATGCTGTCAATGAGAATGCCTTCATTGCAGACGTTGGCCAGGCCGGTACGGATCTCCGTCTCCAGAGCGTCAATATCCCAGGTATCGAAGCCATCCTGCTTTTGCAGGCAGTTAGCAAAACGGTGCATTTCACGAAGCGAAAGCGTGCGCTGGTTACAGTCCCAGGTGGCCAGCATGACGCGGCCGCTGGATGCGCCTAAATCGACTGCCACACAATGGCGAAAAGTCATGGTCGGGTCCTTCTTTAAGTCATTGGCGATGAGTGTAAGAAAGGGAAGAAAAAGCCACCTTCTCGCCACTGACAGACGAAATCTGCGGCTGGCAAGAAAGCAAAGATGAACGTGAGGAAGTTCACAGTTTCCAGTAATGGCGGGGTTTGTGGGCAATGTGATGGTTACCGCATTTCCTGATCTTTCCGCCTGTTTCTTGAAAAACAGACAGCTTTTGCGAGGTTTGCTGCCGAAAATTTAAGGTGAGTCCGGAGAGCCTTAATTACTATTTTGAGAACATTTCTCATTGGTGGGGGCCGTTATGACCGTACTACACAGCGTGGATTTTTTTCCTGCGGGAGGTTCGCCTGTCGCGATTGAGCCACGGCTCCCTCAGGCAGCGTTTCCAGAACATCATCATGATTTTCATGAGATTGTTATCGTTGAGCACGGTACGGGCATTCACGTGTTTAACGGCCAGCCGTACACCATCAGCGGCGGCACGGTGTGCTTTGTGCGCGACCATGACAGGCACCTGTATGAACATACCGACAACCTGTGCCTGACCAATGTGCTCTACCGCTCCCCGGACGCGTTCCAGTTTCTCTCCGGGCTGAACCAGCTGCTGCCGCAGGAAAAGGACGGGCACTATCCGTCACACTGGCGGGTGAATCAATCCACGCTCCAGCAGGTGCGCCAGCTGGTAAGCCAGATGGAGAAGAGCGAAGAGGGTCAGGAAACGCACGCCATTGCCACCCGGGAGCTGTTGTTTATGCAGCTACTGGTGCTGCTGCGCCGCAGTAGCCTGGTGGAAGGGCTGGACAATAACGACGCGCGGTTAAACCAGCTGATGGCCTGGCTGGAAGATCACTTTGCTGAGGATGTCTGCTGGGAAACGCTGGCGGATGATTTTTCCCTGTCGCTGCGCACCCTGCATCGCCAGCTTAAGCAGCACACCGGCCTGACGCCCCAGCGCTATCTCAACCGGCTGCGTTTAATTAAAGCCCGTCACCTGCTGCGCCATACCGACGAAAGCGTGACGGATATCGCCTATCGCTGCGGTTTCGGCGACAGTAACCACTTTTCGACGCTTTTTCGCCGCGAGTTTAACTGGTCGCCGCGTGACATTCGCCACGGCAAGGACGCTTCACTTCAGTAACGCGAAGGCAGTCACCGTTTTTCACCGCAAAAAGGCTAATAATGTCAGGTTATTGGCCGTTGAGGTGATGGTGTGGTTGCTCAGTTAATTCTCCGTAAAGATGATTTTTTTACCTCCGCAGGCCAGGCCGTCGCGGTGGCGGATCGCTATCCGCAAAACGTCTTTGCTGAGCACACCCATGAGTTCTGTGAACTGGTACTGGTCTGGCGCGGCAACGGTTTGCACGTTCTCAACGATCGGCCCTACCGCATTACCCGCGGGGATCTGTTCTACATCCGCGCCGAAGATAAACACTCCTACGCCTCAGTGAACGACCTGGTGTTGCAGAACGTCATTTACTGCCCGGAAAGGCTGAAACTCAACGTCGACTGGGCCGCCAATATCCCCCGTTTTAATGAAGCAAAGAGTACGCCGCACTGGCGCTTAAGCAGCAACGGCATGACCCAGGTGCGCCAGGTGATCTCCCAGCTGGAGCAGGAGAGCCAGAAAAGCGATCCTGCTGCTAACCAGATGGCGGAGCTGCTCTTCGCCCAACTGGTAATGACCCTCAATCGCCATCGTTACGCCACCGATAACCCCTCAGCCACTGCCCAGGAAGCCCTGCTCGATAAGCTGATCACCACCCTGGCGGGCAGCCTGAACAAAAGCTTCGTGCTGGAGAAGTTTTGTGAACAGGAGCAGTGCAGCGAGCGCGCCCTGCGCCAGCAGTTCCGCTCTCAGACCGGGATGACGGTCAACCACTATTTGCGCCAGCTGCGCATCTGCCACGCCCAGTATCTGCTGCAGCATACGGAGCTGATGGTCAGCGAAGTGGCGATGCGCTGTGGCTTTGAGGACAGTAATTATTTTTCGGTGGTGTTTAACCGGGAGGTAGCGATGACGCCGGTACAATGGCGTCATCGCAGTCGAAAGGCCGCGTAATCAGTTTGCCATGCCAAGGCCGACAATGTTGGCCGCGATAATAATCACCACGCAGCCCAGGCTCAGCACGCCCACCGGACGACGCCCGGCGTTGTTCCACTCCTTCAGGATCAAGCCCACCAGCCCGCCGCAGAGCACGTAGAAGCTCATGTGCAGCATCCAGCTCATGTAGTCATACTGCGCCGGAATGCTGGCATGGCCCCAGGCGTAGAAGAAGAACTGCAGATACCACATCAGGCCGCCGAGCGCCGAGAGCAGCACGTTGGTGACGATCAGCGATTTTGCCAGTGAGAAATCCGCTTTTACCGACAGATCCTTCACTTTGGCCAGACGAATAAAGCAGAAGCCGAGGTTAACCAGCGCGCCGCCGCCCATGATCACCACGTAGCTTGGCAGAGCGACGTACAGCGGATCGACCCCCAGCGCGGCTGCGGCTTCATGCATCGGTTTGGCGGCGTTCATCGCAAACGACATCCCCGCTGAGAAGATGCCGCACATGACCGCCAGCACCAGGCCTTTCTTCAGGTTGAAGTCCTCTGCCTTGATACCCATTTTGCGCTCTTTCAACTGACCTGCGCGGGTGACAATACCCACGCCGATCACCGCCACCAGCACCCCCAACAGCGTCATGCGGCCGCCTTCGGTGTTGATCAGCACGTCGAAATTGCCGTTGAGGATCGGCGTCATCAGGGTGCCGACGATCAGCGTAATGCCGATCGCAATGCCGATACCCATCGACATGCCAAGGTAGCGCATGGTCAGGCCGTAGTTGATGTTGCCGATGCCCCACATGGCGCCAAACAGAAACACCGGCAGCAGGGTGGAGGCGCTGAAGGAAGAGAAGTAACCCCAGAAATCCGGGAGCAGCATGGCGCTAATGGTCCAGGGTAAAATCAGCCATGACACGGTACCGCCAACGGACCACATGGTTTCCCATGACCAGCCTTTAACCTTTTTAAACGGGGCATAGAAACAGGCTGCACTGGCCGCGCCTATCAAATGCCAGAAAATACCCATCGTAATCACATGATTCATTTTTACATCCTCATCGTTTTTATAGTCAGTAGCTTCCCGCCGACTTGATGAGTGTAAAAATTAGGCGGTTTGGGTACCTTCGGTAGGTTGCCGCACCTTCGTTTTGAATGGCAATCAACGCGTTAACCGCGTGAGCAGACTCACAAATTCGTTATTTATCAAAACTGAATAACCTTATTAAAACTACGGCATTGATAAACATTTTCAATATCATTTAATTAACTATAATGAACCAACTGCTTACGCGGCATTAACACGTTTGCCGCCCGACTATAATGGAGATGATTATGAGCTATACCCTGCCATCCCTGCCGTACGCTTACGACGCCCTTGAGCCGCATTTCGACAAGCAGACGATGGAGATCCATCACACCAAACACCACCAGACTTACGTTAACAACGCCAACGCGGCGCTGGAAAGCCTGCCAGAGTTCGCCAGCCTGCCTGCTGAAGAGCTGATCACCAAACTGGATCAACTGCCAGCTGACAAGAAAACCGTACTGCGTAACAACGCTGGCGGCCATGCTAACCACAGCTTCTTCTGGAAAGGCCTGAAAACCGGCACCACCCTGCAGGGTGACCTGAAAGCCGCTATCGAGCGCGACTTCGGCTCCGTTGATAACTTCAAAGCTGAGTTTGAAAAAGCCGCTGCGACCCGTTTCGGCTCTGGCTGGGCGTGGCTGGTACTGAAAGGCGACAAACTGGCTGTGGTTTCTACCGCGAACCAGGATTCCCCGCTGATGGGCGAAGCAATTTCTGGCGCGTCTGGCTTCCCAATCGTGGGCCTGGACGTGTGGGAACACGCTTACTACCTGAAATTCCAGAACCGTCGCCCGGACTACATCAAAGCCTTCTGGGACGTGGTGAACTGGGACGAAGCAGCAGCACGTTTCGCCGCTAAAAAATAAGGTTGCAAAGCCGCCTGTGAGAAGCGAGTCTGATGACTCGCTTTTTTTATACCCACAATCTGCACAAGGAGCCGCGATGAACTATCCCGTTAATGTATTCACCGGAAAAATAAGGGACTATGACGGTAGCCGCCCGAGCGCAATTGCCAAACTGCAGGTTGACGGGGAACTGACGTTAACCGAGCTGGGTCTGACGGGAGATGAGCAGGCAGAGAAGAAAATCCACGGCGGGCCGGATCGGGCGCTGTGCCACTATCCGCGCGAGCATTATCAGCACTGGGCGAGCGAATATCCTGCCCAGGCCGGGCTTTTTGTCGCGCCGGCGTTCGGCGAAAACCTCTCCACTGAGGGGCTGACGGAGAAGAACGTCTTTATCGGGGATATCTTTCGCTGGGGCGACGCCCTGATCCAGGTGACCCAGCCGCGCTCCCCGTGCTTCAAACTCAACTTCCATTTTGGCATTAACGACATGGCCACGCAGTTACAGAACGCAGCGAAAACCGGCTGGCTCTATCGCGTGGTGCTGGCAGGGCAGGTTTCGGCTGATGCGCCGCTGACGTTGGTCTCCCGCCTGAGCGATGTGTCGGTGCATGACGCCTGCGCCATCGCCTGGCACATGCCCTTTGACGATGACCAGTACCGCCGGTTGTTATCGGCGGCGGGGCTATCGACCAGCTGGACAAGAACCATGCAGAAGCGGCGAATTAGCAACAAGATCGAGGATAATTCCCGGAGATTATGGGGAAGGTAGGCCGGGTAAGGCAAAGCCGCCACCCGGCACAATAGCTACGATCGTTTGTACAACGGCAACCAGAGCGTTAACCGTAATCCGCCCAGCGGGCTGTCGTCGGCTTTCACCCAGCCGCGGTGCTGCTGAATGGCGGTTTCGACAATCGCCAGGCCCAGCCCGGTACCGCCAGATTCCCTGTCGCGTGCCTCATCGGTACGATAGAACGGACGGAAAATCTGCTCGCGATCTTCCGGGCTCACGCCAGGACCATCGTCATCGACGTTGATGGTGATACCGTCTTTATCCACCGAGAACGCCACCTCGATTTTGGTATGCGAGTAGCGCAGGGCGTTACGTACAATATTTTCCAGCGCGCTTTCCAGCGTATTGGGGTTACCGTACAGCGGCCATGGCCCCGGTGGGAAGTTAACCGTGAAGGATTTCCCCATCTGCTCGGCTTCGAATGCCGCGTTATCCAGCACCTCATGCCACAGGTGGTTAGCTTTCACCGTTTCGCTCACCAGCGCGTTTTTCTGCTGATTGCGTGACATCACCAGCAGGTCATTGATCATGCTGTCCAGACGATGCGCTTCCGTTTCGATACGCTCCAGCTCTTTGCTCTCTCCGCCGCGGCGGCGCAGCAGGGCGGTGCCCAGTTGCAGACGCGTCAGCGGAGTGCGCAGTTCGTGGGAGATATCAGAGAGCAGACGCTGCTGTGTGGTCATCATCCGCTCCAGCGCCGTCACCATCTGGTTGAAGCTGGCACCCGCCGCCAGGAACTCCTGCGGCCCGGCTTCCAGTTCCGGGTGCTGCCGCAGGTTACCCTGCGCCACTTCATCCGCGGCGTTTTTCAACTTACGCGCCGGTTTCGCCAGGCTCCACGCCAGCCACAGCAGCAGCGGTGAACTCACCAGCATAGTGACAATTAAGAGCAGCAGCGGGCGGTCAAACAGCAGGTTGATAAAGTCGGACTGGGAGTTGCTCGCCGGACGAATCAGATAGAGCTGGTAATTATCTTCCCCGTCATTGACGGAGAATGGCCCCACCATCTCTACCCGACCATATTTTTTCTTTTGCGGATGATCGGCGTTATCCGCCTGGCCAATGAAGTTGCGGATGATCTGCATTTCATTGCGATCGGCACCGATTACGCGGCCTTCGCTGGTGACCAGCAGCAGGCGTTGCCCCGGCGGCGCCCATTTTTCGATAGCGCGAAACAGCCTGCGCCACCACATCAAATCATTGGGCGGATCGATGGCCAGCTCTGCTTCTACGTGCTGCTCGATCATCACACCCTGACGTTGCTCGCTGTCGAGGAGCTCCGTCATCTGGCGTGAGTCGAGTTTGGGTAACATCAAAACCAGCATTAACACCAGTGCCAGCGTCAGCCAGAAGATGGCGAAGATGCGGGCGGTTAAGCTGCCTATCATGAAGCGGACACCATCAGATAGCCGCGTCCGCGCAGGGTTTTAAACCACGGGTGACCATCCTTGCGCTCCGGTAATTTGCGGCGCAGGTTGGAGATGTGCATATCAATGGCACGGTCGAACGGGGTCAGGCGCTTACCCAGCACTTCCTGGCTCAGATGTTCACGCGATACCACCTGGCCCAGATGCTGCGCCAGCAGATAAAGCAGGGTGAATTCGGTGCCGGTCAGCTCCAGCGCCTGGCCGTCGAAACTGGCCTCCTGGCGGCCCGGGTTGAGGCTCAGGGAGTCCACTTCAAGGGTTGGCGAACCGTTGTCGGTGTTCTGCTGCTGCTCGCTCCAGTGCGAACGACGCAGGATCGCCCGAATACGTGCCACCAGCTCCCGGTCGTTAAACGGCTTAGGCAGATAGTCATCGGCACCCAGCTCAAGGCCCAGCACGCGATCGAGTTCGCTGCCGCGCGCGGTCAGCATAATTACAGGGGTCTGGTGAGTCTGGCGCAGCTCTTTAAGGGTGTCGATACCGTTCTTCTTCGGCATCATGACGTCGAGCAAAAGCAAGTCGATGCTATCGTCGAGTTGACTCAGCGCCTGCTCCCCGTCATGGGCCACCGACACGTCAAAGCCTTCCATGTCGAGCAACTCCTTTAAAAGGGATGTCAGCTCTCGGTCATCATCAACTAACAGGATTTTATTCATTGTTTAAATACCTCCGAGGCAGAAATTACGTCATCAAGGCTCTCTAATCCATGACTTTACGTTGTTTTACACCCCCTGACGCATGTTTGCAGCCTGAATCGTAGACTGGTTCTCGTTGAATCGCGACACGAAAGATTTTGGGAGTAAGTGATGCGCAAAGTTACCGCTGCCGTCATGGCCTCAACGCTGGCGTTTAGTGCATTTAGCCAGGCTGCTGGAGTCATCACCGGCGATAACCGTCCTTCAGCAGAGGGCATCGCGCAGCAGAGTGGCCAGGGCCATATGTTCGACGGCATAAGTTTAACCGAACATCAGCGTCAACAGATGCGAGATCTGATGCAGCGGGCTCGACATGACCAGCCCCCTGTTAATGTTAGCGAAATGGAGACAATGCATCGCCTTGTCACCGCAGAAAATTTTGACGAAAACGCTGTGCGCGCTCAGGCAGACAAAATGGCGCAGGAGCAGGTTGCCCGACAGGTCGAAATGGCTAAAGTCCGCAACCAGATGTTCCACCTGCTAACGCCCGAGCAGCAAGCGGTTTTGAACCAGAAACACCAGCAACGTATGGATCAGTTGCGTGAGGTTGCACGGATGCAAAAGAACGCTGAATCGACGCTTTTTAGTAGCAATACCCGTAGTAACCAGTAGACCCTGTTTTCCTTGCCATAGACACCATCCCTGTCTTCCCCCTCATGATGAGGGGGTTTTTTTTGCCCGTCATTCAAACGTAGTAACCGTTTATTCATCTTAATGACTCCTCTGCATCCGTTATACTAGCGGCATAGCATGACAGGAGTGTTTATGAATCAATCCTATGGGCGGCTGGTAAGCCGGGCCGCATTGGCTGCGACGATCATGGCGTCGTGCCTGTTAGTGATTAAAATTTTTGCGTGGTGGTATACCGGTTCAGTCAGTATTCTGGCGGCGCTGGTCGATTCGCTGGTGGATATTGCTGCTTCGCTCACTAACCTGTGGGTGGTGCGCTACTCGCTGCAGCCGGCGGATGAAGAGCATACCTTTGGTCACGGCAAAGCCGAGTCGCTGGCGGCGCTGGCACAAAGCATGTTTATTTCCGGTTCGGCGCTGTTCCTCTTTTTGACCGGTATTCAGCATCTGTATACCCCGTCACCGATGAAAGATCCGGGCGTGGGCGTTGTCGTCACGGTTATTGCACTTATTAGCACATTGATTCTGGTAACGTTCCAGCGCTGGGTTGTGCGCAAAACGCAAAGTCAGGCGGTACGGGCCGATATGCTTCATTATCAGTCTGATGTTATGATGAACGGCGCGATCCTGATTGCGCTCGGTCTGGCCTGGTATGGCTGGCATCGGGCCGATGCGCTATTTGCGTTAGGGATTGGCTTTTATATTTTATACAGTGCGTTGCGCATGGGGTACGATGCGGTGCAATCGCTTCTCGATCGCGCCTTGCCAGACGCAGAACGGCATGAAATCTTCGAAATTGTGACCTCCTGGCCTGGCGTCAGCGGCGCTCACGATCTTCGCACGCGGCAGTCAGGGCCGACCCGCTTTATTCAGATTCATTTAGAAATGGAAGATAACCTGCCGCTGGTTCAGGCACATCTGGTGGCTGAGCAGGTTGAGCAGGCGATTTTGCAGCGTTTCCCGGGGTCAGACGTCATTATTCACCAGGATCCCTGTTCAGTCGTACCTAAGCCAGGCAATGGACATTTTGAGCTTTCGTAATTCGTTGTAAAAAAGTGAACCGGGCCAGCATTTTGTGGAAAAATAACCGCCATATGGCCTGACCTGAATCAATTCAGCTGGAAGTGATTGATATACTATTTGCAGTATTCGTTGGTCGTCAGAAGTCTTCCGGCAACAGATTTCATTTTTGCATTCCTAAGTTCAGAGGTAGTCATGATTAAGAAAATCGGTGTGTTGACAAGCGGCGGTGATGCGCCCGGCATGAACGCAGCAATTCGTGGTGTAGTTCGTGCTGCGTTGACGGAAGGTCTGGAAGTTTTTGGTATCTATGACGGTTATCTGGGCCTGTATGAAGATCGCATGGTGCAGCTCGACCGCTACAGCGTGTCCGACATGATTAACCGCGGCGGTACCTTCCTGGGTTCCGCTCGTTTCCCTGAATTCCGCGATGACCGCATCCGTGAAGTGGCTATCGAAAACATGAAAAAACGTGGCCTCGACGCGCTGGTCGTTATCGGTGGTGACGGTTCCTATATGGGCGCCAAACGACTGACCGAAATGGGCTTCCCGTGCATCGGTCTGCCTGGCACCATCGACAATGACATCAAAGGTACCGACTACACCATCGGCTACTTCACTGCCCTGGGCACCGTGGTTGAAGCGATTGACCGCCTGCGCGACACCTCTTCTTCTCACCAGCGTATCTCTATCGTTGAAGTAATGGGCCGCTACTGTGGCGACCTGACTCTGGCTGCGGCGATTGCCGGTGGCTGTGAGTTTGTCGTGGTTCCGGAAGTGGAATTCAGCCGTGAAGACCTGGTTGCGGAAATCAAAGCCGGTATCGCGAAAGGTAAGAAACACGCCATCGTAGCCATCACCGAGCACATCTGCGACGTTGACGAGCTGGCGAAGTACATCGAAACCGAAACCAAACGCGAAACCCGCGCCACCGTTCTCGGCCACATCCAGCGCGGCGGCTCCCCGGGTCCTTACGACCGTATCCTGGCCTCCCGTATGGGTGCGTACGCGATTGAACTGCTGCAGCAGGGCTTCGGCGGTCGTTGCGTCGGCATTCAGAACGAAAAACTGGTTCACCATGACATCATCGACGCTATCGAAAACATGAAGCGTCCGTTCAAAGGTGACTGGCTGGACTGCGCGAAAAAACTATACTAATCAGCAGATTGTTGCCGGGTGGCGGCTACGCCTTACCCGGTCTACAAAAGCAGGGTCCGTAGGCCCGGTAAGCGAAGCGCCACCGGGCTTTTTTATGTGCACAATACCGCTTTTTATTCCCTGAAGTTATAGCCAATCTTTTTTTATTCTTTAATCATTGGTTTCCTTTCTGGCACGCTGCATTCATCAAACACAACATTAAGAGAGTGGGACGATGAACAAGTGGGGCGTGGGGTTAACTTTATTGCTGGCATCGACCAGCGTTCTTGCAAAGGATATCCAGTTACTGAACGTGTCTTACGATCCGACACGTGAACTGTACGAACAGTACAACAAAGCGTTTGCCGCACACTGGAAACAGGAAACCGGCGATAACGTGGTGATTCGTCAGTCGCATGGCGGCTCCGGCAAGCAGGCGACCTCGGTGATTAACGGTATTGAAGCCGATGTCGTGACTCTGGCGCTGGCGTACGACGTGGACGCCATTGCGGAACGCGGTCGTATCGATAAAAACTGGATCAAACGTCTGCCAGACAACTCTGCGCCATACACCTCCACCATCGTTTTCCTGGTGCGTAAAGGCAACCCGAAACAGATCCACGACTGGAACGACCTGATTAAGCCGGGCGTTTCCGTGATTACCCCGAACCCGAAAAGCTCCGGCGGCGCGCGCTGGAACTATCTTGCAGCCTGGGGCTACGCCCTGCACCACAACAATGGCGATCAGGCCAAAGCCCAGGACTTCGTGAAATCGCTGTTTAAAAACGTTGAAGTGCTGGACTCCGGCGCGCGTGGCGCAACCAACACCTTTGTTGAACGCGGCATTGGCGATGTGCTGATTGCATGGGAAAACGAAGCGCTGCTGGCGACCAACGAGCTGGGTAAAGACAAGTTTGAAATCGTGACCCCAAGCGAATCGATTCTGGCTGAGCCGACCGTCTCTGTGGTCGACAAAGTGGCGGATAAGAAAGGCACCCAGGCCGTGGCGGAAGCCTATCTGAAGTACCTTTACACCCCGGAAGGTCAGGAGATCGCCGCGAAGAATTTCTATCGTCCACGTGATGAAGCGGTGGCGAAGAAGTATGAGAACGAATTCCCGAAACTGAAGCTGTTCACTATCGATGAAGAGTTTGGCGGCTGGACCAAAGCGCAGAAAGATCACTTCTCGAATGGCGGCACCTTCGATCAGATCAGCAAACGTTAATCACCCATAGCGTTTAAAAAGCCCGGCAGAATCATACTGCCGGGCTTTTTTGTTTGTCATCAAAGTGCGTTACTCTTTTGGTTCAACCGGATACAGGGAACGCGTTGTGAAAAAAATAATTGTGCTGGCACTGATCCTCATCGCGCTTGCCGCGGGGGGCTGGTTCTGGATGAAGTCGGGTAACCCAAACGCATTACGGCATATCGTTCTCGACCAGTGTGTACCCAATCAGATGCAAAACCGTAACCCGGCGCCCTGTGTCCTGGTGAAGAGGGATGCGGGATATGTGGTATTCAAAGACCGCAACGGCCCCCTGCAATATCTTCTGATGCCAACGTACCGCATCAACGGCACCGAAAGCCCGCTTCTGACTGAGGCCTATACGCCGAACTTCTTCTGGCTGGCGTGGCAGTCGCGCAACTTTATGAGCATGAAGCGGGGTGCCAAAGTGCCTGACAGCGCCATTTCCCTGACCATTAACTCCCCAACGGGCCGTACGCAAAATCATTTTCATATCCATATCTCGTGCCTGCGGCCGGACGTGCGCGAGAAGCTCAATACTCATCAGGGGCAAATCAGCACCCAATGGCTGCCGTTTCCCGGTGGGCTGAAAGGGCACGAGTATCTGGCGCGTCGGGTGACGGAAGCGGAGCTGGTGAAACGCAGCCCATTTATGATGCTGGCAGAAGAGCTGCCGGAAGCGCGCGACCATATGGGACGCTTTGCGCTGGCGATGGCGCAGCAGGCGGACGGCTCTTTTGTCCTGCTGGCGACCGAGCGCAATCTGCTGACGTTCAACCTGGCCTCCGCTGAGGAATTGCAGGATCATCAATGTCATATCCTGAATTGACCCCACCATAAATAGCGTTTACTCCCGCTGCCTGCCGCCGTAGACTTGCTGAAAAATTCTACAGGAGACAGGCATGTCGCTCTGGATCACTCACCCGCTGTTTCTGCCCTCGCTGATTATCGTCGTCACCATCATCCTGTGGGCGACCTCGCTGTTGCCGGAATTCCTCACCGCGCTGCTGTTCTTTACCGCAGCGATGATCGCCAAAATTGCGCCGCCGGAGGTGATATTCGGCGGGTTTGCCTCGTCGGCATTCTGGCTGGTGTTCAGCGGGTTTGTGCTGGGCGTGGCGATCCGTAAAACCGGGCTGGCGGACAGAGCCGCGCGGGCATTATCGTCCAGGCTGACCGACTCCTGGCCGCTGATGGTGGCCAGCGTCGTGCTGCTTACCTATGCGCTGGCGTTTGTGATGCCCTCCAACATGGGGCGCATCGCGCTGCTGATGCCGATTGTGGCGGCGATGGCGAAGCGGGCGGGCATTGCCGATGGCTCCCGGGCGTGGTTTGGTCTGGCGCTGGCGGTGGGATTTGGCACTTTCCAGCTGTCGGCCACTATCCTCCCGGCTAACGTACCTAATCTGGTAATGAGCGGGGCGGCGGAAGGGTCGTATGGTATTCATCTCAACTATGTTCCGTACCTGCTGCTGCACACCCCGGTGCTGGGCATTCTCAAGGGCCTGATTCTGATCGGCCTGATCTGCTGGCTGTTTCCCGGCGCCCCCAAACCGGCAAAAGATCTGTCTCCGCCGGAGCCCATGGGCCGTGACGAAAAGCGCCTCGCCTGGCTGCTGGCGGTAGTACTGGTGATGTGGGTGACGGAGAGCTGGCACGGTATCGGCCCGGCATGGACCGGGCTTGCGGCATCGCTGGTGGTGATGCTGCCGCGAATTGGTTTTATCACCGGCGAGGAGTTCTCGGCCGGGGTGAACATGCGCACCTGTATTTACGTGGCGGGCATTCTCGGGCTGGCGATCACCGTGACGCAGACCGGGATCGGCAGTGCCGTGGGCGAGGCGCTGATGCGGGTGATGCCGCTGGATGCCGACGCGCCCTTCACCAGTTTCCTGGCGTTAACCGGCATCACTACCGCGCTGAATTTTATCATGACCGCCAACGGTGTTCCGGCGCTGTATACCACTCTGGCGCAAAGCTTCTCGGACGCCACCGGCTTCCCGTTATTGTCGGTGATTATGATTCAGGTGCTGGGATACTCCACGCCGCTGCTGCCGTATCAGGCGTCGCCGATAGTGGTGGCGATGGGGCTGGGAAGAGTGCCTGCGCGGGCGGGGATGCTGCTCTGCCTGGCGCTAGCGGTGGCAACCTATCTGGTGCTGCTGCCGCTGGATTATCTGTGGTTTAGTATCCTGGGACGGCTGTAAAAAAGCCCGGTGGCGCTTGCGCTTACCGGGCCTGGAGAACCCTAGGGCGGGTTAGCGAAGCGCCACCCGCCGCAAAGGTTTTTTACGCCTGTTTAGCCGCTTCTGCTGCTTTAACGATCACCGCGAAAGCGTCTGCTTTCAGGGATGCGCCGCCAACCAGCGCGCCGTCGATGTCCGGCTGGGTGAACAGCTCTGCTGCGTTCGCTGCGTTTACGGAACCGCCGTACTGGATGATTACTTGCTCAGCCACTTTCGCGTCTGCTTTAGCAATATGGTCACGGATGAATTTGTGAACCGCCTGAGCCTGAGCTGGGGTTGCAGATTTGCCGGTACCGATCGCCCATACTGGCTCGTAAGCAATGACCGCGCCTTCGAACGCGCTCGCGCCCTGAGTGGTCAGCACTGCGTCGATCTGGCGTGCGCACACTTCTTCAGTTTTGCCCGCTTCGTTTTCAGCTTCGGTTTCACCGATGCACAGAACCGGGATCAGACCCTGCTCTTTCAGTACCGCGAATTTTTTAGCGATGAATTCGTCGGACTCTTTGTGGTAGGTACGACGCTCAGAGTGGCCGATGATGATGTATTTTGCGCCGATATCTTTCAGCATTTCAGCGGAGGTTTCACCGGTGAACGCGCCAGACAGGTTAACGTCAACGTTCTGCGCACCCAGAACGATGTGGCTGCCGTCAGCGGCGTGTTTAGCCATATCCAGGTACATGTCCGGCGGAGCGATCGCAACAGCACAGCCAGTCACGCCAGCCAGCTCTTTACGCAGGTTAGCTACCAACTCGTTTACCATGTGGCGGCTGCCGTTCAGTTTCCAGTTACCCATCACTAAAGGATGTCGCATTTCAATTCTCCACGCTCAAGAGCGAATTAAGGAATATGGCCACCCGGCTGGGCAGCATGGTCTGTGAATCAGTATAGAGATTTTCCCTCGAAAGGCTTTGCTTTTTGTCATGAATTCGCCCCGCCGAGGGTCTCAGATAACGCCAGCTTAATCGGTTCAACAGCGAAGGTCAGCCCCTTTTCGCCGTTATCTGCCACCACATAGCGAACCGCGCCTTCCGTTTCGGCGTAATAACGTTTGTTTTTACCGGCAGCCAGCAGCTTTTGCAGCTTTTGCTGGCTTTGTGATTTGGTTAACGCCGGGGTGAACGCCCGTAAAATGGCGCTCATATACTCCAGCGCTTTGGCTTTGGCGGCCTTTTGCTCAGGCCCCTGAATCGGCAACCAGGTAATCTGCATACTCTTAATTTTGAGCGTTCCACGCTCCAGCGCCGTTGAGGCGTACAGATTCTCGTTAATCTTGCTGGCGGCACGGGTCAGGTTGGGGGTATCGCGGGCACCATCGATGGCGCGAAACTCATTCAGCGACAGGCCAGGGTTAGCGCTGTTGAAGGCCTCGCGGAACAGGCTAATGGATTGATCAAACGACGGCGCGCCCGGCATCACGTAGGGGGCAGTGGCAGGTGCGGAGGTCTCGGCAGCGCGCAGAGAAACGCTCGCGCACGACAGTGTTAAACCCAGCCAAATAAGGTGAAACCACATCTTCATCAATAAAGTCTCTGAATGTTACTGTCACGATTAAAACGATATCTGGCTGGCTTGTCAAAAGGATGCGACTCCAGGGTAAACTACGCTCCGCAATGATTTTAAGGAACCTGACATGACCATACAGCAGTGGTTGTTTTCATTCAAAGGGCGTATTGGACGCCGTGATTTCTGGATCTGGATTGGCGTATGGATTGTCGCCATGCTGGGTCTGTTTATTTTTGCGAATAACGCGTGGCTGAATACCCAGACGGCGGCATTCGCGCTGGTTTCGCTGCTGTGGCCGACCGCGGCGGTGTTAGTGAAACGTCTGCACGATCGTGGCCGCTCGGGGCTGTGGTCGCTGCTGGTGGTGCTGGCGTGGATGCTGCTGGCGGGCAACTGGTCGATGCTGCCCTCCATGCTGCCGTGGGCGGTTGGCAGGCTGATCCCTACCATTATTTTTGTGATGATTATTGTCGACCTGGGCGCGTTCGTGGGCACCCAGGGCGAGAATAAATACGGTAAAGATACGATCGACGTAAAGTACCGCTAATTACCAGTAGTGTTCTGCAGTCATATGGCCCGGACGGCGGCGTAAATGTTTGGTCATCTGCCGGGTCTCTTTCAGCAGCTGTTGAGTGTCGCGCACCATCTGCGGGTTGCCGCACAGCATGACATGGCTGCTCTCGGCCGTCATCGGCAGGCCAACCGCAGCTTCCAGTTCACCGCTTTCAATCAGGGCCGGCACGCGGCCGGTCAGTGAGCCCGCCACCGTTTCACGGCTCACCACCGTCTGAATTTTCACTTTCCCTTCATAGCGTTGCTGCAACTCCAGCATCTGCGGCAGGTAGCTCAGGTCCGCGGCATAGCGTGCGGCATGCACCAGCACGATATTTTTAAAACGCTCCAGGTCTTTCCCGTATTGCAGGATCGAAAGGTACGGGCCGATGGCGGTACCGGTCGCCAGCATCCACAGGGTGTCGCAGTCCGGCACTTCATCCAGCACGAAGAAGCCTGCGGCTTCACTGACTATCTGGATCTCGTCGCCGGGTTTGAGGGCCGCCAGGCGCGGGCTGAGTTTGCCATCGGGAACGGTGACAAGATAGAACTCGAGATCCGGGTTATCCGGCGGGTTGACATAGGAGTAGGCGCGCTGCACGCGTTCACCGTCGATTTCCAGCCCTAGCTTGGCGAATTGTCCGGCCGTGAAGGGATGGATGGGCGCATTGACGGTAAGACTAAATAGCGCATCGGTCCAGAACTCTACCTTTTTGACTTTACCTGTTACCCAGTCTGCCATGATGTTCTCCTGTACTGATCTCGGGTTCTATCTTCCTTACCTGAGAGAGAGATTTCCAGCCCGTGCGGGCCGGAAAGCTCAATTGATCAAACGGTTTTACAGAATGTGAGTCTGCACGTCGGGATCTTTGCGGTCGAGATAGTGAATCGACTGGATGCGGCGAATGGTGCGTGATTTACCGCGGATCAGCAGCGTTTCGGTGGTCGCCATATTGCCTTTGCGGGTGATGCCGTCCAGCAGATCGCCTTTGGTGATACCGGTGGCCGAGAAGACGACGTTATCGTTGCGCGCCATATCATCCAGACGCAGCACGGTATTGGCCTCGATGCCCATCGCGGCGCAGCGGGCCAGCTCCTGTTCACCGATACGGCGGTTCTCTTCGCTGTCGCCTTTCACTTCATGGCGGGCCAGCAGACGACCCTGCATGTCACCGTCGAGGGCGCGGATCACTGCGGCAGAAACCACCCCTTCCGGCGCGCCGCCGATGCCGTACAGCACGTCCACTTCGCTGTCCGGCATGCAGGTAAGGATGGAGGCTGCCACGTCGCCATCGGGAATAGCAAAGACGCGCACGCCCAGCTGCTGCATATGGGCGATGGTGACATCATGACGCGGTTTGGCCAGGATGGTGACCGTCAGTTCGCTCAGCGGTTTATTGAGCGCGGCGGCGATGTTACGCAGGTTGTCCGCCAGCGGCAGGTTGAGGTCGATAACCCCTTTGGCGCCCGGCCCGACAATCAGCTTCTCCATATACATATCAGGCGCGTTGAGGAAGGTGCCTTTGTCGCCCACGGCCAGTACGGCCAGGGCGTTAGCCTGACCCATGGCGGTCATGCGGGTGCCTTCAATCGGGTCGACGGCGATATCCACCGCGTCTCCCTTGCCGGTCCCGACTTTTTCACCGATAAACAGCATTGGCGCTTCGTCGATTTCGCCTTCACCAATCACGATGGTGCCGTCAATATTGACCTGGTTAAGCATAATGCGCATGGCATGGACGGCTGCACCGTCGGCGATATTTTTGTCGCCACGGCCAAGCCACTTGTAGCCCGCCAGAGCGGCGGCTTCGGTCACGCGGGAAAATTCGATAGCAAGTTCACGTTTCATTGGGTACTCGTGCGGTCAAAAGGAATTGCACGAAGTTTATCACAGAGTGGGGCGGGGTGCGGGCTGAGGACCCCTCTCCCCAAAGGGAGAGGGAATGTGAAGTGGATTACGACTCGTCGTGATCTTCCCACGCCAGCGCGCGTTTCACGGCTTTCTTCCAGCCGCTGTAGCGGAAGTTACGCTCGGTGGTTTCGATGCCCGGGCGGAATTCGCGTTCGATAACCGCTTTCTCCTGCAGCTCGTCCAGGTTCTGCCAGAAGCCGACCGCCAGACCGGCAAGGTAAGCCGCCCCCAGCGCCGTCACTTCACGCACTTCAGGACGCTCCACGCGGGTGCCCAGAATGTCGGACTGGAACTGCATCAGGAAATTGTTAGCCACCGCGCCGCCGTCCACGCGCAGGGCGTGGAGACGAATGCCGGAGTCGGCCTGCATCGCTTCCAGTACGTCGCGGGTCTGATAGGCAATTGACTCCAGCGTGGCGCGAATGATGTGGTTCGAGTTCACCCCACGCGTCAGGCCGAAAATCGCCCCGCGAGCATAGGGATCCCAGTACGGCGCGCCCAGCCCGGTAAAGGCCGGTACGACGTACACCCCGTTGGTGTCTTTCACTTTAGTAGCGAAATACTCCGAGTCGAAAGCGTCGCTGATAAGCTTCATCTCATCGCGCAGCCACTGGATAGAGGCTCCGGCCATAAACACCGCGCCTTCGAGGGCGTAGTTCACCTCTCCGCGAGGGCCGCAGGCGATAGTGGTCAGCAGGCCATGCTCTGATTTCACCGCCTTCTCGCCGGTATTCATCAGCATGAAGCAGCCGGTGCCGTAGGTGTTTTTCGCCATCCCTTCTTTCACGCACAGCTGGCCAAACAGCGCCGCCTGCTGGTCCCCGGCGATCCCGGCAATCGGAATACGGGTGCCGCCTTTACCGCCGATGTTGGTCTGGCCGTACACTTCAGAGGACTTACGCACCTGCGGCAGCATGGCACGCGGGATATCCAGCGCGTCCAGCATTTTGTCATCCCAGTCCAGATCGTGGATGTTGAACAGCATGGTGCGCGAGGCGTTGGTGTAGTCGGTAACGTGGACGCGTCCCTGAGTCATCTTCCAGATAAGCCAGGTATCCACCGTGCCGAACAGCAGTTCACCACGTTTGGCACGCTCGCGAGAGCCTTCCACATGGTCGAGGATCCACTTCACCTTGGTGCCGGAGAAATACGGGTCCACAACCAAGCCGGTGGCGCTGCGCACGTACTCTTCCATGCCGTCACGCTTGAGCTTCTCGCAGATATCCGCGGTACGGCGGCACTGCCAGACGATGGCGTTATAAATCGGTTTACCGGTTTCGCGTTCCCAGACGATGGCCGTTTCACGCTGGTTGGTGATGCCAATGGCAGCAATCTCGTCGGAACTGATATCGGCTTTCGCCAGCACTTCAACCAGCGTCGAGCTTTGCGAGGCCCAGATTTCCATCGGGTCGTGTTCAACCCAGCCTGGCTTAGGATAGATTTGCTCGAATTCGCGCTGTGACACGCTGACAATGTTCGCGTCATGATCCATAACGACAGCGCGGGAGCTGGTCGTGCCCTGGTCGAGCGCAACGATATATTTTTTGTCGGTCATTTTATGAGTCCCGTAGTCAGATTACAGCGAAGCTTTTGATTCAGTCGGGGAGAGGCTTTTTTTCTCCTCAACCACACAGGTGTCGCACGGCAGATGGCGTCCAATCAGCTTACGATAGCCGAATGCGCCCAGCGATGCCCCAACGATCGGGCCGAACAGGGGCACCAGGAAGTAGGGAATATCTTTCGCACCGGTAAAGGCCACGTTGCCCCAGCCCGCGAAGAAGGCAAAGGTCTTCGGCCCCAGGTCACGTGCCGGGTTCATGGCGAAGCCGGTCAGTGGTCCCATCGATGCGCCGATGACCGCAATCAGTAAACCAATCAGCAGCGGTGCCAGCGGGCCGCGTGGAATGCCGTTGCCGTCATCACCCAGCGCCATGATGACGCCCATCAAGATAGCGGTGATCACCATCTCCACCGCGAAGGCCTGCACAAAGTTAATATGCGGGTTCGGATAGGTTGAGAAGATGCCGGCCAGCTCGAGGCTCTCGGTACTGCCACGCACCATCTGGTGCGTCTGTTCGAAGTCGATAAACAGATTGTAATAGAGCCCGTAAACTAACGCCGCTGCACAAAAGGCACCGGCAAACTGCGCCACAATAAAGGGCACAACCTTGCGTTTATCGAAGCAGGCAAACAGCCACAGCGCGATGGTAACCGCAGGGTTAAGATGGGCACCTGAAACACCCGCCGTCAGGTAGATGGCCATCGCCACGCCCAGACCCCAGATGACGCTGATTTCCCACTGCCCAAAGCTGGCGCCCGCTACTTTCAGCGCCGCCACGCATCCTACGCCAAAGAAAATCAACAACCCAGTACCCAGGAACTCTGCGATGCACTGGCCTTTCAAGGTTGATGTTTCACTCATAATCGGATCCTGACAGAAAATTAATGGTTATTGTCATCGCAGCGATCGTCACTCTTGCCACGATGTCCTGTAGACACAGTGTTAATTTATCGTTAACGAGCAAAAACGAGAAATATCGAAATTAAAATGTGTGTGCCGCGTCAACAAAATGAGCGATAACGCGCCATTAAGTGTGCGTTAGCGTTTATACGCGGAGGCGGGCTGAAGCATTCCATTAACTAAAGTGTTAACAATTTAGGGGTATATGATGCGAACGCACCAGGAGGAGGCTGAAAAGTGTTGCAAACCGCAATCTGCGCGGTCTGCCGCTGGACAGGGAGGGCGGGGCTCCATACAATCGACACCAGGTGTTGTGCGCGTTTACGTCAAAGCGTCGCCTTGCAAATTCAGGAGAGGTAGGATTATGTCTTTAGAAGTGTTTGAGAAACTGGAATCCAAAGTACAGCAGGCGATTGATACCATCACCCTGCTGCAGATGGAAATCGAAGAGCTGAAAGAAAAAAACAACGCGCTGTCGCAGGAAATTCAGACTGCTCAGCAAGGTCGTGAAGAGCTGGAGCGTGAAAACCACCATCTGCGCGAACAGCAGACCGGCTGGCAGGATCGTCTGCACGCCCTGCTGGGACGTATGGAAGAAGTGTGATTTTCTTTCGACATAAAAAAGCATCCTGAGGATGCTTTTTTTGTTTCTGCAAAAGGCAGAGTAGAATTTGTAGGCCGGGTAAGGCGAAGCCGCCACCCGGCTTTTTGTTACTCAATATCCAGCGGATCTTCAGACAGGATAATACCGGTGTTATCGGCATACAGATGGTCGCCGGAGAAGAACGTCACCCCGCCGAAATTGACGCGGACGTCGCTTTCGCCAATGCCTTCACCTGCGGCACCCACCGGAATAGCGGCGATCGCCTGAATGCCGATGTCCAGCTCTTCAAGGTCGTCCACCTGGCGCACTGCGCCATACACCACCATGCCTTCCCACTCGTTTTGCGTGGCGAGACGGGCAAGTTCTGCATCGATTAATGCGCGACGCACGGAGCCGCCGCCGTCAATCAGCAGAATGCGACCACGGCCGTTCTGTTCGAGCAGATCGTACAGCAACCCGTTGTCCTCAAAACATTTCACCGTGATGATCTGTCCGCCAAACGATGACCGTCCTCCAAAGTTGGAAAACAGCGGTTCTACGACGTTGATATCTTCCTGGTAGATGTCACAAAGCTCAGAGGTATCGTATTTCATAGGCTTAAGGTTCAGTTGCTGCGAGTGATTTCAGTATATCGCGCGAAACGCATTGTTGGCAAAATCATCAATTGTTAATTGATATTTGTCAGCTAGTTCAGCGTCTGGCTGAGCACAATTCCCACCACGAACAACAGGTTAGTAAGCAGTGCCCCTTTTACCGTGCGTTCCAGCATTGGCGGCATGGCCGAGGCGCTCTGTTCGCGGATCACGTACCGCGCCTGTTTGACCAGCAGCGGCGTGGCGAGCACAAACAGCCAGCCCCACAGGCTGTGCAGGGAAAGCAGGTTAAACAACGCCAGACAGAGCAGGGCGCCCATCAGCAGGCAGGCATGGTAGCGGCGCGCATTTACCGGCCCAAGACGGACCGCCAGGGTGTTTTTCCCGTTCAGTCGATCGCTGTCGATATCGCGCAGGTTGTTAATGTTGAGCACCGCCGTCGCCAGCATGCCGCAGGCGGTGGCTGGCAGGAACAGGGCCGGGATCAGGGTATGTGCCTGCAGATACCAACTGCCCATCACGCTCAGCCAGCCGAAGAACACCAGCACCGAAATGTCGCCCAGCCCGATGTATCCGTAAGGGCGGGTGCCGACGGTATAGGTTATCGCCGCAACAATCGCCAGCAGGCCGAGCACGAGGAAGCCAACCGCATCCGCAGGGGTTTTACAGGCCACCAGCACCAGCGCAATCCCGGAGAGACAAATCAGCGCCACGGTGATAATCAGCGCCCGCTTCATCTGCTCCTGAGTGATCACCCCTTTCTGCATCCCGCGCAAAGGCCCGATACGGTCGGGTTTATCGCTGCCCTTAACGGCATCGCCATAGTCGTTGGCGAGGTTAGAGAGGATTTGCAGGAGCCCGGCGGTGATCAGCGCCAGCGCAGCCACCAGAGGGTCGAAATGTCCCTGCCACCACGCCAGGGCTGTGCCCACCACAATGGCGGCGAAAGCGAGAGGAAGGGTTTTAGGACGCAGGCTTTCCAGCCAGGCACGCGTACGGCTGATTTTAGTCATAGGATGTTTAGCCAATAAAAATGGGGCTTTTCAGCCCCATCATCAGTGATGAAAATGCAATGACCGCGATTATAAGATAAAACGGCTCAGATCTTCATCTGCTACTAAAGCATCAAGGTGCTTACTCACATAGTCGGCATCAATGGTAATGCTTTGACCATTCAGGTCGCTTGCATCATAGGAGATGTCTTCCATCAGGCGTTCCAGCACGGTGTGCAGACGACGTGCGCCGATGTTTTCGGTGGTTTCGTTAACCTGCCACGCCGCCTGGGCGATACGCTTGATACCGTCTTCGGTGAACTCAATGTTCACGCCTTCGGTCGCCATCAGCGCTTTGTACTGTACGGTCACAGAGGCGTTCGGCTCGGTCAGGATGCGCTCGAAGTCTTCGGTGGTCAGCGCCTGCAATTCAACGCGGATCGGCAGACGACCCTGCAGCTCCGGGATCAGGTCAGACGGCTTGGCCACCTGGAATGCGCCAGAAGCGATAAACAGAATGTGGTCGGTTTTCACCATGCCGTGCTTGGTGGAGACGGTGCAGCCTTCAACCAGCGGCAGCAGGTCGCGCTGTACGCCTTCACGGGAGACGTCCGGACCGTTGGACTCACCGCGCTTACAGATTTTATCGATCTCATCGATAAACACGATGCCGTGCTGCTCTACAGCGTCGATGGCGTCCTGCTTCAGCTCTTCCGGGTTCACCAGTTTTGCGGCTTCTTCTTCAATCAGCAGCTTCATCGCATCTTTGATTTTCAGCTTACGCGGCTTCTGCTTCTGCCCGCCCAGGTTCTGGAACATGGACTGCAGCTGGCTGGTCATCTCTTCCATGCCCGGAGGGGACATGATTTCCACGCCCATCGGCGCGGCGGCGAGATCGATCTCAATCTCTTTGTCATCCAGCTGGCCTTCGCGCAGTTTTTTGCGGAATGCCTGGCGTGCAGCAGACGGCTCTGCAGGTTGCTCTGCCTGGCCCCAGTTGTTTTTCGCCGGTGGGATCAGGACGTCCAGCACGCGCTCTTCCGCCATCTCTTCGGCGCGATAGCGGTTTTTCTCGATGGACTGTACGCGTACCATTTTGATTGCGGAATCGGTCAGATCGCGGATGATAGAGTCCACTTCTTTCCCGACATAGCCCACTTCGGTGAACTTCGTCGCTTCAACTTTGATAAAAGGCGCGTTTGCGAGTTTGGCCAGGCGACGGGCGATCTCGGTTTTACCGACACCGGTTGGGCCGATCATCAGAATGTTTTTTGGCGTTACTTCATGGCGCAGCACTTCATCCAGCTGCATACGACGCCAGCGGTTACGCAGGGCGATCGCCACGGAACGCTTGGCGTTATCCTGGCCGATGATGTGTTTGTTCAGTTCGCTGACAATTTCGCGTGGAGTCATTTCAGACATGAGAAATCCTTACGCCTTAGACGGCAATTCTTCGATGGTGTGGAAGTGGTTGGTGTAGATGCAGATATCACCTGCAATATCCAACGCCTTCACAGCGATATCGCGCGCGCCCAGGTCGGAGTTTTCCAACAGCGCGCGAGCGGCGGCCTGGGCGTACGGGCCGCCGGAACCGATAGCAATCAGATCGTTTTCTGGCTGGACCACGTCACCGTTACCGGTGATGATCAGCGAGGCATTTTCATCGGCTACCGCCAACAGCGCTTCGAGTTTGCGCAGCATGCGGTCGGTACGCCAGTCCTTCGCCAGCTCAACGGCGGCTTTCACCAGATGGCCCTGATGCATTTCCAGTTTGCGTTCAAACAGTTCAAACAGCGTGAAGGCGTCAGCAGTACCGCCTGCAAAACCGGCGATCACTTTGTCGTTATACAGACGACGCACTTTTTTCACATTGCCTTTCATGACGGTATTACCCAGCGTGGCCTGGCCATCACCGGCAATCACCACCTGGCCGTTACGGCGTACACTTACTATTGTTGTCACGAGCAGACCCCCTGGTTACAGAATCGGGAAACAGAAGCCCTGAGCCTGTGCTCAGGGCTGAATAGAATGATAGATGGGGGGGATTTTGGGGGTTTCAACCCCCGGAAGCGAGTCGAATGCAGTTTGTGTGACCTGCCATCTTCAGACGAGAGATGGTGCCATCGGCATTGTCTTTACCTTTGACCGGGCCAATCACCACGCGATTCCAGCCGTTGTTGGTGGTGATGCGTGAATCAAAGCCTTCAAAAGCCAGCTGCGCACGCACGGTTTCTGCCTGCTCTGCGCCTTTAAAGGAGCCGCACTGCACCATCCAGCGGCGTTCGTCTTTCTTCTCAGCCGTCTGCTTTGGCGCCTCTGTCTCTTTGGTGATCGGCGCGGCTTTCGGCTGCTGCGCGGTGGTATGCGCCGGGGTCTGCAGCAGATCCTGATACGGCTGATTTTGCTTAGCCAGCTGCGCTTTAGGCTGCTGAACCGGCTGCGTCTGCGCGGTACGCGGTTGCTGATACGGCTGTTCCGTTACCCGCGGCTGCGCTTTCGGCTGCTGTACCGTCTGGCTCTGCGCCCACTGCTGTTGTTGCTGTTGCTGCTGAATTTGTTGCTGCGCCTGACGTTGACGCTGGAGCGTTTGCTGGCGCTGCGCCGCCGTCTGCTCATTCCACGGCACTTCGTTGAGCTGGGTAGGCTGCTGGCGCATATCGGCCTGCATCTGAGCCAGCAGCTGACGCTGTTCGTTGGTTAACTGGGTAGGATCCACCACCTCGCCACCGGCAGAAGGTTCTGTCGGCGCGCGGACGCCCGGCTGGCGGCTCTCAAGCTCTTTGATATAGCGCCAGCGCTCTTCCGGCTTCGGTGGTAAGCCATTGCCGACAACTTTATTGCCCTGCAGCGCTTCCGCTTCTTCTTTTTTATGGTGCGTAATGAACCAGAGGCCGCCGATGAATGCCACCAGTACCGCCGCTGCAATCGCGACCATGGCAGGCGAGACCGCAGGCAGGCTGCGTTGCGGGCTCCGTGAGCTACTCTTTTTGCGTCGCGAAGGTGCCGGCTGGCCGCGACGTACATAATCTCGTTGTGCCACTATCGTTTCGCTGTATTTATTCGTTTGTCAGCCCGCCATGTTACTTAAGCGGCGGGCCTTTGACCAGTCGAGGAAGTCTGAAAGGCGGCGGCTTTACGTTAGCGGCTGGGTTGAGCCGCGAACGATCAATTCGCAGTCCAGTAAACGGGAGCCGCTGCTGACCGTCTGGCCGTTGAGTTGATCCAATAACAGCAGCATCGCTTCCCGGCCAATCTCATAGCGAGGCTGCGCCACGGTTGTGAGCGGCGGATCGCAAAACTCAGACAGGGAAATGTTATCGAAGCCAATGATGGAGAGGTCTTTCGGCACATTCAGACCGTGCCGCTTCGCATACGAGAGTGCGCCGAGCGCCATCACGTCACTGTGACAGAACACCGCGGTCGGCGGCTGTGGCAGCGACAGCAGTTTTTCCAGCGCCAGCCCGCCTGCGGCATAGGTAAAGTCGCCCCGGGCAATATAGTGTGGATCCACCGTCGCCCCGGTGCGGCGCAGCGCCTGAACGTAGCCCTGCAGGCGATAATGACACAGCGGCATCTCTTCCGGCCCGGCGATGCAGCCGATGCGTTTATGGCCCAGCTCCTGCAGATAGTTCACGGCGTTGAACGCAGCGGTGAGGTTATCAATGTGAACAGTAGGCAGTTCCAGCTCGGGGGCGAACTCGTTGGCCATCACCATCGGCGGCAGGTTGCGCTGCTCTTCAATGCTGGCATCGAAGGGCAGGCGTGAACCGAGCAGCAGCATGCCGTCGATCTGCTTGGTAATGATCAGGTCGATGAAGGTTTTTTCCTGCTGGTTCTGGTGGGCGCAGTCGCCAATCAGCACCAGGTAACCCTGGGCCGCGGCGGTCACTTCAATGCCGCGGATGATTTCGCTGAAAAAGGGATCGCAGATGTCGGGCACAATGACCAGGATGGTGCGGGATTCGTTACGTTTGACGTTACGTCCCATCGCCTGGGGCAGATAACCCACCTCCAGCGCAGCCTGCTCAACACGATTGCGTGTGGTCTGAGAGACTTTATCGGGATTCATTAAGGCTCGGGATACCGTTGCCGTTGAGACTTTTGCTTTCAGGGCAACATCTTTCATGGTCGCTGAGGCGACCTCTTTCCTGGACTTCAACCTCTTCTCCTCGCCGGCGTATCACCGCTCTTCTGACTGAATCAGTTTTATCAGATTGCGAATGGAAGCGGTTACAGAATTTTCATAAAAAGTGTGAGGCATGTTGAATTTTTCGATCCGCCTCCCACCATTTTTTAGCTTTCGATGGGATCGACGTCCAGCACCCACTTCACTTTGCGCGCTTCCGGCAGCGTGTTAATTAACGCCAGGGTACCGCTGACGATATGTTGCAGGCGGATCCGCGACGGGTGTTGCAGCAGGATTTGCCAGCGGTAGCGCCCGCCGCGTTTCGGTGCCAGTGCCGGAACCGGGCCTAAAATCCACAGCTGATTATCCACCAGCGGGCTGGCCTGCAGCAGATTGCGCAGCTGCTGGAGGAACAGCGGTGCCTGCTGGTTGTTGTGATCCTCGGCGCGGATAATCACATGGCTGGTCCAGGGCGGTAATTGCAGGGTCTGGCGCTCGGCCAGCGCCTGCTCGGCAAAGGCGTCATAGCCTTTATGCAACAGGGTTTGCAGCAGCGGATGCTCGGGATGGTGAGTTTGCAGCACGACTTCGCCCTGCTTGCCGGCACGCCCGGCGCGGCCTGCCACCTGGGTATAGAGCTGGGCAAAGCGCTCTGCGGAGCGGAAATCCGCCGAGAACAGCGCGCCGTCAACGTCCAGCAGCGCCACCAGCGTCACGTCCGGGAAGTGGTGCCCTTTCGCCAGCATCTGGGTGCCAATCAGGATCCGCGCTCCGCCGCGATGCACTTCCGCCAGCTGCTGCTCAAGCGCCCCCTTGCGGCTGGTGGTGTCGCGGTCGATACGCGAGATCGCCACGCCGGGGAAGAAGGGGGTTAACGCCTGTTCCAGCTGCTCGGTGCCCAGCCCGACCGGCACCATATGCGTCGAGCCGCAGGACGGACACTGACGCGGGATCGGCCGCTGGCTGTCGCAGTGGTGACAGCGCAGGTGGTGCTGGGCCTGATGCAGAGTGTAGTAATGATCGCAGCGCGGGCATTCGGCTATCCAGCCGCAGTCATGACACAGCAGCGCCGGGGCAAAACCGCGCCGGTTGAGAAACAGGATCACCTGGTTGTTGGCCTGCAGATGCTGGCGCATGCGGGCGATCAGCGCCGGGGCTAGTCCCGCCTGCACCTGCTGGCCTTTCAGATCGAGAACATGTTGTACGGCAGGGCGCGCATTCCCCGCCCGGCGCGTCAGGCGCAGCATGTGGTATTTGCGCTGGCGCACGTTGTGCAGCGTCTCCAGCGCAGGGGTGGCCGAGCCGAGGATAATCGGGATCTGCTCGCTATGAGCGCGGTATACGGCCAGATCGCGGGCGTGATAGCGCCAGCCTTCCTGCTGTTTATAGGAGCTGTCGTGCTCTTCGTCGATGACGATCACACCCAGGTTTTTGAACGGTGTGAACAGCGACGAGCGGGTGCCAATCACGATCGCCGCTTCGCCATTTCGGGCTTTCAGCCAGGCGCTGAGGCGTTCGCTGTCGTTTAAACCGGAGTGCAGCACCTCGACCGGGGCGTTAAACCGCTCGCGGAAACGGGCGATGGTCTGCGGGGTCAGGCCGATTTCCGGCACCATCACCAGGGCCTGCTTGCCCTGTGCCAGCACGTTTTCCAGCACGCTCAGATAGACTTCAGTCTTACCGGAGCCGGTGACGCCCGCCAGCAGCCAGGCCGAGAAGCGATCCGAGGCGCTGTGGATCGCCCCGACGGCGGTGGCCTGTTCGGTATTAAGACGCAGGCGATCACCCGCCACGCTAAAGCCGTCGCGCCAGTCGACCAGCGCAGGGGCTTCGCAGGCCAGCTCGCTCAGCCCCTTTTTGCGTAAGCTCTGCAGCGCCGCGTCGTTAAAATCGAGGCTTTCGACCTGATGACGCCAGATCCTGCCCTGGCGTAACGCCGCCAGCGCCTGCTGCTGTTTTGGGGAGCGTTTCAGGCTGTTGATATCCACCGCTTGCCCCTGCTCGGTGGCAAACCAGTACCACATCGGCGCGTGGCTGGCGCTTTTACCCTGCCGCAGCAGAATGGGCAGGGCGTGGAACAGCACGTCGCCAATGGGATGGTGGTAGTAGTCGGCGGCCCACAGCAGCAGGCGCCAGACGCTATCCGAGAACACCGGCTCATCGTCCAGCACCTCCACCACGCTTTTCAGCTCATTGAGGGGCAGCTCGCTTTTCTCGCTCACGGAGACCACAATGCCCACCCGCTGCTGTTTGCCAAAGGGCACCGTCACGCGACAGCCCGCTTTGGCCTGCATGCTGTCCGGGAGCAGGTAATCAAAGGTACGGGGAAGCGGAACGGGCAGGGCAACGTGAGCAACGGGCATCGAATCTTCCTGACTTGAAAAGTGGCGCGTTAGTATACACATTAGTGAAAGACGGCGTGCGGATCAGTTTGCATACCCTGGTTAAATTCTGTATGATTCGCCGCCTTTGGTGCACTTTGCATCAAAGAACTTACATTCAACATCGCGTGGTGTCTGGCGTTAGGGCTGGAAGAGCGACGCGGCCTTAACTGAGGTTCTCCCCATGAAAAAAGATATCCATCCTAAATACGAAATGATTACTGCAAACTGCTCTTGCGGTAACTCTATCCAGATCCGCTCTACCGTGGGCCACGATCTGAACCTGGACGTGTGCGGCCAGTGCCACCCGTTCTACACTGGTAAGCAGCGTGACGTTGCAACCGGTGGCCGTGTTGACCGCTTCAACAAGCGTTTCAGCATCCCGGGCTCTTCCAAGTAAGATGCATCCCGAAAAAAAAGCGCCGCAAGGCGCTTTTTTTATATCTGTAAATCAGTATTCCCACGTATCCGGGTCGATACCCAGCTCACGCATGATCACCTTCGCCTCTTCCGGAATTTCGTCACTACGCTCTTTGCGCAGGTCTTCATCGTTCGGCAACGGTTGACCGGTAAACGCGTGCAGGAACGCTTCGCACAGCAGTTCGCTGTTGGTAGCGTGACGCAGGTTATTCACCTGACGACGCGTGCGTTCATCGGTGAGGATCTTTAACACCTTCAGAGGAATGGAAACCGTAATTTTTTTTACTTGTTCACTCTTCTTACCGTGCTCAGCGTATGGGCTGATATATTCGCCGCTCCATTCAGCCATGAGATACCTTTAATCCTCTCTGTCATTAATATGAGGCCGATACCGCAGCGGTTCGCAGGGTTTCGCGCCATAATCTTGCGTAGTTTACCGTAGAGACGCCACCGTGACACGGATATTGCCTCTGCGTTATGCGCTAAAGCATGTAATTTTAACGGCTATTTGCGTATTGCTCAATCTATACGCAAAGAAGTTTAGATGTCCAGATGTATTGACGTCCATATAATCAATGTTTACTCTGGTGCCTGACTTTTCATCCATTAAGCCAGGAAGCCTTCACCATGACGCGTAAACAGGCCACCATCGCAGTGCGTAGCGGATTGAATGATGACGAACAGTACGGCTGCGTTGTCCCGCCGATTCATCTCTCCAGTACCTATAACTTCACCGGATTTAATGAACCACGCGCCCATGACTACTCGCGCCGTGGCAACCCGACGCGTGATGTCACCCAGCGTGCGCTGGCGGAACTGGAAGGCGGCGCAGGCGCGGTGATGACCAATACCGGCATGTCGGCTATCCACCTGGTGACCACCGTGTTCCTGAAGCCTGGCGATCTGCTGGTGGCCCCGCACGACTGCTACGGCGGCAGCTACCGTCTGTTCGACAGCCTGGCGAAGCGCGGTTGCTATCGCGTGCTGTTTGTCGATCAGGGTGATGAGCAGGCGCTGAAACAGGCGCTGGCAGAAAAACCGAAGCTGGTTTTAATCGAGAGTCCAAGCAACCCGCTGCTGCGCGTGGTGGATATTGCGAAAATTTGTCAGCTTACGAGGGATGCGGGAGCGATAAGTGTAGTGGATAATACCTTCCTCAGTCCGGCCTTGCAGAACCCGCTGGCGCTGGGAGCAGATCTGGTATTGCATTCATGCACCAAATACCTGAACGGCCACTCTGACGTCGTGGCCGGGGTCGTGATTGCTAAAGATCCGGAGCTTGTCACCGAACTGGCATGGTGGGCGAATAATATCGGCGTCACCGGCAGTGCGTTTGACAGCTACCTGCTGCTGCGCGGGCTGCGTACCCTGTCGCCGCGTATGGAGGTGGCGCAGCGTAATGCCCAGGCGATTGTCGATTTCCTGAAGACCCAGCCGCTGGTGAAGAAGCTTTATCACCCGTCGCTGCCGGAGAATCAGGGGCACGAGATTGCTGCGCGTCAACAAAAGGGTTTTGGCGCGATGTTAAGTTTCGAACTGGATGGCGATGAGCAGACGCTGCGTCGCTTCCTGAGCGGGTTGTCACTGTTTACGCTGGCGGAATCATTAGGGGGAGTCGAAAGCTTAATCTCCCACGCCGCAACAATGACGCACGCAGGCATGGCACCAGAAGCGCGTGCCGCCGCCGGGATCTCTGAGACGCTGCTGCGTATCTCAACCGGTATTGAAGATTGTGAAGATTTAATTGCCGATCTGGAAAATGGCTTCCGGGTCGCAGCCAAGGGGTAATCATGAGTGTGATAGCGCAGGCAGGGGCGAAGGGTCGCCAGCTGCACAAGTTTGGTGGTAGTAGTCTTGCTGATGTGAAATGTTACCTGCGGGTCGCGGGGATCATGGCAGAATATTCGATGCCGGGGGACATGATGGTTGTCTCTGCGGCAGGCAGCACCACCAATCAGTTGATTAGCTGGCTGAAGTTAAGCCAGACCGATCGTCTCTCTGCGCATCAGGTTCAACAAGCGTTACGCCGTTACCAGAGTGAACTGATCGCCGGTTTATTGCCTGCCGACGTTGCCGATGGCCTGATTAGCACCTTTATCCAGGATCTGGAGCGGCTGGCCGGTTTACTCGACAGCGGCGTCACCGACGCCGTCTATGCCGAAGTGGTGGGCCACGGTGAAGTGTGGTCTGCCCGTCTGATGGCAGCCGTTCTGCAACAGCAGGGCCTGGAAGCGGCCTGGCTGGACGCACGTGATTTCCTGCGTGCCGAGCGCGGCGCCCAGCCGCAGGTTGATGAAGGCCTCTCTTATCCTCTGCTCCAGCAGCTGCTGGTGCAGCACCCGAATAAACGTATTGTCGTGACCGGCTTTATCAGCCGCAGCAATGCGGGTGAAACCGTATTGCTGGGACGTAACGGCTCCGACTACTCCGCAACGCAGATCGGTGCTCTGGCGGGCGTATCCCGCGTCACCATCTGGAGCGACGTAGCCGGTGTCTACAGCGCTGACCCGCGTAAGGTTAAAGATGCCTGCCTGCTGCCGCTATTGCGTCTCGACGAAGCCAGCGAGCTGGCCCGTCTGGCGGCCCCGGTGCTTCACGCCCGTACCCTGCAGCCGGTTTCCGGCAGCGATATCGACCTGCAGCTGCGTTGTAGCTATACGCCGGATCAGGGCTCAACCCGTATTGAGCGAGTGCTGGCCTCCGGCACGGGGGCGCGTATCGTCACCAGCCATGACGATATCTGCCTGATCGAATTCCTCGTCCCTGCCGGACATGATTTCAAACAGACGCATAAAGAGATCGACCTGATCCTGAAGCGGGCCCACATCCGCCCGCTGGCGGTGGGGGTGCACACTGACCGTCACCTGCTGCAGTTCTGCTACACCGCAGAAGTGGCCGACAGCGCGCTGAAAATCCTCGATGAAGCGGGCCTGCCGGGCGAGCTTCGTCTGCGTCAGGGGCTGGCGCTGATTGCGATGGTAGGCGCGGGCGTTACCCGTAATCCGCTGCACTGCCACCGCTTCTGGCAGCAGCTGAAAGGTCAACCGGTAGAGTTTACCTGGCAGTCGGAAGAGGGGATCAGTCTGGTGGCGGTGATGCGTACCGGGCCAACCGAGAGCCTGATCCAGGGCCTGCACCAGTCCCTATTCCGCGCTGAAAAACGTATCGGCCTGGTGCTGTTTGGTAAAGGCAACATCGGCTCCCGCTGGCTGGAGCTGTTTGCCCGCGAACAGACCACGCTCTCGGCGCGTACCGGCTTTGAATTTGTGCTGGCGGGCGTAGTGGATAGCCGCCGCAGCCTGCTCAGCTACGAAGGGCTGGATGCCAGCCGTGCGCTGGCCTTCTTTAACGACGAAGCCATTGAGCAGGATGAAGAGTCGCTGTTCCTGTGGATGCGCGCTCATCCGTACGATGACCTGGTGGTGCTGGATGTGACCGCCAGCGAGCAGCTGGCCGATCAGTATCTCGATTTTGCCAGCCACGGTTTCCACGTCATCAGCGCCAACAAACTGGCGGGCGCCAGCAACACCCGCAACTATCGCCAGATCCACGACGCCTTTGAAAAAACGGGTCGTCACTGGCTGTACAACGCTACCGTGGGTGCCGGTTTACCGGTGAACCATACCGTGCGCGATCTGATTGAAAGCGGTGACAGCATTCTGGCGATCAGCGGTATTTTCTCTGGCACCCTGTCGTGGCTGTTCCTGCAGTTTGATGGCACCGTGCCCTTCACCGACCTGGTGGATCAGGCGTGGCAGCAGGGGCTGACCGAGCCCGACCCGCGCGTCGATCTCTCCGGTAAAGACGTGATGCGCAAGCTGGTGATTGTGGCGCGTGAAGCGGGCTACGACATCGAGCCGAATCAGGTGCGTGTGGAGTCGCTGGTGCCGGCGGGCTGCGAAGAGGGGTCTGTCGATCACTTCTTCGAGAACGGCGATGCCCTGAACGAGCAGATGTTACAGCGCCTGGAAGCGGCCCGCGAAATGGGTCTGGTTCTGCGCTACGTGGCGCGTTTCGATGCCAATGGTAAAGCGCGGGTCGGCGTTGAGGCCGTACGCCCGGAACATCCGCTGGCGGCGCTGCTGCCGTGCGATAACGTCTTCGCCATCGAAAGCCGCTGGTATCGCGATAACCCGCTGGTGATCCGCGGTCCGGGCGCGGGCCGCGACGTGACCGCCGGGGCGATCCAGTCAGATATCAATCGTCTGGCGCAGCTGTTGTAGTCCATATGCTGCTCCCTCTCCCCACAGGGGAGAGGGAGCAGTCACCCCCACCCTGAACTTTTTTCACCTTCCCTGAACATTCCTCACCGTCAATGATGATATTTTCAGTTGACGCCAGTCCGCTTTTCCGTCATTTTTACATCTGGACGTCTAAACGTATAGAAGTTCGAACACAACACATAACGACACGCGATTGATGAGGTAAGGTATGAGCTTTTTTCACGCCAACCAGCGGGAAGCCCTGAATCAGAGCCTGGCTGAAGTAAACGGCCAGATTAATGTCTCTTTTGAATTTTTCCCGCCGCGCACCAGTGAAATGGAGCAGACCCTGTGGGCCTCTATCGATCGCCTGAGCAGCCTGAAGCCGAAATTTGTCTCGGTGACCTACGGTGCGAACTCCGGCGAGCGCGACCGCACGCACAGCATCATCAAAGGCATTAAGGATCGTACCGGTCTGGAAGCCGCGCCGCATCTGACCTGTATCGACGCCACCCGCGACGAACTGCGCACCATCGCCCAGGATTACTGGAACAACGGCATCCGTCACATCGTGGCCCTGCGCGGCGACCTGCCGCCGGGCAGCGGTAAGCCGGACATGTACGCGACCGATCTGGTGGCGCTGCTGAAAGAGGTGGGCGACTTCGACATCTCCGTGGCGGCTTACCCGGAAGTGCACCCGGAAGCGAAAAGCGCCCAGGCAGATCTGCTCAACCTGAAACGCAAAGTGGATGCCGGCGCCAACCGCGCCATCACCCAGTTCTTCTTTGATGTCGAAAGCTATCTGCGCTTCCGCGACCGTTGCGTCTCTGCCGGTATCGACGTTGAAATTATTCCGGGCATTCTGCCGGTCTCTAACTTCAAGCAGGCGAAGAAATTTGCCGACATGACCAACGTGCGTATCCCGCTGTGGATGGCGAAGATGTACGAAGGCCTGGACGATGACGCCGAAACCCGCAAGCTGGTGGGGGCCAATATTGCCATGGACATGGTGAAGATTTTAAGCCGCGAAGGGGTGAAAGATTTCCATTTTTATACCCTCAACCGCGCCGAAATGAGCTACGCGATCTGCCATACGCTGGGGGTTCGCCCGGGTCTGTAACGGCAAAGCCCTCAATAATATGAGGGCTTCTATATTTCAGGCAGATATCAACGGTATTAACTATCAAATCTGTGGATGGTTTCAATTATCTCTTGTTCCCGGTGGTGTATATCCTAACGATAAAACCATAGAGGGAGCAGAGCGATGAGTACGTCCGACGAGAACCAGAATTCAGGCAAGTGCCCTTTCCATCAGGGCAGTTATGACAAGAGCGCGGGTGCCGGCACCAACAGCCGGGACTGGTGGCCCAAACAGCTTCGTATCGACCTTCTTAATCAGCACTCCGAACGTTCCAACCCGCTAGGCAAAGACTTCAACTACCGCAAAGAATTCAGCAAATTAGACTACTCCGCCCTGAAAGGCGATCTGAAAGCCCTGCTCACCGATTCCCAGCCGTGGTGGCCTGCGGACTGGGGCAGCTACGCCGGTCTGTTCATCCGTATGGCGTGGCACGGCGCGGGGACCTACCGCTCCGTGGACGGACGCGGCGGCGCGGGCCGGGGTCAACAGCGTTTCTCTCCTCTCAACTCCTGGCCGGATAACGTCAGCCTCGATAAGGCGCGTCGTCTGCTGTGGCCGATCAAGCAAAAATATGGCCAGAAAATCTCCTGGGCTGACCTGTTTATTCTTGCCGGTAACGTGGCGCTGGAGAACTCCGGCTTCCGTACCTTTGGCTTTGGTGCCGGGCGTGAAGACGTCTGGGAGCCGGATCTGGACGTTAACTGGGGCGATGAGAAAGCCTGGCTCGAGCATCGTCATCCCGAAAGCCTGGCGAAAAGCGCCGTTGGCGCCACCGAGATGGGGCTGATCTACGTGAACCCGGAAGGGCCAAACGCCAGCGGTGAACCGCTGTCTGCGGCGGCGGCGATCCGCGCCACCTTCGGCAACATGGGGATGAACGATGAAGAGACCGTCGCGCTGATCGCCGGGGGTCATACGCTGGGTAAAACTCACGGTGCCGGGGAAGCGACCCACGTGGGTATCGATCCGGAGGGGGGCCCGCTTGAAGCGCAGGGCCTGGGCTGGGCCAGCACCCACGGCAGCGGTTTCGGTGCCGACACCATTACCTCCGGTCTGGAAGTGATCTGGTCCCAGACGCCGACCCAGTGGAGCAACTACTTCTTTGAGAACCTGTATAAATACGACTGGGTGCAAACCCGCAGTCCGGCAGGTGCTATCCAGTTCGAAGCGTCGAATGCGCCGGAAATCATGCCCGATCCCTTCGACCCGTCGAAAAAACGTAAACCGACCATGCTGGTTACCGATCTGACGCTGCGTTTCGATCCTGAATTCGACAAGATTTCCCGTCGTTTCCTTAACGATCCGCAGGCCTTTAACGAAGCCTTCGCCCGGGCGTGGTTTAAACTGACCCACCGAGATATGGGGCCGATTGCACGTTATATCGGGCCGGAAGTGCCGAAAGAAGAGCTGATTTGGCAGGATCCGCTGCCACAGCCGTTCTTCCATCCGACCGCGGAAGATATTCAAAGCCTGAAAGAGGATATTGCAGCTTCCGGGCTCTCGGTCAGCGAGCTGGTGTCGGTGGCATGGGCGTCGGCATCCACCTTCCGCGGTGGCGATAAGCGTGGCGGGGCCAACGGTGCCCGTCTGGCGCTGGCGCCGCAGCGCAGCTGGGATGTCAACGCCGTAGCCGCGCGCGTGCTGCCGGTGCTGGAAGGTATTTATAAATCGGCGCATAAGGCGTCGCTGGCTGACATCATCGTGCTGGCGGGTGTGGTGGGCGTTGAGCAGGCGGCCAAAGCCGCTGGCGTCAACATCACCGTACCCTTTACGCCGGGCCGGGTTGACGCGCGCCAGGATCAGACCGATATCGGCATGTTTACGCTACTGCAGCCGGTTGCCGATGGTTTCCGTAACTACCGGGCGGCGATCGACGTGTCGACCACCGAATCGCTGCTGATTGATAAAGCGCAGCAGCTGACGCTGACCGCGCCAGAGATGACGGTGCTGCTGGGCGGGCTGCGCGTGCTGGGCGCTAACTTCGATGGCGGTAAGAGCGGTGTCTTTACCGATCGCGTGGGCGTACTCAGCACGGACTTCTTCGTCAATCTGCTGGATATGGGCACCCAGTGGAAGGCCACCGACGAGTCCAGCGAGCTGTTTGAAGGCCGCGACCGCGTGAGCGGGGACGTGAAATACCTGGCGAGCCGTGCTGACCTGGTGTTTGGTTCCAACTCCGTGCTGCGCGCCCTGGCTGAGGTTTATGCCAGCAGCGATGCCCACGAGAAGTTCGTGAAGGACTTTGTGGCGGCATGGGTGAAAGTGATGAACCTCGACCGGTTTGATCTGCTGTAAACCAGAAAATCCCCGCTTCGGCGGGGATTTTTTTGCCCGGCGGCGCTGCGCTTGCACGGGCCTACGGGTTCTGTAGGCCGGGTAAGGCGAAGCCGCCACCCGGCAATAATGGCTACTCCCATTCCTGCAGGAAGCGCTGACCATACTGGTCGGCAACCAACAGCGCGGCATACACCTGGTCCGGCGTTGCACCGCCCGGCATGTTGTGGATAGTTTCATCTTTCGCACAGGACGCGACCGCCACCAGACGCATCTTGGTGGGGATATCCGTGGTGATATCCAGCTGCGCCAGGGTAATGGGCAGCCCCACGCTGTGACATAAGGCCGCGACGGTTTCGATCTCTTCCACCGGGGCGTTCTCCAGCACCAGCTGGGTCAGGGTGCCAAAGGCCACTTTCTCGCCGTGGTAGTAATGATGGGCATCCGGTATGGCGGTCAGACCGTTGTGGATCGCATGTGCCGCTGCCAGGCCGCCGCTTTCAAAACCGACGCCGCTGAGATAGGTATTGGCTTCAATCACCCGCTCAAGGGCCGGGGTCACCACATGCTGCTCCGCCGCCAGCATCGCTTTTTCGCCCTCTTCAACCAGCGTGTTGTAGCATAGCTCGGCCAGCGCCAGCGCGGCCTGGGTGCACTTGCCGCCCGCCATGGTGGTTGCGCCGCTGCGTGAGCAGGCCCGGGCTTCAAACCAGGTCGCCAGCGCGTCGCCAATCCCGGCAGCCAGCAGACGTGCAGGAGCCCCTGCCACCACTTTCGTATCCACAATCACCATGTTCGGGTTGTGCGGCAGCATCAGATAGCGGTCAAATTCGCCGCTGTCGGTGTAGATCACGGAAAGCGCGCTGCAGGGCGCATCGGTAGAGGCAATGGTCGGGGCGATGGCGACCGGGACATCCATAAAGTGCGCCAGCGCTTTTGCGGTATCCAGCGTCTTACCGCCACCGATGCCGATAATAGCCTGGCAATCGGCATTTTTCGCCAGCTCACGCAGCCGGTCGATCTCATTTTGCGAACATTCGCCGCCGAAGGGCGCAATTTCGACATACAGTTGCGCCTGGTCGAAGCTCTGACGCAGCGTCTCTTCAGCAAATCCCAGCACAAATTTATCGCCAACAACCAGCCAGCGTGCCGCCAGCGGCTTGAGATAATCGCCGAGGCGGGTCAGCACATCGGCACCCTGAATGTATTTTCCGGGTGATTGAATAATATGGTCCATACTGTGTCTCCCTTAGAGCATGAGGTTACCAAACGCGTTGTTCCAGTCCTGCTCAAACTTGTCGATGGCCGACTCTACGGCGGGGGTATTGAGCATTTGCTGCGCGACATCGGTGGGCAGGGTGATTGCTTCGCAGCCGGCGAGCAGACAGTCCAGCGCCTGACGCGGGGTTTTGAAGCTGGCGGCCAGCACCTTGCTCTCCGGCGCGTGCATTTCCAGCAGGCTTTGCAACTCCTGCACCGTGCGGATCCCGTCGCCGCCCTGGGCATCCACGCGATTGACGTACGGCGCGATATATTTCGCTCCGGCCAGCGCGGCCAGCAACCCTTGTGAAGCGCTGTAAACCGCGGTGCCGAGGATGGTAATTTTCTCTTTTTTAAGGGTTTTAATGGCGATAAGCCCCTGTGCAGTCACCGGGACTTTAACCACGAGACCGGGGATAGCCTTACTTAGCTGTCTGGCCTCGGCGATCATGCCCGGTGCATCGCGGCTCATGGTCTGGGCAAACAGAATGCCGTCCGGACCGATAGCGTTTTGCAGGCGCGGCAGCACGTCCCAGATGGATTCGCCGTTGGCGGCAATAATGCTCGGGTTGGTGGTTACGCCTGCAATCGGGAAGATTTGCGCCAGGCGTTCAACGTCCGCCACGTTGGCGGTATCCAGATACAGTTCCATTATTTTTCCTTAAGTCTCCAGGTCTGAATTAAGGATACGGCGGGCCGGACGGGGGGAACCAGAGGTCAATTTTGCTAAATACTGGACAAATGTAAGGTCCTTAGCGAAGTGAGAGAGGGATCACAATGCTAGTTTTTGGCGGTAAGATGGCTGTGATACTGGCGGCGATATTCCGAGGGCGAGCGCTCGGTGTGCTTGCGAAACAGGCGGCAGAAGTAGTTGCTGTCCGTAAAGCCGCAGTGTGTGGCGATCTCTTTAATTTTTAGGTCGTAGCCTTTGAGTAACTGCCGGGCATGTTCGAGACGGGTCTTTGTCAGATATTCATTGAACCCAACGCTGCCGGTCTTTTGAAAAAGATGCGAAAGGTAGTTCGGTGAAATGTAAAACGCCTGCGCTACCGACTCGCGGGTAAGGGCTGAGTCATGGTGTTCTTCGATATACATCCGAATGGCTTCAAACAGCGCCCGGCTGCGGGAAGCCGTGTGGATATCGCTGCCCAGCAGATCGCGACAGTGGCTGAGCAGACTTAAGACCACCAGCCTGGCGGTTTCCTGCTCATCCGGCTGCATCTGCAATTCGGCCAGCGTTTGCAGCAGAAAAGCACCCGTTCTCGGCCCGCGCCTGGCGACCTGCTGCTGGCATAAAACGGTGGCGTCACGCTGTAGCTGGATCGTCAGCTGTTGCTTACCGAAGCTGATGCTGAGACAGGTTGTGGGTTGCAGAGGAACATGCCCGGATGAAGAGAACACCGCGTCATGGGTCTGGCCCTCAGGCACAATCATCAGACGAGGAGAGGCGTGGGGGATCTGTTCGGCCGAAGAAGCAAAATGTACCTGACGCAAAGGCGACACGCCGTTGATCAGATCGGTGAGGATAGGATTTATATCGTGTTGCATAGTGAGACTACCGAAATGTGCCGGGTGGCGCTAACGCTTACCCGGCCTACTTATCGTAGGCCCGTGCAAGCGCAGCGCCGCCGGGCATAAAGCCTTAACCGGTGTTACGCATCCCCGCCGCAACGCCCGCGATGGTGACCATCAGCGCTTGTTCCACGCGTGGATCCGGCTCCAGACCCTCTTCTTCCGCTTTACGCGAGCGGTACAGCAGCTCTGCCTGCAGCACGTTCAGCGGGTCGGTATAGATGTTACGCAGCTGGATAGACTCGGCAATCCACGGCAGATCGGCCATCAGATGGGAGTCGTTGGCGATATCCAGCACCACTTTGATATCGTCTTCCAGCAGCTCGCGCAGCTCGCTACCCAGCGCCCACAGCTCCGGTTTCACCAGACGCTGATCGTAGTATTCCGCCAGCCACAGGTCAGCTTTGGAGAACACCATTTCCAGCATGCCGAGGCGCGTGGAGAAGAACGGCCAGTCGCGACACATCGTTTCCAGCTCGCTCTGTTTGCCATCTTCCACCACTTTTTGCAGCGCGGCACCGGCTCCCAGCCAGGCTGGCAGCATCAGGCGGTTCTGCGTCCAGGCGAAGATCCACGGGATAGCACGCAGGGACTCCACGCCGCCGGTCGGACGACGTTTTGCCGGACGTGAACCCAGCGGCAGTTTGCCCAGCTCCTGCTCCGGCGTTGCCGAGCGGAAATAAGGCACAAAGTCTTTGTTTTCGCGCACATAGCCGCGATACATATCGCAGGAGATATCCGACAGCTCGTCCATGATATGGCGCCAGGCGTCTTTAGGCTCCGGCGGCGGCAGCAGGTTCGCTTCGAGGATCGCGCTGGTGTAGAGCGACAGACTGCTGATGGTCACTTCCGGCAGACCGTACTTGAAGCGGATCATCTCGCCCTGTTCAGTCACACGCAGGCCGCCTTTCAGGCTGCCCGGCGGCTGGGAGAGCAGGGCCGCATGGGCTGGGGCACCGCCACGGCCAATCGAGCCGCCGCGACCGTGGAACAGGGTCAGTTCAATCCCGGCTTTTTCGCAGGTTTTGATCAGCGCATCCTGGGCCTGATACTGCGCCCACGAGGCGGCCATGACGCCCGCATCTTTTGCGGAGTCGGAATAGCCAATCATGACCATCTGCTTGCCCTGGATAAAGCCGCGATACCAGTCGATATTCAGCAGCTGGGTCATCACGTCGTTAGCGTTATTCAGGTCGTCGAGGGTTTCAAACAGCGGCGCAACCGGCAGGGCGAAGGTGATACCCGCCTCTTTCAGCAGCAGGTGAACCGCCAGCACGTCGGACGGGGTTTTCGCCATGGAGATCACATAGGCGGCCACCGATCCTTTCGGCGCATCGACGATCGCTTTGCAGGTGTCGAGCACTTCGCGGGTCTCTTCGCTGGGTGCCCAGCTCCGCGGCAGTAGCGGACGTTTGGAATTCAGTTCGCGGATCAGGAAAGCCTGTTTGTCAGCTTCTGACCAGCTTTCGTAGTCGCCAATGCCGAGGTAGCGGGTCAGTTCGCCCAGCGCCTCGGTGTGGCGGGTGCTCTCCTGACGCACATCGATACGCACCAGCGGCACGCCGAAACACTTCACGCGGCGCAGGGTATCGAGCAGCTCGCCGTTAGCGATGATGCCCATCCCGCAGGCCTGCAGCGACTGATAACAGGCGTACAGCGGCTCCCACAGCTGCTCGTTCTGGCTCAGCAGACCGGCAGGCTTCGGCAGGCGCTGGCCCTTAAGGCGCGCTTCCAGCCAGGCCTGAGTGGCCAGCAGCTGGCTGCGCAGGTTTTTGAGCAGGAAGCGGTAAGGTTCAGTTGCACCGGCTTCACCCACCAGCTCAAGCAGTTCCGGCGTGGCTTCAACCATCGACAGCTCTGAAATCAGCACCTGAATGTCTTTCAGGAACAGATCGGTGGCTTTCCAGCGGCTCAGCAGCAGGACGTGACGGGTGATCTCGGCGGTGACGTTCGGGTTGCCGTCGCGGTCGCCGCCCATCCAGGAGGTGAAACGCACCGGGACAAAATCCACCGGCAGGCGATAGCCGAGGTTCTCTTCCAGCTGTTCATTCAGCTCACGCAGGTAGTCAGGTACCCCTTTCCACAGGCTGTTTTCCACCACCGCAAAGCCCCACTTGGCTTCGTCAACCGGGCTTGGGCGGTGCTTACGAATTTCATCGGTATGCCAGGACTGAGCAATCAGCTGGCGCAGACGGCGCATCAGCTGGTTACGTTCGTAGTCGGCAATCTCTTTGTTATCCAGCTGCTTGAGGCAGCTGTTCACTTCACCCATTTTGTGGATCAGGGTGCGGCGGGTGATCTCGGTCGGGTGGGCGGTTAACACCAGCTCCAGTGACAGAGACTCGACGGCCTTCTTGATGGTCGCTTCGTTGAGGTCGGGCTGGTCCTTGAGTTTTCTGAGCGTGCGGGCAATCACTTCCGGGTTGCTGGCCCCTTCGCCATTCGGCGAAATGCTGTGGTACTGCTCGGCGGTATTCGCCAGGTTAAGGAACTGGCTGAAGGCACGGGCTACAGGCAGCAGCTCGTCGTTGGAAAGGTTCTGCAGCGTGGTGAGCAGCTCCTGACGATTGGCTTCGTTACCGGCACGGGAAGATTTAGACAGCTTACGGATTGTTTCAACGCGATCGAGAATGTTCTCGCCCAACGCATCCTTGATGGTATCTCCCAGCACCTTGCCGAGCATACTGACATTACTACGCAACGCGGAATATTGTTCGTTCATAAAAACCCAGTCACCCCATCATTTTTGTTTATGCCCGGCCAGACATCTAACGGACATTATTTTGTCATCTCCCTTTATAAAGCCACGTAAAACCCCCGTCGTCAATTGCTGCGAAAACGGTTCAGCAAACGAATAAATGCGGGCAATTTACGAAATTTAATTGGCTTTGCGTCAGATAAGAGATGCTTATGAGAGTGTGACGAAGATCATGAGATTTTTCCCCTCTCGTGAGAGAGGGGAGCAGTCATTAATGCCAGCAGAAGTGATGCACAACCTGAGTAATTAACTCACGGGTTGGTTTGATAAAGCGTGTTTCCAGGTACTCATCCGGCTGGTGGGCCTGATTGATGGAGCCCGGTCCGAGGACCAGCGTCGGACAGAGGGTCTGAATAAACGGCGCTTCGGTGCAGTAGTTCACCACGTCGGTTTTCTCGCCGAGCAGTTTTTCCACCACTTCGACCAGCTGATGGTCCGGCGGGCACTCATAGCCCGGGATCGGCGGATGCAGTTCAGAAACCGTCAGACGACCCGGCCAGCGCTCGCTCACCGGCGCCAGCGCTTCATTCAGCAAGCCGTCGAGGTCGCTAAGCGTCATGCCCGGCAGCGGACGGATGTCCATATGCAGTTCGCAGCAGGCGCAGATGCGGTTGGAGGCATCGCCGCCGTGCAGGCTGCCGAGATTCAGCGTCGGATAAGGCACGGTGAAGGCCTCGTAGTGATAACGCTCCTTCAGGTCGTCACGCAGCGTCATGATGCGGCCAATGGCGTCATGCATCAGCTCGATGGCGTTCACGCCGCGCGCCGGATCGCTGGAGTGGCCGGACTGGCCCAGCACGCGTACTGCCGTGGAGATATGGCCTTTGTGCGCGCGGATTGGCTGCAGGGAAGTCGGCTCGCCGATGATGGCGCAATCCGGGCGAATTGACGTGTTTTCAGAGAAGTAGCGTGCGCCCGCCATGCTGGTCTCTTCGTCAGCGGTCGCCAGAATGTAGAGCGGCTTTTTCAGTTTTGTCACGTCCACGTCACGCAGCGCGTCGAGGATAAAGGCGAAGAAGCCTTTCATGTCGGCAGTGCCCAGCCCGTAGAGCTTATTGTCGTGCTCGGTCAGGGTGAAGGGATCGCGCGTCCAGCGGCCATCGTCAAACGGCACGGTATCGGTATGTCCCGCCAGCAGCAGCCCGCCCGCACCCTGACCGGTACTGGCGAGCAGGTTAAATTTATTACGGGTTCCCGGGACCGGCTGAACCTCCACCTTAAACCCAAGATCGCTGAACCATCCCGCCAGCAGATTGATTAAAGTCTCATTACTCTGATCCAGCGCTTCTTCCGTTGCGCTGATGGACGGCGTGGCAATCAGGGCGCGGTAGATCTCGATAAATGGCGGTAAATTCATTTTCATTGTTGACACACCTTAGGTCGTGATAGTATCAATATTCATGCAATAAATGTGAATAAAAATACATTAACGTTGAGCATAAAGGAACCCGATGTTGAATACGCTGATTGTAGGCGCTAGCGGTTATGCGGGCGCAGAGCTTGTAAGCTACGTGAATCGCCATCCTCATATGACCATAACCGCTTTGACTGTCTCAGCGCAAAGCAATGATGCAGGAAAGTTAATTTCCGATTTACATCCGCAACTTAAAGGGATTGTCGATCTGCCGTTGCAGCCAATGTCGGATATCAGCGAGTTTACCGACGGCGTGGACGTGGTGTTTTTAGCCACCGCTCACGAAGTCAGCCACGACCTGGCGCCGCAGTTCCTGGCCGCCGGCTGCGTGGTATTCGACCTCTCCGGTGCGTTCCGTGTGAACGACGCCGCGTTCTATGAAAAATACTATGGCTTCACCCACCAGCACCCGGATCTGCTTGAAAAAGCGGTGTATGGTCTGGCGGAGTGGAGCGCAGATGCGCTGAAAGAAGCGAACCTGATTGCCGTACCGGGTTGCTACCCGACGGCGGCGCAGCTCTCCCTGAAGCCGCTGATCGACGCGGACCTGCTGGATCTGAACCAGTGGCCGGTGATCAACGCCACCAGCGGCGTCAGCGGAGCCGGGCGCAAGGCCGCTATCTCCAACAGCTTCTGCGAAGTGAGCCTGCAGCCGTATGGCGTGTTCAATCACCGTCATCACCCGGAAATCACTACCCATCTGGGGGCGGATGTCATCTTCACCCCGCATCTGGGCAGCTTCCCGCGCGGGATCCTCGAAACCATTACCTGCCGCCTGAAGCCGGGCGTGACTAAAGACCAGGTGAATGCGGTCTTCACGACGGCCTATGCGGATAAACCACTGGTGCGTCTGTATGACAAAGGCGTGCCGGCGCTGAAAAACGTGGTCGGCCTGCCGTTCTGCGATATCGGCTTCGCCGTGCAGGGCGAGCACCTGATTGTGGTGGCCGCAGAAGATAACTTACTCAAAGGCGCAGCCGCCCAGGCAATGCAGTGCGCAAATATTCGTTTTGGCTATGCTGAAACGCAGTCTCTTATTTAAGGTGTGATGATGAACCCATTAATTATCAAGCTTGGTGGTGTACTGCTGGACAGCGAAGAGGCGCTGGAGCGTCTGTTTACCGCGCTGGTCAACTATCGCGAATCCCATCAACGCCCGCTGGTGATTGTTCACGGCGGCGGCTGTGTGGTCGATGAGTTAATGAAAGGCCTTAACCTGCCGGTGAAAAAGAAGAACGGCCTGCGCGTCACGCCTGCTGACCAGATCGATATTATTACCGGCGCGCTGGCGGGCACCGCCAACAAAACCCTGCTGTCCTGGGCGAAGAAACACCATATCGCTTCCGTTGGCCTTTATCTGGGCGATGGCGACAGCGTGAAAGTGACCCAGCTTGATGAAGAGCTTGGCCATGTAGGGCTTGCCCAGCCGGGTTCGCCAAAACTGATTAATACGCTGCTGGAAGGTGGTTTTCTGCCGGTGGTGAGCTCTATCGGTGTGACCGAAGAGGGCGATCTAATGAACGTCAACGCGGACCAGGCGGCAACCGCCCTGGCGGCGACGCTGGGTGCTGACCTGATCCTGCTCTCTGACGTGAGCGGTATTCTGGACGGCAAAGGCCAGCGCATTGCGGAAATGACGGCTGAGAAAGCCGAACAGCTGATCGCTCAGGGCATTATTACCGACGGCATGATTGTGAAAGTGAATGCGGCGCTGGATGCCGCCCGCACGCTGGGTCGGCCGGTGGATATCGCCTCCTGGCGCAACGCGGAGCAACTGCCGGCGCTGTTTAACGGCACGCCGATCGGCACGCGTATTCTGGCTTAAGATTTTATTGAATGACCGTAGGCCGGGTAAGCGTAGCGCCACCCGGCAGAACTAACGAATAAAGGAAGCATGTTATGGCACTTTGGGGTGGGCGTTTTACACAGGCAGCGGATCAGCGGTTCAAACAGTTCAACGACTCTTTGCGCTTCGACTACCGCCTGGCCGAACAGGATATCGTCGGCTCTGTGGCCTGGTCCAAAGCGCTGGTCACCGTGGGCGTGCTGTCCACTGACGAACAGCTGCAGCTGGAAGAGGCGCTAAACAACCTGCTGGAAGAGGTGCGTCTGGATCCGCAGCAAATTCTTGCGAGTGACGCCGAAGATATTCACAGCTGGGTGGAAGGCAAACTGATCGACAAAGTTGGCCAGCTGGGTAAAAAGCTGCACACCGGCCGGAGCCGTAACGATCAGGTCGCAACCGACCTGAAGCTGTGGTGTAAAGATACCGTGGTGGAGCTGCTGGCGGCGAACCGTCAGCTGCAGAACGCGCTGGTGGAAACCGCGCAGAACAATCAGGATGCGGTGATGCCGGGTTATACCCACCTGCAGCGCGCGCAGCCTGTCACTTTTGCGCACTGGTCGCTGGCCTACGTTGAAATGCTGGCGCGCGACGAGAGCCGTCTGCAGGATACCCTGAAGCGTCTGGACGTGAGCCCGCTGGGCAGCGGCGCGCTGGCCGGTACCGCCTATGAAATCGACCGTGAACAGCTGGCCGGCTGGCTGGGTTTTGCCTCTGCGACCCGCAACAGCCTGGACAGCGTGTCCGACCGCGATCACGTGCTGGAGCTGCTTTCCAATGCCTCTATCGGTATGGTGCACCTGTCGCGCTTTGCCGAAGACCTGATCTTCTTCAACTCTGGTGAAGCCGGTTTTGTTGAGCTGTCGGATCGTGTGACCTCCGGCTCTTCCCTGATGCCGCAGAAGAAAAACCCGGATGCGCTGGAGCTGATCCGCGGCAAGTGTGGCCGTGTGCAGGGCGCGCTGACCGGCATGATGATGACCCTGAAAGGGCTCCCGCTGGCCTACAACAAAGATATGCAGGAAGACAAAGAAGGGCTGTTCGACGCGCTCGACACCTGGCTGGACTGTCTGCATATGGCGGCGCTGGTGCTGGACGGCATTCAGGTGAAACGCCCGCGTTGCCAGGAAGCGGCCCAGCAGGGCTATGCGAACTCCACCGAGCTGGCGGATTACCTGGTCGCCAAAGGCGTACCCTTCCGTGAGGCGCACCATATTGTCGGTGAAGCGGTTGTTGAGGCCATTCGTCAGGGCAAACCGCTGGAAGATCTGCCGCTGGCCGACCTGCAGAAATTCAGCAGCGTGATTGGCGATGATGTTTATCCAATCCTGGCGCTGCAATCCTGTCTGGATAAGCGTGCGGCGAAAGGCGGCGTGTCGCCGAAGCAGGTGGCGCAGGCGATTGCGGATGCGAAAAACCGCCTGGTATGACGGTTTAAACGCCGGGTGGCGCTTCGCTTACCCGGCCTACGTACTGAAGCCCAACCTCGAGTTGGGCTTTTTTACGCAAAAAAAAGCGGACCACGGGGTCCGCAAAAGTTCACGTTGGCTTTAGTTGTTCGAGCTTTGAGAGAAACTCGTAAGACGGGGCGGGACTTCAAGGGTAATCGGTGCCGCCTCGTCTCTGTGATGCATTATTCAACAGAACGCTTGATAGGGATAATCGTTCGTTGCTATGCTATCTATCGCCATGAACTATCGTGGCGACGGAGGATGAATAATGAATATTCGTGATCTTGAATACCTGGTCGCATTAGCTGAACACCGCCATTTTCGCCGCGCGGCAGATTCCTGCCACGTCAGTCAGCCTACGCTTAGCGGTCAAATCCGTAAGCTGGAAGACGAACTGGGCGTGATGCTGCTGGAGCGCACCAGTCGTAAAGTGCTGTTCACCCAGGCAGGTCTTCTGCTGGTGGATCAGGCGCGCACCGTACTGCGCGAGGTCAAAGTGCTCAAGGAAATGGCAAGCCAGCAGGGGGAGACCATGTCCGGCCCGCTGCATATTGGCCTGATCCCAACCGTTGGCCCGTACCTGTTGCCGCAAATTATTCCGATGCTGCATCAGACCTTCCCGAAACTCGAAATGTACCTGCACGAAGCGCAAACCCATCAGCTGCTGGCGCAGTTAGATAGCGGTAAGCTCGACTGTGCCATTCTGGCGCTGGTCAAAGAGAGTGAAGCCTTTATCGAAGTGCCGCTGTTTGACGAGCCGATGATGCTGGCGATCTACGAGGATCACCCGTGGGCAAACCGCGATCGTGTGCCGATGGCCGATCTGGCCGGTGAAAAACTGCTGATGCTGGAAGATGGCCACTGCCTGCGCGATCAGGCGATGGGCTTCTGTTTTGAAGCGGGTGCCGATGAAGATACCCACTTCCGTGCAACCAGCCTGGAAACGCTGCGCAACATGGTGGCGGCAGGAAGCGGTATTACGCTGCTGCCCGCGCTATCGGTCCCGCCGGAGCGTCGTCGCGATGGAGTGGTTTATCTGCCGTGCATTAAGCCTGAGCCACGTCGTACTATTGGTCTGGTCTATCGTCCGGGGTCGCCGCTGCGCAGCCGCTATGAGCAGCTGGCAGAGGCCATCCGCAGTTCGATGGATGGCCGTTTCGACAGTGCGTTAAAACAGGCGGTTTAAGCCGTTCAGCGCCGCTACCCGATAGGCTTCCGCCATGGTCGGGTAGTTAAAGGTGGTATTAACAAAGTATTCGATGGTGTTACCGCCACCTTTTTGCTCCATGATCGCCTGGCCGATGTGAATGATTTCCGCCGCACGCTCACCGAAGCAGTGAATGCCGAGGATCTCTTTCGTCTCGCGATGGAACAGGATCTTCAGCGTACCCACGCTCATCCCGACGATTTGCGCCCGCGCCAGATGTTTAAACTGGGCACGACCCACCTCGTAAGGCACCTTCATGGCCGTCAGCTGCTGTTCGGTTTTACCGACTGAGCTGATCTCCGGAATGGTGTAAATGCCGGTCGGGATATCTTCAATCAGATGGGCCGTCGCTTCACCTTTCACCAGCGCCTGAGCGGCAATGCGCCCCTGGTCATACGCCGCTGACGCCAGGCTTGGGTAACCAATCACGTCACCCACGGCATAGATATGCGGCAGGGCGGTCTGATACATGCTGTTGACCTTGAGCTGTCCACGACTGTCGGTGGTCAGGCCGATGTTTTCCAGCGCCAGCGAATCGGTATTACCTGTACGGCCGTTGGCATACAGCAGGCAGTCGGCTTTCAGCTTTTTGCCGGACTTCAGGTGCATGATCACGCCATCATCGCAGGGTTCGATCTTCTCGTACTCTTCGTTGTGACGAATGACGACGCCGCTGTTCCAGAAGTGATACGAGAGCGAGTCGGACATCTCCTGATCGAGGAACGCCAGCAGACGGTCGCGGGTGTTGATCAGGTCAACTTTGACGTTCATGCCGCGGAAGATGGAGGCATATTCACAGCCGATCACCCCGGCGCCGTAGATCAGCACGTGGCGCGGCTCGTGGTGCAGGCTCAGAATGGAGTCGCTGTCGTAAACGCGCGGGTGGGAAAAATCCACATCGGCCGGACGGTACGGGCGCGAGCCGCAGGCGATCACAAATTTCTCGGCGGTGATGGTCTCGACGGAACCGTCATGACACTCCAGCGCCAGCGTATGCTCATCAACGAAATGTGCGCTGCCCTGCAGAATTTCACAGTGGTTACGCTCATAAAAACCCTGGCGCATACGCGTTTGCTGATTAATCACGGTATCCGCATGATTCAGGATATCGGCAAAAGAGGAGCGGAGAAGACGGGAGTGATCGCTGTAAAGAGGGTTCTGATTGAATTCAATAATGCGGCTGACGGCGTGGCGGAGAGCTTTGGAAGGGATGGTGCCCCAGTGGGTACAGCCGCCGCCAACGTTATGGTAGCGCTCAATGACCGCTACTCTGGCTCCCTGTTTTACCAGTCCCATAGCAGCGCCTTCGCCGCCGGGGCCGGAACCAATAACTATTGCGTCGTAATCGTAGGAATGTGACATGGTAAGGCTTACCTGTTCTTATACATAAAAGCAACAGAATAGTAACATCATTGGCAGGATAACCCAATTATCGTTGTGCTCTTTTCGCGTGATGGAGCACAAACAACATGGAAACCCTCATTCTGTAAGCCAGGTAAACCGATTAATTTTATTCTCTGGTATAGTGCCAGCGGGCCTTTGGAAGGATTCAACTATCGTGATGGGCGTAAGAGCACAACAAAAAGAGAAAACCCGGCGTTCGCTGGTAGAAGCCGCATTCAGTCAACTGAGTGCCGAGCGAAGTTTTGCCAGTCTGAGCCTGCGCGAAGTCGCACGCGAAGCCGGGATTGCGCCTACCTCTTTCTACCGTCACTTCCGTGACGTAGATGAACTGGGTCTGACCATGGTGGATGAGAGCGGGCTGATGCTCCGCCAGCTGATGCGCCAGGCGCGTCAGCGTATCGCCAAAGGGGGCAGCGTGATCCGCACCTCCGTTTCCACCTTTATGGAGTTTATCGGCAACAATCCTAACGCATTTCGTTTACTGTTGCGGGAACGCTCGGGTACCTCGGCCGCGTTTCGTGCCGCCGTGGCGCGTGAGATTCAGCATTTTATTGCGGAACTTGCCGACTATCTTGAACTCGAAAACCATATGCCGCGCGCCTTCACTGAAGCGCAGGCCGAGGCGATGGTAACAATAGTCTTCAGTGCGGGCGCCGAAGCACTGGATGTAAGCGTTGAACAACGCAAGCAACTCGAAGAGCGACTGGTATTGCAACTGCGGATGATCTCTAAGGGAGCGTATTACTGGTATCGCCGTGAACAAGAAAAACTGGCGCATCAATCCGATGAGTGAAAGGTGAGTAATGAAACAGACAGGACAGGATAAAGGAACATTGTTGCTGGCATTGATCGCTGGCTTATCCATTAACGGTACCTTTGCAGCGATTTTTAGCTCTATTGTACCGTTCTCGGTTTTCCCGATGATCTCTCTGGTGCTGACGGTGTACTGTCTGCATCAGCGTTATCAGAATCGCACCATGCCGGTGGGGTTACCGGCATTGTCGGCGGCGTTCTTTGTGCTGGGTGTCCTGCTGTATAGCACCGTGGTGCGTGCAGAGTACCCGGACATTGGCTCTAACTTCCTGCCTGCGGTGCTGTCGGTAGCGCTGGTCTTCTGGATCGGCTTTAAAATGCGTAACCGTAAGCAGCAACTGCCAGAGTAACGGTTTTGTAGGCCGGGTAAGCGCAGCGCCACCCGGCAATACGACTTACCGGGCCGTCAGTAATACGCCGCACTCCATATGGTGCGTATACGGGAACTGATCGAACAATGCCAGACGTTCAACATTGTGCGTCTGGCTTAATGTTTCCAGGTTCTTGCATAAGGTCTCCGGGTTACAGGAGATATACAGAATACGCGGGTATGCCTGCACCATCTTCTCGGTTTCGCTGTCCAGCCCGCTGCGCGGCGGATCGACGAAAATCGTCTCACACTGGTAGCTCTTCAGATCAATCCCCTGCAGACGATTAAACTCCCGCACGCCGTTCATCGCCTGAGTAAACTCTTCCGCCGACATGCGAACGATCTGCACATTATCAATGTGGTTCGCCGCGATGTTGTACTGTGCGGAAGCGACCGACGGTTTGGCGATTTCGGTAGCCAGTACGCGATTAAAGTTACGCGCCAGCGCCAGCGAGAAGTTACCGTTACCGCAGTACAGCTCCAGCAGATCGCCGGTTGAACCTTCAGTAGCCTTCAGCGCCCACTCCAGCATCTGCACGTTCATTGCCGCGTTCGGCTGAGTAAAGCTGTTCTCAACCTGGCGATAAATCATCTCTTTGCCCGCTACCGGCAGGCGCTCGTCAATGAAATCCTGATCCAGCGTGATTTTGGTTTTTGTCGCGCGGCCAATCAGGTGCACGTTGATATTCTGCGCGCGCAGCGCATCACGCAGGGCTTCTGCGGCCTGGCGCCACTCGTCATTCAGCGCTTTATGGTACAGCAGGGAGACAATGGCCTGATTGCTTTGGGTGGTCAGGTAGTCAATCTGGAACAGCTTATGGCGCAGCAGCGGATTATTGCGCACGCCGTCCATTATCAGCGTCATTAACTGGTTAATCAGCTCGCTGGCCGCCGGGAAACTGTCCACGCGGATACGGCTTTTGGTCTGCTGATCGAAAATGATGTGATACAGGTCGTCGCCGTCGTGCCAGATGCGGAATTCGGCACGCATACGGTAGTGGCTGACCGGGGAGCGGAACACCTCAGGCGCAGGCGCAGCAAAAGGCGTCATCATACTTTGCAGACGGACGACTTTCTCTGCCAGTTGCGCGTCGTACTGTTCTGTCGGGAGGTGTTCGGGGGTCATGATGCTTCCTGATTGATGATGAATTACGCGGGGATTGTAGGGATTGTGCAGGGGATGTCCAGCCTTAATGGTTAACGGCAGTCTGGACATCTATACGTGTCTAAATGTAGCATTATGTTTCCGGTCTCTTTTGAGTGAAAAGGGAATCCAGTGCAAATCTGGAGCTGACGCGCAGCGGTAAAGACTGGCGGGATGAGAGCTGTAGACACTGTGAAAATGGGAAGTCTTCATCCTTCTAAAGCCACCTAGCCCGAAGACCTGCCGGGATCACGTCGCATTTGGTTTCATCATCGCGTGCTATGGGTGAGGCCTGCGGCATCCTTCTTATATTGTGGATGCTTTTACAATGATTAAAAAAGTATCGCTGCTGACGGCGCTTTCCGTCACGGCATTTTCGGGCTGGGCGCAGGATAGCGCAGACGCGTTGGTGGTGACGGCAAACCGTGTTGCACAACCGGCTAATACCGTTCTGGCTCCCAGCTCCGTTGTTACCCGGGAAGATATTGAACGCTGGCAGGCAAAAAGCGTCGTTGAAGTCATGTCACGCTTACCGGGTGTGGATATCGCCCAAAGCGGCGGCATGGGTGCCAACTCCTCTACCTTTATTCGCGGGACGGAATCCCGTCATGTGCTGGTGCTGATCGACGGTATTCCACTGAATAACGCCGGGATCAGTAACTCACCTGATCTCAGCCAAATCCCCGTTTCGCTCATTCAGCGTGTCGAATACATTCGTGGCCCGCGCTCGGCCCTGTATGGTTCGGATGCGATTGGCGGCGTGATTAACATCATTACGGGTCGGGACAAGCCAGGGGCGGAAATCACCGCCAGCATCGGCTCGAAAGGCTATCAATCCTACGATGGTTCATTCCAGCAGGTACTGGATAAAACCAAAATCACCATGGCTGGCAATTACACGTACACCCGCGGCTTTGATATCGATGCGGCCGATGCGCCACGCCAGCCCGATCGCGACGGCTTTATGAGTAAGTCGTTATTTGGCTCTGTTGAGCAGCAGATCACCGACAACCTGAGCGGTTTCGTGCGTGGGCTCGGTTATGACAACCGCACCGCGTATGACGGCTATGATAACTATGGCGCAACGGGTATTGATGGTCGCCCGGACACCCGTCAGCTTTACAGCCAGAACTGGGACACCGGTCTGCGCTATAACCAGGGGATCTATCAGACGCAGCTGGTAGCCGGTTACGGTCGCAGTAAAGACCAGAACTACGATCCGAGCAAAGGCCGGTATGCTTCTTCCGCTACCATGGATGATGTTAAGCAGTACACCACCCAGTGGATGAACACCGTCACGGTTGGTCACGGCAATATCGGTGCTGGTCTGGACTGGCAGAAGCAAAAAACCCAGGCAGGAACGGGTTATCTGGAGAAAGGCTACGACCAGCGCAACACCGGCGTGTTCCTGTCTGCCATGCAGCAGTTCGATAGCGTCACCCTGGAAGCCGCAGCGCGTAATGACGATAACTCTAACTTTGGTAACCATAATACCTGGCAGACCAGCGCCGGATGGGAGTTTATCGACGGTTACCGGATCATCGCTTCCTACGGCACGGCCTATAAAGCGCCGACCATGAGCCAGATCCATAGTACGAGGTATGGCAACCCGGACCTGAAGCCGGAAGAGAGCAAGCAGTGGGAAGGCGGCTTCGAGGGGCTGACCGGCCCGGTGACCTGGCGTGTATCGGGTTATCGTAACGATATTGAAAACCTGATCAGCAGCGACCCGCGCACGTTCCGTTATTACAACGTTAATAAAGCGCGCATCAAAGGCATCGAAGCCACGGCCCAGTTCGATACCGGGCCGGTAGGGCATCAGATTTCTTATGACTATGTTGATCCGCGGAATGCCAAAACCAACGAAGTGCTCGCTCGCCGTTCGAAGCAGCAGGTGAAGTACCAGCTGGATACGCAGGTGTGGGATCTCGACTGGAATCTGGCCTATCGCTACCTGGGTACCCGTTATGACGATGACTTCAGTTCGTACCCGTCTCGCAGAGTAAAAATGGGCGGCGTAAGCCTGTGGGATCTCGCAGTTTCATATCCTGTCACCTCTCACCTTACAGTTCGTGGTAAAATCGCCAACCTGTTCGATAAAGACTACGAGACAGTTTATGGCTACGAAACTGCAGGACGGGAATACACCTTGTCTGGCAGCTACACCTTCTGACCCACGTCCCACCGTACTGGTGTTTGACTCCGGTGTCGGTGGGCTTTCAGTCTATGATGAGATTCGACATCTCCTGCCGGATCTTCATTACATCTATGCATTCGATAATGTGGCTTTTCCGTATGGGGAAAAGAGCGAAGCGTTTATCGTCGAACGCGTCGTTGAAATCGTCACCGCCGTACAACAGCATTACCCTCTCGCACTGGCGGTGATTGCCTGTAATACGGCGAGTACGGTTTCCCTCCCCGCCTTACGCGAAAAATTCCCGTTCCCGGTTGTCGGCGTGGTGCCTGCGATTAAACCTGCGGCGCGCCTGACGGCGAATGGCGTGGTGGGACTGCTGGCAACGCGCGGTACGGTGAAGCGCCCCTATACCCGCGAACTGATCGAACGCTTTGCCAATGAATGTCAGATCGCGATGTTAGGGTCTGCCGAGCTGGTGGAAATGGCAGAAGCGAAACTGCACGGTCAACCGGTGTCGCTGGAAGAGCTGCGTCGTATTCTGCGTCCCTGGCTGCGTATGGCGGAGCCGCCAGACACGGTAGTGCTGGGCTGCACGCATTTCCCTTTATTGCAGGAAGAGCTGCTTGCCGTACTGCCGGAAGGTACCCGACTGGTGGATTCGGGCGCGGCTATCGCTCGTCGCACTGCGTGGCTACTTGAACATGAAGCGCCAGATGCAAAATCTGCCGACGCGAATGTCGCTTATTGCATGGCATTGACTGCTGAGACTGAGCAACTTTTACCCGTTTTGCAGCGTTACGGCTTCGAAACGCTCGAAAAACTAGCGCTGTAGCACGTTTTTGAGCAAAAAAAAGACGGTTGAAAGATTTTTTTAAATTAGCTCTTGTCACTGCCGGAGAACTCCCTATAATGCGCCTCCACTGACACGGAACAACGGATTACAAACCGCCGTGACAGCAGGCTTCAGAGATGAACGCCGACAGAGAAAAGCGAAAAATAATTGCTTGACTCTGAATGAGGAAAGCGTAATATACGCCACCTCGCAACGGTGAGCGAAAGCCGCGTTGCACTGCTCTTTAACAATTTATCAGACAATCTGTGTGGGCACTCAAAGTGACATGGATTCTTAATGTCTTCGGACAATAAATGAATACCAAAGTCTCTGAGTGAACATACGTAATTCATTACGAAGTTTAATTCACGAGCATCAAACTTAAATTGAAGAGTTTGATCATGGCTCAGATTGAACGCTGGCGGCAGGCCTAACACATGCAAGTCGAGCGGTAGCACGGGGGAGCTTGCTCCCTGGGTGACGAGCGGCGGACGGGTGAGTAATGTCTGGGAAACTGCCTGATGGAGGGGGATAACTACTGGAAACGGTAGCTAATACCGCATAACGTCGCAAGACCAAAGAGGGGGACCTTCGGGCCTCTTGCCATCAGATGTGCCCAGATGGGATTAGCTAGTAGGTGGGGTAACGGCTCACCTAGGCGACGATCCCTAGCTGGTCTGAGAGGATGACCAGCCACACTGGAACTGAGACACGGTCCAGACTCCTACGGGAGGCAGCAGTGGGGAATATTGCACAATGGGCGCAAGCCTGATGCAGCCATGCCGCGTGTATGAAGAAGGCCTTCGGGTTGTAAAGTACTTTCAGCGAGGAGGAAGGCGGTGAGGTTAATAACCTCATCGATTGACGTTACTCGCAGAAGAAGCACCGGCTAACTCCGTGCCAGCAGCCGCGGTAATACGGAGGGTGCAAGCGTTAATCGGAATTACTGGGCGTAAAGCGCACGCAGGCGGTCTGTCAAGTCGGATGTGAAATCCCCGGGCTCAACCTGGGAACTGCATTCGAAACTGGCAGGCTAGAGTCTTGTAGAGGGGGGTAGAATTCCAGGTGTAGCGGTGAAATGCGTAGAGATCTGGAGGAATACCGGTGGCGAAGGCGGCCCCCTGGACAAAGACTGACGCTCAGGTGCGAAAGCGTGGGGAGCAAACAGGATTAGATACCCTGGTAGTCCACGCCGTAAACGATGTCGACTTGGAGGTTGTTCCCTTGAGGAGTGGCTTCCGGAGCTAACGCGTTAAGTCGACCGCCTGGGGAGTACGGCCGCAAGGTTAAAACTCAAATGAATTGACGGGGGCCCGCACAAGCGGTGGAGCATGTGGTTTAATTCGATGCAACGCGAAGAACCTTACCTACTCTTGACATCCAGAGAACTTAGCAGAGATGCTTTGGTGCCTTCGGGAACTCTGAGACAGGTGCTGCATGGCTGTCGTCAGCTCGTGTTGTGAAATGTTGGGTTAAGTCCCGCAACGAGCGCAACCCTTATCCTTTGTTGCCAGCGGTTAGGCCGGGAACTCAAAGGAGACTGCCAGTGATAAACTGGAGGAAGGTGGGGATGACGTCAAGTCATCATGGCCCTTACGAGTAGGGCTACACACGTGCTACAATGGCGCATACAAAGAGAAGCGACCTCGCGAGAGCAAGCGGACCTCATAAAGTGCGTCGTAGTCCGGATTGGAGTCTGCAACTCGACTCCATGAAGTCGGAATCGCTAGTAATCGTAGATCAGAATGCTACGGTGAATACGTTCCCGGGCCTTGTACACACCGCCCGTCACACCATGGGAGTGGGTTGCAAAAGAAGTAGGTAGCTTAACCTTCGGGAGGGCGCTTACCACTTTGTGATTCATGACTGGGGTGAAGTCGTAACAAGGTAACCGTAGGGGAACCTGCGGTTGGATCACCTCCTTACCTTAAAGAACCTGCCTTTGTAGTGTCCACACAGATTGTCTGATGAAAAAACAGCAGTAAAAAATCTCTGCAGGCTTGTAGCTCAGGTGGTTAGAGCGCACCCCTGATAAGGGTGAGGTCGGTGGTTCAAGTCCACTCAGGCCTACCAAATTTGCGATGCAAATTTGAAGAGATTAACTACGATGGGGCTATAGCTCAGCTGGGAGAGCGCCTGCCTTGCACGCAGGAGGTCTGCGGTTCGATCCCGCATAGCTCCACCATCCTTTACTGCGACAACAAGAAAACTTCAGAGTGTACCTGAGAAGGTGCGCTGCGAAGTTTTGCTCTTTAAAAATCTGGATCAAGCTGAAAATTGAAACGACGCGCCGTGTCTGTTCTCCGAAACAGGAACAGATAAGCGGTGTGTCAGAGTCTCTCAAATTTTCGCAAGTCGATGATGAATCGAAAGAAACATCTTCGGGTTGTGAGGTTAAGCGACCAAGCGTACACGGTGGATGCCTAGGCAGTCAGAGGCGATGAAGGACGTGCTAATCTGCGATAAGCGTCGGTAAGGTGATATGAACCGTTACAGCCGACGATTTCCGAATGGGGAAACCCAGTGCAATCCGTTGCACTATCGTTAAGTGAATACATAGCTTAACGAAGCGAACCAGGGGAACTGAAACATCTAAGTACCCTGAGGAAAAGAAATCAACCGAGATTCCCCCAGTAGCGGCGAGCGAACGGGGAGCAGCCCGGAGTCTGAATCAGCATGTGTGTCAGTGGAAGCGTCTGGAAAGTCGCAGGGTACAGGGTGATACTCCCGTACACGAAGATACACTTGCTGTGAACTCGAAGAGTAGGGCGGGACACGTGGTATCCTGTCTGAATATGGGGGGACCATCCTCCAAGGCTAAATACTCCTGACTGACCGATAGTGAACCAGTACCGTGAGGGAAAGGCGAAAAGAACCCCGGCGAGGGGAGTGAAAAAGAACCTGAAACCGTGTACGTACAAGCAGTGGGAGCACCCTTGTGGTGTGACTGCGTACCTTTTGTATAATGGGTCAGCGACTTATATTCTGTAGCAAGGTTAACCGTATAGGGGAGCCGAAGGGAAACCGAGTCTTAACTGGGCGTTAAGTTGCAGGGTATAGACCCGAAACCCGGTGATCTAGCCATGGGCAGGTTGAAGGTTGGGTAACACTAACTGGAGGACCGAACCGACTAATGTTGAAAAATTAGCGGATGACCTGTGGCTGGGGGTGAAAGGCCAATCAAACCGGGAGATAGCTGGTTCTCCCCGAAAGCTATTTAGGTAGCGCCTCGTGAATTCATCTCCGGGGGTAGAGCACTGTTTCGGCTAGGGGGCCATCCCGGCTTACCAACCCGATGCAAACTGCGAATACCGGAGAATGTTATCACGGGAGACACACGGCGGGTGCTAACGTCCGTCGTGAAGAGGGAAACAACCCAGACCGCCAGCTAAGGTCCCAAAGTCATGGTTAAGTGGGAAACGATGTGGGAAGGCACAGACAGCCAGGATGTTGGCTTAGAAGCAGCCATCATTTAAAGAAAGCGTAATAGCTCACTGGTCGAGTCGGCCTGCGCGGAAGATGTAACGGGGCTAAACCATGCACCGAAGCTGCGGCAGCGACGCTTATGCGTTGTTGGGTAGGGGAGCGTTCTGTAAGCCGTTGAAGGTGTGCTGTGAGGCATGCTGGAGGTATCAGAAGTGCGAATGCTGACATAAGTAACGATAAAGCGGGTGAAAAACCCGCTCGCCGGAAGACCAAGGGTTCCTGTCCAACGTTAATCGGGGCAGGGTGAGTCGACCCCTAAGGCGAGGCCGAAAGGCGTAGTCGATGGGAAACAGGTTAATATTCCTGTACTCGGTGTTACTGCGAAGGGGGGACGGAGAAGGCTATGTTGGCCGGGCGACGGTTGTCCCGGTTTAAGCATGTAGGCGGAGGTTCCAGGTAAATCCGGAACCTTGTTAACGCTGAGGTGTGATGACGAGGCACTACGGTGCTGAAGCAACAAATGCCCTGCTTCCAGGAAAAGCCTCTAAGCATCAGGTAACATCAAATCGTACCCCAAACCGACACAGGTGGTCAGGTAGAGAATACCAAGGCGCTTGAGAGAACTCGGGTGAAGGAACTAGGCAAAATGGTGCCGTAACTTCGGGAGAAGGCACGCTGATGTGTAGGTGAAGCCCCTGCGGGTGGAGCTGAAATCAGTCGAAGATACCAGCTGGCTGCAACTGTTTATTAAAAACACAGCACTGTGCAAACACGAAAGTGGACGTATACGGTGTGACGCCTGCCCGGTGCCGGAAGGTTAATTGATGGGGTTAGCGGCAACGCGAAGCTCTTGATCGAAGCCCCGGTAAACGGCGGCCGTAACTATAACGGTCCTAAGGTAGCGAAATTCCTTGTCGGGTAAGTTCCGACCTGCACGAATGGCGTAATGATGGCCAGGCTGTCTCCACCCGAGACTCAGTGAAATTGAAATCGCTGTGAAGATGCAGTGTACCCGCGGCAAGACGGAAAGACCCCGTGAACCTTTACTATAGCTTGACACTGAACACTGGTCCTTGATGTGTAGGATAGGTGGGAGGCTTTGAAGCGTGGACGCCAGTCTGCGTGGAGCCATCCTTGAAATACCACCCTTTAATGGCTGGTGTTCTAACGTAGACCCGTAATCCGGGTTGCGGACAGTGTCTGGTGGGTAGTTTGACTGGGGCGGTCTCCTCCTAAAGAGTAACGGAGGAGCACGAAGGTTAGCTAATCCTGGTCGGACATCAGGAGGTTAGTGCAATGGCATAAGCTAGCTTGACTGCGAGAGTGACGGCTCGAGCAGGTGCGAAAGCAGGTCATAGTGATCCGGTGGTTCTGTATGGAAGGGCCATCGCTCAACGGATAAAAGGTACTCCGGGGATAACAGGCTGATACCGCCCAAGAGTTCATATCGACGGCGGTGTTTGGCACCTCGATGTCGGCTCATCACATCCTGGGGCTGAAGTAGGTCCCAAGGGTACGGCTGTTCGCCGTTTAAAGTGGTACGCGAGCTGGGTTTAGAACGTCGTGAGACAGTTCGGTCCCTATCTGCCGTGGGCGCTGGAGAATTGAGGGGGGCTGCTCCTAGTACGAGAGGACCGGAGTGGACGCATCACTGGTGTTCGGGTTGTCATGCCAATGGCACTGCCCGGTAGCTAAATGCGGAAGAGATAAGTGCTGAAAGCATCTAAGCACGAAACTTGCCCCGAGATGAGTTCTCCCTGAGCCTTTAAGGCTCCTGAAGGAACGTTGAAGACGACGACGTTGATAGGTCGGGTGTGTAAGCGCAGCGATGCGTTGAGCTAACCGATACTAATGAACCGTGAGGCTTAACCTTACAACGCCGAAGCTGTTTCGGCGGATTTGAGAGATTTTCAGCTGATACAGATTATTCACTGCGCCTGCGGGTGGGGTGACAACAGAATTTGCCTGGCGGCTGTAGCGCGGTGGTCCCACCTGACCCCATGCCGAACTCAGAAGTGAAACGCCGTAGCGCCGATGGTAGTGTGGGGCCTCCCCATGCGAGAGTAGGGAACTGCCAGGCATCAAATTACGTAGTGAACCGGGGCATTAAACCGGTGGTTACAGAAGTATTCGGTGGAGCGGTAGTTCAGTCGGTTAGAATACCTGCCTGTCACGCAGGGGGTCGCGGGTTCGAGTCCCGTCCGTTCCGCCACCTATTTAAACTAAGCCTGCTTTATTAGCAGGCTTAGTAGTAAGAAATTTAGGGGCGTAGCTCAGTTGGTAGAGCACCGGTCTCCAAAACCGGGTGTCGCGAGTTCGAGTCTCTCCGCCCCTGCCATATAAGAATCCTTTGCTTCGGCAAAGGATTTTTTTTTGCCTGTCAGAAAGCAAATACCTTCCTCTCAGTCGTCTTTGCGTTGCGTCCCTGCAACACTTCTCTTAATCCATCACATTGATTTTAAGCAGATCTTTAATTTGCCCTTGCTTGTCACTGTTCTGCAGCCAGATGGCGTACAGCGGCCTCTGAAGCAGGGCTGAATCCGTCACCGTATACAGGCCGGCTTTCTGACTGGCCCAGCGCTGTGGCAACCAGGTACAACCTTTTAGCGATGCGAGTTGCTGGCAGGCTATCTCGGCAGAACTGGTGGTCAGGACCGGAACATCATCAATGGCAATCAAACCCGTCTCATGCGGCTGGAAATCAGGCCCCCATTCCAGTCGCAGATAGTTCAGGTCGCTTTTCATGGCCGAAGGTTCAGCAGCATAAAGCGCCAGGGTGAACTGCCCGAGGATCTGGCTGCTAAATTCATCCATTTTCGGGGCTTCGGTGGTGATCAGCAGATCCAGCTGTCGTTCATGTAACTGCTTAACCAGCGACTGTCGCTGCGCAATGCGGGCCTCAAACTGCAGTTGTGCGTGAGAGCGGTATAAGCGACTAAGCCAGGGGCTGAGCATACACTCCCATAAAGAGGCGCTGGCACCGATAGAAAATTCATTATGCTTTGAGGTATGAGCAACTTCCTTACGCGCGGCCTGCCAGGTATTCATTAAGGTTTCTGCATAGGGCAGAAGCTTTTCACCGGCAGGCGTTAATCGAATGTTGTTGCGATGGCGGGTAAAAAGGTTCACTCCAAGCTGATTTTCAAGCTGACGAATACGAAAGCTCACCGCCGACTGCGTCAGATAAAGCGCTTCTGCGGCGCGCCCAAAGTGGCGAGTTCTGCTCACTTCGAGGAAAGTTTTTAGCAATTCCGTATCCACGGTTTTCTCCGCAAAATAATTTGTCGTTATGATTTAAATGTTTTGTTGGACGCTCTGTCAAGCGTAACTAATACTCCGCGCCATAAATAGCTCGGCCAAAGATATAGGAGCGTGTAGGATGGCGGAAAGCTTTACGACGACTAATCGTTTTTTCGACAATAAAAATTATCCACGCGGATTTTCTCGCCATGGTGATTTCACCATCAAAGAAGCACAACTGCTTGAGCGCCACGGTTATGCTTTCAATGAACTGGATTTAGGAAAACGCGAACCCTCCACTGAAGACGAAAAATCGTTTGTTGCCGTCTGCCGTGGCGAACGTGAGCCGGTAACGGAAGCGGAGCGCGTATGGATCAAGTATATGGCACGTATCAAACGTCCAAAGCGTTTCCACACCCTGTCTGGTGGTAAACCACAGATGGAAGGTGCGGAAGACTACACCGAATCAGACGATTAAGAATAAGGGGCTACGGCCCCTTTTTTTATTCCAGCATCTTTTGCAGGTGCATGAGTAAACGGTCGATAGCGCGATAGCTCAGGGCTTCCTGCAGGTGTCTGCGTTCTATCTTTTCACTTTCCCCCAGGTCGGCAATCGTACGGGCCACCTTTAGCAGCCGTTGCCAGGCACGTACCGACAGGCCGAATCGGGTGAGGGTCTCTTCCAGCCACAGGGCATCCTCTGCCATGAGGGGGCAAAATCTGCGGATCTCCGCATTATCCAGATGGGCATTAAGTTTATTCTGCCGCACCAGCTGACGCTCCTGCGCGGCGATCACTCTGTTTCGTACGGTGAGACTGGTTTCTCCTGCTCTGTGCGCCTGGCTTAGCAAACCTGGCGGCGGTAGCGGGATCTCAAGCGATAAATCGAAGCGATCCAGAAACGGGCCCGATAAGCGTCCCAGATAGCGAAGCGTCTGTTCGGGCGAACAGCGGTTATGGTTACCTTGATAATGACCCGTTGGGCTGGGGTTCATGGCGGCGATAAGCTGGAAGCGAGCCGGATAACTGATCTTTGCACGGGTACGGGAGATGTTAATCTGACCCGATTCGATAGGCTCGCGTAAAGCATCCAGCACACGCCGTTCAAACTCGGGTAACTCATCCAGAAAGAGAATGCCGTTATGCGCCAGTGATATCTCTCCCGGGGCGGGGATTGCCCCCCCGCCTACCATGGCCACGAGCGAAGCGCTATGGTGCGGTGCGCGAAAGGGACGTCGACGCCACTGCTTATACATCGATGTGGCGTTGACCAGACTGACGATTGCCGCACTCTCCAGCGCCTCATGGTTGCTGAGTGGCGGTAGCAGACCATTGAGTCGGCTCGCGAGCATGGTTTTGCCTGTGCCGGGTGGGCCAATCAGCAGCAGGTTGTGTGCGCCGGCTGCGGTGATCTCCAGCGCCCTTTTACCCTGCTCCTGGCCGATAATATCGCTGATATCCTGATCGCTGTTTTCTACTGCAAACGGCTCCTGAACGGGCGCAGCCAGCTCGTGGCGACCCTCAAGAAAGGCGCACACTTCCTGCAGGTGCTCTGCCACCAGGCAGCCTTTTTGTTCGATAAGGCTGACTTCGGCAGCGTTATCGTTGGCAACGATAATCTCTCTGCCAGCCTGAATGGCCGCCAGGGCACCAGATATTGCGCCAGGAACCCCTCTTAATGCGCCTGTGAGCGCCAGCTCACCCACAAACTCGTATGCGCTTAGTCTGGGAGAGGAGAGTTGCTCAGAGGCGGCGAGAAGCGCAATGGCGATAGGTAAATCATATCGTCCGCCTTCCTTGGGTAGATCGGCTGGCGCCAGGTTAATCGTGATCTTTTTGGCCGGAAAGGTATAACCGCTATTGATGATTGCGCTGCGTACCCGGTCTCTGGCTTCCTTGACGGTGGTTTCCGGCAAGCCAACCAGCGTTAAGCCCGGCAGGCCATTACTGAGGTGAACCTCAACGGAAATCAGCGGCGCTTTAACACCTAGCGCAGCGCGGGTAAAAACAACCGACAGTGACATAAAGAGCCTCCTTGAAGCGCCACTATGTCACTATGAGGTGCCGAATTTTATCGGCAAATCGCGTTTTTACGCGTCCGGTTCCTTAATATTTCCCCGAAATTGTAAGCTTTTCATCACTATGGAAGGCCGCTCGCAAATAGCAATAAGCTTTCCTTCTCGGCTTCGGCTAAGCAACAAAAAAATGAAAATAATTCATTTTCTATTTTTCTCATAAAAAACAATGATTTTTATCTAAACTATTAGCGTAATAAGAAAGTGAATTATAAAAAAATGTTGTCTTCGTCTCGATATCTGTGATAACTCTTTAGGTATTCCTTCGAACAAGATGCAAAAAGAATAGAAAATGACAGCCCTTCTACTAGTGATTAGCCTGGTCGTGATTAGCGTGGTGGTGATTATTATCCCACCGTGCGGGGCTGCACTTGGACGAGGAAAGGCTTAATAATCAAGCCTTAACGAACTAAGACCCCCGCACCGAAAGGTCCGGGGGTTTTTTTATGACCTTAAAACATAAGCGAGGAGCAGACGATGAGTAATAGCATAAAATTCTGTTTCTCTCGATTTACGACGGGGAAGTAACTATGAATGGCGCACAGTGGGTAGTACATGCGTTGCGAGCGCAGGGAGTCGATACCATCTTCGGTTACCCGGGCGGCGCAATTATGCCGATTTACGATGCGTTGTATGACGGCGGCGTGGAACATCTGTTGTGCCGACACGAGCAGGGTGCGGCGATGGCGGCCATTGGCTATGCGCGTGCAACCGGGAAAACAGGCGTCTGCATGGCGACCTCCGGCCCGGGCGCAACTAACCTGATCACAGGCCTGGCTGATGCGCTGCTTGATTCCGTTCCCGTTGTGGCCATCACCGGCCAGGTTGCTTCTCCCTTCATCGGGACTGATGCTTTCCAGGAAGTGGACGTTCTCGGTTTGTCACTGGCTTGTACGAAACACAGCTTCCTCGTGCAATCTCTGGAAGAGCTGCCGCGCGTCATGGCGGAAGCCTTTGAGGTGGCAAACTCAGGCCGTCCTGGCCCGGTTCTGGTTGATATCCCAAAAGATATTCAGGTTGCGTTGGGCGATCTGGAGCCGCACTTCTCCACCGTTGAGAATGACGATGCGTTCCCGTTTGCCGAAGTCAGCGAAGCCAGCCAGATGCTGGCCCACGCGCAAAAGCCGATGCTCTATGTCGGCGGCGGCGTGGGGATGGCGCAGGCGGTTCCGGCCCTGCGCGAATTTATCGCGGTCACCCAAATGCCAGCGACCTGCACGTTAAAAGGGCTGGGCGCGGTGGATGCCGACTACCCTTACTATCTTGGCATGCTGGGGATGCATGGCACCAAAGCCGCCAACCTTGCCGTGCAGGAGTGTGACCTGCTGATTGCCGTGGGCGCACGTTTTGACGATCGCGTAACCGGCAAGCTGAACACTTTCGCACCGAATGCCAAAGTCATTCATATGGATATCGACCCGGCAGAGATGAATAAGCTCCGCCAGGCGCACGTGGCCTTGCAGGGCGATCTCAATGCGCTGCTGCCCGCATTACAACAGCCCTTAACGATCGACGCGTGGCGTCAGCATGCAGCAGAGATGCGCCGTGAACATGACTGGCGTTACGATCATCCAGGTGAGGCGATCTATGCCCCGTTACTGTTGAAACAACTTTCAGATCGTAAGCCTGCGGACAGCGTAGTGACTACCGACGTAGGTCAGCATCAGATGTGGTCAGCCCAGCACATGACCTACACGCGCCCGGAAAACTTCATCACCTCAAGCGGCTTAGGCACCATGGGCTTTGGCTTACCCGCTGCGGTGGGTGCCCAGGTCGCACGCCCGGACGATACGGTTATCTGTATCTCCGGTGACGGCTCCTTCATGATGAACGTCCAGGAGCTGGGCACCATCAAGCGTAAGCAGCTGCCGGTGAAGATCGTGCTGCTGGATAACCAACGTTTAGGCATGGTGCGCCAGTGGCAGCAGCTTTTTTTCCAGGAGCGTTACAGCGAAACCACCCTGACCGATAACCCCGATTTCCTCGTTCTGGCCAGCGCCTTTAGCATCCCTGGCCAGCACATCACCCGTAAAGACCAGGTTGAAGCGGCACTTGATGAAATGCTGTCAAGCAAGGGGCCTTACCTGCTTCATGTCTCAATCGACGAGCTTGAGAATGTCTGGCCGTTGGTGCCGCCCGGCGCCAGTAACTCACAAATGCTGGAGAAATTATCATGATGCAACATCAGGTCGCCGTGCAGGCTCGCTTCAACCCGGAAACATTAGAACGTGTGTTGCGCGTGGTGCGCCATCGTGGGTTCCAGATATGTTCCTTGAACATGGAAACCGCCACCGACGCGCAGAACATAAATATCGAATTGACCGTTGCCAGCCAGCGCCCCGTCGAATTACTGTTTAGCCAGTTGAGCAAACTGGTCGACGTCGCACGGGTCGATATCCAGCAGCGTGCCGCTACATCGCAAACACAACAAATTCGCGCCTGAGCGCAATAGGAAGAAAAATGACGACGAAAAAAGCTGATTTCATTTGGTCCAATGGTGAGATGATTCGCTGGGAGGACGCTAAAGTCCACGTGATGTCCCACGCGCTTCACTACGGTACGTCTGTTTTTGAAGGCATCCGTTGCTACGACTCTCACAAAGGACCAGTGGTGTTCCGCCATCGCGAACACATGCAGCGTCTGCGTGATTCAGCCAAAATTTATCGTTTCCCGGTTTCCCAGAGCGTTGACGAGCTGATGGAAGCTTGCCGCGCCGTTCTGCGCAAAAACAACCTTACCAGCGCCTATATCCGTCCTCTGGTATTTGTGGGCGATGTGGGGATGGGCGTTAACCCGCCAGCCGGTTACACCACCGATGTGATCATCGCCGCGTTCCCGTGGGGAGCCTACCTCGGCGCAGAAGCGCTGGAGCAGGGGATCGACGCGATGGTTTCCTCCTGGAACCGTGTCGCACCCAACACCATCCCGACCGCAGCCAAAGCGGGCGGTAACTACCTCTCCTCCCTGCTGGTTGGCAGCGAAGCACGTCGCCACGGCTATCAGGAAGGTATCGCTCTGGACGTGAATGGCTACATCTCCGAAGGCGCAGGTGAGAACCTGTTTGAAGTAAAAGATGGCATTCTGTTCACCCCTCCATTCACCTCTTCAGCTCTGCCGGGCATCACCCGTGACGCCATCATCAAGCTGGCGCAGGATCTGGGTATCGAAGTGCGCGAGCAGGTACTGTCCCGCGAATCTCTGTATCTGGCCGATGAAGTATTTATGTCCGGTACCGCAGCAGAAATTACGCCGGTACGCAGCGTTGACGGCATCCAGGTGGGCGAAGGCCGCCGTGGTCCGGTTACCAAACGTATCCAGGAAGCATTCTTTGGCCTCTTTACCGGTGAAACCGAAGATAAATGGGGTTGGTTGGATCAGGTTAATCAATAAGCATAATTATGGGACGGCACGCACCGTCCCATTTACCAGATAGACGGGAGTAAATAACGCATGCCTAAGTACCGTTCCGCCACCACCACTCACGGCCGCAACATGGCGGGTGCCCGCGCGCTGTGGCGCGCCACCGGAATGACCGACGCCGACTTCGGGAAACCGATTATCGCCGTGGTCAACTCTTTTACTCAGTTTGTACCGGGCCACGTGCACCTGCGCGATCTCGGGAAGCTGGTTGCCGAGCAGATTGAAGCCTCCGGCGGCGTGGCGAAAGAGTTCAACACCATCGCCGTGGATGACGGGATCGCGATGGGGCACGGGGGCATGCTTTATTCACTGCCGTCGCGCGAACTGATTGCCGACTCGGTGGAGTACATGGTTAACGCCCACTGTGCCGATGCGATGGTCTGCATCTCCAACTGCGACAAAATCACCCCGGGGATGCTGATGGCCTCCCTGCGCCTGAACATTCCGGTGATCTTCGTCTCCGGCGGTCCAATGGAAGCGGGTAAAACCAAGCTTTCCGATAAAATCATCAAGCTCGACCTGGTCGACGCGATGATTCAGGGCGCCGACCCGAAAGTCTCCGACGAGCAGAGCGAGCAGGTTGAACGTTCCGCCTGTCCGACCTGCGGCTCCTGTTCCGGTATGTTCACCGCCAACTCGATGAACTGTCTGACCGAAGCGCTGGGCCTGTCCCAGCCGGGTAACGGTTCGCTGCTGGCGACTCACGCCGATCGTAAAGAGCTGTTCCTTAACGCCGGTAAGCGCATCGTTGAACTGACCAAACGCTACTACGAGCAGGACGATGCCAGCGCGCTGCCGCGCAATATCGCCAGCAAAGCGGCGTTTGAAAACGCCATGACGCTGGATATCGCCATGGGTGGTTCCACCAACACCGTTCTGCACCTGCTGGCCGCCGCCCAGGAAGCAGAGATTGATTTCACCATGACGGACATCGACCAGCTGTCCCGTAAAGTGCCGCAGCTGTGTAAGGTTGCGCCGAGCACGCAGAAATACCACATGGAAGACGTTCACCGTGCCGGTGGCGTACTGGGTATTCTTGGCGAGCTGGATCGCGCCGGGCTGATGAACCGTGACGTGAAAAACGTGCTGGGTCTGACGCTGCCGCAAACGCTGGATCAATACGATGTAATGCTGACCAAAGACGAATCAGTGAAAAAAATGTTCCGCGCCGGTCCGGCAGGGATCCGCACCACGCAGGCCTTCTCGCAGGATTGTCGCTGGGACACCCTGGATGACGATCGCGCGGAAGGCTGTATCCGTTCCCTGGAAAACGCCTACAGCAAAGATGGTGGTCTGGCCGTGCTGTACGGCAACTTCGCGGAAAACGGCTGTATCGTTAAAACCGCGGGCGTGGACGACAGCATCCTGAAATTCACCGGTCCAGCAAAGGTGTACGAAAGCCAGGACGATGCGGTAGAAGCGATCCTCGGCGGTAAAGTAGTGGCTGGCGACGTGGTGGTAATCCGCTACGAAGGGCCGAAAGGCGGGCCGGGGATGCAGGAGATGCTCTACCCGACCACCTTCCTGAAATCCATGGGCCTCGGTAAAGCCTGTGCGCTGATCACCGATGGTCGTTTCTCCGGCGGCACATCAGGCCTCTCTATCGGCCACGTTTCACCGGAAGCGGCCAGCGGCGGCAACATCGCGATTATCGAAGATGGCGATCTGATCGAAATCGACATTCCGAATCGCGGCATTCAGCTGCAGCTGAGCCCTCAGGAGATCGCTGCCCGCCGTGAAGCACAGGACGCGCGTGGGGATAAAGCCTGGACGCCGAAAGATCGTCAGCGCGAAGTCTCCTTTGCCCTGCGCGCCTACGCCACCCTTGCCACCAGTGCGGATAAAGGCGCGGTGCGCGATAAATCCAAGCTTGGGGGCTAATGATGGCCGAATCCCAACCCTTATCGTCTGCCCCTGAGGGGGCAGAATATCTCCGGGCGGTGCTGCGTGCGCCGGTCTATGAAGCGGTGCAGGTGACGCCGCTGCAAAAAATGGACAAGCTGTCCTCGCGGCTGGATAACGTTATTCTGGTGAAGCGCGAAGACCGCCAGCCAGTGCACAGCTTCAAGCTGCGCGGCGCCTACGCGATGATGGCCGGGCTGACCGACGAGCAAAAAGCGCGGGGCGTGATCACGGCGTCTGCGGGCAACCATGCCCAGGGCGTGGCGTTCTCTGCCGCGCGACTGGGGCTGAAAGCCCTGATTGTCATGCCTGTGGCAACCGCAGATATTAAAGTCGATGCGGTGCGGGGTTTTGGCGGCGAAGTGCTGCTCCACGGTGCCAATTTTGACGAAGCGAAAGCCAAAGCCATCGATCTGGCGCAGCAGCAGGGCTTCACCTGGGTGCCGCCGTTCGATCACCCGATGGTGATTGCCGGCCAGGGCACCCTGGCGCTGGAGTTGTTGCAGCAGGATGCCCATCTCGACCGCGTGTTTGTCCCGGTTGGCGGCGGCGGGTTAGCTGCGGGCGTGGCGGTGCTGATCAAACAGCTGATGCCGCAGATCAAAGTCATCGCCGTTGAAGCCGAGGATTCTGCCTGCCTGAAGGCGGCGCTGGATGCTGGTCATCCGGTGGACTTACCGCGCGTCGGGCTGTTTGCCGAAGGCGTAGCGGTGAAACGCATCGGGGATGAAACCTTCCGCGTCTGCCAGGAGTATCTCGACGACATCATCACCGTCGACAGCGATGCGATCTGCGCAGCGATGAAAGATCTGTTCGAGGATGTGCGTGCGGTGGCGGAACCGTCCGGCGCGCTGGCGCTGGCGGGCATGAAAAAATACATCGCCCAGCACAACATTCGCGGCGAACGTCTGGCACACGTGCTTTCTGGTGCGAACGTCAACTTCCACGGTCTGCGTTACGTTTCCGAGCGTTGCGAGCTGGGTGAGCAGCGCGAAGCGTTGTTAGCGGTGACGATTCCGGAAGAGAAGGGCAGCTTCCTTAAGTTCTGTCAGCTGCTTGGCGGTCGCTCGGTGACGGAGTTTAACTACCGTTTCGCCGATGCTAAAGATGCCTGCATTTTTGTCGGCGTACGTCTGAGTCGCGGGCTGGAAGAGCGTAAAGAGATCCTCAACCTGTTGCACCTGGGTGGCTACAGCGTGGTGGATCTCTCCGACGACGAGATGGCGAAGCTGCACGTGCGCTACATGGTGGGCGGACGTCCATCGAAGCCGTTACAGGAACGCCTGTTCAGCTTCGAGTTCCCGGAATCACCGGGTGCGCTGCTGAAGTTCCTGCATACTCTCGGCACGCACTGGAACATCTCCCTGTTCCACTATCGCAGCCACGGCACCGACTATGGCCGCGTGCTGGCGGCGTTTGAACTGGGCGAGCACGAGCCGGATTTCGAAACGCGGCTCAACGAGCTGGGTTATGACTGTCATGACGAGACCCACAACCCGGCATTCAGGTTCTTCCTGGCGGGTTAAGTGAATCGTAGGCCGGGTTAGCGCAGCTAATGATTCGGCAATAAATTCCAGAACGCATCAATAAGCGGCTCATGCAGCCGCTTTTTTTGTGCACAGACGCCAAGCTCAAACGGCGTTTTCTCGTCGCTGCGCTCGAGGATCATCACGCGGTTACGCACCGGCTCCGGGCTGTTCTCCAGCACCACTTCCGGCAACAGCGCCACGCCGCATCCCAGCGCCACCATTGAGACCATCGCTTCATGACCGCCGACCGTGGCGTAAATCGAGGGATTACTGATTTTCTGCCGACGGAACCACAGCTCGATGCGGCGGCGCACCGGACCCTGATCGGCCATGATAAAGGGCACCGTTGACCAGTCCGGTTTTTCCACCGAGACCTGATTACGCACCGGGCAGGGCAGGGCCGGGGCGATCAGCACCACTGCCAGATTTTCCAGCATCGAAAACGCCACTGCGCCTGGCAGGGTTTCCGGCTTACCGGCAATCGCCAGATCCGCTTCTCCCGTCACCACCTTCTCCATCGCGTCAGCGGCATCACCGGTAGTGAGTTTGATCTCAACCGAAGGATGTTCTGCGCGGAAGCGATCGAGGATGGGCGGCAGATGACTATAGGCGGCGGTCACGGAACAAAAAATATGGAGCTCACCGGAAAGCGACGGCCCCTGCTGGTCGATGGTGTGGCGCAGCTGCTGGTACTGCAGCAAGGTTTGCTGGGCAAACGTACGCAACTCTTCTCCGGCTTCGGTGAGCGTCACCGTGCGGTTATCACGTACAAACAGGGGCTGGCCGAGGTCCTCCTCCAGGCGCTGGATCTGACGCGAAAGCGTGGAGGGGCTGACGTGCATCGCCCGCGCGCTGCGGCCAAAATGACGGCTTTCCGCCAGATGCAGGAACATTTTCAGATCGCGTAAATCCACCGATTCCACTCCAGGGTTTTATATTGCATAAATTGCAACGTGACGTTGTGAATATATCAATTTCCGCAATAAATTTCCTGTTGTAATGTGGGTACATTCTCGCTGAAACGCGAACCGAACAATAAGACACACAACATCACGAGGTATCACCATGGCTAACTACTTCAACACACTGAATCTGCGCCAGCAGCTGGCTCAGCTGGGCAAATGCCGCTTTATGGCGCGCGATGAATTTGCCGATGGCGCAAGCTATCTTCAGGGTAAAAAAGTGGTCATCGTCGGCTGCGGCGCTCAGGGTCTGAACCAGGGCCTGAACATGCGTGATTCCGGTCTGGATATTTCCTACGCCCTGCGTAAAGAAGCCATCGCTGAGAAGCGTGCATCCTGGCGTAAAGCGACCGAAAACGGCTTCAAAGTGGGTACCTACGAAGAGCTGATCCCGCAGGCGGATCTGGTAGTTAACCTGACGCCGGACAAACAGCACTCTGACGTTGTGCGTTCCGTGCAGCCGCTGATGAAAGACGGTGCGGCGCTGGGTTACTCCCACGGCTTCAACATTGTTGAAGTGGGCGAGCAGATCCGTAAAGACATCACCGTTGTGATGGTGGCACCGAAGTGCCCGGGTACCGAAGTACGTGAAGAGTACAAACGTGGTTTCGGCGTGCCGACGCTGATCGCGGTTCACCCGGAAAACGATCCGAAAGGCGAAGGCATGGCGATTGCCAAAGCATGGGCGGCGGCCACCGGCGGTCACCGTGCAGGCGTTCTGGAATCCTCTTTCGTTGCGGAAGTGAAATCTGACCTGATGGGTGAGCAGACTATCCTGTGCGGTATGCTGCAGGCCGGTTCTCTCCTGTGCTTTGACAAGCTGGTGGAAGAGGGCACCGACCCGGCATACGCAGAAAAACTGATTCAGTTTGGCTGGGAAACCATCACCGAAGCGCTGAAGCAGGGCGGTATCACCCTGATGATGGACCGTCTGTCTAACCCGGCGAAACTGCGTGCATTCGCGCTGTCCGAGCAGCTGAAAACCATCATGGCGCCGCTGTTCCAGAAACACATGGACGACATCATCTCCGGTGAGTTCTCTTCCGGCATGATGGCTGACTGGGCAAACGACGACAAAAATCTGCTGACCTGGCGTGAAGAGACCGGTAAAACCGCGTTCGAAACCGCCGCGCAGTTCGATGGCAAAATCAGCGAGCAGGAGTACTTCGACAAAGGCGTTCTGATGATTGCAATGGTGAAAGCGGGCGTTGAGCTGGCCTTCGAAACCATGGTGGATTCCGGCATCATCGAAGAATCTGCGTACTACGAATCACTGCACGAGCTGCCGCTGATCGCGAACACCATCGCCCGTAAGCGTCTGTATGAGATGAACGTGGTGATCTCTGATACCGCAGAGTACGGTAACTACCTGTTCTCTTACGCATGCGTACCGCTGCTGAAAGAGTTCATGACCACTCTGCAGACCGGCGACCTGGGTAAAGCAATTACCGAAGGCGCGGTAGATAATGCCCAGCTGCGTGACGTGAACGAAGCGATTCGCAGCCACGAGATCGAGAAAGTGGGTCAGAAGCTGCGTGGCTACATGACCGATATGAAACGTATCGCCGTAGCGGGTTAAGTAAATTGTCGGGTGGCGGCTACGCCTTACCCGACCTGGAAAAGCGCAAAATCGTAGGCCCGGTAAGCGTTAGCGCCACCGGGCTTTTTATTAGTTGCGGTACAGCACCTTAATGATGTGGTAACCGAACTGGGTGTGCAGCGGGCCGGTTGGTTCCAGCACCGGGCAGGAGAATACCACTTTATCGAACGCCGGAACCATCTGGCCCTGACGGAATTCACCTAAGTGGCCGCCTTTTTTACCGGATGGGCAGGTGGAGTGCTTTTTCGCCAGCTTTTCGAAGTCGCCGCCGTTCTTGATCTGCTCCAGAAGCTCCAGAGCCAGTTTCTCTTCTTTTACCAGGATGTGCATTGCTGCCGCTGTTTTCGCCATGATCGTGCCTTGAAGGATTGAGTAAAATCGGGGCGCAATATACCACGCGTTAGCTGCGGTACAGCACCTTAATGATATGGTAGCCAAATTTGGTTTTCACCGGGCCGTAAGGCTTCAGCAACGGGCAACTGAAGACCGCCTGATCGAAGGGTCCCACCATCGCACCCTGCTTAAATTCACCTAAATCGCCGCCGTTACGCCCGGAAGGGCATTTCGAGTAGCGCTTTGCCAGATGATCGAAGCTAATGCCGCGCTCCAGTTTGGCGAGGATCTCCTGCGCCAGCTTCTCTTCCTTTACCAGAATGTGCAGGGCCGCTGCGGTCTTTTTCATGGTTCTGTTCCCGGGGTTCATCGCGTTTTCTTCACTTTATCATTAGCCGGTAAATCTGCGCCCGGCTTTCTGCTACAATCCCCACCCCGTTCGAAGATTGAGCAATATTCCCATGCGTTTAAACCCTGGACAACAACAAGCGGTCGAATTCGTAACTGGACCATGCCTGGTGCTGGCAGGGGCCGGTTCCGGTAAAACCCGCGTGATCACCAACAAAATCGCCCATCTGATCCGCGGCTGCGGCTATCAGGCACGCCATATCGCGGCGGTGACCTTTACTAACAAAGCGGCGCGCGAGATGAAAGAGCGTGTCGGGCAGACGTTAGGGCGTAAAGAGGCCCGCGGCCTGATGATCTCCACCTTCCATACCCTGGGGCTGGATATCATTAAGCGCGAATACGCGGCATTGGGCATGAAGTCAAACTTCTCCCTATTCGACGACACCGATCAGGTGGCGCTGCTGAAAGAGTTGACCGAAGGGCTGATCGAAGACGACAAAACGGTGCTGCAGCAGTTGATCTCTACGATCTCTAACTGGAAAAACGATCTGATGGGCCCTGCCCAGGCCGCTGCAAGCGCCAAAGGGGAGCGGGATCGGATCTTCGCCCACTGCTACAGCCTGTACAACGATCATCTCAAAGCCTGTAACGTGCTCGATTTCGATGACCTGATCCTGCTGCCGACGCTGCTGCTGCAGCGTAATGAAGAGGTGCGAGAGCGCTGGCAGAACAAGATCCGCTATCTGCTGGTGGATGAATACCAGGACACCAACACCAGCCAGTACGAGCTGGTGAAACTGCTGGTAGGGCAGCGGGCACGTTTTACCGTCGTGGGTGATGACGACCAGTCGATCTACTCCTGGCGCGGCGCCCGTCCGCAAAACCTGGTCCTGCTGAGCAAAGACTTCCCGGCGCTGCAGGTGATCAAGCTGGAGCAGAACTACCGCTCCTCCGGGCGTATACTGAAGGCGGCCAACATCCTGATCGCCAATAACCCGCACGTGTTTGAAAAGCGCCTCTTCTCCGAGCTGGGCTATGGCACCGAGCTCAAGGTGTTGAGCGCCAATAACGAAGATCACGAAGCCGAACGCGTGGCGGGGGAGCTGATTGCCCATCACTTCGTGAATAAGACCGACTACAAAGATTACGCCATTCTCTATCGCGGGAATCACCAGTCGCGCGTCTTTGAAAAGATGCTGATGCAGAACCGTATTCCGTACAAAATTTCCGGCGGCACCTCGTTCTTCTCGCGCCCGGAAATCAAGGATCTGCTCGCCTACCTGCGCGTGCTGACCAACCCGGATGATGACAGTGCTTTTCTGCGGATCGTGAATACGCCGAAGCGGGAGATTGGGCCGGCGACGCTGCAAAAACTGGGTGAGTGGGCAATGACCCGCAATAAGAGCCTGCTGACAGCCAGCTTCGATATGGGCCTGAGCCAGAGCTTAACCGGGCGTGGCTATGAATCGCTGACCCGCTTTACCCACTGGCTGCGCGAGATCCAGCTGCTGAGCGAGCGGGAGCCGATCGCGGCGGTGCGCGATCTGATCCGCGGCATCGACTATGAATCCTGGCTGTATGAAACCTCCGCCAGCCCGAAAGCGGCAGAGATGCGGATGAAGAACGTTAACCAGCTCTTTAGCTGGATGACCGAGATGCTGGAAGGTTCCGATATCGACGAGCCGATGACCCTGACCCAGGTCGTCACCCGCTTTACCCTGCGCGACATGATGGAGCGCGGAGAAAGCGAAGAAGAGGCGGATCAGGTGCAGCTCATGACCCTGCACGCCTCGAAAGGGCTGGAATTCCCCTATGTCTATCTGGTGGGCATGGAAGAGGGCATCCTGCCGCATCAGAGCAGCATCGATGAAGATAACGTCGATGAAGAGCGCCGCCTGGCCTATGTGGGCATCACGCGGGCACAGAAAGAACTGACCTTTACGCTCTGTAAAGAGCGCCGTCAGTACGGGGAGCTGGTGCGTCCGGAGCCGAGCCGCTTCCTGCTGGAATTACCGCAGGATGATGTGCTCTGGGAGCAGGAACGTAAAGTGATTACCGCCGAAGAACGGATGCATAAAGGGCAGGCCAGTATCGCCAATATTCGCGCGATGATGGAGAAGGCAAAAAACCGCTAGTTTGAGGGCCCGGTAGGCGTCGCGCCGCCGGGCGTTTAATCGGGTTATTGTGCTTCAAGTACCCAGTGCACATAACTCTGCCACTGACACTCCTGCACCAGCATTTCTGCTCCCAGCGGATGGCTATCCAGCCACTTTTCCGGCAAATTCAACGTCAGCTTTTCGCCGTCCGCCATCAACGTCATGGCGGGCAGCAAATCGTCGCGCCGACGGCTGGCAAAGAGGATCGCCAGACGCAGCAGGCGGCAGAGATGCTCCGCCACGCGCGGCGGCACCGCATTTTGCTGGTGGAGCGAAGAGAGATCGACGGGGTTGGTCTGGTTCAACAGCAGCGTGGCCAGCAGCTTTTTCTGCGCCGGGGTATAACCGGGCAGATCGAGATTGCGTACCAGGTAGGCGGCATGCAGCGGTGCCTGTTTAAAATCGACGCTCAGGCCGATCTCATGCAGCTGACAGGCACTCACCAGCAGCTCGCGGCTGACAGGCTCAAGATGCCACTCGCTTTCAACCTGATCGAGGAAACTGACCGCCAGGTTCGCGACCCGATGCGCCTGTTCGATATCCACCATAAACCGGCGCTGAATATTGCGCAGCGTATGGTTGCGAATGTCCTGATCGACGGCCAGATGCAGCATGCCGTAGACCAGCCCTTCCCGTAGCGCACCGCCCGCAAGGGTCATGCACTGAATATTCAGTTCGGTGAAAATGGCAATCAGGATCGCCAGCCCGCTTGGGAACACCAGGGCACGCTCAAGGGTCAGCCCTTCAATTTCGAGCTCTTCCAGACGACCACAGTGGATTGCGCGCTGCTTTAACTGCTGCAGTTTCGCCAGCGTAATACGCTCATCCATCCCCTGCGCCATCATGATTTCCTGCAGCGCCTGGACGGTGCCAGACGCGCCAACGCAGACCTTCCAGCCGTGATAACGCAGCTCATCCGCCACCGGACGCAGTACCTCGCGAGCGGCTTTTTCCGCGTCATCGAAGTTCTCTTGCGCCAGATTGCGATCGGTAAAGTAGCGTTCAAGCCAGGTGACACAGCCCATCGACAGGCTGTTCAGGGAGGTTGCCTGCGCACCGATACCGGTGACCAGCTCAGTGCTTGCACCGCCGATATCCACCACCAGACGACGTTCATCGCCGCCCGTGGTGTGCGCCACGCCCTGATAAATCAGACGGGCTTCTTCTTCACCGCTAATCACCTGTACCGGGCAGCCGAGGATCGCCTGCGCTGTAGCAATAAACTCCCCGGCATTCACCGCCAGACGCAGGGTTGCGGTGGCGACAACACGGATTTGCTGGGCGGGAATATCCTGCAGGCGTTCGGCAAAGAGACGCAGGCATTGCCAGCCGCGCTCCATGGCTTCAGGAGAGAGATGATTATCCGCACTCAGGCCCGCCGCGAGACGGACCTTGCGCTTAATACGCGTCAGCGTCTGTATACTTCCCGCCACCTCGCGTACAACCAGCATATGAAAACTATTCGAACCTAAATCAATAGCTGCATAGAGCGAGGTGGACCGGAGCATAGTTTTTAGCCTGAACGACGACGATTACGCGGGGCGCTGTTACGGCGCGGGCCATTGCCGGAACGGGCGCGGGTCAGGCGCTTCGCCGGCGGCAGTTCGCTTAACAGCGCTTCCGGGTTGTATTTACTCTGCGGAATTGAGTGGCCGATATAGGTCTCAATCGCCGGCAGGTTCAGCGCATACTCTTCGCAGGCAAGGCTGATGGAGTGACCGCTGGCGCCCGCACGACCGGTACGGCCGATACGGTGAACGTAATCTTCGCAATCGTCCGGCAGATCGTAGTTAAAGACATGGGTGACCGCCGGGATATGCAGACCACGTGCGGCCACGTCCGTTGCCACCAGAATATCCAGATCGCCACGAGTGAAATCCTCGAGAATGCGCAGTCGTTTTTTCTGCGCCACATCACCGGTCAACAGACCCACACGATGCCCATCCGCAGCCAGATGGCCCCAGATATCTTCACAGCGGTGTTTGGTGTTAGCGAATACGATGGCGCGATCCGGCCACTCTTCTTCAATCAGCGTTTGCAGTAAACGCATTTTTTCTTCGTTAGACGGGTAGAAGAGCTCTTCTTTAATACGGTGGCCGGTTTTCTGTTCCGGCTCCACTTCGACGTATTCAGCGTTGTTCATCTGTTCGAACGCCAGCTCACGGACGCGATAAGACAGCGTAGCTGAGAACAGCATGTTCAGGCGCTGGTTAGCGGCAGGCATACGACGGAACAGCCAGCGGATATCTTTAATAAAGCCCAGATCGTACATACGATCGGCTTCATCCAGCACCACAACCTGGATAGCGCCGAGGTTAATGTGGTTCTGTTTTGCATAATCGATCAGACGGCCAGTGGTGCCAATCAGGATATCGACGCCGCTTTCCAGCACTTTCAGCTGTTTGTCGTAACCGTCACCGCCGTAGGCCAGGCCGAGCTTCAGACCGGTGGCCTGTGCCAGCGGTTCTGCGTCAGCGTGGATCTGTACCGCCAGTTCTCGCGTCGGGGCCATGATCAGCGCGCGCGGCTGGTTAACTTTGCGGTCAGCAATTGCCGGGTGAGTCAGTAAATAATGAAACGTTGACGTCAAAAACGCCATCGTTTTGCCGGTACCGGTTTGCGCCTGCCCTGCAACATCGCGACCTGCCAGCGTTAGCGGGAGGGCGAGAGCCTGAATGGGCGTGCAGTTATGAAACCCTTTATTTTCAAGGGCTTCGATCACTTTTGGGTGCAGGGCGAAGTCGGAAAACTTCTGTTCTGTTAAATGTGTTTTGCTCATAGTGTGGTAGAATATCAGCTATCTATTGCTTTACGAAAGCGTATCCGGTGAAATAAAGTCAACCTTTAGTTGGTTAATGCTACATCAACAGGTCGTTGATGGAAGCGAGATCAACGCACCAGGCTTATTCCTGTGGAGTTATATATGAGCGATAAAATTATTCACCTGACTGACGACAGTTTTGACACGGACGTACTTAAAGCTGACGGGCTGATCCTCGTCGATTTCTGGGCTGAATGGTGTGGTCCTTGCAAAATGATCGCCCCGATTCTGGATGAGATCGCTGACGAATATCAGGGCAAACTGACCGTAGCGAAACTGAACATCGACCAGAACCCGGGCACCGCACCTAAGTATGGCATTCGTGGTATCCCAACCCTGCTGCTGTTCAAAAACGGTGAAGTTGCGGCGACCAAAGTGGGCGCGCTGTCCAAAGGTCAACTGAAAGAGTTCCTGGACGCCAACCTGGCGTAAGGTTCTCGGCTGTGCGTCCAGGGTTTCTAAATTGTTTGGATCTCTGGACGCCCGGCTAGAGTCGTGCTAAGTTAGCTATGACTTCGTTTTAAACATACCTTGTTGTTTGAATCTTGTTTTACCCGATACTTCCCGTTGTTGACATAAACAGTGCGTGAAGTGGATAGATTCCGGGCTTGTCACTCAATCCGTCTTGTCGTTTCAGTTCTGTGCTTTCCCTGTGACCAGACAGCGAACAGACATGAGTTGATGGCCGCTAACAGGCATGGATGACCCTGCCATACCATTCACAAATTAAGTTCGAGTATCACCCCGAGTTTAAGAACCCACACCATTATGAATCTTACCGAATTAAAGAATACGCCGGTTTCTGAGCTGATCACTCTCGGCGAAAATATGGGACTGGAAAACCAGGCTCGTATGCGCAAGCAGGACATCATTTTTGCCATCCTGAAGCAGCACGCAAAGAGTGGCGAAGATATCTTTGGCGACGGTGTGCTGGAGATATTGCAGGACGGATTTGGTTTCCTCCGCTCTGCAGACAGCTCCTACCTCGCCGGTCCTGATGATATCTACGTTTCCCCCAGCCAAATCCGCCGTTTCAACCTCCGCACTGGTGACACCATTTCAGGTAAGATTCGTCCTCCTAAAGAGGGTGAACGCTACTTTGCGCTGTTGAAAGTTAATGAAGTTAACTACGACAAACCAGAAAACTCGCGCAATAAGATCCTGTTTGAAAACTTAACGCCGCTGCACGCGAACTCTCGCCTGCGCATGGAGCGTGGTAACGGTTCTACCGAAGACTTAACCGCTCGCGTTCTGGATCTGGCGTCTCCGATTGGTCGTGGCCAGCGTGGTCTGATTGTGGCACCGCCGAAAGCCGGTAAAACCATGCTGCTGCAGAACATCGCCCAGAGCATCGCATACAACCACCCAGACTGCGTGCTGATGGTGCTGCTGATTGACGAACGTCCGGAAGAAGTGACCGAGATGCAGCGTCTGGTGAAAGGTGAGGTTGTAGCCTCTACCTTCGACGAACCGGCATCCCGTCACGTTCAGGTTGCGGAAATGGTTATCGAGAAGGCGAAGCGTCTGGTTGAGCATAAAAAAGACGTTATCATCCTCCTCGACTCCATCACCCGTCTGGCGCGTGCCTACAACACCGTGGTTCCGGCTTCCGGTAAAGTACTGACCGGTGGTGTGGATGCCAACGCCCTGCACCGTCCGAAGCGTTTCTTCGGTGCTGCGCGTAATGTGGAAGAGGGCGGAAGCCTGACTATCATCGCAACCGCGCTGATCGACACCGGTTCGAAGATGGATGAAGTTATTTACGAAGAGTTTAAAGGTACAGGCAACATGGAACTGCACCTCTCTCGTAAAATCGCTGAAAAGCGCGTCTTCCCGGCTATCGACTATAACCGTTCCGGTACCCGTAAAGAAGAGCTGCTCACCACTCAGGAAGAGCTGCAGAAAATGTGGATCCTGCGCAAAATTATCCATCCAATGGGTGAAATCGATGCGATGGAGTTCCTCATTAACAAACTGGCGATGACCAAAACTAACGACGATTTCTTCGATATGATGAAGCGCTCGTAAAGCAAATAAAGCGCCGAAACGCCACGTTTTTACGTGGCGTTTTTCTTTTGTGGCTTATACGCTGTAACTGTGCGCTGTCCAATTATCCTGCCGGAGACGAAAATGGGAATGTTCGTCAAAGCAGAAAAGTAATTGTCTGAAAAATAAACAAAGGGACTTGGGTGAGGCCTGCTTTTTCCTTCTGGAGCCGAGCCTTCAAGGTTATACTTCCGGGATTAACATTTGTTGAGAGTATCCATAGTGAATCTACTCACCGCGGTGACTGAGCTAATCAGTATTTTTCTTTTCACCACCTGCTTTTTATTTCTCGCCCGCAAGGCGGCGAAGAGAGTGGGTCTGGTGGATAAGCCCAATTATCGTAAACGCCATCAAGGCTTGATTCCGCTGGTTGGCGGAATCTCTGTTTATGCGGGCATTTGTTTCACCTTCAGTATTGCGGATTACTATATCCCGCATGCGGCGCTCTATCTGGCGTGTGCCGGCGTGCTGGTACTGGTGGGGGCGCTGGACGACAGGTTCGATATTAGCGTGAAATTCCGCGCTGCGGTTCAGGCGGCCATCGGCGTCATCATGATGGTGGTTGGGAAACTCTACCTCAGCAGCCTTGGCTATATTTTCGGCACCTGGGAGATGGTGCTGGGGCCGTTCGGCTACTTCCTGACGCTGTTTGCCGTGTGGGCGGCGATTAACGCCTTTAACATGGTGGACGGCATCGACGGCCTGCTGGGGGGGCTCTCCAGCGTTTCGTTCGCCGCAATCGGCATCATCCTGTGGTTCGACGGTCAGTACAGCCTGTCGATGTGGTGTTTTGCGATGATTGCCGCCATTCTGCCATATATCCTCCTTAACCTTGGCGTGCTGGGCCGTCGCTACAAAGTCTTTATGGGCGATGCCGGGAGTACGCTGATTGGTTTTACCGTTATCTGGATCCTGCTGGAAACCACTCAGGGGAATACCCACCCAATCAGTCCGGTGACGGCCCTGTGGATTATTGCCATTCCGCTGATGGATATGGTGGCGATTATGTATCGCCGTCTGCGCAAAGGGATGAGCCCGTTCTCGCCAGATCGTCAACATATTCACCATCTGATTATGCGCGCCGGCTTCACCTCGCGTCAGGCGTTTGTCTTAATCACCCTCGCCGCTGCGCTGCTGGCCGGCATTGGTGTCGCCGCAGAATATGCACATTTCATCCCTGAATGGGTAATGTTGGTATTGTTCTTGCTAGCATTTTTCCTGTACGGCTATTGTATTAAGCGGGCATGGAAAGTGGCGCGATTTATTAAACGCGTAAAACGCCGTATGCGTCGAAATGGCAATAACCCAACTTTAACCAAGTAAATCGGGACTGTAATGACTCAACCGTTGGCGGGAGCAAAATCAGTGGTAACTGAGAATGAGCTGGATGTTCGTGGCTTGTTCCGCGTGTTGTGGGCGGGCAAGTTTTGGATCGCAGGTATTGCGCTGGGCTTTGCACTTATCGCACTGGCGTATACCTTTTTTGCCCGACAGGAGTGGAGCGCGACGGCCATTACCGATCGTCCGACGGTGAACATGCTCGGGGGCTTCTACTCTCAGCAGCAGTTTCTGCGTAACCTGGATGTGAAAGCGAATCCAGCCTCCGCCGAGCAGCCCTCGGTAATGGACGAGTCCTACAAAGAGTTCATTATGCAGCTCGCCTCCTGGGATACGCGCCGTGATTTCTGGAACCAGACCGACTATTTCAAACAGCGGATGGTGGGCAACAGCAAGGCGGATGCCGCCCTGCTGGACGAACTGATCAACAATATTCAGTTCATGGCGGGCGACCCGCTGCGCAACATTAACGACAGCGTCAAACTGATCGCGGAAACCGCGCCGGATGCCAACAATCTGCTGCGTCAGTATGTCGCTTTCGCCAGCCAGCGAGCGGCAAGTCATCTGAATGATGAGCTGAAAGGGGCCTGGGCAGCGCGTACCGTGCAGATGAAAGCGCAGGTCAAACGTCAGGAAGAGGTGGCGAAAGCGATCTTTAATCGCCGGGTTCATAATATTGAGCAAGCGCTGAAGATTGCGGAGAAGAGCAATATCTCCCGCAGCGAAACCGACGTGCCGGCCGACGAACTGCCAGATTCTGAAATGTTCCTGCTGGGCCGCCCAATGCTGCAGGCGCGCCTGGAAAACCTGCAGGCCGTAGGCCCGGATGTTGACCTGGACTACGATCAAAACCGCGCCATGCTCACAACCCTCAACGTAGGTCCGACACTGGACCCACGTTTTCAGACCTATCGTTATTTGCGAACACCTGAAGAACCTGTAAAACGCGATAGTCCACGTCGCGCATTCCTGATGATTATGTGGGGGATTGTGGGTGCTTTAATTGGCGCAGGCGTGGCGTTAACCCGTCGTCGCAAAATTTAAGAACGCCATCTACGATGAAGGCTTATGGCCTTCATCGCTTAATCGAAGAGAATCGATGTGAAAGTACTAACCGTCTTTGGTACGAGGCCGGAAGCCATCAAGATGGCGCCTCTGGTTCATGCGCTAGCAAGCGACCCTTATTTTGAGGCGAAAGTTTGCGTTACCGCACAGCATCGGGAGATGCTGGATCAGGTCCTTAACCTCTTTTCTATTGTTCCCGATTACGACCTCAATATTATGAAACCGGGGCAAGGATTAACCGAAATTACCTGCCGTATTCTGGAAGGGTTAAAACCCATTCTGGAGTCGTTCAGGCCTGATGTCGTGCTGGTGCACGGTGATACCACTACCACCATCGCCACCAGCCTGGCGGCGTTCTATCAGCGTATTCCAGTGGGGCATGTCGAAGCGGGATTGCGTACTGGCGATCTTTACTCTCCCTGGCCTGAAGAGGCGAACCGTACCCTGACCGGGCATCTGGCGATGTATCACTTCGCACCGACGGAGAACTCCCGTCAGAACCTGTTGCGCGAGAACATAAAAGACCAGCATATCTTTGTCACCGGCAACACGGTGATCGACGCGCTGATCTGGGTGCGTGACCGGGTGCTGGCGAGTGACACCTTGCGTGGGGAGCTGGCCGAGCAGTATCCGTTCCTGGCTAATGGTAAAAAGATGATCCTGGTGACCGGACACCGTCGGGAAAGCTTTGGTCAGGGATTCGAGCAAATATGCCATGCGCTGGCGGAAATCGCTGCACTTAATGAAGATGTGCAGATCGTCTATCCGGTGCACCTGAATCCCAACGTCAGTGAACCGGTCAACCGCATCCTGGGGCACGTCAAAAACGTCATACTTATTGAGCCGCAGGACTATCTGCCTTTCGTCTGGCTGATGAACCACGCCTGGCTGATCCTGACCGACTCTGGCGGTATTCAGGAAGAGGCGCCTTCATTGGGCAAACCGGTGCTGGTAATGCGTGAGACCACCGAGCGCCCGGAAGCGGTCAAAGCCGGAACCGTGCGGCTGGTGGGCACCGATTCGCGACTGATCGTGGAAGAGGTGACGCGCCTGCTGCACGACGATAAAGAGTATCAGGCCATGAGCCGGGCCCATAATCCTTATGGTGATGGCCAGGCCTGTGACCGTATTTTGCATGCACTTAAACATAATCGGGTATCGCTATGAGTTTTACGACCATTTCTGTCATTGGGCTTGGCTACATTGGGCTGCCAACGGCGGCGGCATTTGCCTCCCGTCAAAAACAGGTCGTAGGTGTGGACATCAACCAGCATGCGGTTGCGACGATCAACAAGGGTGAAATTCACATTGTTGAACCGGATCTCGACAAGGTAGTGAAAACGGCCGTTGAGGGAGGGTACCTGAAGGCCAGCACCACGCCGGTAGTCGCCGATGCTTACCTGATTGCCGTGCCGACGCCGTTCAAAGGCGAGCATGAGCCGGATATGGCGTATGTCGAAGCGGCAGCAAAATCCATCGCGCCGGTGCTGAAAAAAGGCGCCCTGGTGATCCTGGAGTCGACCTCCCCGGTGGGTGCCACCGAGCAGATGGCACAGTGGCTGGCCGAGGCGCGCCCGGATCTCACCTTCCCGCAGCAGGCGGGCGAGCGTGCGGATATCAACGTCGCCTACTGTCCGGAGCGCGTGCTGCCGGGGCAGGTGATGGTCGAACTGATTAAAAACGATCGTGTTATTGGCGGGATGACGCCGGTCTGTTCCGCCCGCGCCAGCGAGCTCTATAACATCTTCCTGGAAGGCGAGTGCGTCGTCACCAACTCCCGTACCGCCGAGATGTGCAAGCTGACGGAAAACAGCTTCCGCGACGTCAATATCGCGTTTGCCAATGAGTTATCGCTGATTTGCGCCGATCAGGGGATCAACGTCTGGGAATTGATTCGTCTGGCGAACCGCCATCCGCGCGTCAATATCCTGCAACCCGGCCCGGGCGTAGGCGGTCACTGTATCGCGGTCGACCCGTGGTTTATCGTGGCGCAGAACCCGCAGCTGGCGCGTCTGATCCGTACGGCCCGCGAAGTGAACGACAGCAAACCGCACTGGGTGCTGAACCAGGTGAAGGCCATGGTGGCGGATTACCTGACGCAGAGCGGCAAGCGGGCAAATGAGGTGACTATCGCCTGTTTTGGTCTCGCCTTTAAGCCGAACATCGACGATCTGCGTGAAAGCCCGGCGATGGAAATTGCTGAGATGATTGCCGACTGGCACAGTGGCGAAACGCAGGTAGTGGAACCCAATATCCACGAGCTGCCGAAAAAGCTGGCCGGTCACTGCACCCTGACACGCGTTAATGATGCGCTGGCCACCGCCGATGTGCTGGTGCTGCTGGTGGATCACAGCGAGTTTAAAGCGATTTCGGGCGATGCCGTGCGTCAGGAATTTATCGTTGATACCAAAGGCGTATGGCGTTGAGTCAGCTGCGTGGTGCGTTACAGCCGCTGGACTGGGAAAGTCAGTTTTTTTCCCTGCCTACGGCCATTGTGCGCCTGTCTGATGACGCCCCGTTGCTGGCGGCCGACGATTTATCCGCCTGGCAACGCGTGCAGGCTAAAATTCCGGCCACCCGCACCGACTGGCTGGATGCACTCCAGCAGCAGGGCTTCAGGCTGGTTGAAGGCGAAGCCGATCTTGCGATCGAGGTGACGCAGCATGCCTGCCCAGGCGCTGAGATCGCTACCGAACAGGATATTCCGGCGCTGCGCCAGCTGGCCGCGCAGGCGTTTGCCCTGAGCCGCTTTCGCGCGCCCTGGTACGCCCCGGACGACAGCGGTCGCTTCTATGCCCAGTGGATCGAAAATGCGGTAAAAGGCACCTTCGATCACCTCTGCCTGATATTCCGTGCACCGGATGGCGCCATCCTGGGCTTTGTCTCCCTGCGTAAACTGAATGACACCGACGCGCGTATCGGCCTGCTGGCCGGGCGCGGCATGGGCGAGCGGTTGATGCAGGCGGCGCTGTGCTGGGCCGGACAACAGCAGCTTTCCATATTGCGGGTGGCGACCCAGATGGGCAACACCGCCGCGCTTAAACGTTATATTGCAAGCGGCGGCAACATCGAAACGACCGCTTACTGGCTATACAGGTGACAAGATGATCCCATTTAATGCGCCTCCCGTGGTGGGCACCGAACTTGATTACATGCAGTCTGCGATGGGCAGCGGCAAACTCTGTGGCGATGGCGGCTATACTCGCCGTTGCCAGCAGTGGATGGAACAGCGTTTTCAGAGCGCGAAGGTGCTGCTCACGCCGTCCTGCACCGCCTCGCTGGAGATGGCGGCGCTATTGCTGGATATCGGTCCTGGCGATGAAGTGATCATGCCGAGCTACACCTTTGTCTCGACCGCTAACGCCTTCGTGCTGCGTGGAGCGAAAATCATCTTCGTGGATATCCGTCGGGACACCATGAACATCGACGAGACGCTGATTGAAGCGGCGATCACCGACAAGACCCGCGCCATCGTGCCGGTACACTATGCCGGCGTGGCGTGCGAGATGGACACCATCATGGCGATCGCCAAAAAGCACAACCTGTATGTGGTGGAAGATGCCGCGCAGGGGGTGATGTCCACCTACAAAGGCCGCGCGTTGGGTACTATCGGTCATATTGGTTGCTTCAGCTTCCACGAAACCAAAAACTACACCGCAGGCGGTGAGGGCGGCGCGACCCTGATTAACGATCGCGCCCTGGTGGAGCGCGCAGAGATCATCCGTGAGAAAGGCACCAACCGCAGCCAGTTCTTCCGCGGACAGGTCGATAAGTACACCTGGCGCGATATCGGCTCCAGCTACCTGATGGCAGATCTGCAGGCGGCGTATCTGTGGGCCCAGCTGGAGGCGGCAGACCGCATCAACCAGCAGCGCCTGGCGCTGTGGCAGACCTATTACGATGCGCTGGCCCCGCTGGCGCGAAAAGGCCGTATTGAGCTGCCAACCATCCCGGCGGACTGCGTGCATAACGCGCATATGTTCTATATCAAGCTACGGGATAACGACGATCGCAGCGAGCTGATCGCATACCTGAAAGAGGCCGAGATCCTGGCGGTGTTCCACTATATTCCGCTGCACTCCAGCCCGGCAGGGGAAGCCTTTGGTCAATTCGTGGGTGACGATCGCTTCACCACCAAAGAAAGTGAGCGGTTACTCCGCTTACCGCTGTTCTACAACCTCGCTGCAGTCAACCAGCGCACGGTCATTAATACCCTTCTGAGTTATTTCGGCTGATATGTCTCTGGCGAAAGCATCGGTGTGGACCGCCGCGTCCACACTCGTCAAGATCGGCACGGGCCTGTTAGTCGTCAAACTGCTGGCCGTCTCATTTGGCCCGGCGGGCATTGGGCAGGCGGGGAACTTCCGTCAGCTGGTCACCGTGCTGGGCGTGCTGGCCGGGGCGGGTATCTTCAACGGCGTGACCAAGTACGTGGCGCAATATCATGATGATAAGGCGCAATTACGTACGGTGGTCGGGACCTCATCCGCGATGGTGCTGGGCTTTTCCACCCTGCTGGCGGTGATCTTTTTACTGGCAGCCGCGCCCATCAGCCAGGGGCTGTTTGGTCATACGGGCTATCAGGGTCTGGTGCGGCTGGTGGCGCTGGTGCAGATGGGTATCGCCTGGGCTAACCTGCTGCTGGCGCTGATGAAGGGCTTCCGCGATGCCGCCGGCAATGCGCTGGCGCTGATCGTAGGCAGCGTGATTGGGGTTGTCGCCTATTACGCCTGTTATCGTCTCGGCGGCTACGAAGGCGCGCTGCTGGGGCTGGCGCTGGTGCCAGCGCTGGTGGTGATCCCGGCGGCTATCATGCTGATGCGCAGAGGCACTGTCCCGCTGCACTATCTTAAGCCGCAATGGGACAAGATCCTCGCGGGACAGCTGGGCAAGTTTACCCTGATGGCGCTCATCACCTCCGTCACCCTGCCGGTGGCCTATGTGATGATGCGAAATCTGCTGGCGGCGCACTACAGCTGGGATGAGGTGGGGATCTGGCAGGGGGTCAGCAGTATCTCCGATGCCTACCTGCAGTTTATTACCGCCTCTTTTAGCGTCTACCTGCTGCCAACCCTGTCGCGTCTGACGGGGCGTCAGGAGATCACCCGCGAGATACTCCGTTCCCTGCGCTTCGTCTTACCTGCGGTGGCTATCGCCAGTTTTACCGTCTGGTTGCTGCGCGATGTCGCCATCTGGCTGCTGTTCTCCGCTAAATTTACCGCGATGCGCGATCTGTTCGCCTGGCAGCTGGTGGGTGATGTGCTGAAAGTAGGCGCTTACGTCTTTGGCTATCTGGTGATCGCCAAAGCCTCGCTGCGGCTCTACATTCTGGCGGAAATCAGCCAGTTCACCCTGCTGACGGCGTTTTCGCACTGGCTGATCCCCACGCACGGCGCGCTGGGAGCAGCCCAGGCCTATATGGCCACCTATATTGTCTATTTTGCTGCCTGTTGCGGCGTCTTTTTACTTTGGCATAAACGCGCATGACTGCACTGATTCACGTCCTGGGATCGGATATCCCACATCATAACCAGACCGTACTGCGGTTCTTTAACGATGAGCTGGCACCCGGCAGCGCCCTGGCGCGCGAATTTATGGTGGTGGGGAAGGATACCGGCCTGAGCGCCGCCTGCCCGGCACTGCAGCTGACTTTCTGGCCGGATAAAGCGTCGCTTGCCAATGCGGTGATCGCCAGAGCCAAAGCGGATCGCCAGCAGCGTTTCTTTTTCCACGGTCAGTTCAATACCGGCCTGTGGCTGGCGCTACTGAGTGGGGGCATCAAGCCCGCGCAGTTTAACTGGCATATCTGGGGGGCAGATCTGTATGAAGTCTCCCAGGGCTGGAAATTCCGTCTTTTCTATCCGCTGCGTCGCATGGCCCAAGGGCGGGTGGGCTGCATCTTTGCCACTCGCGGCGATCTGAACTATTTCGCCCAACGTCATCCGAGCGTCCGCGGCGAGCTGCTCTATTTTCCGACCCGCATGGATCCGTCCCTGAACGGGTTAGCCAGGGATGTGAAGCGCGAGGGGAAGCTGACGATTCTGGTGGGTAATTCCGGGGATCGCAGCAACGAACATATCGCGGCCCTGAAGGCGGTGCATCAGCAATTTGGCGATACGGTCAACGTGATCGTACCCATGGGCTATCCTGCTAATAACGCGGCGTACATCAATGAAGTTCGCCAGAGCGGGCTGGCGTTGTTCAGCCCGGAGAATCTGCAGATCCTCAGCGATAAGCTGGCCTTTGACGACTACCTGGCCCTGCTGCGCCAGTGCGATCTGGGTTACTTCATCTTCGCGCGCCAGCAGGGGATTGGCACACTGTGTCTGCTGATCCAGGCGGGCGTGCCCTGCGTGCTCAGTCGCGACAACCCGTTCTGGCAGGATATGGCGGAGCAGCACATTCCGGTGCTGTTCACCACGGATGACCTGAATGAAGAGGTGGTGCGCGAAGCGCAGCGACAGCTGACGCAGGTGGATAAAAACACCATCGATTTTTTCAGCCCGAACTACCTTACGCCGTGGCACAAGGCGCTGCGGATCGCCTCAGGGGAGAAAGCATGAGCCAGTTGCAATTTAGCGGCCTGTTGGTCATCTGGCTTCTGAGCGCGCTCTTTATCGCCACCCTGACCTGGTTCGAATTCCGGCGGGTGCGCTTTAACTTCAACGTCTTTTTCTCGCTGCTGTTTCTGCTGACCTTTTACTTTGGCTTCCCGCTGACCAGCGTGCTGGTGTTCCGCTTCGACGTGGCCGTCGTACCGCCGGAGATCCTGATGCAGGCCCTGCTGTCGGCCACCTGTTTCTATGGGGTCTACTACGTCGCCTACAAGACGCGGCTGAAGCCCGCCAGCTCTGGCGCTGAGCGACGACCGCTGTTTACCATGAACCGGGTCGAGACCCACCTGACCTGGGTGATGCTGATGGGGATCGCGCTAATTACCGTCGGCATCTTCTTCATGCACAACGGCTTTTTGCTGTTTAAGCTGCAGTCCTACAGCCAGATCTTCTCCAGCGAAGTCTCAGGGGTGGCGCTCAAGCGCTTCTTCTACTTCTTCATTCCGGCGATGCTGGTGGTCTATTTTCTGCGCCAGGATGCCCGGGCGTGGTTGTTTTTCCTGGTCAGCACCGTGGCGTTTGGCCTGCTGACCTACATGATTGTCGGCGGCACGCGCGCGAACATCATTATCGCCTTTGCCATCTTCCTGTTTATCGGCATCATTCGCGGCTGGATCTCGCTGTGGATGCTGGCTGCCGCAGGGGTAATGGGGATTGTCGGGATGTTCTGGCTGGCGCTGAAACGCTATGGCATGGACGTCAGCGGCGATGAGGCGTTTTACACCTTCCTGTACCTCACCCGCGATACCTTCTCGCCGTGGGAGAACCTGGCCCTGCTGCTGCAGAGCTACGACAAAATCGACTTTCAGGGGCTGGCGCCCATCGTGCGCGATTTTTATGTCTTTATCCCCACATGGCTGTGGCCGGACAGGCCAGGGGTGGTTCTGAACACCGCCAACTACTTTACCTGGGAAGTGCTTAACAACCACTCCGGTCTGGCGATCTCACCGACGCTGATCGGCTCGCTGGTGGTGATGGGCGGCGGCTGGTTTATCCTGCCGGGGGCGATCGCCGTAGGGCTGATTATCAAATGGTTCGACTGGCTCTATACGCTGGGCAATCAGGATACCAATCGCTACAAGGCAGCGATTTTGCATAGTTTCTGTTTCGGTGCCATTTTCAATATGATCGTGCTGGCGCGAGAGGGGCTGGACTCGTTCGTCTCCCGCGTGGTCTTTTTCATGGTGGTTTTTGGCGCCTGTCTGCTGATGGCGAAGCTGCTGTACTGGCTGTTCGACAGCGCCGGGTTAGTACATAAGCGCGAGCCGGCAAGCGGCAGGGCGCTTTCGCGAGTCTGAGTAAGGATAATAATGACTGACAATACCTCTGCGCCGCTGTATGACCTGCGGGGCCTGAAGCTGATTGGCTGGCGTGATATGCAACATGCGCTGGACTATCTCTGCGCCAGTGACGGAATGAGAACCGGCACGCTGGTGGCCATTAACGCAGAAAAAATGCTTACCATTGAGGATAACGCCCAGGTACGCGATCTCATTGAGGCGGCAGAATTTAAATACGCTGACGGCATCAGCGTGGTGCGCTCCTTGCGTAAGAAATACCCGGATGCAGACATCTCCCGCGTGGCGGGGGCTGACCTCTGGGAAGCGCTGATGGCCCGGGCGGGCGCAGACGGCACGCCGGTGTTTCTCATTGGCGGCAAACCGGAGATTCTGGCGCAAACCGAGCAGAAGCTGCGTGACCAGTGGCAGGTGAATATCGTCGGTAGTCAGGACGGTTACTTCAGTGCCGATCAGCAGCAGGCGCTGTTTGCCCGCATTCGTGACAGCGGGGCGAAGATTGTCACCGTGGCGATGGGTTCCCCGCGTCAGGAGATCCTGATGCGCGACTGCCGTCAGGTCTACCCGGACGCGCTCTATATGGGCGCTGGCGGCACCTACGATGTCTTCACCGGCTGCGTAAAGCGTGCGCCAAAAGCCTGGCAGAATCTGGGGCTGGAGTGGCTGTACCGCCTGCTATCACAGCCCAGCCGCATCACCCGCCAGCTGCGTCTGCTGCGTTATCTCGGCTGGCACTACTCCGGTCGGCTTTGATCTGTGATTTGCAGCGCGATCTGCTGTTCGCGCTGCAACCTGCCTGCAAATCTGCTGCTTTTCTGTGCAATACATTCATTTTTTTAACGCATCATTTGCCATTTCACAAAATTTAAGAAACCATTCCTCCCCGCACTACCGTACCAGGCTGTTTTTGCATCAACTGTTAACATAAACGGTCCATATCGCACAGCCCGTGATAGCACATCCGTACCTATAACAATAACCGGCCGAGGCCGGGAGAGTCGCAAGCACAACCGAGGATTTATGGCAGAGAAAAAACCGGAGCTTCAGCGTGGGCTGGAAGCTCGTCATATTGAACTTATCGCCCTGGGCGGGACGATTGGCGTGGGGCTGTTTATGGGCTCCGCCAGCACCCTGAAATGGGCGGGGCCGTCGGTCCTGCTGGCGTATATCATCGCCGGGCTGTTCGTCTTCTTTATCATGCGCTCGATGGGCGAAATGCTGTTCCTCGAACCGGTTGCCGGTTCGTTCGCCGTCTACGCTCACCGCTACATGAGCCCGTTTTTCGGCTATTTAACGGCCTGGTCGTACTGGTTTATGTGGATGGCGGTCGGGATATCGGAGATTACCGCCATCGGGGTCTACGTGCAGTTCTGGTTCCCGGAGATGGCGCAGTGGATACCCGCACTGATCGCCGTGGGGCTGGTGGCGCTGGCTAACCTCGCAGCCGTGCGCCTGTACGGTGAGATCGAGTTCTGGTTTGCGATGATCAAAGTCACCACCATCATCGTGATGATCGTCATCGGGGTGGGGGTGATCTTCTTCGGCTTTGGTAATGGCGGGCAGGCGATTGGCTTTGGCAACCTGACCGAGCACGGCGGGTTCTTTGCCGGAGGCTGGAAAGGTTTCCTGACCGCGCTCTGTATCGTAGTGGCCTCCTACCAGGGCGTTGAGCTGATCGGTATCACCGCCGGTGAAGCCAAAAATCCGCAGGTGACCCTGCGCAGCGCGGTAGGCAAAGTGCTGTGGCGCATTCTGATCTTCTACGTGGGCGCGATTTTTGTCATCGTCACCATCTTCCCGTGGAATGAGATTGGCACCACCGGCAGCCCGTTCGTGCTGACCTTCGCCAAAATCGGTATTACCGCGGCGGCAGGCATTATCAACTTTGTGGTGCTGACGGCGGCGCTCTCTGGCTGTAACAGCGGCATGTACAGCTGCGGGCGTATGCTTTATGCCCTGGCGAAAAACCGCCAGCTTCCGGCGGCGGTGGGCAAGGTTTCCCGCGCAGGGGTGCCGGTGGCGGGTGTAGCTATCTCGATTGCCATCCTGCTGGTGGGGTCGTGCCTGAACTACATCATCCCGAACCCGCAGCGTGTCTTCGTCTACGTGTACAGCGCCAGCGTACTGCCGGGAATGGTGCCGTGGTTTGTGATCCTGATTAGCCAGCTGCGTTTCCGTCAGGCGCATAAAAAAGCGATTGCCAGCCATCCGTTCCGCTCCATTCTGTTCCCGTGGACGAACTATCTGACCATGGCGTTCCTGATCTGTGTGCTCATCGGCATGTACTTCAATGAAGATACCCGCATGTCACTGTATGTCGGGATGATATTTATCGCTGCCGTGAGCCTGGGATATAAGCTTTTTGGCCTGGGACGGCACGTCGAAAAGGCAAAAACGCAGTAATATGCGGCAAAGTGCGCAAACTGTAAGCAAACGCGCATTTATTTTAAAAAAGCACTAGACAGCAGAGCGAGACCTCCGTAATATCCAGCCCCGCAACGGCGCTAAGCGCCCGTAGCTCAGCTGGATAGAGCGCTGCCCTCCGGAGGCAGAGGTCTCAGGTTCGAATCCTGTCGGGCGCACCATTTACCCGGTGCTGGAGCTGCGGTGGTCTGTTAAGTAGGCAGAACCGCGTGGAAGTAAAGTATTAAGTAGTGGTGGCTATAGCTCAGTTGGTAGAGCCCTGGATTGTGATTCCAGTTGTCGTGGGTTCGAATCCCATTAGCCACCCCATTATTTAAAGAGTTGTGAATTGCGAAGGTGGCGGAATTGGTAGACGCGCTAGCTTCAGGTGTTAGTGTCCTTAGGATGTGGGGGTTCGAGTCCCCCCCCTCGCACCACGACTTTTAATGAATTGAACTAAAAATTCAAAAAGCAGTACAACGGCGAGTAGCGCAGCTTGGTAGCGCAACTGGTTTGGGACCAGTGGGTCGGAGGTTCGAATCCTCTCTCGCCGACCAATTTTGAACCCCGCTTCGGCGGGGTTTTTTGTTTTCTGCTATTCCTGCCTCTGTTGCTAATCGCCGACAGCATTCCGCCAGCCTGTCGTGAATAAGTGACACTTAACCTTCTGATAAATAATAATATATTTCTTTCTGTTCCAGGGTGTCGTTTTCAGGAGACACTTTGTCCGCGATCGCGATACATTCTGCCCCTCTCGACCTGCCTGAATAGCATAATTTCCTTTTATCTTAAAAAGTTGGAGATCGGACAACTTCGGGATACAAACCTGGCACGTTGCATGCAATAATACATATGTAGATGCTCATTCCATCTCTTATGTTCGCCCTAGCGCCTCATAAACCCCGGAATGATGCAGAGCCATTTACGGTGCTTATCGTCCACTGACAGATGTCGCTTCGGCCTCATCAAACACCATGGGCACAACGTTGAGTGAAGCACCACAAGTTGTCGAACAGACCTGTTTAACGCCTGCTTTTTAGCAGGCGTTTTTTTATGCCTTATCTGCCGTAGCGCCTCAGGGTCCCCACGACAATCAGCAAGGCACAGGCCGAAACGCCATACAGCGCCTGCAGCGGCCCCCATACGTCAGCAATCAGTGCCGTGAGGCAGGTAAAGAGTGACGCACTGGCGGTTTGCCATCGCCACGCCCTGCCGCTGGCCGAAGAAACCTGGTCAGCCTGAAAGCTGCTCAGCAGGCTAAAAGTGCCCACCGCAAAAACGATATTTGAGGCCAGATGGGCGATAAATACTACCCCCAGCGCCTGCATCCCCGATAACAGGGGGATCGTTCCGTAAGCGAATAAAAAGAGGCCGAGGCAGGTCAGCAGGAGACGGTTTTGCCCGGCGTAGCGGGGCAGGCTCTCTCTCTTCAGCAGCAGCGGGCCGCACAGCTGCCCAAGGCTGCGGGCAAAGAGCAAGGGTAGAGCCAGCCCGGCGGCATCCTCCGGTTCGATCTGCTGCGCCAGCGCAGGCAATAGCGCCATCGCGGGCGATCCCACGGCGGCGAGGGCGGGAAGCAGTAACAGGCTGCGTTTTTGCTGCGGGGCCAGCGTCTGCCAGTGCACTGCCACCGGTCTTTCGGTTTCTGCTGCCTGTCCAGGCGCCAGAGAAGGCAACGCGCTGCCGGCGAGGAGCAACATCAGCAAGGAACCCACAAAGGTGAGCGCGTCGAACCCGAGGAGTGTCAGGGCGGGCAACTGGTGGAACAGCACCATACCCAGCCCGGTACCCAGCAGCACCTGCGACGCAAAAATCATCGTCTCCAGGCATGTCGCCGCGGGCAGCTCGGCTTCGGATAATCCCCGACGGAACAGCAGGGTCAGAGCCGGCCAGCTCATGCCCGCCAGAAAGGCCTCGGTGGACTGCACCGCCAGCAGCGCCACCATGCTGTGATACTGAATGCCCATCAGGGGAAACAGCAGGGCGAGCAGACCCAGCCACTCGGTCAGGACCAGCAGGCGGATGGGCGAAAAGCGCATACAGAGCCTCTCTCCAACGAGGCTGCCCACAAAGCCGGGTAGCATGGCAAACAGATATGCCAGGGTCAGTAAAGAGGCGGGAGCCTGCCAGTCCAGCAGCAGGCCAAAGACCATGACCTGGGTTAAGCCATTCCCCACAGAGGTAAAGAGAAAAGCGCAGGCCAGCAGGCGCAGCCAGCGATGGCTGCGGAGCGCGCGAAAAAGCGCGTACAAAAGCGTGTTCATGAAACGATCCTTTCAAAAACGATTTAGTCCACGCCGCAAAGGCGTGTGCAGGAAAAATGTTTAATGAAAGGAGGTCGTTACATTGGCGGAAGCGGTCTCATGAAGATGATGCAAAGAATGTAGCAAATAAAAAAGGAGGCCGTCAGGCCTCCTGGGTAATTATTGCTGCGGGGGATTGTTCTGCAACGTCATCAGCAGGCCATCGCGACGCATCGCGGCGGCTTCCTCTGGCAGATGAAGCTTGTCCAGCGTATCCGCCAGCCAGGCGTAATCGAACGCATCCGGGCGCTGTTTTAACGCGGCGCGGAAGGCGAGGCTGGCCTCTTTCCATTCGCCATGTTTTGCCAGGGACTGACCCAGGGTACTCCACAGCAACGGACGATCGCCCACGGTTTTGATCTGTTGGCGGAGCATCTTCTCGATCTGTTCCGGGTTATTGGTTTTCAGACGCGGGATCACCATCACCAGCCGATCGTCATACTGGCGCTTCAGGCCATCAAGAATGATGCTCTGCGCGGTATCGTGATCGTCACACTCAATCAGGTGCTCCGCCATCGCCACCTGCAGTGGCACCTGCTGGCGCGTTTTGCGACTCTGATTTTTCCACCACTCTTTCAGTCCATCGCTGCCCTGATCGGCGCGGGCCTGGTCCATCAGACCAATCCAGGCCTGACGTTGCAGGTCGTCGCGCTGCTCATCGTCACCCACGTCTGCTTTTGCCATCGACGGGATGATGTCCAGCAGCGAGCCCCAGGCGCCGGTGCGGATATAGGCTTGCTCAGCCAGACGCAGAACCTCCGGATGACGCGGGGCGATCTCCAGCAGACGATCGACGCCGTGTCGGGCGGCATGGTTTTCGTTACGCGCCAGCTGCAGACGCACCCGGGTGATCTCCACCGGGATCGGATCGTTTTCGGCCAGCTCGGAGGCACGCTCCAGATGCTGATTGGCGCGCACTTCGTCGCCGCGCTGTTGGGCCGCTTCGGCCGCCAGCAGGTAGTTGACCACCGGCTGTTCAGCGTGATCGGCGTTCTTCGACATCAGCTTCTCAACCTGCTGATAGTCGCCTTCGGCCAGCTTGAGCAGCGCCTGTTCGGTCTGCTTGCGGGCACGACGGCGTTTGCGGCCGACAAACCAGCTGCGGGTATGCGCCCCGGTGCGGAAGATGCGGCGCAGGATCCATTCGATCGCCAGAAACGCCACCATCACCAGGATCAGAATGATCACCAGCCCGGTGACGCTGGTTTCGATATTGTAGTTATCGGTCTGGATCAGCACGTAACCCTGATGACCCGCCAGCATAGGACCAAGCACGATCCCGGCGAGCAACAGTGCGAAGAGTAACAGGACTTTCAACATAATTACTCTCCTTGTGGCGCGCTGTCAGGGGCCGGAGCGGAAGCGGGGGCTTGCTCTGCGGCCACGCCCGGCTGTGCCAGCAGGTTGCGCACGCGCGTCTGCATCAGCTTCTCCAGAATCGGCTGGCTTTCCAGCTTATCCGGGACGTTCATGGTGATGTTCTGTTGGCTCAGTTTGTCCACATCTTCAAGGAAGGCCGTGGTAGTGGCATCGTCGGTATCGTAGTAGGCACGCACCCAGGTCGAGACGTTGTCCAGCGCCTGCTTGTAGGTCTCTTCCTGATGGCGAGGCACCGCCTGGGCGGCCACCAGCAGACGCGAGCGCAGGTTTTCGCGCAGGTAGACGTCCTGATTCGGGGCTAACAGCGGCACGGTGGTCTCATCGCGGCGGCGAACGGTGATAAAGCTGTCCATAAAGTTCTGCCAGCTTTTCTGCAGGTTGATGCGCCACTCGCTCAGCGAGCTGGAGAGTTCGCTGCTGTCGGAATCCATCGGGGAGTCGTCGTCGTTATTGTCTGCCAGACGCAGGTTATCGATCTGGTTCGACAGCTGATTCACTTTCAGAATGATGCCGTCGTAGTCCACCTGCGAAACGGTGCCCAGGCTGGCGATATCTTCGGTGAGGGCGCGACGGGCAGCGATCAGGCTCGGGTCGTTCATGTCTCCCAGGCTGGCATCGGCACTTTTCAGCAGCGCGGCGGCGGTTGTGACGTCCTGATCGCTCCACAGCTTACGCCCGGCCAGTTTGACGAGGAAATCCGCCTGCGCCAGCAGCCAGGTTTTGGCGTCGGTGCCGGAAATGGTGGCCACTTTTTGCTGCATCTCATCCAGCTGCTTCGTCAGCTCGGCCTGCTGACGGTTCGCGTCGGCCAGCTGGGCTGCCTGCTGTTTGATCACCGCATCCAGCTCGGCTTTCTGCGACTGCTGTGCCTGTTGCAGGGCAGTGACCTGGGTAACCAGCGCGTCGCTGGCGGCGGTCTGATTAGTGGCTTGCTTTTTCACCAGACCGTACAGGCCGATACCTGCAGCCAGCGCAATGGCGATAGCAATCGCGCTTAACGCCAGGCTGGTTTTATTGCTGCCATGCTTTTTCTCTGTCGTTTCTGGCTGTGGCGTGGTGTCCACAGTCTCCCTGGTCTCTTCAACCACGGCGGAGGATTTTTCTTGTTCCGTCATTATGGCTTCCCATTATGAGAGTTATTGTAATGCGCGCAGCAGCGCATCGTTGTCGGCGTTATCAGCGATCCGAATATCTTGCCAGCCCAGTTCCCGGGCGAGGTTCGCCAGACGCTCACTGACGACCAGAAGCCGACAGCGGAGTAACCAGTTTTCACGATACCATTGTGGCATCAGCGACCAGAGGTGTTGCAGCATTTCGCCGCTGGTCACCACCAGGGTTGTAACGCCGCGAGACTGCCAGCGCATCGCCTCTTCCGCACCGTCATAGTGTTTATTACATCGTTGATAACATTCACAAAATGTCACTTCTGCTCCGCGCTCACGCAGCGTGTCGCCCAGCAGTTCACGTCCACCGTTGCCGCGCAAAATCAGGGCGCGCTTCCCGACAACGGTTTGTAATTCAGGTAATTGTAGCAATACTTCGCTGATTTCCCGATCCAGCGGATAGCGGACGTCTTTGCCACTTTCGGTATGCAGCGCCAGGGCGGTGGTTCTGCCGATGGCGAAATAGCGTGGCGCGTCCGGCCAGCGCTGACCGTCCTGTTGCAGCCGGGCGTGGGCAAATTCCACGGCATGTTGTGAAAGGGCAAACAGCATGTCATCGGCCTGCAGCGTACCAAGATGACCGGCAAGCAGGGGCAGTTCCCGGCCCGGGGTGAACTCAATCAGCGGAAAGCTCCACGCCACCTGCCCCAGTGCGCGCAGACGGCTCACTAACTGATCTCCAGCGGGAGAAGGGCGGGTGACGAGAATACTCATGCCGGGGGTTCTCCGTTATAGACATCCGCGAGAATTTCACGCGCGCCGTTATCGAGCAGCTCTTCAGCCAGCGAAATACCCAGCTGTTCTGCATCCTGGGGATGACCACGGCGTTCGCCGCGTACCATCTGCGAACCGTCCGGCGCGCCAACCAGCGCGCGCAGCCACAGTTCGCCATCAATTAATTCAGCATAGCTGCCAATCGGCACCTGACATCCCCCTTCAAGGCGGGTATTCATGGCGCGCTCTGCCTGGACGCGGATGACCGTCTCGTCGTGATTGAGCGGCGCCAGCAGCGCATGGGTGCGGGTATCGTCGAGTCGGCACTCAATGCCCACCGCGCCCTGGCCCACGGCCGGCAGCGACTGTTCCGGTGGCAACGCCACCTTAATGCGCGACTCCAGACCCAGGCGTTTCAGACCGGCAACCGCCAGGATGATGGCGTCATATTCGCCATTATCCAACTTGCCGAGACGGGTGCCGACGTTACCGCGCAGGGAGCGGATAACCAGGTCCGGGCGGGACTCGGCCAGCTGGCACTGGCGGCGTAAACTTGACGTGCCAACGATGCTGCCCTGTGGCAAGGCATCCAGCGAGTCGTAGCGGTTTGAAACAAAGGCGTCGCGCGGATCTTCGCGCTCGCAAATGGTGACCAGCCCCAGTCCCTCAGGGAAATCAACCGGGACGTCCTTCATGGAGTGGACCGCGATATCAGCGCGATCCTCAAGCAGTGCCAGCTCCAGCTCTTTCACGAACAGGCCTTTGCCGCCCACTTTCGCCAGCGGTGTATCAAGAATGACATCGCCGCGCGTGACCATCGGCACCAGCTCAACCCGCAAGCCTTCATGGCAGGCTTCGAGGCGCTGCTTAACATAATGTGCCTGCCAGAGCGCGAGGGGGCTTTGGCGTGTGGCAATTCTTAAAACATTGTCTAACATGCTTGTTACCGTCTTAATCATCTACTGACCATCCTAACATTGTTGTCCTGGGAGTGTCAGTTTTACGGACGTTGAGGGGTTCAGGACAGGGCAGCGATAGAGGTTGCCTGCTGCCGTATTCAGGAATTTACACGTACAGAACGGTGCTACACTTGTATGTAGCGCATCTTTCTTTACGGTCAAACGGCAAGGTGTTAAATTGATCACGTTTTAGACCATTTTTTCGTCTCCGAGACCAGAAAGATAAGGGCGAAAAAGGGCGACGGTTACTTTCGAAATACTGTGAACGCGTAATCCTCGGTCCTGGTGAGGATTAGTGCCTTCTGAACATCAGGCGATACGTCTTGTACCTCTATATTGAGACTCTGAAACAGAGACTGGATGCCATCAACCAACTGCGTGTCGATCGCGCGCTTGCTGCGATGGGCCCTGCTTTCCAGCAGGTTTACAGTCTTCTGCCGACATTGTTGCACTATCACCACCCACTGATGCCGGGTTACTTCGACGGTAACGTTCCCAAGGGCATCTGCCTTTTCACGCCTGATGAAACCCAAGAACACTACCTGAAAGAGCTGGAGCTCTACCGTGGCATGCCGCCGCAGGAGTCCCCGAAAGGTGAACTACCGATCACCGGCCTCTACACCATGGGCAGTACCTCTTCGGTAGGGCAAAGCTGTTCTTCGGATCTGGATATCTGGGTCTGCCATCAGTCCTGGCTCGATAACGACGAGCGTCAGCTGCTGCAGCGTAAATGCAGCCTGCTGGAGAGCTGGGCGGCCTCGCTCGGCGTGGAAGTGAGCTTCTTCCTGATTGATGAAAACCGTTTCCGCCATAATGAAAGCGGCAGTCTGGGTGGTGAAGACTGCGGCTCGACGCAGCACATCTTATTGCTGGATGAGTTTTACCGTACCGCCGTGCGCCTGGCCGGGAAGCGTATTCTCTGGAGTATGGTGCCGTGCGACGAAGAAGAGCATTACGACGATTACGTCATGAAGCTCTACGCCCAGGGGGTCCTGACGCCAAACGAGTGGCTGGATCTGGGCGGCTTAAGCTCCCTGTCTGCCGAAGAGTATTTCGGTGCGAGCCTGTGGCAGCTGTATAAAAGTATCGATTCCCCGTACAAAGCGGTGCTGAAAACCCTGCTGCTTGAAGCCTACTCGTGGGAATACCCGACGCCGCGCCTGTTGGCGAAAGACATTAAACAGCGTCTGCATGATGGCGAGATCGTCTCTTTCGGTCTTGATGCCTACTGCATGATGCTCGAGCGCGTCACCGAATACCTGAAAGCCATTGACGATCCGACCCGTCTGGACCTGGTCCGTCGATGTTTCTATCTCAAAGTCTGTGAGAAGCTCAGCCGCGAACGCGCATGCGTCGGCTGGCGTCGTGAAGTGGTCAGTCAGTTAGTCAAAGAGTGGGGATGGGACGAAGAGCGTCTGTCGATGCTCGATAACCGTGCCAACTGGAAGATCGATCAGGTGCGTGAAGCGCACAACGAGCTGCTCGATGCCATGATGCAGAGCTACCGTAACCTGATCCGCTTTGCCCGTCGTAATAACCTCAGCGTTTCCGCCAGCCCGCAGGATATCGGTGTTCTGACCCGTAAGCTGTACGCCGCGTTTGAAGCGCTGCCGGGTAAAGTGACGCTGGTGAACCCGCAGATTTCGCCGGACCTGTCTGAACCAAACCTGACCTTTATCTATGTGCCGCCGGGTCGCGCGAACCGCACCGGGTGGTATCTGTACAACCGTGCGCCGAGCATGGATTCGATCATCAGTCATCAGCCGCTGGAATATAACCGCTATCTGAACAAGCTGGTGGCCTGGGCCTGGTTTAACGGCCTGCTGACGTCGCGTACCCGCCTGTTTATTAAGGGTAACGAGATCGTCGATCTCGCCAAACTGCAGGAGATGGTGGCGGATGTGTCGCATCACTTCCCGCTGCGTCTGCCTGCGCCGACGCCGAAAGCGCTCTACAGCCCGTGCGAAATTCGCCATCTGGCGATCATCGTCAACCTGGAATACGACCCGACGGCGGCGTTCCGTAATCAGGTGGTGCATTTCGATTTCCGCAAGCTGGACGTGTTCAGCTTTGGCGAGCAGCAAAACTGCCTGGTGGGCAGCGTCGATCTGCTGTACCGCAACTCGTGGAACGAAGTGCGTACCCTGCATTTCAACGGCGAGCAGGCGATGATCGAAGCGCTGAAAACCATTCTCGGCAAGATGCACCAGGATGCTGCTCCACCGGACAGCGTCGAGGTCTTCTGCTACAGCCAGCATCTGCGCGGCCTGATCCGTACCCGCGTGCAGCAGCTGGTCTCCGAGTGTATCGACCTGCGTCTCTCCAGTACCCGTCAGGAAACCGGCCGCTTCAAAGCGCTGCGCGTCTCCGGGCAAACCTGGGGCCTGTTCTTTGAGCGTCTGAACGTCTCGGTGCAGAAGCTGGAAAATGCCATCGAGTTCTATGGCGCCATTTCGCACAATAAACTGCACGGTCTGTCGGTACAGGTTGAGACTAACCACGTCAAGCTGCCGCAGGTGGTGGATGGTTTTGCCAGCGAAGGGATTATTCAGTTCTTCTTTGAAGAGTCGGGCGACGATGCCGGTTTCAATATCTATATCCTTGATGAAACCAACCGCGCCGAAGTGTATCACCACTGTGAAGGCAGCAAAGAGGAGCTGGTGCGCGACGTCAGCCGCTTCTACTCGTCCTCACACGATCGCTTTACCTACGGTTCCAGCTTCATCAACTTCAACCTGCCGCAGTTCTACCAGATTGTGAAGGTCGATGGCCGTGCGCAGGTGATCCCGTTCCGTACCCAAGTGATTGCAGCCGCACCGGCCAATCAGGACGCCAACACCCCGCTGTTGCAGCAGTATTTCTCCTGAGCCGCTGTGCCGGATGCGCTTTGCTTATCCGGCCTACGGTTCGAGCCGTTGTAGGCCCGGTAAGCGCAGCGCCACCGGGCAATAAACCTTAGCGGAAGCTCACCTCTTCGCCCGACTGCGTGGTCGCGGCCTGCTCAAGCAGATCCCAGAACGCTTCACCGCTGCGATCGCAAATCCACTCGTCGCCCTTGAGGTCGAAATGGTAGCCGCCCTGCTTGGTGGCCAGCCACACCTGGTGAAGCGGTTCCTGACGGTTAATAATGATCTTGCTGCCGTTTTCAAAGCTGATGGTCAGCACGCCGCCGTTGATTTCACAATCGATGTCGCTGTCGCCATCCCAGTCGTCAAGACGTTCTTCGATGGTTTGCCACAGGTTATCGGCGAGGCGATGGAATTCACTGTCATTCATGGTTCTGTTCCTGTTTTTCGTGATGGCGGCAGTATAACGCTAAATAATTCCGGTTGCAGGTTAGCGGCAAACTCTTGCTTTTGTGCCTTCTCCTGCGATGATAGAAAACAGAAAGCATGAACTTACAGGCAACCTGATAATGAAAAACGTTTTTGGAACGCTTGCCGTTCTCCTCGCACTGTTTAGCCTGAGTGGCTGTGGTCTGAAAGGGCCGCTCTATTTCCCACCGGCAGATAAAACCGCGCCACCACCGACCAAAAAAGCGCAAAGCCCCGTACAAACCACCATGCCAGATCGTAACGATCGCGGCGACAATGGCGGCCCAAGCCAGGTGAATTACTGACGCGCGTTGCGAACCGCGCAATGGAGTAAATAATGCAATTCTCTAAAATGCATGGCCTTGGCAATGATTTTATGGTCGTCGACGCGGTAACGCAGAATGTCTTCTTTTCTCCGGAGCTGATCCGCCGCCTGGCCGATCGGCACCTCGGGGTCGGGTTTGATCAGCTGCTGGTGGTTGAGCCGCCTTACGATCCCGATCTCGATTTTCACTACCGCATCTTTAATGCTGACGGCAGCGAAGTCTCCCAGTGTGGCAACGGCGCGCGCTGTTTTGCCCGCTTTGTCCGGCTGAAAGGGCTGACCAACAAGCGTGATATCCGCGTCAGCACTGCTAATGGGCGAATGGTGCTGAGCGTCACCGACGATGAGCTGGTGCGGGTCAACATGGGCGAGCCGAACTTCGAGCCATCGCAGGTGCCGTTCCGCGCCAACAAAGCGGAAAAGACCTATATCATGCGCGCCGCGGAACAGACAGTCTTGTGCGGCGTGGTCTCCATGGGGAACCCGCACTGCGTGATTCAGGTTGATGACGTCGCGACCGCGCCCGTTGAGACGCTCGGTCCGGTGCTGGAAAGTCATGAACGTTTCCCTGAGCGCGCCAATATTGGGTTTATGCAGGTCGTCACTCGCGATCACATCCGTCTGCGCGTCTTTGAACGCGGAGCTGGTGAAACACAGGCGTGCGGAAGCGGTGCCTGTGCGGCCGTCGCGGTGGGGATTGCGCAGGGTTTACTGGCGGAAGAGGTTCGCGTGGATTTACCAGGCGGCCGTCTTGATATCGCCTGGAAAGGCCCGGGCCAGCCGCTGTATATGACCGGCCCGGCGACACAAGTCTACGACGGGTTTATCCATCTATGAAACAACCAGGAGAAGAACTGCAGGAAACGCTGACGGAGATGGACGACCGGGCGGTTGTTGATTATCTGCTGCGCCATCCTGAGTTTTTCATTCGTAATGCCCGCGTGGTTGAAGAGATGCGCGTGCCACATCCGATCCGCGGGACGGTCTCGCTGGTCGAATGGCATATGGCGCGCGCGCGCAATCATATCAACCATCTGGAAGAGAATATCTCGCTGCTGATGGAGCAGGCCACCAGTAATGAGAGCCTGTTCTATCGTCTGCTGCACCTGCAGTCGCGACTGGCCTCCGCCAGCAGCCTGGACGAATTTCTGCTTCGCCTGCATCGCTGGGCGCGCGAGCTGGGGCTGGCCGGGGCGACCCTGCGCCTGTTCCCGGATCGCTGGCGCATTGGCGCCCCCTCCAGCTTTACCCATCTGGCGCTATCGCGGCAGGCGTTTGAGCCGCTGCGCATTCAGCGCATGGGGCATGAGAACCACTACCTCGGGCCGCTGCATGGCCCGGAACTGCTGATCGTTCTGCCGGAGGCCAAGGCCATCGGTTCGGTGGCGATGTCGCTGATGGGACGCGATGGCGATCTCGGGGTGATGCTGTTTACCAGCCGCGATCCGCAGCACTATCAGCAGGGACAAGGGACGCAGCTGCTCCAGGAGATCGCGCAGATGCTGCCCGAGCTGCTGGAGCGCTGGATTGAACGCGTATGACGGATGCTCTGCTGGCGCCTGCCGTCACGCGTTTTCTGCGCTATCTGGGCGTTGAGCGCCAGCTCAGCCCAATCACCCTGGTAAACTACCAGCGTCAGCTTGATGCCATCATGCAGCTGGCCGACGAGATCGGCCTGAGGAGCTGGCAGCAATGTGATGCCGCCACGGTGCGGACCTTTGCCGTGCGCAGCCGCCGAAAAGGGCTTGGCCCTGCCAGCCTCGCGCTGCGTCTGTCGGCCCTGCGCAGCTTCTTCGACTGGCAGGTAAGCCAGGGCGAGCTCAACGCCAACCCGGCCAAAGGGATCGCCGCGCCAAAAGCGCCGCGCCACCTGCCCAAAAATATCGATGTCGATGACGTTAACCGCCTGCTGGATATCGATCTCAACGATCCGCTGGCGGTACGGGATCGGGCGATGCTGGAGGTGATGTACGGCGCGGGGTTACGTCTTTCCGAGCTGGTGAACCTCGATATCAAACACCTCGATCTGGACACCGGCGAAGTGTGGGTGATGGGCAAAGGCAGCAAAGAGCGCCGCCTGCCCATTGGCCGTAACGCCGTGGCGTGGATTGAGCACTGGCTCGATCTGCGCGGCCTATTTGGCACCGAAGACGATGCGCTGTTCCTCTCGAAGCTCGGGAAGCGCATCTCGGCGCGTAACGTGCAGAAACGCTTTGCCGAGTGGGGGATCAAGCAGGGGCTGAACAGCCATGTTCATCCGCATAAACTGCGTCACTCGTTCGCCACGCACATGCTCGAGTCCAGCGGCGATCTGCGTGGGGTGCAGGAGCTGCTGGGCCACGCCAATTTGTCCACCACCCAGATTTATACCCATCTTGATTTTCAACACCTTGCCTCGGTGTACGACGCGGCGCATCCACGCGCCAAACGGGGGAAATAATGCGTTTTTATCGTCCATTAGGCCACATCTCAGCACTGACGTTCGACCTTGATGACACCCTTTATGACAACCGCGAGGTGATCCTGCGTACCGAGCAGGAAGCGCTGGCGTTTGTGCAAAACTACCATCCCGCGTTAAAAACGCTGGAAAACAAAGAGTTTCACCGCCTGCGCCAGGCGTTACGGCAAACCGAGCCGGAAATTTACCACGACGTCACCGAGTGGCGTCGCCGCGCCGTTGAGCAGGCGATGCTGAATGCTGGCCTGACCGCCGCCGATGCCGCGCTTGGCGCAGAAGCCTCGATGGCGCACTTCGCCCAATGGCGCAGCCGCATCGACGTCCCGCAGGAGACCCACGACACCCTGGCGAAACTGGGCGAGAAGTGCCCGCTGGTGGCCATCACCAACGGCAATGCGCAGCCGGAGCTGTTCGGCCTGGGCGACTACTTCGAGTTTGTACTGCGCGCGGGCCCGCACGGGCGCTCCAAGCCGTTCAACGATATGTACCATCTGGCGGCAGAGAAGCTCGACCTGCCGCTGGGGGAGATCCTTCACGTGGGCGATGACCTGACTACCGACGTTGCTGGCGCGATCCGCTGCGGGATGCAGGCCTGCTGGATCAAGCCGGAAAATGCCGATCTGATGCAGACCGCCGACAGCCGCCTGCTGCCGCATATCGAAATTTCACGGTTGGCATCCCTCACCACGCTGATATAATCACCAGTAGTATTGTATAAATTACCAGGGTTTTGCAGTTGTAGGCCCGGTAAGCGAAGCGCCACCGGGCGTTTTGCCGTGTTCCTGATTACTACGTGACGGTGCCAATGGACGTTTCTTACCTACTCGACAGCCTTAATGACAAACAGCGTGACGCGGTTGCCGCGACGCGCACCAATATGCTGGTGCTGGCAGGGGCGGGCAGTGGTAAGACACGCGTGCTGGTACACCGCATTGCCTGGCTGCAGAGCGTGGAGAACTGCTCGCCGTACTCGATTATGGCGGTAACCTTCACCAACAAAGCGGCGGCGGAGATGCGCCACCGTATTGCCCAGCTGATGGGCACCAGCCAGGGCGGCATGTGGGTTGGCACCTTCCACGGGCTGGCGCACCGCCTGCTGCGTGCACACCATCTGGATGCCAACCTGCCGCAGGACTTTCAGATCCTCGACAGCGAAGATCAGCTGCGCCTGCTGAAGCGCCTGATCAAGGCCATGAACCTCGACGAGAAGCAGTGGCCGCCGCGTCAGGCGATGTGGTACATCAACAGCCAGAAAGACGAAGGGCTGCGCCCGCACCACATCCAGAGCTTTGGCAACCCGATTGAGCAGACCTGGCAGAAGGTCTATCAGGCCTACCAGGAGGCCTGCGATCGCGCCGGACTGGTGGATTTTGCCGAGCTGCTGCTGCGCGCCCATGAGCTGTGGCTCAACAAGCCGCATATCCTGCAGCACTACCGCGAACGCTTCACCAACATCCTGGTGGACGAATTCCAGGATACCAACAACATTCAGTACGCATGGATCCGCCTGCTGGCGGGCGATTCCAGCAAGGTGATGATTGTCGGCGATGACGATCAGTCGATCTACGGCTGGCGCGGCGCCCAGGTGGAGAACATCCAGCGCTTCCTCAAGGACTTCCCGGGCGCGGAGACCATCCGCCTGGAGCAGAACTACCGCTCCACCAACAACATTCTGAGCGCGGCCAACGCCCTGATTGAGAACAACAACGGGCGTCTGGGTAAAAAGCTGTGGACCGAGGGCATCGACGGCGAGCCGATCTCGCTTTACTGCGCCTTCAACGAGCTGGACGAAGCCCGCTTCGTGGTCAACCGAATCAAAACCTGGCAGGACAACGGCGGCGCGCTGGAGAAGTGCGCCATTCTCTACCGCAGCAACGCCCAGTCGCGCGTGCTGGAAGAGGCGCTGCTGCAGGCCAGCATGCCGTACCGCATCTATGGCGGGATGCGCTTCTTCGAACGCCAGGAAATTAAAGACGCGCTCTCCTATCTGCGCCTGATTGCCAACCGTAACGACGACGCGGCCTTTGAGCGCGTGGTCAACACCCCCACGCGCGGCATCGGCGATCGCACCCTTGACGTGGTGCGTCAGACCTCCCGCGATCGCCAGCTGACCCTGTGGCAGGCGTGTCGCGAGCTGCTGCAGGAGAAGGCCCTCGCCGGACGTGCGGCCAGCGCGCTGCAGCGCTTCCTGGAGCTGATCGAAGCCCTGGCTCAGGAAACCGCCGACATGCCGCTGCACGTTCAGACCGACCGGGTGATTAAAGACTCCGGCCTGCGCATGATGTACGAGCAGGAGAAGGGCGAGAAGGGCCAGACCCGTATCGAGAACTTAGAGGAACTGGTGACGGCCACGCGCCAGTTCAGCTACAACGAAGAAGATGAAGACCTGATGCCGCTGCAGGCGTTCCTGTCCCATGCCGCGCTGGAAGCGGGCGAAGGGCAGGCCGACACCTGGCAGGATGCGGTCCAGCTGATGACCCTCCACTCGGCCAAAGGGCTGGAGTTCCCGCAGGTGTTTATCGTCGGCATGGAGGAGGGGATGTTCCCGAGCCAGATGTCGCTGGATGAGGGCGGTCGTCTGGAAGAGGAGCGTCGCCTGGCCTACGTCGGCGTGACCCGCGCGATGCAAAAGCTGACCCTGACCTATGCGGAAACCCGCCGTCTGTACGGCAAAGAGGTTTACCACCGGCCGTCGCGTTTTGTTGGCGAACTGCCGGAAGAGTGCGTGGAAGAGGTTCGTCTGCGGGCCAGCATCAGCCGCCCGGTCAGCCATCAGCGTCTGGGTGCGCCAGTCTCGGAAAACGACAGCGGATTCAAACTCGGCCAGCGCGTGCGCCACGCCAAATTCGGTGAAGGCACCATTGTGAACCTGGAGGGCAGCGGGGAACACAGCCGCCTGCAGGTGGCATTCCAGGGGCAGGGTATCAAATGGCTGGTGGCCGCTTACGCCCGACTGGAAGCAGTGTAACTTTCCGAAAAATATCACTATTTTTTAATAAGCTGCCAGGCTTAAACGCTGAAGGGCATTTAAAGTTCTTCAGCGTTTCGTTGCGTGTTGACGCCGCTGTGACTGCTGGCGTAACATGCGCGCACGATTACGCTAAGAGGACATTCGCCTTGGACACACCCAGTAGATGCTGGCTCAATTCCCTGTCATCCAGGAACAACTCCTAAGGCTATCTCCTCACGCTGATGCCCTTAGTGGTTGTCAGCGACAGTTATTCCCGTCGCGCTGAGTCAGGCTGTTTAATGGTCTGAAACCCAATTTGTTTCTGTGTGCCCACCGAACTGTCCGATATTTTTTGCATTGGGAGTCCCGGTCATGCTGAGCGCATTTCAACTGGAAAAGAACCGACTGATTCGGCTTGAAGCTGAAGAGTCACAACCCCTCATTGATGCCGTTTGGGTGGATCTGGTCGAGCCGGATGACGACGAACGCCTGCGCGTACAATCTGAACTTGGACAAAGCCTGGCCACCCGCCCGGAACTGGAAGACATCGAGGCGTCGGCCCGTTTCTTCGAAGACGAAGACGGTCTGCACATCCACTCCTTTTTCTTCTTCGAAGATGCGGAAGATCACGCCGGTAACTCTACCGTCGCATTCACCATCCGCGATGGCCGCCTGTTTACCCTGCGTGAGCGTGAACTGCCCGCGTTCCGTCTCTACCGCATGCGCGCCCGTAGCCAGGCGATGGTGGACGGCAATGCCTATGAGCTGCTGCTCGACCTGTTTGAAACTAAAATCGAACAGCTGGCGGATGAAATTGAGAACATCTACAGCGATCTGGAAGCGCTGAGCCGGGTGATCATGGAAGGCCATCAGGGCGATGAGTACGACGAAGCGCTTTCAACCCTGGCAGAGCTGGAAGATATCGGCTGGAAGGTGCGTCTGTGTCTGATGGATACCCAGCGCGCGCTGAACTTCCTGGTGCGCAAGGCGCGTCTGCCGGGCGGTCAGCTGGAGCAGGCGCGTGAGATCCTGCGCGATATCGAATCCCTGCTGCCGCACAACGAATCCCTGTTCCAGAAGGTGAACTTCCTGATGCAGGCGGCGATGGGCTTTATCAACATCGAGCAGAACCGCATCATCAAGATCTTCTCGGTGGTCTCGGTAGTGTTCCTGCCGCCTACGCTGGTGGCCTCCAGCTACGGGATGAACTTTGAGTTTATGCCGGAGCTGAAATGGAGCTTTGGTTATCCGGGAGCGATTGTCTTTATGGTGCTCGCCGGTCTCGCGCCGTATCTCTACTTTAAGCGCCGTAACTGGCTGTGATGGTTGCGCCCGGTGGCGCTACGCTTACCGGGCCTACAGATCCCGTAGGCCGGATAAGGCGCAGCCGCCATCCGGCAAAAAGCACTACAACCCTTTGCGCGTCCTGCGCTGGGTATAAATCGCATCTGCCACAAACACCGCCAGCGCCACCCAGATAAAGGCAAAGGTCACCATCTTATCCGCGCCCGGCACTTCGCCGTAGAACAGCACCGCCAGCAGGAACATCAGCGTCGGGCCGATGTACTGGAAGAAACCCAGCGTCGACAGGCGCAGACGCGTTGCCGCACCGGTAAAGCACAGCAGCGGGATGGTGGTGACCACACCGGCCGCCATCAGCATCACGTTCAGCGTCCACGGGTTACTGCCCATATGGCTGGTGCTGCTGTCGGCAATGCCGAACAGGTAAATCGCGGCCACTGGCAGCAGCCACAGGGTTTCAAACAGCATCCCGGTTTGCGCTTCAACTGCAATTTTCTTGCGCACCAGGCCATAGAAGGCAAAGCTGAACGCCAGCCCCAGGGCGATGACCGGCAGCGAGCCGAAGGTCCAGAGCTGAACCAGAACGCCGCAGAGGGCGAGGATCACCGCTAGCCACTGCATCCGGCGGAAGCGCTCGCCAAGGAACAGCATCCCCAGCACGATATTCACCAGCGGGTTAATGAAGTAGCCGAGGCTCGCTTCCAGCATATGATGGTTATTGACTGACCAGATAAACAGTAGCCAGTTGCCGCCAATCAATACGGCAGAGAGGGCCAGCAGGAAAATTTTCTTTGGCGTTTGCAGGAGCGTTTTCACCCCCGACCACTGACGGCTTACGCTCATCAGCGCCACCATAAAGAAAAACGACCAGATCACGCGGTGGGTAAGAATTTCGTCAGCGGGGACGTAGTGAATCAGCTTGAAGTAGGCGGGCGCGATACCCCAGATAAAATAAGCGGCAAGGGCGAGCAAAACGCCCTGCCGCGTCTGTTTAGCATCCATCAGGAAAATCCGTTACAAAAAAGTAACGCAATTTTACCCGATTTTACCTTCTCAACCCACCATATAAGTGGCGGTTGCGCTGGCGATATAAACCTGATCTTCGTTGTGTAGCTCGACGCGCGCGACCGCGACTTTATTGCCCGCCCGCAGCAGGCTGCTGCTGGCAGTAAAGCGATTCCCGCGGCCAGGGCGCAGATAATCGACGCGCAGGTCGATGGTGCCCATCCGCGACAGGCGCTGGCGCAGCTCGTCTTCGTTGATGGTGTCGTGGCGGGTCAGGGTGCTGCCGACGCAGACCAGACCAGCGGCAACATCAAGGGCAGAGGCGATCACCCCGCCATGGAGAATGCTTTGCGCCCAGTTACCGACCATCATCGGCTGGTTGTTAAAGCTCAGTTGGGCAAAATCTTTTTCGTAACGCTCCAGCTCGAGCCCCAGCGCACGGTTGAACGGCATATGGTAGACGAAGATCTCCCCGACAAGCTTCAGGGCCTGGTCGGCAGTTAGCGTGGCAGACATAGCGCGTCACATCCTTATTGTTAAAAGGCTGTTGATTTTATGCCTCATTAGTGTGAATTTCTACTTTCAGACCCCGGATATAAGCAGTTAATCATTAATTCTGTAAAATGAATAAACCATAACTATTCATTAAAACAATTTCGCAGGAGAGCATCACCGATGCGGATATATCAGGCCGGGTTCCTGGCGGCGGTTACGCTGCCCTCTGTGGCATTCGCGCAGGAAGCGGTAACTCAAGAGGTGCCTGCTGTACGGGGCAGCATCATCGCTAACCTTTTGGAAGAGCACGATAATCCTTTTACGCTCTATCCCTATGACAGCAACTACCTCATCTACACCGCCACCAGCGACCTCAATAAAGAGGCGATCCGCACCTATGACTGGGCCGACGATTCGCAAAAAGATGAGGTGAAGTTTCAGCTGAGCCTTGCCTTCCCGCTATGGCGCGGCATTTTGGGGCCGAATTCGATTCTCGGTGGCTCCTACACGCAAAAATCCTGGTGGCAGCTGTCGAACAGCGATGAATCTTCGCCGTTTCGTGAGACCAACTATGAGCCGCAGCTTTTCCTTGGCTTTGCCACCGATTACTCGCTGGCGGGCTGGACCCTGCGGGACGTGGAGTTTGGCTACAACCACATGTCTAACGGCCGCTCCGACCCAACGTCGCGCAGCTGGAACCGCCTCTATACCCGCCTGATGGCGCAGAACGGCAACTGGCTGGTGGAGGTGAAGCCCTGGTACGTGGTGGGCAACACCGACGATAACCCGGATATCACCAAATACATGGGCTACTACCAGCTGCGGGTGGGCTATCAGCTGGGCGAAGCGGTGCTGAGCGTGAAGGGTCAGTACAACTGGAATACCGGCTACGGCGGCGCGGAGATGGGCGTCAGCTACCCGTTGACCAAACATGTTCGTTTCTATACCCAGGTCTACAGCGGTTACGGCGAATCGCTGATCGACTACAACTTCAACCAGACCCGCGTCGGCGTGGGCGTGATGCTGAACGATCTTTTCTAGCCTCCTCGAATGTTTTTGTCTTAAACGTTGAAGTTTCTCTCGCAGGCGCTGAAAATAGCGCCTGTTTTTATTTCAGGCAAATGGGGTTGATGTGGTGCAGGCGGAAGTCGTAAATCAGGAGTTGCTGGCTAAACAGGTTTTGCACGAAACCTTTGGCTACCAGCAGTTCCGCCCGGGCCAGGAAACCATCATTAACACTGCCCTTGCGGGCCGTGACTGTCTGGTGGTGATGCCGACCGGCGGCGGGAAATCCCTTTGCTATCAGGTTCCCGCCCTGGTGATGAACGGCCTGACGGTGGTGGTATCACCGCTGATCTCGCTGATGAAAGATCAGGTCGACCAGCTGCTGGCGAACGGCGTTGCGGCGGCCTGTATCAACTCCACCCAAACCCGCGAGCAGCAGCAGGAAGTCATGGCCGGGTGCCGCACCGGGCAGGTGCGTCTGCTGTATATCGCCCCGGAACGCCTGATGCTGGATAACTTCCTTGAGCATCTGGCGCACTGGAATCCGGTGCTGCTGGCGGTGGACGAAGCGCACTGTATTTCCCAGTGGGGTCATGATTTTCGTCCGGAGTACGCGGCCCTCGGTCATCTGCGCCAGCGTTTCCCCGAGCTGCCGTTTATGGCGCTCACCGCCACCGCCGACGACACCACCCGCCAGGATATTGTTCGTCTGCTGGGCCTTAACGATCCGCTAATCCAGGTCAGCAGCTTCGACCGCCCGAATATCCGCTACATGCTGATGGAAAAATTCAAGCCGCTGGATCAGCTGTTGCGCTATGTCCAGGAGCAGCGCGGCAAGTCGGGCATCATCTACTGCAACAGCCGGGCGAAGGTGGAAGACACCGCCGCGCGACTGCAAAGCCGGGGTTTCAGCGCAGCCGCCTATCATGCCGGGCTGGAAAACCACATTCGCGCCGAGGTGCAGGAGAAGTTCCAGCGCGACGACCTGCAAATCGTGGTGGCGACCGTCGCCTTTGGGATGGGCATCAACAAGCCGAACGTGCGCTTTGTGGTGCATTTCGACATTCCGCGCAATATCGAATCCTACTATCAGGAGACGGGCCGCGCCGGGCGTGACGGCCTGCCTGCGGAAGCGATGCTGTTCTACGATCCGGCCGATATGGCCTGGCTGCGCCGCTGCCTGGAAGAGAAACCGCAGGGGCCGTTGCAGGATATCGAGCGCCACAAGCTCAACGCGATGGGGGCCTTTGCCGAAGCGCAAACCTGCCGCCGCCTGGTGCTGCTGAACTATTTTGGCGAGGGGCGCCAGGAGCCGTGCGGCAACTGTGATATCTGCCTCGATCCGCCGAAGCAGTACGATGGCCTGATGGACGCGCGTAAGGCGCTCTCCACCATTGGCCGCGTCAATCAACGCTTCGGTATGGGCTACGTGGTGGAGGTGCTGCGCGGTGCCAACAACCAGCGTATCCGCGAGATGGGTCATGACAAGCTGCCGGTCTACGGTATTGGTCGCGATCAGAGCCATGAGCACTGGGTGAGCGTCATCCGTCAGCTGATCCACCTCGGTTTTGCGACCCAGAACATTGCCCAGCACTCTGCGCTGCAGCTCACCGAAGCTGCCCGCCCGGTGCTACGTGGCGTCGTGGAACTGCAGCTGGCCGTGCCGCGCGTGGTGGCGCTGAAACCGCGGGTGATGCAGAAATCTTACGGCGGTAACTACGATCGCAAGCTGTTCGCCAAGCTGCGTAAGCTGCGCAAAGCCATCGCGGATGAAGAGAATATCCCGCCGTACGTGGTGTTTAACGACGCGACGCTGATTGAGATGGCCGAACAGATGCCGCTCAGCGCCAGCGAAATGCTCAGCGTCAACGGCGTCGGCACGCGTAAGCTGGAACGTTTTGGTAAAGAGTTTATGGCGCTGATTCGTTCCCATACGGATGGCGATGATGAGGAGTAGTCAGTCCGGCAAAAAAGTGCCAGGATGATGACTCCCTGAACTATTTCCCCGCGAGTTAATTATGTTAACCCTGTTTCTGACCGTGGCGCTGGTGCATATTGTGGCGCTGATGAGCCCTGGCCCTGACTTTTTCTTCGTCTCACAGACGGCGGTGAGCCGCTCCCGCAAAGAGGCGATGATGGGCGTGCTGGGTATTACCCTTGGCGTCATGGTCTGGGCTGCCGTGGCGCTGCTGGGCCTGAACCTGATCCTCGAAAAAATGGCGTGGCTGCACAACATCATTATGGTCGGCGGCGGTCTGTATCTGTGCTGGATGGGCTATCAGATGCTGCGTGGGGCGTTTAAGAAAGAGGACAGCGATGCACCGGAGCCAAAAATGGAGCTGGCGGCCAGCGGGCGCAGCTTTGTGAAAGGGCTGCTGACCAACCTCGCCAATCCAAAAGCAATCATCTATTTTGGCTCGGTATTTTCACTGTTCGTGGGTGAAGACGTCGGGGCCGGTGCGCGCTGGGGCATTTTCCTGCTGATCGTGCTGGAGACCTTCGCCTGGTTCACAATCGTTGCGAGCCTGTTTGCTCTGCCCTCGATGCGCCGCGGATATCAACGCCTGGCGAAGTGGATTGACGGCGTTGCCGGCGCGTTATTCGCCGGCTTCGGCATTCATCTGATCCTGTCGCGTTAAGCGTGTCGTGCTGACGCCAGCAGCGCGCCCACCAGCATAAACAGCGAACCAAACACTTTATTCAGGGCCTTCATCTGACGAGGCCCTTTAATCCATGTCGCAATCCGCGTTGCCAGCGTCGCATAGCCAATCATCACAATAATATCGACCACAATGGTGGTCACGCCGAGCACCACGTACTGCATGATCTGGGGCTGATGCGGCACGATAAACTGCGGAAACAGGGCGGCTAGAAAGACGATGCTTTTCGGGTTGGTCAGGTTCACAAACACCGCGCGTTTAAACAGGCGGCCCCGGCTCTGGGTCTGGGCGAGCGTATTCAGATCCAGGGCACCCGCGGCGCGCCACTGCTGGATCCCCAGCCAGATAAGGTAGGCCGCGCCGGCCCACTTCAGCACTTCGAAAGCCAGTACCGAGCGGGAGAACAGAGTGCCGAGCCCTATGCCGACCAGCACGATGTGAATCCCCAGCCCGGTCTGCAATCCGGCAATCGACGCCGCCGCTCCGCGATAGCCATGGTTCATGGCGGTGGTCATGGTATTGATGGCCCCGGAACCCGGTGAAAGGCTGAGGATGATGGATGTCAGCAGGTAGGCGAACCACCACTCGAAGGTCATTTGAAGCTCCCGAATCGTCTATTTTTATGCCACAATACGCTAATGTTGCGTCATTTTACGACCTGTCACGAAAAAACGATATTCCTTGGCTTACAGGGGTGTAAACCCGATGTTTCAGCAGAATAAGGACTGGGAAACGCGAGAAAAGGCTTTCGCCGCTTTCTCTATGGGGCCGTTGACCGATTTCTGGCGCCAGCGCGAAGAGGGCGGGTTTACAGGCGTCGATGATGTTCCTGTGCGCTTTGTTCGTTTTCAGGCCGAAACCCATGATTCGGTGATAATAATTTGTCCCGGACGGATCGAAAGTTACGTCAAGTATGCCGAGCTGGCATACGATCTCTTCCGGCTGGGTTATGACGTGCTGATTATCGACCACCGTGGTCAGGGGCGCTCCGGGCGAATGCTGTCCGACACGCACCGCGGCCATGTAAGTCAGTTCAGCGATTACGTCGATGATTTTGCCGCCTTCTGGCAGCAGGAAGTGCAGCCCGGCCGATGGCGAAAACGGTTTATTCTGGCGCATTCGATGGGCGGCGCGATCGCCACGCTGTTTTTACAGCGCCACCCGCAGCATCAGTGTGATGCCATTGCCCTGAGCGCCCCGATGTTTGGCATCGTCATGCGTTTTCCGGACTGGATGGTACGCCATATCCTCGACTGGGCTGAGGGCCATCAGCGCATTCGTGAAGGCTACGCCATCGGCACCGGGCGCTGGCGCGCACTGCCTTTTGCCATTAACGTGTTAACCCACAGTCGGCAGCGTTATCGCCGCAACCTGCGCTTTTATGCGGATGAACCGCGTTTACGCGTCGGTGGTCCCACTTACCACTGGGTGCGCGAAGGCATTCTGGCAGGTGAGGAGGCGATGGCGGGCGCCGGCCAGGACGATACCCCCACAATTATCCTTCAGGCAGAAGAGGAGCGGGTAGTGGATAACCGCATGCACGACCGCTTCTGTGAACTGCGAGCCGCAGCCGGTCACCCTTGCGAAGGGGGTAAACCGCTGGTCATAAACGGCGCGTACCATGAGATCCTTTTTGAAAAGGACGCCATGCGCTCAGTCGCACTCAACGCCATCGTCGACTTTTTCGGCAGGCATAACTGATATTCACCAGAGGTTAAATTTTTCTATGTACCAGGTTGTCGCGTCTGATTTAGATGGCACGCTGCTCTCTCCCGACCACACTTTATCGCCTTACGCGAAAGAGACCTTAAAACTCCTGACTGCCCGTGGCGTGAATTTCGTCTTCGCCACCGGCCGCCACCACGTTGATGTGGGGCAGATCCGCGATAATCTGGAGATCAAGTCCTACATGATCACCTCCAACGGTGCCCGCGTGCACGATCTGGACGGGAATCTGATCTTCACCCATAACCTCGATCGCGACATCGCCACCGATCTGTTCGGGATCATGCATAACAACCCCGATATCATCACCAACGTCTATCGCGATGATGAGTGGTTTATGAACCGTCACCGCCCGGACGAGATGCGTTTCTTCAAAGAGGCGGTCTTCAACTATTCGCTGTATGAACCGGGCCTGCTGGAGCCGGAAGGCATCAGCAAGGTATTCTTCACCACCGACAGCCACGAAGCGCTGCTGCCGCTGGAGCAGGCGATCAACGCCCGCTGGGGCGATCGGGTTAACGTCAGCTTCTCCACGCTTACCTGTCTGGAAGTAATGGCGGGCGGCGTCTCCAAGGGTCATGCTCTGGAAGCGGTTGCCAAACGTCTGGGCTTTGATCTGCAGGACTGCATTGCCTTTGGCGACGGTATGAACGACGCTGAAATGCTCTCCATGGCGGGGAAAGGCTGCATCATGGAAAACGCCCACCAGCGCCTGAAAGACCTGCACCCGGAGCTGGAAGTGATCGGCACCAACGGTGACAACGCGGTGCCAAAATACCTGCGTAAGCTGTTCCTTGAATAATCTTCATTTGGTTGTTTAACGTTCAGCTGTCAACCAAAGAGTTCGCTACAATGCCTGTCCATCTTCCAGAGAGACAAGCATTGTGGCGCTACTCATCATCACCACTATCCTGTGGGCCTTCTCCTTTAGCCTGATCGGTGAATATCTTGCCGGACATGTCGACAGCTACTTCTCGGTGCTGATGCGCGTCGGGCTGGCGGCGCTGGTGTTCCTGCCGTTCCTGCGTACGCGCGGGCAAACGCTGAAAACTATCCTGCTCTATATGCTGGTGGGCGCGATGCAGCTTGGCATCATGTATCTGTTCAGCTTCCGGGCTTACGTTTATCTGTCGGTATCGGAATTCCTGCTGTTTACCGTGCTGACGCCGCTCTATATCACCCTGATTTACGATCTCCTGAGCAAGCGCCGGCTGCGCTGGGGCTACCTGCTGAGCGCGGCGCTGGCGGTAGTGGGTGCGGCGATCATTCGCTATGACAAAGTGAGCGATCATTTCTGGACCGGACTGATGTTCGTCCAGCTCGCCAACATCAGCTTTGCGATTGGCATGGTGGGCTATAAACGCCTGATGGAGACCCGGCCAATGCCGCAGCACAACGCTTTTGCCTGGTTCTATATGGGGGCAGCGATAGTAGCGGTGGCGGCGTGGTTCATGCTGGGTAATCCGCAGAAGCTGCCGACCACCACGCTGCAGTGGAGCGTGCTGATCTGGCTGGGGGTGGTGGCATCCGGGCTGGGTTACTTCATGTGGAACTACGGCGCCACGCAGGTGGACGCCGGGACGCTGGGGATCATGAACAACGTCCACGTCCCTGCGGGCCTGCTGGTGAACCTCGCCATCTGGCAGGAACAACCGCACTGGCCGAGCTTCATTATTGGGGGGACGGTGATCCTGGCTTCACTGTGGGTACATCGCCGTTGGGTCGCTCCGCGCTCCGGACAAACGGTAGATGGTCGCAAGCATGGTTCCGCGCTGAGCGAATAAAGGCCTCGGTAACCGGTTGACGCTGCTCGCCATCGCGCACGGCGGCGTACAACCGGCTCCACAATCCCTCGCCCAGGGTTTTGGTCACCACCAGACCCTGGCGTTCAAAACTCTCCACCACCCAGTGCGGCAGCGCCGCGATGCCCATTCTGGCCGCCACCATCTGAATCAACAGCAGGGTGTTATCCACGCTTTTCAGCTGCGGGCTGATGCCCGCCGGCTGCAGAAAGTGACGCCAGATATCCAGACGACTGCGCTGAACCGGGTAGATCAGCAGCGTTTCCGTCGCCAGATCTTCCGGCGTGATGCGCGCTCTGGCGGCCAGAGGATGGTCCGGGGCCAGCACCAGACGCACTTCAAAATCAAACATGGGCGAATAGTGCAGGCCGCTGCGCGGCAGAATGTCCGAGGTCATCACCAGATCCAGCTCGCCCTGCACCAGGGAGGGCTGCGGATCAAAGGTCACGCCGGATTTAAAGTCCATCTCCACCTGCGGCCACCTCTGGCGGAAGTTCTCAAGCGCGGGGGTCAGCCACTGAATACAGCTGTGACACTCGATGGCGATGCGCAGCCTGGTCTGCTCCGGCTCATGACAGGCCTGCAGCGCGCTGGCGATCTGCGGCAGCACCTGATTGGCCAGCTGTAGCAGGATCTCGCCCTGCGGCGTAAAGCGCAGCGGCTGACTTTTACGCACGAACAGACGGAAGCCAAGGCGTTGTTCCAGATCGCTGAACTGGTGGGAAAGGGCGGACTGCGTCTGGTGCAGCGTGGCCGCCGCCGCCGCGAGAGAACCGCAGTTCCGCAACGCCTGGAGCGTTTTCAGGTGTTTTATCTCGATCATGAAAGTCCTTCACTTCGCCATGAGCAATTTGCGCTTGAGGAATATACAGTACCTTTACAATATGGAAGTGTAAACATCTGGACGTCTAAATCCTGAAAATTCCATAAGGGGCATACCATGACAATTCGTAACCACACCCTCGGTTTTCCACGCGTCGGCCTTCGTCGCGAACTGAAAAAGGCACAAGAGAGCTACTGGGCGGGCAACGCCACGCGTGAAGAACTGCTGGCGGTAGGGCGCGAGCTGCGCGCCCGTCACTGGGACCAGCAAAAGCAGGCTGGCGTGGATCTGCTCCCGGTGGGCGATTTTGCCTGGTACGACCATGTTCTGACCACCAGCCTGCTGCTTGGCAACGTGCCGGCTCGTCATCAGAACAGCGATGGATCGGTGGATATCGACACCCTGTTCCGTATTGGCCGTGGCCGCGCACCGACCGGCGAGCCCGCGGCGGCAGCGGAAATGACCAAATGGTTTAACACTAACTATCACTACATGGTGCCGGAGTTCGTTAAAGGTCAGCAGTTCAAACTGACCTGGACCCAGCTGCTGGATGAGGTGGACGAAGCGCTGGCGCTGGGCCACAAGGTCAAACCTGTCCTGCTGGGCCCGGTTACGTATCTGTGGCTGGGTAAAGTGAAGGGCGAGCAGTTTGACCGCCTGAGCCTGCTGAACGACATCCTGCCGGTGTATCAGCAGGTGCTGGGCGAGCTGGCAAAACGCGGCGTTGAGTGGGTGCAGATCGACGAACCGGCGCTGGTGCTGGAGCTGCCGCAGGCATGGCTGAATGCTTTCAAACCGGCGTACGACGCGCTCGCGGGCCGGGTAAAACTGCTGCTGACCACCTATTTCGAAGGGGTGACGCCGAACCTCGACACCATCACCGCGCTGCCGGTGCAGGGTCTGCACGTAGACCTGGTTCACGGTAAAGATGAGGTAGCCGAGCTGCACACCCGTCTGCCTGCGAACTGGCTGCTCTCTGCCGGACTGGTGAACGGGCGTAACGTCTGGCGCGCCGACCTGACAGAAAAATATAACCAAATCAAAGGTATTATAGGCAAGCGCGAGCTATGGGTCGCCTCCTCTTGTTCACTGCTGCACAGCCCAATCGACCTGAGCGTCGAGACCCGCCTGGATGCGGAAGTGAAGAGCTGGTTCGCCTTCGCCCTGCAAAAATGCGAAGAGCTGGCGTTGCTGCGTGATGCGCTGAATACGGGTGACACCGCCGCCATTACCGAATGGAGCGCGCCGATTCAGGCCCGTCGTCACTCGACGCGCGTGCACAATGCCGCCGTGGAAAAACGTCTGGCGGCCATCACTGCCCAGGACAGCCAGCGTCAGAATGGCTATGAGGTGCGTGCCGAAGCCCAGCGTGCCCGTTTCAACCTGCCGGCCTGGCCGACCACCACCATCGGTTCCTTCCCGCAGACCACCGAGATCCGCGGCCTGCGTCTGGACTTCAAAAAGGGCAACCTGGATGCGGGTAACTACCGCACCGGCATCGCCGAACACATCAAACAGGCCATTGTGGAGCAGGAGCGTTTAGGACTCGACGTGCTGGTGCACGGTGAAGCCGAGCGTAACGACATGGTGGAGTACTTCGGTGAACACCTCGATGGGTTTGTCTTTACCCAGAACGGCTGGGTGCAGAGCTACGGCTCCCGCTGCGTGAAGCCGCCGGTAGTGATTGGCGACGTCAGCCGTCCGGAAGCGATCACCGTGGAGTGGGCGAAATATGCTCAGTCTCTGACCGACAAGCCGGTAAAAGGCATGCTGACCGGTCCGGTGACCATCCTTTGCTGGTCCTTCCCGCGCGAAGACGTGACCCGTGAGACCATCGCCAAACAGATTGCCCTGGCGCTGCGTGATGAAGTGGCGGATCTGGAAGCGGCGGGCATTGGCATCATCCAGATCGACGAACCGGCGCTGCGCGAAGGTTTGCCGCTGCGTCGCAGCGACTGGGATGCTTACCTGGCGTGGGGCGTGGAAGCCTTCCGTATCAACGCCGCCGTGGCGAAGGATGACACCCAGATCCATACCCATATGTGTTACTGCGAGTTTAACGACATCATGGACTCCATCGCCGCCCTGGATGCTGACGTGATCACCATCGAGACCTCGCGCTCAGACATGGAGCTGCTGGAGTCGTTCGAAGAGTTCGACTACCCGAACGAGATCGGGCCGGGCGTGTACGACATTCACTCCCCGAACGTCCCGAGCGTGGAGTGGATTGAAGCCCTGCTGCAGAAAGCGGCGCAGCGTATCCCCGCAGAGCGCCTGTGGGTAAACCCGGACTGCGGCCTGAAAACCCGCGGCTGGCCGGAGACCCGTAGCGCGCTGGCGAACATGGTTAAAGCGGCGCAGAATTTGCGCCAGGGTTAGCCCCGGCGCACGATTGCCGGGCGGCGCTGACGCTTGCCCGGCCTACGATTTAGTGTCATTTGTAGGCCCGGTAAGGCGCAGCCGCCACCGGGCGATTTACGCCTGCCCATCCATCAGCCGGCTAATATGGATGCTCAACCACGTCAGCTCATCTTTCGGCAGGGTGAGCTGATATTTATCCTGCACATAATCACGGATCACCCACGCCACGGTCATCGCGTCCGGGCGGTGGCGCATCAGCTCCTGATAAAAATCCTCGGTCTCGCTGAGGGCGATTTTCCCGGCCAGCACCCGCTCGGCAAAATAACGCAGATGGGTGATAAAGCGCATATAGTTAACCGACTGCGTATCGATGCTCTTGCCCAGCTTATAGCGCACGATATCAGCGATGCGGTTGACCAGCTCAACCTGCTGGTGGGCGGTGCTGTCGTCGTCCTGGCTGCTGGCGTTGATCAGATGAAAGGCGATATTTACCGCCTCTTCTTCAGGTAATTCGATGTCAAACTTCTCATTCACCTGGGCGCGTGCCTGCAAACCGACACTGTACTCCTGCGGATAGTAACGCTTCACTTCCCAGCTCAGCTTATTGAGGATCGTCTGCCCGTTGCGGCTGCGCTCCACCGCAAAGTGCAGATGCTCCGCAAGGGTAAAGAGCAATACGGAATTGAGCTTATCCCCACACAGGCGGCGCGCGAGGATAAGAATTTCATGGCTAATGTCGAAGAACGCCGCAGGAATGGTGTCCGTCAGGGATAAAAAATGGCGGGATTTGAGATCGCTCAGCGGCAGGAACACTTTCTCCACCTGCGCCAGGTCGATATGGGTACCGGGTTTCGCCCCAAAGCCGATCCCCTTGCCGAACAAAATCATCTCCCGCTGGTCGTTATCGACCAGCAGCATGCTGTTATTAAGCGACTTTTTTATCGTTATCACGGTTATTCCTGCGGCATGGCCGGTTAGCTCATGTCTGCGCCATTGCTGGCAATCACTTTTTTGTACCACCAGAAGGAGTCTTTTTTCAGGCGCTTCAGCGTGCCTTTGCCTTCATCGTCCTGATCGACATAGATAAAGCCGTAGCGCTTGGACATCTGCGAGGTGCCCGCACTGATAATGTCGATGCAGCCCCAGGTGGTGAATCCCATCACATCCACCCCTTCATTTATAGCTGCCAACGTTTGCTCGAAGTGGGCGCGGAAGTAGTCGATGCGGTAGCTGTCGTGGATCGCACCGTTTTCCACGACATCTTTCGCGCCAAGACCATTCTCCACGATAAACAGTGGCTTCTGGTAACGGTCATACAGCTCCAGCAGGGAGATTTTCAGCCCGACAGGGTCAATCTGCCAGCCCCATTCGGATGCCGGCAGGTACGGGTTTTTCACCCCGAGAACGGTATTCCCCGGGATGCGCTCCACGTCCGGCTGGGTCGATTCTGTCATCGACATGTAGTAGCTAAAGGAGACGAAGTCGACTGTATAATCCTTTAAGATGCGCTGATCGTCGGCCTGCATCGCAATCTGGATATCCCGCCGCGCCAGATCGCGCAGGATCAGCGGCGGATACTCGCCAAACACCTGCACATCGGCGTAGAAATAGTTCTCCAGATTCTTCTTCAGCGTCGCTTCCACGTCTTCGGGACGGCAGCTGTGCGGATAGGTGGTGAGTTTGGTCAGCATGCACCCGACCTGGCTGCCCGGGATTTTGGCGTGGCAGTCGCGCGTCACCAGCGCAGAGGCGACAAACTGGTGATGCAGCCCCTGGTAGATATCCTGCTGGGCTTTGCCCGGCGCGCTTTTCTCTTCCCGGATGCCCGCCGTGGTAAAGGGGTGGCGATGGATACTGTCGATCTCATTAAACGTCAGCCAGTAGCGGACCAGATCTTTATAGCGATCGAAACAGACGTTGCTGAAGCGCACAAAAGCATCCACCACGTTGCGGTGCACCCAGCCGTTGTACTTTTCGCTCAGGGCCAGCGGCATTTCGTAGTGAGAGAGGGTCACCAGCGGCTCGATGTTGTGGCGACGCAGCTCGCGGAACATCTCTTCATAAAACTGCAATCCTGCCTCGTTTGGCGCAGCGTCTTCACCGGTCGGGAAGATACGCGACCAGGCGATCGACACCCGCAGCACGGTATAGCCCATCTCAGCAAACAGGGCGATATCGTCCTTATAGTGGTGATAAAAATCGATGCCGCGGCGTTTCGGGTAGAGCGCGTCATTTTTACCTTCAAACGCGTCGCGGATGTTCTCGTCCGTCAGCGCCATATGGCCGCTGTAATCCTTCACGGACAGGTTGGGCTTCCAGGTGATGGCGTCAGCTACGGACGGCCCTTTGCCATCCACATTCCATGCCCCTTCGGCCTGATTAGCGGCTATAGCGCCACCCCATAAAAAACCTTGCGGAAACGGGAGGGATTTCTCCATTACACGGACTCCTTAAGCGTCATGATGATATGCGGGTCTGGATTCTTATCGTCGGTATTACCTGGTGTCAGCGAAAAGCGTTCGCCGTTCGTCACCACCATCATCACCACCGGATCGAGCCCGGCGGAAGTGATGGTATCGAGTGAAAATTCAATCAGCGTGTCGCCGCTCTTCACATGCTGGCCCTCCACCACCCGTGGTGAGAAACCTTCACCCTGCAGCCGGATGGTGTCGATGCCGATATGGAAAATCAGCTCGACGCCCGCGTCGGTGAGCAGGCTCAGCGCATGGCCGCTGTCAAATACGTTCACGATGGTTCCATCCGCCGGGGCCCGCAGCACGCCCTGGGAAGGAATAATAGCGATCCCGTCGCCCATGATTTTGCGGGAGAAGACGTCATCGTTAACGTTTTCAAGCGGGATGATCTGCCCTTCGACCGGGCGGGTGAGGCTCAGCGCGTCGGTGTGTTCAGCCGCTTTATCACGCCACAGCACGAAGGCGCTGATAAAGGCGACGGCAAAAGATAGCCCCGCCCCGGCGAAGGCCCAGACGATGTTCATCGGGTTATCCGGAGAGACAAACATTGAGATGCTGGCAAGGCCAGGGCCGACAAGGGCAAAGGCCTGAATCGCCATCCAGCCAATAAATGCCCCACCCACGATGCTGCCGAGGATCACGCTGTAAAGCGCCTTTTTATTCAGCAACGTAACGCCATACAGCGCCGGTTCGGTAATGCCGAACAGGGCGGAGATCCCGGCGGAGAAGGCGGTAGATTTCAGCACTTTATCTTTACTCTTAAGCGCAATCGCCAGGCACGCGCCGGACTCGGCAATGTTGTGCGCCAGCGACGCGGGCAGATAGAGCATCTCGCGCCCGAACTGGCTCATGGAGGCCACGGCGTAGGGCAGCATCGGCTTGTGCATCCCGGCGGCGACCATGAAGGGCAGGGCGGCGGCCAGCAGCCCGGTGGCGACAAAACCGAGTTTGCCGTAGAGCCATAAAATCACCGTTGCCAGGCCGGCACCCAGCTCGTAGCCCAGCGGCCCCAGGATCAGCAGCGTAACGGGGACCGTCACCAGCAGAGAGAGCATCGGCGAGAGAAAAATGCGCAGCGCGCCGGGGGAGTAGCGGTTGAACAACTTCTCCGTCCGGGCGTAAAACAGCACGCACAGGATGGCCGGGAATACCTGCGAGGCGTAGGCGACGTTGCGCAGATCGAACGACATGAATGCCGTCCCGTCGGCCAGCTGTTTGGTCATCGCCGGCAGCACCATCACGGAAACTGCCGAGACGGCCACCAGCACGTTCACCTTCAGCTTCATCGCCGTGGTGATCGCCACCAGGATCGGCAGGAAGTAGAGCGGCGCGGAGCCGATATTATCCAGTACCTTGTAGGTCGAACTGTCCCGGCTGAGCCAGCCCATGACGTCCAGCAACAGCAGCAGCGATTTCAGGACGCCACCACCGGCAATGGCAGGCACCAGCGGCTGAAAAATGCTTATCACGAAATCGACAACCTGCGCGCCACGGCTGATTCTGACAGGTGTATGTTGTCCGCCCGCCTGAGGGGCCCCCACCAGCGAGCGCACCGCCTCAAAGACCTGCACCACTTCGTGACCAATAATCACCTGGCACTGCACGTTCACCCGCACGCCCAGCACGCCGTCGACCTTTGCCAGCGCCGCTTCGTTGACCTTGCCACTGTCGTACAGGCTCAGCCGTAAACGGGTGGAACAGTGTTCGATATGTTCGATATTCTCAGCACCGCCGACCTGGGCGATGATGTCCAGCGCTGTTTGCAAGTGGTTCATGTTCTGGCCCCTGTCTCCAGAGCAAAAAAAAAGACCTGAACCCCCTCTCCGCTCGAAAACGGAGAGGGGGTTCAGGTCTTGCCTACGGATCGTAGTTACACGCCTGTGGTTTTTATATCGTCCAGATTGTGTTTAAAAGTCAAACAGTCGCGTCACTTTGCGTAGCGAAATGTGAGCCGCTTAACCTTTTTTACCACCATATTGTTGGAACCAGGCCAGCATCCGCTGCCAGCCATCTTTGGCTGAGTCCGCGTGATAGCTCGGGCGATAATCAGCGTTAAAAGCGTGTCCGGCTCCCGGATAAACCACAATCTCCGCCGTTGCGTTTGCCGCACGCAGGGCATGACGCATGGTCTCTACCGTATCCAGCGGGATCCCGGTATCTTCTGCGCCATACAACCCGAGGACGGGCGCGTTCAAATCGGTTGCAATATCAACCGGATGCTTCGGTGAATTCAGCGTCTTTTCGCCCACCAGCTTGCCATACCACGCCACGGCGGCTTTCAGCTGCGGGTTGTGCGCGGCATACAGCCAGCTGATACGGCCGCCCCAGCAGAAGCCGGTTGCCAGCAGACGATGGGGATCGCCCCCGTTGCGCGCCGCCCAGTTGGCGACGTGGTCAAGATCCGCCAGTACCTGCGCATCCGGCACTTTAGTGACCAGGTTGCTGAACAGGGTGGGAATGTCGTTGTAATCGTTCGGGTCGCCCTGACGGAAATAGAGCTCAGGCGCGACGGCCAGATAGCCTTCCAGCGCCAGGCGACGGCAGAGATCGCGAATGTGCTCATGTACGCCGAAAATTTCCTGAATCACGATGACGATTGGCAATGCCCCTTGCGCATTTTTGGGCCGGGCATGGTAAGCGGGCATATTATCGCCCTGGGTCGGAATCGAGGTCTCCCCGGCGGTAATCGCCTCGTCGGAGGTAGTGACAACGGTTGAGGCTTGCAGGTCAGCAGCAGGGGCAAATCCAGATTTTCCAGTCATGGCATTCTCCGTACCAATTAGCGCAAAAGTAAATATAGTCCGCAGGTTAACAATCCACAGTGCCCGAAACAGGCTATCTTTTGTGCAACAGATAACGATATAACTCGTTAATGTGATGTTAATCACTATTTCATGGTAATTAACTGCAATCAATTTTATTCATGGTGACGTCTGTCACGAAACAAGGCCGGTTCCTCCGGTAAAGTACCGCTTTGCTTCTGCTGACAAACTGACCCACAGAGGAGTTTTCTATGTCTAAGTCTGATGTTTTTCATCTCGGCCTCACTAAAAACGATTTACAAGGGGCTACGCTCGCTATCGTCCCTGGCGATCCTGAGCGTGTGGAAAAGATCGCCGCGCTGATGGATAAGCCGGTTAAGCTGGCAGCCCATCGCGAATTCACGACCTGGCGGGCAGAGCTGGATGGCAAAGCGGTGATCGTGTGCTCTACCGGTATCGGTGGCCCGTCTACCTCAATTGCCGTTGAAGAGCTGGCGCAGCTGGGCATCCGTACTTTCCTGCGTATCGGTACGACCGGTGCGATCCAGCCGCACATCAATGTCGGCGACGTACTGGTTACCACCGCGTCCGTGCGTCTGGACGGCGCGAGCCTGCACTTTGCGCCAATGGAGTTCCCGGCAGTGGCCGATTTCGAGTGCACCACCGCGCTGGTAGAAGCCGCGAAATCCGTCGGCGCGACCACGCACGTTGGCGTGACCGCCTCCTCTGATACCTTCTATCCTGGCCAGGAGCGCTACGACACCTTCTCCGGTCGCGTAGTCAACCGTTTCAAAGGCTCGATGGAAGAGTGGCAGTCGATGGGCGTGATGAACTATGAAATGGAATCTGCCACGCTGCTGACCATGTGCGCAAGCCAGGGTCTGCGTGCCGGTATGGTTGCGGGCGTCATTGTTAACCGCACCCAGCAAGAGATCCCTAACGCCGAGACCATGAAGCAGACCGAAAGCCACGCGGTGAAAATCGTGGTGGAAGCGGCCCGCCGCCTGCTGTAATTTCCCCTTTTCCTTGCCAAAGGCCGACCTGTTCGGCCTTTTTCTTTGCGTAGCGCCTCGCAGAAAACCCTTTTCAAACTGGACGTTTATACAGCACAATTCTATTTTGTGCGGGTCATACCTTGATGCAGGGGGCGTCGTGGATATTTCCATCCTTTTTTATGCCGTTATTGCGCTGGTCAGCGTCGGCGTGGGCTGGTTGTTCGCCAGCTATCAGCATGCGCAGCAGAAGGCCGATCAGCTTGCCGAACGTGAAGAGATGGTGGCCGATCTCAGTGCATTAAGACAGAACATAGCCCAGAGCGGGCACTGGCGCGACGAATGCGAGCTGCTCAACAACGAGCTGCGCAATCTGCGGGATATCAACACCTCGCTGGAAGCTGACCTGCGCGAAGTCACTACCCGGCTGGAGTCTACCCAGCTGCATGCGGAAGACAAAATCCGCCAGATGATCAACAGCGAACAGCGCCTGAGCGAGCAGTTCGAAAACCTCGCCAACCGCATCTTTGAGCAGAGTAACCGCCGCGTCGATGAACAAAACCGCCAGAGCCTGAACGGCCTGCTGTCGCCCCTGCGCGAACAGCTGGACGGCTTTCGTCGCCAGGTGCAGGACAGCTTCGGTCAGGAGGCGCGGGAGCGCCACACGCTGGCCCATGAAATCCGCAACCTCCAGCAGCTAAATGCCCAGATGGCGCAGGAGGCCATCAATCTCACTAAAGCGCTGAAAGGCGACAATAAAACCCAGGGTAACTGGGGCGAAGTCGTCCTGACCCGCGTGCTGGAAGCCTCTGGCCTGCGCGAGGGCCACGAATATCAAACCCAGGTCAGCATTGAAACTGAGAGCCGCGCGCGAATGCAGCCCGACGTCATTGTGCGTCTGCCGCAGGATAAGGACGTGGTCATCGATGCCAAAATGACCCTGGTGGCCTATGAGCGCTACTTCAACGCCGAAGATGACTACACCCGCGAGTCGGCGCTGCAGGAGCATATCGCCTCGGTGCGTAACCATATCCGTCTGCTGGGACGCAAAGACTATCAGCAGCTGCCCGGCCTGCGTTCGCTCGACTACGTGCTAATGTTTATCCCGGTTGAACCAGCCTTTTTACTGGCGCTGGACCGCCAGCCGGAGCTGATCTCCGAGGCGCTGAAAAACAACATTATGCTGGTCAGCCCCACCACGCTGCTGGTGGCGCTGCGCACCATTGCTAATCTGTGGCGCTATGAGCACCAGAGCCGCAATGCCCAGCAGATTGCCGACCGCGCCAGCCGCCTGTATGACAAAATGCGCCTGTTCGTCGATGACATGTCGTCGGTCGGGCAGAGCCTGGATCGCGCCCAGGATAACTACCGTCAGGCGATGAAAAAGCTGGCCTCCGGGCGGGGTAACCTGCTGGCTCAGGCCGAATCGTTCCGCAGCCTGGGCGTGGAAGTAAAACGCGAGATTAATCCGGAATTAGTTGAACAGGCCACGTCGCAGGATGAAGAGTACCGGCTGCGCAGTGATGAGCCCGTTCAAAATACAAACAACACCTTAGCAGGCGCGCAGGCGTCGGCAGACCCCCTGGAGCGTTATTCCCGGGGTGGTTGAATCGTAGGGCAAATGCGCCCAATCTGTTACACTTCTCAAACATTTGACTGATAAGCAGGCTCTGAGATGGTTGAAGATTCACAAGACACAACGCACTTTGGCTTTCAGACTGTCGCTAAAGCGCAGAAAGCTGACATGGTGGCCCACGTATTCCATTCCGTGGCGGCGAAGTACGATGTAATGAATGACCTGATGTCATTCGGCATTCATCGCTTGTGGAAGCGCTTCACTATTGACTGTAGCGGCGTGCGTCGTGGACAAACCGTGCTGGATCTGGCGGGCGGCACCGGCGACCTGACAGCGAAATTCTCGCGTCTGGTGGGCGAAACGGGCCGCGTGGTGCTGGCTGATATCAACGACTCCATGCTGAAAATGGGTCGTGAAAAACTGCGCAATATTGGCGTGGTCGGCAACGTTGAATATGTCCAGGCGAACGCTGAAGCGCTGCCTTTCCCGGATAACACCTTTGACTGCATTACCATCTCTTTCGGTCTGCGTAACGTCACCGATAAAGAGAAAGCGCTGCGTTCCATGTACCGCGTGCTGAAACCGGGTGGACGTCTGCTGGTGCTGGAGTTCTCGAAGCCGATTATTGAGCCGCTGAGCAAAGCCTACGACGCCTATTCGTTCCACATTCTGCCGCGCATTGGCGAAATGGTTGCCAACGATGCAGACAGCTATCGCTATCTGGCCGAATCCATCCGTATGCACCCAAACCAGGACACCTTAAAAGCCATGATGCAGGATGCAGGCTTTGACAATGTTGATTACTTCAACATGACGGCAGGCGTTGTTGCGCTGCATCGCGGTTATAAGTTCTGAGTGGAGGTGGCAAATGCCGTTTAAACCCTTGATCACAGCCGGTGTGGAAAACGTACTCAATACCTTTCTGTACCGGTCTCCCGCGCTAAAAACGGCGCGTCAGCGTCTTAACGGCAAAGTGCTGCGGGTAGTATTAAAAGAGTTTTCGACTCCGCTGGTGCTGGTGTTCAGCGAGCGTCAGCTCGACGTGCTGGGGGAGTGGGAAGGCGAGGCCGACTGCTCCGTCATCACCCATATGAGCACCCTGCCTAAACTGCGCGATCGCCAGCAGCTTACCGCCCTGATCCGCAGCGGCGAGCTGGAGGTTCAAGGCGATATCCAGGTGGTGCAGAACTTTGTCGCGCTGGCCGATCTGGCCGAGTTCGACCCGGCAGAGCTGCTGGCCCCCTGGACCGGCGATATTGCCGCTGAGGGGATTGGTAAAGTACTACGCGGCGGTGCCTCGTTGCTGAAGAAGGGGTTTCAGCGCCAGCAGCGCTATGCCGCGGAAGTGCTGACCGAGGAGTGGCGCATGGCGCCGGGGCCGCTGGAAGCGGCATGGTTTGCAGAAGAGACCGCCGCGGTTGAGCGTGCAGTTGATGCACTGACAAAACGGCTTGAAAAACTGGAGGGCAAATGACGCCTGGTGAAATTCGGCGCCTCTACTTTATCATCCGCACCTTTTTAAGTTACGGGCTCGACGAGCTTATCCCCCGAATGCGCATCACACTGCCGCTGCGTATCTGGCGGCGAACGCTATTCTGGATGCCAAATCGCCATCAGGACAAACTGCTTGGTGAGCGGCTGCGTTTGGCGCTTCAGGAGCTGGGGCCTGTCTGGATCAAGTTCGGCCAGATGCTCTCCACCCGTCGTGACCTGTTCCCGCCAATGATCGCCGATCAGCTGGCGCTGCTGCAGGATAAAGTTGCCCCGTTCGACGGTAAGCTGGCAAAGCAGCAGATCGAAAAAGCGATGGGCGATCTCCCGGTTGAAACCTGGTTCGATGATTTCGACATCCAGCCGCTGGCTTCCGCCTCCATTGCGCAGGTTCACACCGCACGGCTGAAAGAGAATGGCAAAGAGGTGGTCATCAAGGTGATCCGCCCGGACATTCTGCCGATCATCCGAGCCGACATGAAACTCATCTACCGCCTGGCCCGCTGGGTGCCGCGTCTGCTGCCTGACGGCCGCCGCCTGCGCCCGATGGAAGTGGTGCGCGAATATGAAAAGACGCTAATTGATGAGCTGAACCTGCTGCGGGAATCGGCGAACGCCATTCAGCTGCGCCGTAACTTTGAAAACAGCCCGATGCTGTATGTGCCGGAAGTCTATTCCGACTATTGCAGCCAGGACATGATGGTGATGGAGCGCATCTACGGGATCCCGGTCTCGGACGTCGCAACCCTGGAAAAGCAGGGTACCAACATGAAGCTGCTGGCCGAGCGTGGCGTGCAGGTCTTCTTCACCCAGGTGTTCCGGGACAGCTTCTTCCACGCCGACATGCACCCGGGGAATATCTTCGTCAGCTACGAGCATCCTGAAGATCCGCAGTATATCGGCATCGACTGCGGTATTGTCGGCTCGCTGAACAAAGAAGATAAGCGCTATCTGGCCGAGAACTTTATCGCCTTCTTTAACCGCGATTATCGTAAAGTGGCCGAGCTGCACGTCGATTCCGGCTGGGTTCCGCCGGATACCAACGTAGAAGAGTTTGAGTTCGCCATTCGTACGGTCTGTGAGCCTATTTTCGAGAAGCCGCTGGCTGAGATCTCGTTCGGCCATGTGCTGCTGAACCTGTTCAATACCGCCCGCCGCTTTAATATGGAAGTACAGCCCCAGTTAGTTTTACTTCAGAAAACATTACTTTACGTTGAAGGGGTGGGGCGACAGCTTTATCCTCAGTTAGACTTATGGAAAACGGCAAAACCCTTCCTTGAGTCGTGGATCAAGGACCAGGTGGGTCTTCCGGCGCTGGTGCGCTCCCTGAAAGAGAAAGCGCCGTTCTGGATTGAAAAAATGCCTGAAATTCCTGAACTGGTGTATGACAGTTTGCGTCAGAGCAAAAACTTGCAACACAGCGTGGATAAAATTGCCCGCGAGTTGCAAACCAACCATGTGCGTCAGGGGCAGTCCCGGTATCTGTTTGGCATTGGGGCGACACTGTTGTTAAGCGGCACGCTGCTGCTGATCAATCGTCCTGAGTGGGAGCTCATGCCTGCCTGGTTGATGGCGGGCGGCGTGGTTGTCTGGCTAGCCGGATGGCGCAAAACGCGCTGAATTGCGTCGCTATACCAGGGCCGCATAACGTATAATGCGGCCTGATTAATTATTCATCTATAACTGGGGAAGATGTATGGGTGGTATCAGTATCTGGCAATTGTTGATCATTGCCGTCATCGTCGTGCTGCTGTTCGGTACCAAAAAACTCGGTTCTATCGGTTCCGATCTCGGTGCGTCCATCAAAGGCTTTAAAAAAGCGATCAAAGATGATGACGAGAAGCAGGATAAATCCAGCCAGGATGCGGATTTCACTGCTAAATCCATCGCTGATAAACAAGACGATGCCAAAAAGGAAAATGCTAAACGCCACGATAACGAGCAGGTGTAATTCGTGTTCGATATCGGTTTTAGTGAACTGCTGCTGGTCTTCGTGATTGGTCTCATTGTTCTGGGGCCACAACGTCTGCCTGTGGCAGTAAAAACGGTTGCAGGCTGGGTGCGTGCGCTGCGATCGCTGGCGACTACGGTGCAAAATGAGCTGGCGCAGGAGCTTAAGCTGCAGGAGTTTCAGGACAGTCTGAAAAAGGTTGAAAAGGCGAGCATGGATAACCTGACGCCGGAACTGAAAGCCTCGATGGACGAACTGCGCGAAGCGGCGGAATCCATGAAGCGCTCCTACAGCGTCAACGATCCGGAAAAAGCGAGCGATGAAGCCAATACCATTCGCAACCCGCTGGTCAAAGATAACGAAGCGCAGCATGAAGGCGTGACGCCTGCCACTGCTGAGCATCAGGCCACTGCGCCCGAACAGGCGCCAGCCGAGCCGGTGACCCCAAAACAAGAACCGACGCCAGCGCCCGCAGAGAAAAAGCCTGCACCCGCTGCTGACGCGTCCCCCTCGTCGAGTGATAAAGCGTAAACATGGCAGTAGATGAAACTCAACCGCTGATTGCGCACCTGATCGAGCTGCGTAAACGCCTGCTGAACTGCATTATTGCGGTTTTGCTCATTTTTTTATGCCTGGTCTATTTTGCCAACGATATCTATCAGGTGGTCTCTGCCCCTCTGATTAAGCAGATGCCGCTTGGGGCCACCATGATCGCCACCGACGTGGCATCGCCCTTCTTCACGCCAATTAAGCTGACCTTCTGGGTGTCGCTGATTGCCTCTGCGCCGGTGATCCTCTATCAGGTCTGGGCCTTTATTGCCCCCGCGCTGTATAAGCATGAACGCCGCCTGGTGATCCCGCTGCTGGTCTCCAGCTCGCTGCTGTTTTATATCGGCATGGCCTTTGCCTACTTCGTGGTCTTCCCGCTGGCCTTTGGCTTTCTGGCAAATACCGCGCCGGTAGGGGTCCAGGTCTCGACCGATATTGCCAGTTATCTCAGCTTCGTGATGGCGCTGTTTATGGCCTTCGGCGTGGCGTTTGAGGTGCCGGTTGCCATCGTGCTGCTCTGCTGGATGGGGATCACCACCCCGGATGAATTACGCAAAAAACGGCCTTACATTCTGGTCGGCGCCTTTGTAGTGGGCATGCTTTTAACGCCGCCGGATGTCTTCTCGCAAACCCTGCTGGCAATCCCGATGTATTGCCTGTTTGAAGTCGGTGTCTTCTTCGCGCGCTTCTATACCGGCAAGCGACGTGAAGATCACGACGAAGAGTCCGAAGGAACAGAAGAATAACCCCAACCGCCCGCCAGGGCGGTTGTCATATGGGAGCCAGTATGTTTGATATCGGTCTGAATCTGACCAGCCCGCAGTTTGCCCAGGATCGTGACGAGGTGGTGGCAAGGGCCATCGCCGCCGGGGTCAACGGCTTACTGCTGACGGGCACCAACCTGCACGAAAGTGAACAGGCGCGACAGCTGGCGCAGCGCTACGACCGCTGCTGGTCAACGGCGGGCGTCCATCCGCACGACAGCAGCCACTGGACGGCGGAAAGTGCCAGCGCACTCCGGGCTTTAGCCGCATCCCCTGAGGTGGTGGCTATCGGTGAGTGTGGTCTCGACTTTAATCGCAACTTCTCTACTCCCGCCGAGCAGGAGCATGCCTTTAGTGCCCAGCTGGCATTAGCCGCGGAGCTGGGCATGCCGGTGTTTATGCACTGCCGCGACGCTCATGACCGTTTTCTGGCGCTGCTGGAGCCCTGGCTGGATAAACTGCCCGGGGCGGTGCTGCACTGTTTTACCGGCACGCGCGAGGAGGCGATAGCCTGTCTGGATCGCGGTTTGTATCTGGGGATCACCGGCTGGGTCTGCGATGAACGGCGCGGGCTTGAGCTGCGCGAGCTGCTGCCGGTTATTCCTGCCGAACGCCTGTTGGTTGAGACTGATGCACCTTATCTGCTGCCGCGCGATCTCCGTCCAAAACCGGCATCGCGACGCAATGAACCGGCTTATCTGGGACATATCATGGAACGGGTCGCCCACTGGCGCGGCGAAGAGGCGCAGTGGCTGGCAGCGCAGACGGATGACAACGTACGTCGTCTGTTTGGCGTCGACTTTTAAACTTTGCGGAAGCTGGTATTTTTTACGCTCTGCTTCACTTCTTTATTCAGTAAGTTCAGCAGCAGCATGGAGCGGGCTTCACCGTCCGGCTCAGCGAAAATGGCTACCAGCCCTTCAAAGGCCCCTTCGGTGATCACCACATCGTCGCCGGAGAAGGGGGTATCGGGATCGGTAATGCCTTCAGGTTGTTTGTAGACCGAGAGCTGGTGGATCACGGAAGAGGGCACGGTAGCCGGGTGCGCGCCAAAGCGTACGAAGTGGCTGACACCGCGCGTCGCATTGATGGTGGTGGTGTGGATCACTTCGGGGTCGAATTCAACAAACAGATAGTTAGGGAACAGCGGTTCACTGACGGTTGTGCGTTTACCACGGACCATTTTTTCCAGCGTGATCGCTGGCGTCAGACAGTTCACTGCCTGGCGTTCCAGATGTTCCTGAGCACGCTGAAGTTGTCCGCGCTTGCAATACAGTAAATACCAGGCCTGCATAATGACTCTTTTCCGCTTGTTATGCCGGCAAGCATATCAAAACCCTGGCGGGATCGCTAAGCTGATTATAATGGCCGTACCCAGAAGAAGCCGTGAATCTTCACGCTAATTTAACAAAAATACAGCATCAGGCAGTCTTACGCCGTATAATGAAACGCTTACAGAGAGAGCTTGACTAACTGCATGAAATACAACGATCTACGCGACTTCCTGGAACTGCTGGAAAAGCAGGGCGAACTCAAACGCATCACAATTCCTGTCGATCCTTACCTGGAAATGACAGAGATTGCCGACCGCACGCTCCGCGCGGGTGGGCCAGCGCTCCTGTTTGAAAATCCGAAAGGCTACACCATGCCGGTGCTCTGTAACCTGTTTGGCACACCAAAACGTGTGGCGATGGGGATGGGGCAGGAGGATGTCAGCGCGTTGCGTGAAGTGGGTAAGCTGCTGGCCTTTTTAAAAGAGCCTGAGCCGCCAAAAGGGTTTCGCGATCTCTTCGATAAGCTGCCGCAGTTTAAGCAAGTCCTGAATATGCCGACCAAACGGCTGCGCGGCGCGCCCTGCCAGCAGAAAATCGTGGAAGGCGATGCGGTCGATCTGACGCGTATTCCGATCATGCAGTGCTGGCCCGAAGACGCCGCCCCGCTGATTACCTGGGGTCTGACCGTGACGCGCGGGCCGCATAAAGAGCGGCAGAATCTTGGGATCTATCGTCAGCAGCTGATCGGTAAAAATAAATTGATTATGCGCTGGCTGTCGCATCGCGGCGGTGCGCTTGATTTTCAGGAGTGGTGCGCGGCCCATCCGGGCGAACGCTTCCCGGTCGCCGTGGCGCTGGGTGCCGATCCGGCCACCATTCTCGGTGCCGTCACGCCGGTGCCGGACACCCTGTCGGAATACGCCTTTGCCGGACTGCTGCGCGGCACCAAAACCGAAGTGGTGAAGTGCGTTTCGAACGATCTGGAAGTACCTGCCAGCGCTGAAATCGTGCTCGAAGGCTACATTGAGGCGGGTGAGATGGCACCGGAAGGGCCGTATGGCGACCACACCGGCTATTACAACGAAATCGACAGCTTCCCGGTGTTTACCGTGACGCACATTACCCAGCGTGAAGATGCCATTTACCACTCCACCTACACCGGACGTCCGCCGGATGAACCCGCGGTGCTGGGCGTGGCGCTGAACGAAGTGTTTGTGCCGATCCTGCAAAAGCAGTTCCCGGAAATCGTTGATTTCTATCTGCCGCCGGAAGGGTGCTCCTATCGCCTGGCGGTGGTAACCATTAAGAAGCAGTATGCGGGTCACGCTAAACGGGTGATGATGGGCGTATGGTCTTTCCTGCGCCAGTTTATGTATACCAAGTTTGTGATCGTTTGCGATGATGACGTCAACGCCCGTGACTGGAATGACGTGATCTGGGCCATTACCACCCGTATGGATCCGGCACGCGATACCGTGTTAGTGGAAAACACGCCGATAGATTACCTGGATTTTGCCTCGCCGGTTTCCGGTCTTGGCTCAAAAATGGGACTGGATGCCACCAATAAATGGCCCGGCGAAACCCAACGTGAATGGGGTCGTCCGATCAAAAAGGATCCTGAGGTGACTGCGCGAATTGACGCGATCTGGGATGAACTGGCCATAATGAATAACGGTAAAGACGCCTGAATGCGCCGTTATGCCCTATAGACTTCCCGACAGAGAGAGCGAATGACAACCTTAAGCTGTAAAGTGACTTCGGTAGACGCTATCACCGACACCGTATATCGCGTCCGTTTAGTACCTGAATCGGCGTTCTCCTTCCGCGCTGGCCAGTATCTGATGGTGGTGATGGATGAGCGGGATAAGCGCCCTTTCTCAATGGCCTCGACGCCGGACGAGCAAGAGTTTATCGAGCTGCACATTGGGGCGTCTGAGCTCAACCTGTATGCGATGGCAGTCATGGATCGCATTCTGAAAGAGAATGAGATCGAGATTGATATTCCTCACGGCGAAGCATGGCTGCGTGATGACGAAGAGCGTCCGCTGATCCTGATTGCGGGCGGCACCGGTTTCTCCTACGCGCGCTCCATCCTGCTGACGGCGCTGGCGCGTAACCCGGACCGTGATATTACCATCTACTGGGGTGGCCGCGAGGCGAAGCATCTCTACGATCTGTCTGAGCTGGAAGCGCTGAGCGTGACCCATCCGAACCTGCGCGTTGAGCCAGTAGTTGAACAGCCGGAAGAGGGTTGGCGCGGTCGCAGCGGCACCGTGTTAACGGCGGTGCTGCAGGATCATGGCACGCTGGTGAATCACGATATCTACATTGCCGGTCGTTTTGAGATGGCGAAAATTGCCCGGGACCTGTTCTGCAACGAACGTAACGCCCGTGAAGATCGCCTGTTTGGCGACGCATTTGCGTTTATTTGAGACGAAAAAAACCCGCCCCTGACAGGCGGGAAAACGGCAACTAAACCTTTCCCCGTCATCATTCACGCTGCCTCTTTGTTGGCTGCCTTTGCTCACCCCGGTCACATAGTTAACTATGCTCCCGGGGATTCGCGCAGTTGCCGCCGCGATGCAACGCGAATGATTTAGGGGAATATTCTTCGATTACACCCTTTCAAATACCGTCGCGATCCCCTGACCCAGGCCGATGCACATGGTTGCCAGACCAAACTGGGCATCTTTGCGTTCCATCAGGTTAATCAGCGTGGTGCTGATACGCGCCCCGGAACAACCCAGCGGGTGACCCAGCGCAATGGCGCCGCCGTTGAGGTTAATCTTCTCGTCGATCTGATCCATCAGCCCCAGATCCTTAATACACGGCAGGATCTGTGCGGCGAAAGCTTCGTTCATCTCAAAGAGGTCGATATCGCTGGCGGAAAGCCCGGCTTTTTTCAGCGCCAGCTTTGAGGCTGGCACCGGGCCGTAACCCATGATTGACGGATCGCAACCCACCACCGCCATCGAGCGGATGCGCGCGCGCGGCGTCAGGCCCAGCTCGCGGGCGCGGCTTTCGCTCATTACCAGCATCGCCGCCGCACCATCGGACAGGGCAGAAGAGCTGCCCGCCGTCACGGTACCGGTGACCGGATCAAAGGCCGGTTTCAGCGTCGAGAGGGCCTCAACGGTAGTTTCCGGGCGGATCACTTCATCGAAATAGAACTGCTTCAGCACGCCGTCAGCGTCGTGACCGCCGGTGGGCAGAATTTCATTCTTGAATGCGCCGGACTGCGTCGCGGCCCAGGCACGGGCGTGGGAGCGGGCGGCAAAGCCGTCCTGCATTTCACGGCTGATACCGTGCAGGCGTGAGAGCATTTCTGCCGTCAGCCCCATCATTCCCGCGGCTTTCGCTACGGTGCGGCTCATGCCGGGATGGAAATCGACCCCGTGGTTCATCGGCACGTGGCCCATGTGCTCCACGCCGCCGATCATGCACACCTGCGCATCGCCGGTCATGATCATACGCACCGCATCGTGCAGGGCCTGCATCGATGAACCGCACAGGCGATTGACGGTGACAGCCGGTACCGAATGCGGGATTTCCGCCAGTAGCGCCGCGTTACGGGCGATGTTAAAGCCCTGCTCCAGGGTCTGCTGCACGCAGCCCCAGTAGATATCGTCCAGCGCGGTGGCTTCCAGAGCCGGGTTGCGCGCCAGCAGGCTACGCATTAAATGTGCGGAGAGATCTTCCGCGCGCACGTTACGAAATGCGCCGCCCTTCGAACGGCCCATCGGGGTGCGAATTGCATCGACAATGACAACCTGTTCCATTGTGACTCCTTAAGCCGTTTTCAGTGCGCCAACCGGACGGGCGGGCTCAACCGGGGGATAGTACGCTTCGTTATTACGCGCTTTGGTACGCAGACCTTCTGGAGCCTGATAAAGCGCGCCGAGATGTTCATACTGCTGCGTCATATCCAGGTAGCGGGCGCTGCCCAGCGTATCCAGCCAGCGGAACGCGCCGCCGTGGAACGGAGGGAAGCCCAGGCCGTACACCAGCGCCATGTCTGCTTCCGCCGGGCTGGCGATAATACCCTCTTCGAGACAGCTCACCACTTCGTTGACCATCGGGATCATCATGCGGGCGATAATCTCTTCGTCGCTGAAATCGCGCTTCGCGTGACTGACGTCGGCCAGCAGGCTGTCCACGGCTGCGTCTTCCTCTTTCTTCGGCTTGCCTTTGCTGTCTTCTTTATAACGCCAGAAGCCGAGGCCGTTTTTCTGGCCGTAGCGGTTCGATTCAAACAGGGCGTCGATGGCATCGCGGTAATCTTTCTGCATGCGCTGCGGGAAACCTGCCGCCATCACCGCCTGAGCGTGATGCGCAGTATCAATGCCGACCACATCCAGCAGATACGCCGGGCCCATCGGCCAGCCAAACTGTTTTTCCATTACTTTGTCGATCTTGCGGAAATCCGCCCCGTCGCGCAGCAGCTGACTGAAACCGGCAAAGTAGGGGAACAGCACGCGGTTAACGAAGAAGCCCGGGCAGTCGTTCACCACAATCGGAGTTTTGCCCATCTTGCTGGCCCAGGCCACCACTTTGGCGAGGGTTTCGTCAGAGGTTTTTTCACCGCGGATCACTTCAACCAGCGGCATACGGTGCACCGGGTTAAAGAAGTGCATGCCGCAGAAGTTTTCCGGGCGCTTGAGAACGCTGGCCAGTTCGCTGATTGGAATGGTAGAGGTGTTGGAGGCCAGCACGGTGTCCGGACGTACTTTATCTTCGGTTTCTGCCAGTACCGCTTTTTTCACTTTCGGGTTTTCGACCACCGCTTCGACGACCACATCCACGCGATCGAAGCCGCTATATTCCAGCGTCGGATGAATAGTGGAGATCACCCCGGAGAGCTTCAGGCCGTCGATTTTGCCGCGTTCGAGCTGTTTATTCAGCAGCTTGGCCGCTTCGGTCATGCCCAGGGTCAGCGACTTCTCGTTGATGTCTTTCATCACCACCGGCACGCCTTTCCAGGCCGACTGGTAGGCAATGCCGCCGCCCATAATGCCTGCGCCCAACACCGCCGCCTGTTTTGGCGTCTCGATGTTTTTGGTGAGCTGCTTCGCTTTACCCTTCACGTACTGGTCATTGAGGAAAATACCGACCAGCGCGCGGGCTTCGTTGGTGTGAGCCAGTGGGACGAAACTTTGGTTTTCTAATTTCAGTGCTTCGTCACGGCCCAGACGTGCGGCGGCTTCGATGGTTTTCACCGCGGTGATCGGCGCCGGATAGTGTTTACCCGCCGTCTGCATCACCATGCCTTTGGCGATGGTGAAACTCATGGTGGCTTCAATTTTACTTAAGTGCAGCGGCTCCAGCTTCGGCTGGCGTTTCGCTTTCCAGTCAAGGTCGCCGTTGATCGCCTGACGCAGAATGGCCAGCGCTCCTTCATGCAGTTTTTCAGGCTTAACCACGCCATCCACCAGACCGAGTTTCAACGCCTGGTCGGCACCGACGTCTTTACCGGCAGCGATGATCTCGAGAGCGCTGTCGGCACCCAGCAGGCGCGGCAGACGGACCGAGCCGCCAAAGCCCGGCATAATGCCCAGTTTGGTTTCCGGCAGGCCGATGCGCAAATCAGGGGTGGCGAGACGGTAATCGGTCGCCAGCACGCATTCGCAGCCGCCGCCGAGCGCATAGCCGTTGACCGCAGAGATCGTCGGGACAGGGAGATCTTCCAGACGGTTAAAGACGCTGTTGGCAAAATGCAGCCACTGGCTCAGCTGCTCCTGGGGGACCAGGAACAGGGAGAGAAATTCGGTGATGTCTGCGCCGACGATAAATGCCGCTTTTTCGGAACGCAGCAGCAGACCTTTTAAGTCGGACTCTTTTTCAAGCACGTCCAGCGCATGGCCAAGGCTGGCCACGGTTGCGGTGTCCAGTTTATTCACTGAGCCGGGGGCGTCGAACACCAGTTCGGCAATGCCACCTTCCAGCCAGTCTACGTACAGGGTGTCGCCTTTGTAGAGCATGTCGGTCTCCTGAATCCAGCAATTGGATCTGGTCATACCAGATGATTCGGAGTGTGGGATTTGTGTTAATGAAATGCAAATTACTCATTAAATAATTGTAGGTCTGATCACGATCGGCGGAGATCACGCAGCCTTTCTGAGGTGTGCTAAGATGCGGTGACTTGAGGTCAAAACAAAAGGAAGAATGATGGACTCACTGGCCGCGCTGTATAAAAATCACATTGTTACGTTACAGGAACGTACCCGCGACGTACTGGCTCGCTTTAAGCTGGATGCCCTACTCATCCACTCAGGCGAGCTGTTCAATGTCTTTCTCGACGATCACGCTTATCCCTTCAAGGTGAATCCGCAATTTAAAGCCTGGGTGCCGGTAACCCAGGTTCCCAATTGCTGGTTGCTGGTGGACGGCGTGAACAAGCCGAAACTGTGGTTCTATCTGCCGGTGGATTACTGGCACAACGTTGAACCGCTGCCGACCTCCTTCTGGACGGAAGAGATCGAGGTGATTGCCCTGCCTAAAGCCGACGGTATTGGCAACCAGTTACCTGCTGCCCGCGGCAACATCGCCTATATTGGCCCGGTACCGGAACGTGCGCGCGGTCTGGAAATCGCCGCAGATAACATCAACCCGAAAGGCGTGATCGACTATCTGCACTACTACCGCTCCTATAAGACCGACTATGAGCTGGCGTGCATGCGTGAAGCGCAAAAAACCGCGGTCAACGGCCACCGTGCGGCACACGAAGCCTTCCTGTCCGGCATGAGCGAGTTCGACATTAACCTGGCTTACCTGACGGCCACCGGCCATCGTGACACCGACGTGCCATACAGCAACATTGTGGCGCTGAATGAGCACGCGGCGGTGCTGCACTACACTAAACTCGATCACCGCGCGCCGTCCGAAATGCGCAGCTTCCTGCTGGATGCCGGTGCGGAATATAACGGCTATGCCGCGGACCTGACCCGCACCTGGGCCGGGAACAGCGATACCGAGTTCGCTCAGCTGATCAAAGACGTCAATGAAGAGCAACTGGCCCTGATCGCCACCATGAAGGCCGGAGTGAGCTATGTGGATTACCACATCCAGTTCCATCAGCGCATTGCGAAGCTGCTGCGTAAGCACCAGATCGTCAGCGATATGAGTGAAGAGGCGATGGTGGAAAACGACCTGACCGGGCCGTTTATGCCGCACGGTATCGGCCACCCGCTGGGTCTGCAGGTGCACGACACCGCTGGTTTTATGCAGGATGACACCGGTACCCATCTGGCAGCGCCGTCCAAATATCCTTACCTGCGCTGCACCCGCATCCTGCAGCCGCGCATGGTGCTGACCATCGAGCCGGGCATCTACTTCATTGAGTCTCTGCTGGCGCCGTGGCGCGAAGGGCAGTTCAGCAAGCACTTCAACTGGCAGAAAATTGAGGCGCTGAAGCCGTTTGGTGGCATCCGTATCGAAGATAACGTGGTGATCCATGAAAACGGTACTGAAAACATGACGCGAGATCTGAAGCTGGCGTAATGGAGAGCTGGCTCATACCGGCAGCGCCGGTCACCTTTACGGAAGAGATCAAAAAAAGCCGTTTCATCACATTGCTGGCGCATACCGACGGCGTGGAGGCGGCAAAGGCTTTTGTTGAGTCAGTACGGGCAGAACATCCTGACGCCCGCCACCACTGCGTGGCGTGGGTAGCGGGGCCGCCCGACGATTCACAGAAGCTGGGGTTCTCGGATGATGGTGAACCGGCGGGCACGGCGGGCAAACCAATGCTCTCTCAGTTAATGGGCAGCGGCGTGGGCGAAATCACCGCCGTCGTGGTGCGTTACTACGGCGGCGTATTATTAGGAACGGGTGGGCTGGTCAAGGCCTATGGCGGCGGGGTCCAGCAGGCGCTGAATCAACTGACAACGATCCGCAAAACGCCACTTACCGAATATACTTTATTGTGCGATTACGCCCAGTTATCCGGCATCGAAGCGTTGCTGAAGCAGTATCAGGGCCTGATTGTGCACAGTGATTACCAGGCGACGGTGCAATTGCGTGTGGCGCTACCCCAGGCGTCGCTTCCGGTATTCTCAGCAAAACTGGCTGATTTTAGTCGTGGTTCGTTGCAATTACGGCCGATTGAAGAATAATCCCCACCTTACTTATTGAATACCTAAGGAAGCGGCAGAGATGCATTTTCGTGCCATAACCCGAATCGTTGGATTGCTGGTCATACTCTTTTCCGGGACGATGATCCTCCCCGGACTGGTGGCGCTTATTTATCGGGATGGTGCGGGCCGGGCCTTTACGCAGACTTTTTTCGTCGCGCTGATGATTGGCTCCCTGCTGTGGTGGCCTAACCGTCGTGAGAAGGGGGAGCTGAAATCCCGCGAAGGCTTCCTTATCGTGGTGCTGTTCTGGACCGTGCTGGGCAGCGTGGGGGCATTGCCCTTCATCTTTTCCGAACAGCCCAACCTGACCATCACCGATGCGTTCTTTGAATCCTTTTCCGGGCTGACCACCACCGGGGCCACCACGCTGGTGGGGCTGGACTCGCTGCCCCATGCCATCCTCTTTTATCGCCAGATGCTGCAATGGTTCGGCGGGATGGGGATCATTGTATTAGCCGTGGCGATCCTGCCGATACTGGGCGTCGGGGGGATGCAGCTCTACCGGGCAGAGATGCCGGGGCCGCTGAAAGATAACAAGATGCGCCCGCGTATCGCCGAGACGGCCAAAACCTTGTGGCTCATCTATGTGCTGTTAACCGTCGCCTGTGCGCTGGCGCTGTGGTTCGCCGGAATGCCGGCCTTTGATGCTATCGGCCACAGCTTTGCCACCATCGCGATTGGGGGGTTCTCCACCCATGATGCCAGCATCGGCTATTTTGACAGCCCGACCATCAACACCATTATTGCGGTCTTCCTGCTCATCTCCGGCTGTAACTATGGTCTGCACTTCTCTTTACTCAGTGGTCGTAACCTGAAGGTCTACTGGCGCGATCCGGAATTCCGCATGTTTATCGGCGTGCAGCTGACGCTGGTAGTGATTTGTACCCTGGTGCTGTGGCTACACGATGTCTATGCTTCGGCGGTCACTACGCTGAACCAGGCCTTCTTCCAGGTGGTGTCAATGGCGACGACCGCAGGCTTTACCACCGACAGTATTGCGCGCTGGCCGCTCTTCCTGCCGGTTCTGCTGCTCTGTTCGGCCTTTATCGGCGGCTGCGCCGGGTCGACGGGGGGCGGGTTAAAAGTGATCCGTATCCTGCTGCTGTTTAAGCAGGGCAACCGTGAGCTTAAGCGTCTGGTGCACCCGAATGCGGTTTACAGCATCAAGCTGGGTAACCGTGCGCTGCCAGAACGTATTCTCGAAGCGGTGTGGGGTTTCTTCTCCGCCTACGCGCTGGTCTTTATCGTCAGCATGCTGGCGATTATCGCGACGGGCGTGGATGACTTCTCGGCGTTTGCCTCCGTTGTGGCTACATTAAATAACCTGGGACCGGGCCTTGGCGTGGTCGCAGATAACTTTGCCAGCATGAATCCGACCGCGAAGTGGATCCTGATTGCCAACATGCTGTTCGGGCGTCTTGAGGTCTTTACGCTGTTGGTCCTCTTTACGCCAACATTCTGGCGCGAATAAAGGGAGCCATTTGTGAAAACACTCATTCTATTTTCAACACGCGATGGGCAAACGCGCGAGATTGCCGCTTTTCTGGCTTCTGAGTTAAAAGAGCAGGGCATCTATGCCGACGTCATTAACCTGAACCGCACCGAAGAGATTGCGTGGCAGGAGTATGACCGGGTGGTGATCGGCGCCTCCATCCGCTACGGCCATTTCCATCCGGCGGTGGATCGCTTTGTGAAAAAGCATACGGCAACGCTGAACAGCCTGCCCGGCGCTTTCTTCTCCGTGAACCTGGTGGCGCGTAAAGCGGAAAAGCGTACCCCGCAGACCAACAGCTACACGCGTAAGTTTTTGCTGAACTCGCCCTGGAAGCCAACGGCCTGTGCCGTCTTTGCCGGTGCCCTGCGTTACCCACGCTATCGCTGGTACGATCGCTTTATGATCCGTCTTATTATGAAGATGACCGGCGGCGAAACGGATACACGCAAAGAAGTGGTCTACACCGACTGGTCCCAGGTCTCCAGTTTTGCCCGGGAAATCGCACAATTAACCGGCAATCCGCGGCTTTAATAAACGTAAAGATTGAAAAGTAAGCGAACGAAAAACTTTTTGAGATTTATGCTTGTCACCGCCGAAGAACTCCCTATAATGCGCCTCCACTGACATGGAACAACGGCAAACAAGCCGCCGGGTCAGCAGGGAAAAGCGTGAAATTATCGCTTGACTCTGAAAGAGGAAAACGTATTATACGGGACCTCGCAACGGTGAGCGAAAGCCGCGTTGCACTGCTCTTTAACAATTTATCAGACAATCTGTGTGGGCACTCAAAGTGACATGGATTCTTAATGTCTTCGGACAATAAATGAATACCAAAGTCTCTGAGTGAACATACGTAATTCATTACGAAGTTTAATTCACGAGCATCAAACTTAAATTGAAGAGTTTGATCATGGCTCAGATTGAACGCTGGCGGCAGGCCTAACACATGCAAGTCGAGCGGTAGCACGGGGGAGCTTGCTCCCTGGGTGACGAGCGGCGGACGGGTGAGTAATGTCTGGGAAACTGCCTGATGGAGGGGGATAACTACTGGAAACGGTAGCTAATACCGCATAACGTCGCAAGACCAAAGAGGGGGACCTTCGGGCCTCTTGCCATCAGATGTGCCCAGATGGGATTAGCTAGTAGGTGGGGTAACGGCTCACCTAGGCGACGATCCCTAGCTGGTCTGAGAGGATGACCAGCCACACTGGAACTGAGACACGGTCCAGACTCCTACGGGAGGCAGCAGTGGGGAATATTGCACAATGGGCGCAAGCCTGATGCAGCCATGCCGCGTGTATGAAGAAGGCCTTCGGGTTGTAAAGTACTTTCAGCGAGGAGGAAGGCGGTGAGGTTAATAACCTCATCGATTGACGTTACTCGCAGAAGAAGCACCGGCTAACTCCGTGCCAGCAGCCGCGGTAATACGGAGGGTGCAAGCGTTAATCGGAATTACTGGGCGTAAAGCGCACGCAGGCGGTCTGTCAAGTCGGATGTGAAATCCCCGGGCTCAACCTGGGAACTGCATTCGAAACTGGCAGGCTAGAGTCTTGTAGAGGGGGGTAGAATTCCAGGTGTAGCGGTGAAATGCGTAGAGATCTGGAGGAATACCGGTGGCGAAGGCGGCCCCCTGGACAAAGACTGACGCTCAGGTGCGAAAGCGTGGGGAGCAAACAGGATTAGATACCCTGGTAGTCCACGCCGTAAACGATGTCGACTTGGAGGTTGTTCCCTTGAGGAGTGGCTTCCGGAGCTAACGCGTTAAGTCGACCGCCTGGGGAGTACGGCCGCAAGGTTAAAACTCAAATGAATTGACGGGGGCCCGCACAAGCGGTGGAGCATGTGGTTTAATTCGATGCAACGCGAAGAACCTTACCTACTCTTGACATCCAGAGAACTTAGCAGAGATGCTTTGGTGCCTTCGGGAACTCTGAGACAGGTGCTGCATGGCTGTCGTCAGCTCGTGTTGTGAAATGTTGGGTTAAGTCCCGCAACGAGCGCAACCCTTATCCTTTGTTGCCAGCGGTTAGGCCGGGAACTCAAAGGAGACTGCCAGTGATAAACTGGAGGAAGGTGGGGATGACGTCAAGTCATCATGGCCCTTACGAGTAGGGCTACACACGTGCTACAATGGCGCATACAAAGAGAAGCGACCTCGCGAGAGCAAGCGGACCTCATAAAGTGCGTCGTAGTCCGGATTGGAGTCTGCAACTCGACTCCATGAAGTCGGAATCGCTAGTAATCGTAGATCAGAATGCTACGGTGAATACGTTCCCGGGCCTTGTACACACCGCCCGTCACACCATGGGAGTGGGTTGCAAAAGAAGTAGGTAGCTTAACCTTCGGGAGGGCGCTTACCACTTTGTGATTCATGACTGGGGTGAAGTCGTAACAAGGTAACCGTAGGGGAACCTGCGGTTGGATCACCTCCTTACCTTAAAGAACCTGCCTTTGTAGTGTCCACACAGATTGTCTGATGAAAAAACAGCAGTAAAAAATCTCTGCAGGCTTGTAGCTCAGGTGGTTAGAGCGCACCCCTGATAAGGGTGAGGTCGGTGGTTCAAGTCCACTCAGGCCTACCAAATTCTTCCTGATACTGCGTTGCAGAATAACTCACATACTTAAGTATGCTTCGTTATTCCACGCCTTGTCTCAGAAAGAATTAGCGGTACAGAGATTAGCATTTTGCGATGGGGTTATAGCTCAGCTGGGAGAGCGCCTGCCTTGCACGCAGGAGGTCTGCGGTTCGATCCCGCATAGCTCCACCATCCTTTACTGCGACAACAAGAAAACTTCAGAGTGTACCTGAGAAGGTGCGCTGCGAAGTTTTGCTCTTTAAAAATCTGGATCAAGCTGAAAATTGAAACGACACGCCGTGTCTGTTCTCCGTAATAAGAGCAGATAAGCGGTGTGTCAGAGTCTCTCAAATTTTCGCAAGTCGATGATGAATCGAAAGAAACATCTTCGGGTTGTGAGGTTAAGCGACCAAGCGTACACGGTGGATGCCTAGGCAGTCAGAGGCGATGAAGGACGTGCTAATCTGCGATAAGCGTCGGTAAGGTGATATGAACCGTTACAGCCGACGATTTCCGAATGGGGAAACCCAGTGTGTTTCGACACACTATCGTTAAGTGAATACATAGCTTAACGAAGCGAACCAGGGGAACTGAAACATCTAAGTACCCTGAGGAAAAGAAATCAACCGAGATTCCCCCAGTAGCGGCGAGCGAACGGGGAGCAGCCCAGAACCTGAATCAGCGTATGTATTAGTGGAAGCGTCTGGAAAGTCGCAGGGTACAGGGTGATACTCCCGTACACAAAAATACATGCACTGTGAGTTCGAAGAGTAGGGCGGGACACGTGGTATCCTGTCTGAATATGGGGGGACCATCCTCCAAGGCTAAATACTCCTGACTGACCGATAGTGAACCAGTACCGTGAGGGAAAGGCGAAAAGAACCCCGGCGAGGGGAGTGAAAAAGAACCTGAAACCGTGTACGTACAAGCAGTGGGAGCACCCTTGTGGTGTGACTGCGTACCTTTTGTATAATGGGTCAGCGACTTATATTCTGTAGCAAGGTTAACCGTATAGGGGAGCCGAAGGGAAACCGAGTCTTAACTGGGCGTTAAGTTGCAGGGTATAGACCCGAAACCCGGTGATCTAGCCATGGGCAGGTTGAAGGTTGGGTAACACTAACTGGAGGACCGAACCGACTAATGTTGAAAAATTAGCGGATGACCTGTGGCTGGGGGTGAAAGGCCAATCAAACCGGGAGATAGCTGGTTCTCCCCGAAAGCTATTTAGGTAGCGCCTCGTGAATTCATCTCCGGGGGTAGAGCACTGTTTCGGCTAGGGGGCCATCCCGGCTTACCAACCCGATGCAAACTGCGAATACCGGAGAATGTTATCACGGGAGACACACGGCGGGTGCTAACGTCCGTCGTGAAGAGGGAAACAACCCAGACCGCCAGCTAAGGTCCCAAAGTCATGGTTAAGTGGGAAACGATGTGGGAAGGCACAGACAGCCAGGATGTTGGCTTAGAAGCAGCCATCATTTAAAGAAAGCGTAATAGCTCACTGGTCGAGTCGGCCTGCGCGGAAGATGTAACGGGGCTAAACCATGCACCGAAGCTGCGGCAGCGACACTATGTGTTGTTGGGTAGGGGAGCGTTCTGTAAGCCGTCGAAGGTGTGCTGTGAGGCATGCTGGAGGTATCAGAAGTGCGAATGCTGACATAAGTAACGATAAAGCGGGTGAAAAACCCGCTCGCCGGAAGACCAAGGGTTCCTGTCCAACGTTAATCGGGGCAGGGTGAGTCGACCCCTAAGGCGAGGCCGAAAGGCGTAGTCGATGGGAAACAGGTTAATATTCCTGTACTCGGTGTTACTGCGAAGGGGGGACGGAGAAGGCTATGTTGGCCGGGCGACGGTTGTCCCGGTTTAAGCATGTAGGCGGAGGTTCCAGGTAAATCCGGAGCCTTACTAACGCTGAGGTGTGATGACGAGGCACTACGGTGCTGAAGCAACAAATGCCCTGCTTCCAGGAAAAGCCTCTAAGCATCAGGTAACATCAAATCGTACCCCAAACCGACACAGGTGGTCAGGTAGAGAATACCAAGGCGCTTGAGAGAACTCGGGTGAAGGAACTAGGCAAAATGGTGCCGTAACTTCGGGAGAAGGCACGCTGATATGTAGGTGAAGCCCCTGCGGGTGGAGCTGAAATCAGTCGAAGATACCAGCTGGCTGCAACTGTTTATTAAAAACACAGCACTGTGCAAACACGAAAGTGGACGTATACGGTGTGACGCCTGCCCGGTGCCGGAAGGTTAATTGATGGGGTTAGCGGCAACGCGAAGCTCTTGATCGAAGCCCCGGTAAACGGCGGCCGTAACTATAACGGTCCTAAGGTAGCGAAATTCCTTGTCGGGTAAGTTCCGACCTGCACGAATGGCGTAATGATGGCCAGGCTGTCTCCACCCGAGACTCAGTGAAATTGAAATCGCTGTGAAGATGCAGTGTACCCGCGGCAAGACGGAAAGACCCCGTGAACCTTTACTATAGCTTGACACTGAACACTGGTCCTTGATGTGTAGGATAGGTGGGAGGCTTTGAAGCGTGGACGCCAGTCTGCGTGGAGCCATCCTTGAAATACCACCCTTTAATGGCTGGTGTTCTAACGTAGACCCGTAATCCGGGTTGCGGACAGTGTCTGGTGGGTAGTTTGACTGGGGCGGTCTCCTCCTAAAGAGTAACGGAGGAGCACGAAGGTTAGCTAATCCTGGTCGGACATCAGGAGGTTAGTGCAATGGCATAAGCTAGCTTGACTGCGAGAGTGACGGCTCGAGCAGGTGCGAAAGCAGGTCATAGTGATCCGGTGGTTCTGTATGGAAGGGCCATCGCTCAACGGATAAAAGGTACTCCGGGGATAACAGGCTGATACCGCCCAAGAGTTCATATCGACGGCGGTGTTTGGCACCTCGATGTCGGCTCATCACATCCTGGGGCTGAAGTAGGTCCCAAGGGTACGGCTGTTCGCCGTTTAAAGTGGTACGCGAGCTGGGTTTAGAACGTCGTGAGACAGTTCGGTCCCTATCTGCCGTGGGCGCTGGAGAATTGAGGGGGGCTGCTCCTAGTACGAGAGGACCGGAGTGGACGCATCACTGGTGTTCGGGTTGTCATGCCAATGGCACTGCCCGGTAGCTAAATGCGGAAGAGATAAGTGCTGAAAGCATCTAAGCACGAAACTTGCCCCGAGATGAGTTCTCCCTGAGCCTTTAAGGCTCCTGAAGGAACGTTGAAGACGACGACGTTGATAGGTCGGGTGTGTAAGCGCAGCGATGCGTTGAGCTAACCGATACTAATGAACCGTGAGGCTTAACCTTACAACGCCGAAGCTGTTTCGGCGGATTTGAGAGATTTTCAGCTGATACAGATTATTCACTGCGCCTGCGGGTGGGGTGACAACAGAATTTGCTTGGCGGCTGTAGCGCGGTGGTCCCACCTGACCCCATGCCGAACTCAGAAGTGAAACGCCGTAGCGCCGATGGTAGTGTGGGGTCTCCCCATGCGAGAGTAGGGAACTGCCAGGCATCAAACACGCGAAAGCCCATCCTCACGGATGGGCTTTTTGCGTTGCGGCGGGAAAACCCGCCGGGCGGCTGCGCCTTACCCGCCTACAACACCCCCTGGCCCGGCAATTCCAGCCGACAATGATCCCCCGATGGGGTAAACTATCCCGGTTTTTGCATCTGGATAGCCTCTATGAATCACTCCCTTAAGCCCTGGAATACCTTCGGTATCGACCGAAATGCCCGACAGATCGTGCGAGCCGACGATGCGCAGCAGCTGCTGGCCGCATGGAATCATGCCACGCAACACCACCAACCCGTTCTTATTCTGGGCGAGGGCAGTAACGTTCTCTTTCTGGAAGATTTTTCCGGCACGGTGATCGTTAACCGCATCCGTGGGATCGCGGTTGAGGAGACGCAAGAATGCTGGCGTCTGCACGTGGGTGCCGGAGAAAACTGGCACGATCTGGTGCAATTTACCCTTGAACACAACATGCCGGGGCTGGAAAACCTTGCCCTGATCCCAGGCTGTGCCGGTTCATCCCCTATTCAGAACATTGGTGCCTACGGTATTGAACTCAAAAACGTCTGTGAATATGTAGACTGTATCGAGCTGGCTACCGGTGAAGCACGTCGTTTACAAGCTGATGAATGCCGTTTCGGCTACCGCGACAGCATTTTCAAACATGAATATCAGGACAAATATGTCATCGTCGCGGTCGGTCTGCGCCTGACAAAAAACTGGAAGCCGGTTCTCTCCTACGGTGATTTAACCCGTCTGGATCCCGCTACTGTGACCGCGAAAGAGATTTTTACGGCAGTTTGCCAGATGCGCATGAGCAAATTGCCCGATCCGAGAGTGAATGGTAATGCCGGGAGTTTCTTTAAAAACCCGGTGATCGGCGCCGAAAATGCACAAACATTGCTTGCCCAATGGCCGAATGCGCCGCACTATCCGCAGGCAGATGGCAGCGTTAAGCTGGCTGCCGGCTGGTTGATCGATCAGTGTCAGCTCAAAGGCACCACCTTTGGCGGCGCGGCGGTACATCGCCAGCAGGCGCTGGTGCTTATCAACGAAAATAATGCGACCAGCGATGACGTCGTGCAGCTGGCCCATCAGGTGCGTCAGCGCGTGGGTGAGAAGTTCAATGTCTGGCTGGAGCCGGAAGTGCGCTTTATCGGGCATCACGGTGAAGTGAACGCGGTGGAGACCATTGCATGAAAGACCATACTGTCCCCCTGAAGCTGATCGCCATTCTGGCCGACGGCGATTTTCATTCCGGTGAACAGCTCGGTGAACAGCTGGGAATGAGCCGTGCGGCCATAAACAAGCATATTCAGACCCTGCGCGACTGGGGTGTGGATGTCTTTACCGTGCCGGGCAAAGGCTACAGCCTGCCGGAGCCGGTTCAGCTGTTGAATGAAGCCTTTATCCACAGTCAGATTGTCGATAACAGCGTCGCCGTTCTGCCGGTGATTGATTCCACCAACCAGTATCTGCTCAACAGGCTCAACGAACTGAAGTCAGGCGACAGCTGTGTGGCTGAGTACCAGCAGGCCGGACGCGGTCGCCGGGGACGTAAATGGTTTTCGCCTTTTGGCGCCAACCTCTACCTGTCTATGTACTGGCGTCTGGAGCAGGGGCCCGCTGCCGCCATCGGTCTTAGCCTGGTGATTGGTATTGTGCTGGCAGAGGTCCTGCAATCCCTTGGTGCTGACGACGTGCGGGTGAAGTGGCCAAACGATCTCTATCTTAAGGATCGCAAACTGGCCGGCATTCTGGTCGAACTGACGGGTAAAACCGGTGATGCGGCGCAGATCGTGATGGGTGCCGGGATCAATCTGGTGATGCGTAACGTGCAGGCAGACGATATCAATCAGGGCTGGATCAACCTGCAGGAAGCGGGGATCGCCATCGATCGTAACGTCCTGGCGGTGCAGGTCATCAATGAGCTGCGTCACTCGCTGAAAATCTTCGAACAGGAAGGGTTAACGCCGTTCCTGCCTCGCTGGGAGAAGCTGGATAATTTTGTTCACCGTCCGGTGAAGCTCATTATTGGCGATAAAGAGATCTACGGCACCTCGCGGGGTATTAACGAGCAGGGCGCACTGTTGCTGGAACAGGATGGGGTTATAAAACCCTGGGTAGGTGGAGAGATTTCACTGCGCAGCGCCGAATAAGGCACCAGGCTGCAGCCCCCGTTATACGGGGCTGTAACCGGCCTGAACAACCGCTCCACACCCTGTGCGGAGCGGGAACCAGAATAATCCCTAAACGGTTGGTTACACTCTCTTAAATACATCACGATAAGGTATACTCTGAAAGCAGCGGGGTAACAGTTGATTAACCTGCGTTTCGCGTTTCTGGAGATTCATTTTGCGTGTCAGCCGCTCTTTAACTATCAAACAAATGGCGATGGTGACTGCCGTCACTATGGTGTTTGTTTTTGTCTTTTGCGTCATTTTGCTGTTTCATGCCATTCAGCAGAATCGCTATAACACGGCTTCGCAACTCGAAAGTATTGCCCGCTCAATCCGTGAGCCCCTTTCTGCGGCCATTCTTAAGGGCGACATTCCCCAGGCGGAATCCATTATTAAGAGCATCAGGCCGGCAGGCGTCGTCAGCCAGGCCGATGTGGTGCTGCCCAATCAGTTTCAGGCGCTGCGCATGAACTTTATTCCGGAGCGTCCGGTACCGGTGATGGTGAAGCGCCTGTTTGAGCTGCCGGTACAAATCTCGCTGCCGGTCTATTCCCTGCAGCGTCCGGCGAACCCGCAGCCGCTGGCCTATCTGGTGCTGCAATCGGACTCCTGGCGAATGTACAAATTCGTGATCAGTTGGGTCTCAACGTTGGTAACCACTTACTTATTGTTGACGCTGATGCTCACCGTGGCGCTGACCTGGTGCATCAACCGGCTGATCGTCCACCCGCTGCGCCGGATTGCCCGCGAGCTGGATACCCTTTCGCCGCAGCAGCAGATCGGGCATCAGCTACCCGTCCCTCGTCTGCATCATGACGACGAAATTGGCATGCTGGTACGCAGCTACAATCTGAACCAGCAGCGCATGATGCGCCAGCATGAAGAGATCAACCACAACGCCACCCGCTTTGCAGTGTCGGATCTGCCCAACAAGGCATTTCTGATGGCGTTGCTGGAGCAGGCGGTGAAACGCCAGCAGACTACCGCGCTGATGGTGGTGGCCTGTGAGACCCTGCAGGACACCGCTGGCGTGCTGAAGGAGAGCCAGCGGGAAATGGTGCTGCTGACGCTGGTCGAAAAGCTCAAATCCGTACTGGCACCGCGGATGGTGCTGACCCAGGTAAGCGCCTATGACTTTGTGATTATCGCCAATGGCGTCAAAGAACCGTGGCACGCCATTACGCTAGGTCAGCAAGTACTCACCGTTATCAATGAACGGTTGCCGGTACAGGGGATCCAGCTGCGCCCGAGCGCCAGTATCGGCATCGCCATGTTTAACGGCAACCTGACCGGCGAGCAGCTCTACCGCCGGGCATTCTCTGCCGCATTTACTGCCCGGCAGAAAGGAAAGAACCAGATCCAGTTCTTCGAACCGGAGCAGATGGAGAAGGCGCAGCAGCGGCTCTCAGAAGAGAACGATATTCTGACCGCGCTGGACCACAACCACTTCGCTATCTGGCTACAGCCACAGGTGGATCTGCATACCGGCAAGGTAAGGAGCGCTGAAGCGCTGCTGCGGATGCGCCAGGCCGATGGCAGCTGGGAGCTCCCGGAAGGGCTGATCGACCGCATTGAGAACTGCGGTCTGATTGTGACCGTAGGTCACTGGGTGCTGGAGGAGTCCTGCCGTTTGCTGTCAGCCTGGCAGTCGCGGGGAATAATGATGCCATTGTCGGTTAACCTGTCGGCATTACAGCTGATGCACCCGAACATGGTCCCGGAGCTGCTGGAGATGATCGGTCGCTACCGCATCCAGCCTGATACCCTGATACTGGAAGTGACCGAGAGCCGTCGGATCGACGATCCTAACGAAGCCGTGGCAATACTCCGCCCGCTACGTAATGCCGGCGTGCGCATTGCGCTGGACGATTTTGGCATGGGGTACGCCGGGCTGCGTCAACTCCAGCATATGAAAACCCTGCCGGTAGACGTGCTGAAAATCGATAAGGCCTTTGTCGAGGAGCTGCCTGACGACAGCAGCATGGTGGAGGCGATTATCCAGATGGCGCACAGCCTGAAGCTGGAGATTATCGCCGAGGGTGTCGAGACCGACGCTCAGCGACGCTGGTTGGCTGATGCCGGGGTGGAGTGCGGACAGGGATTTTTGTTTGCTAAAGCCGTTCCAGGCGATGTTTTTGAAAGCCGTTATCTTCACCAGAATGACAATCACACAGTTGAATGAAATGTTGCTGGCTTGTGCGAGCCAGCTCAAGTTTCTTAACATTTGTGTTTCAAATTCAGCCTGAGCTTCTATTTGTCCTGATTATTGGGTGCTATTTTAAGGCCGCAGGTGAGCAGTAACCCTACACTGCCTGCGGTTTTTCTTCCCAAGGACATCTTATGAAAACCTCTCTCTTCAGAAGTCTTTATTTTCAGGTCTTAACCGCCATCGCCATCGGTATTCTGCTTGGCCATTACTACCCTGAATTAGGCGCCCAAATGAAACCGCTTGGCGATGCCTTCGTTAAGCTGATTAAGATGGTGATCGCTCCGGTTATATTCTGTACCGTCGTGACCGGCATCGCAGGCATGGAAAGCATGAAAGCCGTGGGCCGCACGGGTGCGGTTGCGCTTCTCTATTTTGAAGTGGTCAGCACCCTCGCGCTGATCATCGGCCTGATCATTGTGAACGTGGTTCAGCCTGGCGCGGGTATGAACGTTGACCCCTCGACGCTGGATGCGAAAGCGGTGGCGGTCTACGCCGAGCAGGCGAAGGATCAGGGCGTGGTCGCCTTCCTGCTGGATGTGATCCCCGGCAGCGTGATTGGCGCCTTCGCCAGCGGCAACATCCTGCAGGTGCTGTTGTTCGCCGTGATGTTTGGCTTTGCTCTGCATCGCCTCGGCAGCAAAGGCCAGCTGATTTTCAACGTGATTGAAAGCTTCTCGCAGGTCATCTTCGGCATTATCAACATGATTATGCGCCTGGCACCGATCGGAGCCTTCGGGGCGATGGCCTTTACCATCGGCAAATATGGCGTTGGCACCCTGGTACAGCTCGGCCAGCTGATCATCTGCTTCTATATTACCTGTATCCTGTTTGTGGTGGTGGTGCTGGGCAGTATTGCGCGTGCCACAGGCTTCAACATCTTTAAGTTCATCCGCTATATTCGTGAAGAGCTGCTGATCGTGCTGGGTACTTCTTCGTCCGAATCGGCTTTGCCGCGCATGCTCGACAAGATGGAGAAGCTGGGCTGTCGTAAATCGGTGGTGGGGCTGGTTATCCCGACCGGTTACTCCTTTAACCTTGATGGCACCTCGATCTACCTGACGATGGCGGCGGTGTTTATCGCTCAGGCCACCAACAGCCATATGGATATCTTCCATCAGATCACGCTGCTGGTGGTGCTTCTGCTCTCCTCGAAAGGCGCAGCAGGGGTGACGGGCAGCGGCTTTATCGTGCTGGCAGCCACCATCTCTGCGGTAGGGCACCTGCCGGTAGCCGGGCTGGCGCTGATCCTCGGTATTGACCGCTTTATGTCTGAAGCCCGCGCGCTGACCAACCTGGTGGGTAACGGCGTGGCGACCATCGTGGTGGCGAAGTGGGTGAAAGAGCTGGACCACAAAAAACTCGACGATACGCTGAATAATCGTGCGCCAGACGGCAAAACACAGGGTTTGTCCTCCTAAAATCTTCTCTCTGGCCCGCATTCCCTTGTCGGGGTGCGGGCTCCTGCGCATAATGGCCCTGAATACTTGTCATAATCGGACAAGATTTATTTCGGGTATATTTCACTTCTTGCCGTGACGTTTCGCTTCACGCGCGGTCTAATCGGAGTGTTTTGAACATCATCTTTAGAGTGCGACAGGGCGTGTGGCACTCTTTATAACCAGGAATGTTGATCAGGGGTTCACATGCAGGGCACAAAAATTCGACTCTTAACCGGCGGTTTGCTCATGATGGCAGCAGCCAGTTACGTGCAGGCTGACGCGCTCCAGCCGGACCCGGCCTGGCAACAGGGTACGCTGGCGAACGGTTTTCAGTGGCAGGTTTTAGCCACACCACAACGCCCCAGCGACCGCATTGAAATCCGCCTTTCCGTCAATACCGGCTCCCTGACCGAGAGTACGCAACAGAGCGGTTTCAGCCATTTTCTTCCCCGTCTGGCGCTGACCCAAAGCGGCAGCCTGCAGGCCGTACAGGTTCGTTCACTGTGGCAACAGGGTATTGACCCTAAGCGTCCTTTGCCGCCTGCCGTTGTCTCCTATGACTACACCATGTTTAACCTCAGCCTGCCAAACAACCGTAACGATCTGCTCAAAGAGGCGTTGACCTGGCTGTCCGATACCGCCGGTAGCGTCTCGATTACGCCTGATACCGTGAATTATGCCCTGAGCAACAGCGATATGGTGGCGACCTGGCCGGCGGATACCAAAGAGGGCTGGTGGCGCTATCGCCTGAAAGGCTCTGCGCTGCTGGGCCACGATCCGGCGGAGCCGCTGAAACAACCGGTTGATATCGAGCAGGTCAAATCGTTCTACCAGACCTGGTACACCCCGGACGCCATGACCCTGATTGTGGTCGGCAACATTGATAGCCGCTCGGTGATCGAGCAGATCAGCAAAACCTTTGGCGAGCTGAAGGGCAAACGCAGTACCCCTGCGCCGGTACCCACCCTGTCGCCGCTGCGTGCAGAGCCGGTCAGCATCATGACCGATGCCGTGCGCCAGGAGCGACTCTCTATTATGTGGGACAGCCCGTGGCAGCCGATTCGCGAATCTGCCGCGCTGCTGCGTTACTGGCGCGCCGATTTAGCCCGTGAGGCGCTGTTCTGGCACGTTCAGCAAACCCTGAGCAAGAACAACGCCAAAGACATTGGTCTGGGCTTTGATTGCCGGGTGCTGTTCCAGCGCGCCCAGTGCGCCATTAACGTGGAGTCGCCGGGCGACAAGCTGAACGCCAATATGGCGGTGGTCGCCAAAGAGCTGGCGAAGGTGCGTGAGAACGGCCTGAGCGAAGAGGAGTTCAACGCGCTGGTGGCGCAGAAAAACCTCGAGCTGCAAAAACTGTTCGCCACCTATGCCCGGACCGATACCGATATTCTGATCAGCCAGCGTATTCGCTCGCTGCAAAACCAGGTGGTGGATATCGCGCCGGAGCAGTATCAGAAACTGCGTCAGGACTTCCTTAACAGCCTGACCGCAGAGATGCTGAGCCAGGATCTGCGTCAGCAGCTTTCACAGGATATGTCGCTGATTCTGATGCAGCCGAAAGGCGAGCCGGAATACAACATGAAGGATCTGCAGGCGACGTGGGATGGGATTATGGCACCCGCGAAATAAAAGCAAAAAGGCAACGTAAGTTGCCTTTTTTAATGTTTGCTCCCTCGGACTAAAGGAGAGGGTTGGGACGAGGGCTCCAGACCGCAGTTATGCAGGCATCGCCTCACGCGGGATGATCGCGCCGCGATACTGAATCACCGTGCTGGCGGTCAGATGGCCGCGCTGCGCTGCCGCTTCCGGGGTTCCGCCCGTCAGACGCACCGCAAGATAACCGGCGCTGAAGGAATCACCCGCCGCGGTGGTATCAATCACTTTCTCTTTCGCCAGCTTCACCGCAGGCACGTCAACAACCGCTTCCCCGGCAACCGCCACCAGGCAGGAGTCTGCCCCGCGCTTAATCACGAATTCAGATACACCAGCAGCCTGAGTACGGGCGATCACCTCATCAACCGGCTTTTCGCCCCACAGGGCATCTTCGTCATCGAGGGTTAAGAAGGCGATATCGGTGCATTCAAGCATGCGGGTATAAACCTGCTGCGTCTCTTCGCGGCTGGCCCACAGGCGTGGACGGTAGTTATTGTCGAAAATCACCTTTCCGCCGTTGGCGCGGCATTCGCGCAGCAGGGAGAAGAGTTTTTCACGGCTGTTTGGGCTGAGGATCGCCAGGCTGATGCCGCTCAGGTAGAGATAGTCAAAGTGGGCCAGCGTTTCGCAGATGCGATCGGCGCTGTCGCTCTCCAGCCAGAATTTGGCGGCGGCTTCGTTACGCCAGTAGTAGAAGGTACGCTCGCCGGTGCTATCAGTCTCAATGTAATAAAGACCCGGCAGGCGGTTTTCCATCCGCTGGGTCAGAGAGATATCAACGTTTTCACTCTGCCAGGCGTCCAGCATCTGCTGGCTGAAATTATCCGTGCCCAGGGCAGTCACATAGTTGACCGCCAGCGCATCAGCATCAACCTGACGGGCAATATACACCGAGGTGTTTAAGGTATCGCCACCAAAGCCACGGTTCACTTCCGCGCCTTTCTGGGACAGTTCGATCATACATTCGCCGATCACGGCAATTTTCTTAGACATAGTCGTGAACCTGAACAGTTAAATTAGCGCTAGTGTGCGCTGCAGCCCGGGAGCGGTCAACTGTATTAAAACGACGTTCCATTATTTTTTTGAACCCGGACAAGTTTCGGGGAAGTTTCAGATCCCAGATTTTAATATTCGTCCGCAACCGAACATAAAGTTCTCTTAGCCCGGGCCGATAATCCTTTGACCAGTCCCGACAGGCTCTTCCCTATTCAACAGGATATCTGAAATGAAGTTAAGGCAGGACATCCAGCTGCTGAGCATCCCTGAGGCAAGTATTGAGAACTTGCAGGAACATCGCTACTGGCTGCAATGTCAGCGTGCTTATACTTATCAGCCCATTTACCGCACCGACGGTAAACTGATGGCGATCGAGATCCTGACCGTCGTGACCCATCCCTCCAACCCGGCACAGCGGATCGCTCCGGATCGCTATTTTGCGGAACTGCCGGTGCGCCACCGCCTGGATATCCTTGAAGAGCAGCTCAGCATGCTGACGGCAAAACAGGACTTCTTCGCTGACAACAGCATTCTGGCCTCGGTCAACGTTGATGGTCCAACCCTGCTGGCGGTGCGTCAGGATGAGAGCCTGCAGAAGCTGATTCAACAGCTGCCGTGGCTGCGCTTTGAGCTGGTGGAGCACGTGCGTCTGCCGCAGGACTCCTCGTTTGCCACCATGTGCGAATTTGGCCCCCTGTGGCTGGACGACTTTGGCACCGGCATGGCGAACTTCTCCGCCCTGAGCGAAGTGCGTTACGACTACATCAAAGTGGCGCGGGACCTGTTCATTATGCTGCGTCAGACCCCGGAAGGCCGCAACCTGTTCACGCTGTTATTACAGCTCATGAACCGCTACTGCCAGGGCGTGATTGTCGAAGGTGTCGAGACGCTGGAAGAGTGGCGCGATGTGCAAAACTCACCCGCCGCCGCCGCGCAGGGCTATTTCCTTTCCCGTCCGGTACCGATGGAGACGCTCGACAACGTTATCATCACTCTGTAATCCCTGGCTGCTTCCCATAATAGCGCGTGGTTAACGCGTTATTACCGGACGCTGCCGCCCCTTTTTTGCTTGTCTGAACTATATTCATGACTGGCAAGGTAAAAAGGGAAATATGGGATGACAAAAACAGCGAAGATTATCACCTGGTCCGGGGGGGTCTTCTTGTTGCTGATTGTGGTGCTTATTGTCGTGATCGCGACATTTGACTGGAACCGCCTCAAACCGACCATCAACCAGAAAGTCTCGACTGAACTCAACCGTCCATTCGCCATTCGCGGCGATCTGGGCGTTGTATGGGAGCGCCAGAAGGGCGAAACGGGCTGGCGCAGCTGGGTCCCATGGCCACACGTGCATGCCGACGACGTTATTCTCGGCAACCCACCCGATATTCCTGAAATCACTATGGTGCATCTGCCGCGCGTCGAAGCCACGCTGGCCCCGCTGTCGCTGCTGACCAAAACGGTCTATCTGCCGTGGATCAAACTCCAGAAGCCCGATGCCCGGCTGATCCGCCTGTCGGAAAAGACCAACAACTGGACCTTTGATTTTGCCGATAGCAAAGACAAAGAGGCCGCAGCTAAACCCTCGTCCTGGTCGTTCCGTCTCGACAACATTATTTTCGATCGCGGGCGCGTCACCATTGACGATACGGTGAGCAAAGCCAACCTCGAAATCTTCGTCGATCCGCTGGGTAAAGCGCTGCCTTTTAGCGAAGTCACCGGCGCGAAGGGCAAAGATGATAAAGGCAAAGTGGGCGATTACGTCTTTGGCCTGAAAGCCGAGGGGCGTTACAACGATCAGCCTCTGAAAGGTAGCGGCAAAATTGGCGGCATGCTGGCCCTGCGCAGCGAAGGCACTCCCTTCCCGGTGCAGGCCGATTTCCGCTCCGGCAACACCCGGGTGGCCTTTGTCGGCACGGTGAGCGATCCCATGAAGATGGGCGGGGTCGATCTGCGCCTCAAATTCTCCGGGGATTCGCTGGGCGAACTGTACGAACTGACCGGGGTACTGCTCCCGGATACACCACCGTTTGAAACCGACGGCCATCTGGTGGCAAAAATCGACCCTGAAAAATCGTCCGTCTATGACTACCGCGACTTCAATGGCCGGATCGGTGACAGCGATATTCATGGCTCGCTGACCTACAGCACCGGTAAACCACGGCCGAAGCTGGAAGGCGACATGGAGTCCCGGCAGCTGAGGCTGGCCGATCTGGGGCCGCTGATTGGCGTTGACTCCGGCAAAGGCACCAAGGCGCAGAAGGTGAGAAAGGAGGCACCGCCGTCAGGGAAAGTGCTGCCTAACGACCGCTTCGAAACCGATAAATGGGATGTGATGGATGCCGACGTGCGCTTCAAGGGGCGTCGAATCGAGCACGGCAGCAGCCTGCCGCTCAGCGATCTCTCGACCCATATCATTCTCAAAAATGCTGACCTGCAGCTGAAGCCGCTGAAATTTGGCATGGCGGGCGGGACGATCTCGGCCAACATCAAGCTGGAAGGTGACAAGAAACCGATGCGCGGCCAGGCGGAGATCCAGGCCCGCCGGCTGAAGCTTAAACAGCTGATGCCCGATGTGGAGCTGATGCAAAAAACCCTCGGGGAGATGAACGGCGATGCGACCATCCGTGGCACGGGTAACTCCGTGGCGGCCCTGCTGGGCAACGGTAACGGTAACCTGAAGCTGCTGATGAACGATGGGCTGGTCAGCCGCAACCTGATGGAGATCCTCGGGCTTAACGTTGGCAACTTCCTGGTCGGGCAGATTTTTGGTGACGATGAGGTGAGGGTCAACTGTGCGGCGGCCAATATCGACCTGGTCAACGGCGTTGCCCGTCCGCAGATTTTTGCTTTTGATACTGAAAATGCGGTGATCAACATTACCGGCACGGCCAGCATGGCTTCTGAGCAGCTGGATCTGACGATTAACCCTGAAAGTAAAGGCATTCGCATCGTGACGCTGCGCTCGCCGTTGTACGTACGCGGTAGCTTTAAAGATCCGGATGCGGGAGTGAAGGCGGGACCGTTGATTGCGCGTGGTGCGGTGGCTGCGGCGCTGGCAACGCTGGTGACGCCAGCGGCAGCACTGCTGGCGCTCATTTCCCCGTCAGAGGGGCAGGCCAATCAGTGTCAGGTGATTCTGTCGCAGATGAAGAAATAGAGCGGGGATTTGCCCGGCGGCGTATTGCTTGCCGGGCCTGGGTGTTATTCACCCTCTCCCTTTGGGAGAGGGTAGTTTGAATTACAATGATTGATGGCGGGTCTCGTGGGTCAGCAGCAGGGCAATCAGCGTCAGCGCCGCCATTGCCGCCAGGTAGAACCCGACATACGCCAGACCGTAGTTCGCCTGCAGCCAGGTGGCGATATACGGCGCTACAGAGGCCCCCAGAATCGAGGAGACGTTATAGGAGAATGACGCTCCGGTATAACGTACTTCGGTCGGAAACAGCTCTGGCAGCAGCGCGCCCATCGGACCGAACGTCAGTCCCATCAGGCTCAGACCAATCAGCAGATAAGCCATCACCAGCGCCGGGTTACCGGAACCCAGCAGCGGCGGGAAGACGAACAGCGCAAACAGAATGATCAATGAAGTGATAACGATCATGCTCGGGCGACGACCAAAGCGGTCAGCCAGCAGCCCGGCAATCGGCACCATCACGCCAAAACCAATCACCGCCATCATCAGCATCCACAGCACTTCGTTACGCGGCAGACCCAGACCCACAGGCGCAGCGGTGGTACTGAAGGTCATGGAGTAGACGGTCATGATGTAGAACAGCGTATAGGTCGCCAGCATGATGAAGGTACCGAGCACCGTCACGCGGACGTGTTTGGTCAGCAGCGTGCCGAGCGGGATTTTTACCTGTTTCTTCGCGGCGGCCACTTTGGCGAACACCGGGGTCTCATGCAGGGAGACGCGCACATACAGGCCGATCAGCACCAGCACCGCCGAGAAGATAAACGGAATACGCCAGCCCCAGGTCATGAACTGCTCGTCGGTCAGCAGCCAGGAGAGCAGCAGGAAGGTGCCGTTGGCAAAGAAGAAGCCAATCGGCGCGCCCAGCTGCGGGAAGGAGCCGTACAGCGCGCGCTTGCGCGGTGGCGCATTCTCGGTGGCCAGCAGTGCCGCGCCGCCCCATTCACCGCCCAGACCCAGACCCTGACCAAAACGGGCCAGCGCCAGCAGCAGCGGAGCCAGAATACCGATGGTTTCGTAGGTCGGCAGCAAGCCGATGGCGACAGTAGAGATCCCCATGGTCAGCAGCGAGGCGACCAGCGTCACCTTACGCCCGACGCGATCGCCGAAGTGGCCGAACAGCGCTGAACCAATAGGACGTGCGATAAAGGCGATGGCGAAGGTCGCCAGCGACTGCAGGGTAGCCGCCGTCGGGTCGCCCTGCGGGAAGAAGATATGCGGGAAAACGATGACCGCAGCGGTCGCGTAAATATAGAAGTCGAAGAATTCGATGGCGGTGCCAATCAGCGATGCGACGACGACTTTATTGCGCGAGTTAACCGGGGCGTTTTCCTGCTCTGAATTGAGTGTTGTGGCTGTGGCTTGCATAAACTTTTCTTATTTTTGGCGAACGAAAGGCCATATTACGCACAGCAAAAGCGACATTTCAATCTGTAACAAACGCAGCGAATGGCGAAAAAGCCGGCAAAAAGTGAATAATTTTCAGACCTGGAAATTCACATCTATGAAATGCTTCACAGAAATTAATACTTAGAGGATAAAACTGGTTTTTGGTTAAATAAAAGTTACAGGCTGGATTTATATGCTGAAATGATGAATCGGGCTGAAATATTGCGTTCTTATCCAGCCCGATGAGGTGCTTAACGGTGTGTTTTGCCGGGCATTCTCCGGTCATCCGGGTACTGGGCGGTGGCGATCCACGCCGCGCAGAACAGCGTCAGCCTGGCGAAGAAGTAGAAGAAGGCCATCAACCCCAGCACGGAGCCGAATGCCGCCCCGGAAGGAGAAGACACCAGCGACGGAAGGGTGTAGGTCATGACAATTTTGATCACCTCAAAACCAATCGCGGCAATGAAGGTGCCACGGATCAGCGCTTTGCGCCGCGGCCGGTGGCGCGGCAGACGCCAGAAGATCCAGAAGAACAGCAGATAGTTCGCCAGCATCGAGATCGCCAGCCCCACCAGATGCCAGACGGGCTTCAGCCACTCGATGGTATCGAGATAAAGCGCAGAGATAATCATCTGCTGCGCTGCGCCTGCCGCAGAGGTGATGGAGAGGGTGATAATCAGCGCCACCAGCAGGCCAATCAGCGAAACGAAATCGCGGAAATACTTGATCCAGATTTTCTCCTCATCCTGCGGTTTACGCTCCCAGACGTCACGCGACTGGGCGCGGATCGCTTCCCGCAGGTTGCCCATCCAGTTAATGCCGGAGTAGAGCGCCACAAACAGCCCGACAATCCCCACGGTGGTACGCTGCTGTACGGCGGTGCTGATGGTGCTTTTCAGGGTGGCCGCCAGCGTTGGATCGCTGACGTTCTGCAGAATTTTACCGAAGATGTCCTGCAGCAGGGTCGGGTGCGACACCAGAATGAAACCCGCCGCGGCAAAAGAGAGCATCAGGATGGGGATCATCGACAAAAATGAGAAGTAGGTGATCGCCGCGCCAAACTGATTGCCCAGTCGATCGTTAAACCGCTCGGTGGCACGCAGCAGGTGGGCAATGACCGGCTGCTGCTGAATCAGCTGGAAGGCGTCCTTCGCTTTGTCCAGCAGGCTCCCCGTTTTACGTATAGAGGTGACTTTAGGTTCAGCCGGCGGAGGCGGGCTGTTTTCCAGTTTTTTAATCGGTTCGAAGTCCAGATCATGGGTGGGGCGTTGCTCACTATTTTCCGGCGTCACGCGCACTTTCCTTATTGATTAGCGGGAGGTCCTTAAAATTATAGCCTGCACTCAGTCAACGTACGCTTTCATGATATCCGTGAGCCAGGCCATAAACAGATGCACCCGGCGGGAGAGGTTGCGGCGGTGGGGATAGATGAGCGACACCGGCATCGGTCGGGCGCGGTACTGCGGCAGGATCTCCAGCAGCTTTTTGGTGCGCAGCGCGTCACGCACGCCTACCCGCGGTGCCTGAATAATCCCCAGCCCGGCGAGTGCCGAAGCGTTATAAGTCTCGGTAGTGTTGACCGTCAACACGCCGCCGGTTTTAACCCAGTGGCTCGCCTCGCCGTCGTAGTATTCGAAACCCTGTGACCGGGTGCCAGGGTGCGCCGCGTAGTGCACCACCGCATGGGAGGCTAAATCCTCCAGCCCGTCGGGATAGCCGAAACGCGACAGATAATCGGGGCTGGCGCAGTTGATTACCGACAGCCTGCCAAGCGGTCGGGCAATTAAGCCGGAATCCTTCAGGGTGCCAACGCGCACCACGCAGTCGAACCCTTCCCGCACCACATCCACCAGCCGGTCGCTGCTGCTCAGCTCCAGTTCTATGCCGGGATACTGTTGTAGAAAAAGCGGCAGGCGAGGGATGACTAAATTTCGCGCAACGCTTACGGGCATATCCACCCGCAATCTTCCGCTGACGCTGGCAGGGTCGTGCAAAAAAAGACCATCCAGTTCATCCATGTTGGTCAGCAGATCTTTGGCCCGCTCGTAATAGACCATTCCGTCCTGAGTCAGACTGACGCGCCGCGTGGTGCGGTGCAGCAGTCGGGTGCCAAGCCCGTTCTCCAGGGCCTGGATCTGACGGGATACGCTACCTTTAGGAAGGCCCAGTGAGTCTGCTGCCCGGGAAAAACTCTCCAGTTCAGCGACGCGAATGAACAACTGCATTGCCTGAATTTTATCCATAGGGAGCACTCATTGTTGTTGGATATGAAACAGTGAAGCGTTGCTAGCCATATTTATTGATTTTCTATCACCTAATAAGCTCTTTCTCAATCACCACCACAGCCGAAACGAGGTTTCTTATGACTGAACGTATTGCATTAGTGACTGGCGGCAGCCGCGGGCTCGGTAAAAACGCGGCGCTGAAGCTGGCAGACAAAGGTGTCGGGATCCTCCTGACCTGGAACCGTAGCCAGCAGGAGGCGCTCGAAGTTGTGCGCGAAATTGAGCTAAAAGGGGTAAAGGCGGCGGCATTGCAGCTGAACGTCGGGGAAGTTGCCAGCTTCGACGCCTTTACCGGACAGGTGAGGGAAACATTGCATTCGGTATGGCAGCGCAACAGCTTCGATTATTTGTTGAACAACGCAGGCGTGGGTTTATACGCCCCTTATGTTGAGACCACCGAAGCGCAGTTTGATGAGGTGATGAACATCCATTTCAAGGGCCCCTTCTTCCTGACGCAGTGCCTGTTACCCTTGATAAAAAACGGCGGGCGGATCCTGAATGTCTCCTCCGGTCTGGCACGTTTCACTCTGCCGGGCTCGAGCACCTACGCGGCGATGAAAGGGGCGATGGAAGTGCTTACCCGCTATCAGGCAAAAGAGCTGGGGGCGCGTGGGATCACGGCCAATATTATTGCTCCCGGCGCCATTGAAACTGACTTTGGCGGCGGGCGCGTGCGCGATAACAAGGAGTTGAACCAGCACATTGCTTCACAGACGGCGCTGGGGCGCGTCGGGCTGCCGGACGACATTGGCGATGCAATTGCGGCCCTGCTTAGCGACGAGCTTGGCTGGATGAATGCGCAGCGGATTGAACTCTCCGGGGGAATGTTTCTGTAACCTGGTGCCGGGGAGGGATCCCCACGGCACCCTTAGCGGTACTCTTTCTTTAACAGCCCAAACAGCCAGTCGTTGTGCCACTGGCCTGCCAGCCAGTAGCTTTCGCGCAGTTCCCCTTCCAGCACAAACCCCACTTTTTCCAGCAGGCGTTTCGAGGCCACATTGCCTGCCGTTACCGTGGCGGTTAAGCGGCGAATGCCTCCCTGGCCGAAGGCGTAATCGCACACCGCCTGTAAGGACTCAAAGCCGTAGCCTTTTCCCTGGGCCAGGGGAGCAAACAAGAATCCCACTTCGGCGCAATCCTCATCATGATGAATATACCCGGTGACCCCGAGCGGCATCTGGCTGGTATTATCGCGCACCACCAGGCACAGCCAGCGATCGCTGCCCGGCGACCATGCCGGCAGACGCGCATCAAAAGCCTCGCGAATGGCCTCCTCCGGGCGGGCTTCGGCCACGTAGCGCATCACATCGGGGTGCTGCTGAAGCGAGAGAAAAAAGGGCCAGTCTCCTTCCTGTAGCGGGGAGCAGGTTAAACGCGGGGTGTGCAATACAGGCATGCCAGGTCTCCGGAACTTTTGTAAATGATTTTAACATTATCACTGAAATAGTGACCGTTATCGGTTATGTTTAATCTGGTATAACCACTTGAAAAAAGACCGCTCTCCGACAGCTGCCTCTGCATATGTGCGCAGCACGTAAAGGAAAATGATGACCCTCAGTAAATCGCACCTGATCCGCGAGCAGTTCGAACGCTGTCTGGGAATTATTCGTCAGGCCTCCGTGGAAATTCTGCTCCTGTTAAAGGTGCACGTTGCCGAAGGCAAAGATCCCCGTTGGTTCCTTGAGCAGCTCGATTCCGCCAGGCTGGCGCTGGGGGGCTGGGCGAGGGTGGCAAAGCAGCTCAACCTGAACGATGCGGAACTGTCGCAGTTCACCTTACAGTTGCGGCTGTTACAGCAGCGAGTGCCGCAGTATGAAAGTGGACAGGATGTAAGCGACAACCAGCTGATCGCCGCGACGCGCTTTGTGACGGCGCTTGAACATTTGCGTTTGCAGCAGCCGCTGCTGACCTACAGTACGGAAATGGGCCCCAGCGATGAGCTACGTCAGCAGCACGCACAAAAGCAGGTGCGGGCGCTGGAGCTGATGATTAAAGGGCTGATTATGCAGGCGTGGCCGGATCCGACGCGCCTGAATAATCACCTGAAAACCCTGTTCAGCGCCGATCGGGTGCGCGGCTGGCTGCGGCAGGGGGAACGTAATGACGCACTCGGCGGCATGATGTTCAGCGAGCTGGCCCTGATGCTGGTGGATAAAAAAGAGTATTCCCGCTCCTACTCGGCGCTGTTCAGCGATCCGTCTCTGCTGACGCTGATGGTGGAGCCGCGTAAAACGCTCCAGTCCTTTCTTGATGATATCCGCCTGATCCGCAACAACATCATTGCCAGCCAGCCGCTGACCTCAGCGCAGACGTTGCTGCTGGATAACTACTATGCCCAGATCGCCGGTCCCGTGCAGCGGGCATTTGAAGAGGGCCGCACCGCCGTCAACCCGGCCGGGCTGATGGCTGAAGGCGTTCACGAGCTGAATCTCTTCTGGGAGAACGCGCGCAAAAAAAATAAAGCCACTGGCGACGATATTTTTGAGGTGCGCGATACCATTGATAAACCGAACCGTCGGCCTGCGCGCACTCCGGAGCAGCGCGATTACCTGATTTCCGTCGTGCTATGGGGCGCGGTTGGGGTCATGGTGATGGGGATGATGATGATGGGCACCTGGCTGTTAATTGAAAGCAGCGCCCCGACCCAGGCGGCCAGTACCGTAGCGCCCGTGAAGGCAGTGGTGGAAGAGATGCGCGAGACGCCTTCCTCCCGCGAAACGCTGACGCGGATGGGTGTCACCTGGGATGAGAATAACTTCCGCGCGGCGATAGACCGCAACGATACCCGGGTGGCACTGTTGTTCCTGAAAGCGGGGATGAACTGGAAACTCTCCTGGACGGAGCATGCGCTCTCCGTCGGCCATCGCGAGGTGCTGGAGGTCCTGATGCGCTATCGTCTGCAAATGGCGCAGCCAAAGCCCTGTCGGCAGTTTATTACCAACCTCGGCCATGCGATGTCAGCAGGGCAGCCGCTGACGGGCCTGCGTAAGGAGTATCTCCAGGCATTTTGTACCGTCCCGGCGGTGGTAGAACGTCAGCGACGCGAGATGGATCAGGCGAAGCGGCGGGCACAAGCGCAGCCGAACGAAAGCACTAAAAAATGGCAGTCGATCCAGACGGCCATTTATGAAGTGATTCGCTGATAGGTCGGGGAGCTACGGCTCCCCGTACAGGCCAATCAGGCGGCGAACCACGCCGTTGGTCCAGCCAAACCCGTCCTGCAGGGGGTACTCACCCCCGCCCCCTTCGCGAGGCTGGCTGCTGGCGATATGGTACTTCTCAATCAGCTTGTAGTGCGTCTTGTAGAAATGGTTAACCGTCTGCAGCCAGCTCCAGGCGATTTCATCCCCCAGCGAGTCGTTGCCGTACTGCTTGAAGCCCTGGATTGCCATCCACTGCAATGGCGCCCAGCCGTTGGGTTTATCCCACTGCTCGCCGGTTTCGTACTCGGTAGCCAGAATACCGCCCGGCGTCAGCAGGCGGGCTTTTACGGCATCCGACAGACGTTCAGCCTGCTCGTGGGTGGCCATACCGACGTACAGCGGCACAATGCTGGCGGCAGAAAAGAGCGCCAGTGCCTCCCGGCGCCAGTCGTAATCGCGATAGCAGCCGTTTTCCTCATCCCACAAATAGCGGTTTACCGCCGCGCGACGATCGCTCGCCTTCTGGCGGAAGATCTCTGCCGTCTCTTTGTCCCCCTTCGAGGCCGAGATATTGGCGATGGCGCTCTCCAGCTTGAACAGGAAGGCGTTGAGATCGATTGGGATAAACTGGGTGGTGCGAATACTCGCCAGCCGGCTCGGATCCCGCAGCCAGCGCGAGGAGTAGTCCCAGCCGGAAGCGGCCCCGGCGCGCAGATCGCGATAAACCTCGTTAGGCGGACGACCGGAGTGGCGGGCGGTTTCAACGTCCTCTATCCAGGATTCGTCCCGCGGAGTGTCGCGGTCATCCCAGTAGCGGTTAAGCAGAGAGCCATCCGGCATGCGCACCGCGCTGCGGTAGGCCTGGTTGAGCAGCAGCGACTCCGCGCCGTCCATCCAGAAGGCATACTCCATTTTCAGGTGATCCAGATAGCGCTTGGCGCCGCGCACGCCGTCCTCTTCAAACAGCTCAACCATCAGGGCAAACACCGGCGGCTGAGAGCGGCTCAGATAGTAGGTACGGTTGCCATTGGGAATATGGCCGTAGCGTTCAATCATCCACGCAAAGTTGTCCGCCATGCACTTAAGCATGTCGTGGCGTCCGCTTTCGGCCAGCCCCAGCATGGTGAAATAGGAGTCCCAGTAGTAGGTTTCGCTGAATCGCCCGCCGGGCACAATATAGGCCTGCGGCAGCGCCAGCAGCGACGACCAGGGGATGTGATCCTGCGGCTCACGGGTCAGCACCGGCCACAGGTTGTCGATATGTTCCTTGAGCGAGAGGGACGGATCGGAAACATACTCGCTCGACAGGACTTCCGGCAGCCAGAAGTGATTCTCCACAAACTGGCGCAGATTGAAGTCCCGGTGACGTCTTACCTTACGGTAGCGGATGAGGATATCGAGCGGATCCATTTTTGGTGCGCAGTCGGGGAAAGTTTTGCTGTCGGCAAACAGTCGCGTCGACTGCACATGCTCAAAGAGCTCAAGGTAGCGATCGGCAGGGGTGAGCGCATCGGATGCGGGCAGCCCTTCAATCATTTCAGGTTCCGGCTCCGCCTCGAGCATTTCATCCAGTTTTAACTCGCAGGGATCGATTTCGTAGAGAAGTTCTTGTTCTATATCGAACTCTACGGTCTCTACAGTGCGTATATTCTGGTTGAACATGGTGGTCAGGACCTCCGGTTAGCGTTGTCTCGGGTCTGGTTTTATCCGGTTGCCTACTAAGCTTAGACATTCGCTTCGGTCTGTGAAGAGGTATATGTGCGGTAGATCACATTTTACTGGAAGGGAAAAACCGGCACTGCGGGTGGCATGTTGATGTTATTGCAGGCAATAAACAGCCGATCCAGCAGTGCGGAGGCGATCTAAAATTCGGATCATTCGCTTTGCGACAGAGTATGAATCAGAAGGTTTCTTCTGCTTCATCGCTTAAGCGATATTCTTTAGCGCGTTCAAAAATACCTTCAGATGAGAGGCGAGCGCGGAAACCTCTCCCTTCTGGCTGAATCACGAATTGTAATGATTCGGACAGCGCTACGGGTTGATCTTTACTGTCAGTACCGATAATGCCAGTTGGGGCGAAAGGTGCAACCGCCTCAGCAAAGGCCTGCTGCATCTCCTCATGCGTTTTATAGTGGGCATCTTCAATATTGAGGGCGCAGTGAAGAAGAGCGCAGTCAAGCATGGTGCCCTGAAGCCAGTAACATGAGGAGGAATAGGCTGCGCACCAGGTCAGTTTGCTACCTTCGATGAACATTTCCAGTTTTTCAGTTTTACTGCCCGCAAAACATGAGCCCAGCATTAACCCTTTAATGTTGAATTTCTTTGATTTTTGATTAATGGCGTCGAGGATGTCGTCGAGCGAGACATCGCCGATACGGGTTTTACTGCCATGCGCCGCAATATAGACGAGAGTGTTATCAAATTTCTGACGGCACAAGCACTCCAGCGCAATCTCGAAGCTCTTTTTGTTATAAAAATTCAGGGAATAGACCTCGGTATCGCCATGCATTTTGGCGATCCCCTGCACAAACGGCAGCACTGACGAGCGGTTGGCATCATAATCATCGAGTTTCCACGGTGATTCAAATACCAGAATAGCGTTCTTACTTTTGCTGATTGGCATGAAATATTCCCTTAAGGTAAATTATATTTTTTTCTGGTTAATAACGCTGTGTATTTGCACTTTTATTTTATCGGCCAACTCTGCAAATAATTGTCCAAAATCGCCATTGTTTCGCTACGGGCATATAAGTAATAAAGGACTTCCACACCGTCGTCATCACTTCCGATGACTACTTCAAAACAGGAAATCCTTATGAACCTTAACGCGAAGCGTCAGGGCGTTACGCCTTTTACTTTTGCAAAGCCAGCTGACTATAAATCCACTATAACAGAACTGCAGGGGTTGCTGGAAAACCGCCATTTAGTGTGGCTGGATATTTGTGAAGGTGAGAACAAAGCTATTATATTTCGCTGCAATCTAAAACAAAGTGTGTTTCGTAATATTGAGTTCAGCAGTTTATTGATTAATCACTGCTATATCGACGGGCTCTGTTTTGAGAATTGCGATATGCGTAATGTCTTTTTCTCGAATAGCGTGATTACACAGCCGATCCGCTTGCGTCATTGCCAGGTCGCGGGGATGCGTCTGTTAGAAATGCCGCGCAGAATGTTTATTTTTGAGGAGTGTACCGGCGTCGAACAGATCCTGTTTGCCTGACACCGGTGAGGCAAAATCAGTGCGCCTGCCGTGGATCGCCAGTCAGTTTCTCCGTTTTTTGCTTCGTCTCTTCGCTCTGATTCAGGGCATTGCTGGCCGCTTTTTCCGCATGAGCCGCGCTATAGGCCGCCAGATGCGAAACCACGATAGCGTAAATACTCATCAGCGAGACCCAGAGGATACTGTTTTTCCACCACAGCAGGGTGGGTATGGTTAACAACGCCCAGACAAGGGCAAGAATCAGGTGGGATTTAGCCAGGCTTTTTGCGTTGATCTTCACTTGCATTATGTTTTCTCTAACCTTAAATAATCGATCCAGATAAGCAATTAATACTTTTTAAGATTAGCCAGGTCTGCCGCCGTTTCCGGTGAATTTTGTTACCGTTTGTACAGCCGGGCTGAGGGGGCATAAAAAACCGGCCACTGAGGACCGGTCTTTATAAGCGCAGAATCGCGAGTGGCAAAGCGTATTAACGCATGGTCACAAACTCTTCTGCCGCCGTTGGGTGGATCGCCACGGTGTTATCGAAGTCTTTCTTGGTGGCACCCATTTTCAGCGCCACGGCAAAGCCCTGCAGGATCTCATCCATACCGAAGCCAATACCGTGAATACCGACGATCTTCTCCTCCGGCCCAACGCAGACCAGCTTCATGCGGCATGGCTGACGGTGAGCGGTGACGGCGGTATACATGGCGGTGAAGGCCGATTTATACACTTTCACCTGGTCGTCGCCATACTGCTCGCGCGCCTGCGGTTCGGTTAAACCGACGGTGCCGATCGGCGGATGGCTGAAGACCACGGTCGGGATGTTGCTGTAGTCGAGATGCTCGTCCGGCTTGTTGTTAAACAGACGCTCGGAAAGACGACGACCCGCGGCCACGGCTACCGGGGTCAGCTCTACGGCACCGGTGTTATCGCCCACCGCGTAAATGCCCGGCACGCTGGTGTTCTGGAACTTATCGACAACGATATAGCCTTTCTCATTGGTCTCAACCCCGGTTACGGCCAGGTTGAAGTTGTCGTTTGCCGGTTCACGACCAATGGCCCAGATCAGGCAATCAACGGTCTGGCTGCGGCCATCTTCCAGCTCCAGGGTCAGGCTGCCGTCGGCGTTTTTCACGACCGCTTTCGGAATGGCTTCCGTATGCAGATGAGGGCCTTCTGCGTTCATCACTTCCACCAGCGTATCGACGATCAGCGGATCGAAGCTGCGCAGCGGGGCGTGTTTGCGCACGAACAGGTGCGCTTCCGCGCCCAGGCCGTTAATCACGCCCGCCAGTTCTACGGCGATGTAGCCCGCGCCCACAACGGCAACGCGTTTCGGCAGGGCAGGCAGCTCAAAGAAACCGTCGGAGTCGATGCCATATTCCGCGCCCGGAATAGACGGATGGCTCGGACGGCCGCCGGTGGCGATCAGGATATGATCGGCGGTGATCGTTTCGCCGTTCACTTCGATGGTCTTCGCATCCACAAAACGGGCGAAACCGCGGATTACATCGACGTTGTTCTTACCCAGCACGTTGTCGTAGGAGGTATGAATTCGGTCAATGTATGCCGTACGGCTGGCGATCAGGCGATCCCAGTCGAAGTTATTGATGGTGGTGTCAAAACCATAATCCGGGCCATACAGGTGGATGGCCTCACGGATCTGCGCCGCATGCCACATCACTTTCTTCGGTACACAACCGACGTTGACGCAGGTGCCGCCGAGGTCTTTCGCTTCAATCAGGGCGCACTTCTGGCCATACATGGCCGCACGGTTAATCGAGGCGATACCGCCGCTGCCGCCGCCGATAGCGATGTAGTCATAATGCTTAGTCATGGTCTTATCCTTAATCGTTAATTGCCGCGATTGTATACCTGAAATCAATAGCTTCCACCGATTGCTGTAATTACTCAGGCACGATCCAGCTGACGGTGGCGTGGCCGGTACCGGCCGGAACCAGCTTTTTGTGCAGCCACGGCAGAACGTTGTTCATCTGCGCTTCCAGCTTCCACGGTGGGTTAACCACGATCATGCCGGAGGCGGTCATGCCGCGGCGATCGCTGTCCGGAAGAACCGCCAGCTCAATTTGCAGGATCTTACGGATACCGGTCGCTTCCAGATCCTTGATCATGCGCTTGATCTGCGAACGCAGCACCACCGGATACCACAGGGCATAGGTGCCGGTGGCAAAGCGTTTGTAACCTTCGTGGATACCCGCCACCACCGCCTGATAGTCACTTTTGATCTCATAAGGCGGGTCGATCAGCACCAGGCCGCGACGGGACACCGGTGGTAATTTCGCTTTCAGCTGCTGGTAGCCGTCCGATTTCTCGACGCGCGCGCGGCTGTCTTTCTGGAATTCAGAGCGCAGCAGCGGGTAGTCGCTCGGGTGCAGTTCGGTCAGCTGAATACTGTCCTGCTCGCGCAGCAGCTGACGGGCAATCAGCGGCGAGCCCGGGTAGTAACGTAGCTGGCCGCTGCGGTTGAAGTGGTTGATCACGCTGATGTAGGGCTCAAGCTCGGCCGGCAGGTCGTCCTGCTGCCAGATACGGGCGATGCCCTCGAGGTACTCCCCGGTGCGCTCGGCGTGTTCACCGCTCAGCTGATAGCGGCCCGCGCCGGCATGGGTGTCCAGATAGAGAAAAGGCTTATCTTTCTCTTTGAGCGCCTCGATAATCAGGCTCTGAACGGTATGTTTAAGAACGTCGGCGTGGTTGCCCGCGTGAAAGCTGTGGCGATAACTGAGCATGGGTAGATATGTTCCGATAATGTCGATTGGCCACAGTTTACAGCAGAACGGCGCAGATTACCCGCAGGCCCGGCACGCACCGTCGCGGCGGCGGTTTTTCTGTCACCCCAGCCATTGAAATTCACTACACTTAACCCCATCCTGGAAACAATATGCTCGCGCAGGATGCGCGCTTCATTCACTCATTTAACAGGACAGTGCTTATGACCAACCCATTACTGACGCCTTTTTCGTTGCCACCGTTTTCCTCCATTCTGCCTGAACATGTTGTTCCCGCTGTCACCAAAGCACTGGACGATTGCCGTACCGCCGTCGAGAGCGTGGTTGCGCAGGGCGCCCCTTACAGCTGGGAAAACCTGTGTCAGCCGCTGGCGGAAGTGGATGATGTGCTCGGCCGCATCTTCTCCCCGGTCAGCCACCTGAACTCGGTGAAAAACAGCCCGGAGCTGCGTGAAGCCTACGAACAAACCCTGCCGCTGCTGTCGGAATACAGCACCTGGGTCGGGCAGCACGAAGGGCTGTATAAAGCGTACCGCGACCTGCGCGAGGGCGATAACTATGCGACCCTGAACATCGCCCAGAAAAAGGCGGTTGATAACGCCCTGCGCGATTTTGAACTGTCGGGCATTGGCCTCGCGAAAGATAAACAGCAGCGCTACGGCGAAATCGCGACCCGCCTTTCCGAGCTGGGCAACCAGTACAGCAACAACGTGCTGGATGCCACCATGGGCTGGACGAAACTGATTACCGACGAAGCCGAACTGGCGGGTATGCCGGAGAGCGCGCTGGCGGCGGCGAAAGCCCAGGCCGAGGCGAAAGAGCAGGAAGGTTTCCTGCTGACCCTGGATATCCCGAGCTATCTGCCGGTGATGACCTACTGTGACAACCAGGCCCTGCGTGAAGAGATGTATCGCGCCTACAGCACCCGCGCCTCCGATCAGGGCCCAAATGCCGGCAAGTGGGATAACACCCCGGTGATGGCGGAGATCCTCGCCCTGCGTCACGAGCTGGCACAGCTGCTGGGCTTTGACAGCTACGCGGATAAATCCCTTGCCACTAAAATGGCGGAAAACCCCCAGCAGGTGCTCGATTTCTTAACCGATCTGGCCAAACGCGCCCGTCCTCAGGGCGAGAAAGAGCTGGCCCAGCTGCGCGCCTTTGCGAAAGCGGAGTTCGGCGTCGATGAGCTGCAGCCGTGGGATATCGCGTATTACAGCGAGAAACAGAAGCAGCACCTTTACAGCATCAGCGACGAGCAGCTGCGTCCGTACTTCCCGGAAAACAAAGCCGTTAACGGCCTGTTCGAAGTGGTGAAGCGCATCTATGGCATTACCGCTAAAGAGCGCAACGATGTGGAAGTGTGGCATGACGACGTGCGTTTCTTCGAGCTGTATGACGATAAAAACGAACTGCGCGGCAGCTTCTACCTTGACCTGTATGCCCGTGAGAACAAGCGCGGCGGGGCGTGGATGGATGACTGCGTAGGCCAGATGCGTAAAGCCGACGGCTCGCTGCAAAAGCCGGTGGCCTACCTGACCTGTAACTTCAACCGTCCGGTCAGCGGTAAACCTGCGCTCTTTACCCATGACGAAGTGATCACCCTGTTCCACGAGTTCGGCCACGGTCTGCACCATATGCTGACCCGTATCGAAGCGGCAGGCGTGGCCGGTATCAGCGGCGTGCCGTGGGATGCGGTCGAGCTGCCGAGCCAGTTTATGGAAAACTGGTGCTGGGAGCCGGACGCGCTAGCGTTTATCTCCGGTCACTACGAGACCGGCGAGCCGCTGCCAAAAGCGCTGCTGGATAAGATGCTGGAAGCGAAAAACTACCAGGCGGCGATGTTTATCCTGCGCCAGCTGGAGTTCGGCCTGTTCGATTTCCGTCTGCATGCCGAGTTCAGCCCGGAGCAAGGGGCGAAGGTCCTCGAAACCCTGGCGGAGATCAAGAAGCAGGTGGCCCTGATCCCTGGCCCGGCATGGGGTCGCTTCCCGCACGCGTTCAGCCATATCTTTGCTGGCGGCTATGCGGCGGGTTACTACAGCTACCTGTGGGCGGACGTGCTGGCGGCAGACGCTTACTCCCGCTTCGAAGAAGAGGGGATTTTCAACCGCGAAACCGGTCAGTCGTTCCTCGATAACATCCTGACCCGCGGCGGTTCCGAAGAGCCAATGGAGCTGTTCAAACGCTTCCGTGGCCGCGAGCCGCAGCTGGACGCGATGCTTGAGCATTACGGCATCAAGGGTTAGTTGATTCGTGAAGATTCACTTAGTAGATGAGACAGGCGCCGGAGACGGCGCCTTATCTGTTCTGGCGGCCCGCTGGGGGCTGGAACACGATGAAGAAAACCTGATGGCGCTGGTGATGACTACAGCGCATCTGGAGTTACGTAAACGTGACGAACCGAAACTCGGCGGGATTTTTGTCGACTTTGTCGGTGGCGCCATGGCACATCGGCGCAAGTTCGGCGGCGGACGTGGCGAAGCGGTCGCCAAAGCGGTCGGGATCAAAGGCAGCTATCTGCCGGACGTGGTGGATGCCACCGCCGGACTGGGGCGCGATGCCTTTGTGCTCGCCTCTGTAGGCTGTCGGGTGCGGATGCTGGAGCGCAACCCGGTGGTCGCCGCCCTGCTGGATGATGGCCTTGCTCGCGGCTATGCCGATCCGGAAATCGGCGGCTGGTTGCAGGAGCGACTACAGCTGATCCACGCCTCGAGCCTGACGGCACTGACGGATATCACCCCGCGTCCGCAGGTGGTCTATCTCGACCCAATGTTCCCGCATAAGCAGAAAAGCGCGCTGGTGAAGAAAGAGATGCGGGTGTTTCAGTCGCTGGTGGGGCCGGACTTAGACGCAGATGGCCTGCTGGAGCCTGCTCGCCTGCTGGCAACAAAGCGGGTAGTGGTGAAACGTCCTGACTATGCGCCGCCGCTGGCGGAGGTCGCCACCACCAATGCGGTGACCACCAAAGGGCACCGGTTTGATATCTACTCCGGTACGCCGGAATAAAAAAGCCGGGAGGCGGCTTCGCCTTACCCGGCCTACGTGTAGTGCCATTTGTAGGCCCGGTAAGCGTTAGCGCCACCGGGCTTTTTTACACTTACTCGTCGTCTTCGTCGCGCAGCGGCACAATCAACATGTCCACGTGCACGGTGTTAATCAGCTGACGTGCTGACGACATCAGCTTGCTCCAGAAGTCCTGGTGATGACCGCAGACCACCAGATCCATATCGTATTTCTTGATTGCATCAACCAGCACCTGGCCCAGGTCGCCGCTGCCGCTCAGGGTTTCGGTGATCGGATAGCCCGCGTTGGTGGAGAGTTCGGTCAGCGCCTGGTGGGTCTCTTCGGAGATACGCTTCTGCATGTCGCCCAGATTCACGTCAATCAGGCCGGTATAGAGATCGGAGTAATTCACGTCCACGTGAATCAAGGAAACTTTCGCATTGTACGGACGCGCCATGGATACCGCTTTATCAACCAGGACTTTGCTCTCCGGGGAGAGGTCAACCGCGATAAGAATGTGTTTATAAGCCATAGTGTTACTCCTTCCTTAAGTTATCGATGACCAATGCGTGTAGCAGTCGTCTACCTGCCTTCATTACGGCCCAGTTAAACAAAATTTTCAAGCATTGGTGTTGATAACGATTAACCTTGTGGCAAAAAAATTAGCGGATCTCCTACACTATTGAATAAGCCGTTCGGATACTAAAATGTGAAGCCGATCGGCTTTTGAGTCTCTCTTTCACTGAACCGTCTGTCAGGGCATGGGTGCGGTAGTCCCGGAGCATTGCTTCGCGGGCGGACGCCGGGGAGGAAGTATGATTAGCACCGTCGCATTATTTTGGGCGTTATGTGTAGTTTGCATCGTGAATATGGCGCGTTATTTCTCGTCTTTACGCGCCCTGTTAGTGGTACTGCGTGGCTGCGATCCATTGCTTTATCAATATGTGGACGGCGGGGGATTTTTCACCTCGCACGGGCAGCCCAGCAAACAGATGCGCCTGGTGTGGTATATCTACGCCCAGCGTTATCGGGATCATCATGACGATGAGTTTATCCGCCGCTGTGAACGCCTGCGTCGTCAGTTCATCCTGACCAGCGCACTGTGCGGCCTGGTGGTGGTGAGTATGATTGCTCTCCTCATCTGGCATTGAGCGCAAAAAAAAGCGGGCCAGTTACCTGACCCGCTCTTCGCGTAACCTGCCTGCAATTACAGGAATTGCAGGGAGATCCAGTACAGACCACCAGACAGCAGAATCGATGCCGGCAGGGTAAACACCCAGGCCATCAGGATGCTGGTCACGGTTTTGCGCTGCAGACCACCGCCATCAACCAGCATGGTACCCGCCACGGACGAAGAGAGAACGTGGGTTGTGGATACCGGCATACCGGTGTAGCTGGCCAGACCGATAGAGACCGCTGCCGTCATCTGAGCAGACATCCCCTGGGCATAGGTCATGCCTTTCTTACCGATCTTCTCGCCAATGGTTGTCGCCACGCGACGCCAGCCCACCATCGTACCGAGACCCAGCGCCAGTGCGACCGCCATGATGATCCAGATCGGTGCGTACTCGATGGTATTCAGCATGTCGACCTTCAGCTTCTTCAGCAGACGCTTATCGTCAGCAGAGACTTCAGGCAGCTTCGAGACTTTCTCGGTCACGTCAGAGATGCACAGCATGATGCGACGCATCTGGCCACGCTGCTCCGGAGTGAGCTTCTCGTAGCTTTCGACATCCGTCAGCATGCCTTTTGCCCGCTCCAGTGCGTTAATCGCATTGGCCGGATGGCAGTGGAACTCAGCCGGTTTGGTTGCGCCTGCTTCCGGAGAAGGGATCAGCTGATCAACGCCAGTCGCCTTTTTCAGCAGGTCGGGACGCTGCTGGAAATAGGTTTCGACGTTGTTGATGGCGTCGCGGGTACGGGTAATTTCGTAACCGGTGGCATTCATGTTCACCACGAAGCCCGCAGGTGCCACACCAATCAGCACCAGCATAACCAGACCAATCCCTTTCTGACCGTCGTTCGCGCCATGAGAGAAGGCCACGCCGATAGCAGAAACGATCAGGGCGATACGCGTCCAGAATGGCGGCTTTTTCTTACCGTCTTTCTTTTCACGCTCGGCTGGCGTCAGGTGGATACGGGCACGTTTTTTGGTGCCGCTCCAGTAACGACGCAGCAGGAAAATTAAGCCACCCGCCACAACCAGACCGACAATGGGAGAAACAATCAGTGAACCGAAAATACCCAGAACTTTAGGAATATTCAGTGCGTCCACCACAGACGTACCGGTCATCAGCGCATTGGTTAAACCAATACCGATGATGGCGCCGATGAGCGTGTGAGAACTGGATGCTGGCAGGCCGAAATACCAGGTACCGAGGTTCCAGATAATTGCAGCAAACAGCAGAGAGAACACCATGGCCAGGCCATGGCCGGAACTGACATTCAGTAGCAGATCCGTTGGCAGCATATGCACAATGGCGTAGGCTACGCTCAGACCCCCCAGAAGAACACCAAAGAAGTTAAACACCGCAGCCATCACAACCGCAACCTGCGATCGTAAAGCACGGGTGTAAATAACGGTTGCGACTGCGTTCGCAGTGTCGTGGAAGCCGTTAATCGCTTCGTAGAACAATACAAAGGCCAGAGCAAGCAAGAGTAAAAGCCCGGTATGAAAATCCAGGCCGGCAAACAAATGTAGCATAGGACGTTACGCCATCTTGAGGACATGAACGCGGCGCATTATCCAGGACAAATGCGCAACGGGCAAAGTGAAATATAGACTTTTTTTGATTTGCCTACTGACATAAGCGTAGCAGTAAAAGAATTATTTTTTAAATTTCAATAAAATGAACGAGATCGCGGATATTTACGCTGGCACGCTTCTTGAGGAAACTTTACAATCCGCGCCCTCAAAACCAGGAGAATCGAGACGTGGAAAAGTATGATGCCATCATTATTGGCGCCGGTGCGGCGGGTTTATTCTGTGCGGCAATGGCCGGACAGGCAGGGCGCCGGGTTCTGCTGCTCGATAACGGTAAAAAACCTGGTCGTAAAATCCTCATGTCTGGCGGGGGGCGCTGCAACTTTACTAACCTTTATATCGAACCCGCGGCCTATCTGAGCCAGAACCGCCATTTTTGTAAATCTGCTCTTGCCCGCTATACCCAATGGGACTTTATTGACCTGGTGGGTAAACACGGCATTGCCTGGCATGAGAAAACCCTGGGCCAGCTGTTTTGCGACGATTCGGCGCAACAGATTGTCGATATGCTGGTGGCCGAGTGCGAAAAAGGCCAGGTTACCCTGCGTCTGCGCAGTGAAGTGCTGGAAGTCGCCCGTGACGAGGCGGGATATACCCTGCAACTCAATGGCGAAACGGTGAGCGCGGAAAAGCTGGTGATCGCCAGCGGCGGGCTCTCGATGCCGGGGCTGGGCGCGTCGCCGTTTGGCTATAAAATTGCCGAACAGTTTGGCCTGAAGGTGCTTCCGACCCGAGCCGGTCTGGTGCCGTTCACCCTGCATAAACCCTTGCTGGAGCAGCTGCAAACCCTCTCCGGCGTCTCGGTGCCTTCGGTCATCACGGCTGAAGACGGCACCGTATTCCGTGAGAACCTGCTGTTCACCCATCGCGGCCTCTCCGGCCCGGCGGTCCTGCAAATCTCCAGCTACTGGCAGCCGGGGGAGTTCGTCACCATTAATCTGGTGCCGGACTGCGATCTAGCGAGCTTCCTGGATGAACAGCGCGCGGCGCACCCTAACCAGAGCCTGAAAAACACGTTAGCCATGCAGCTGCCGAAGCGGCTGGTGGAGTGCCTGCAGCTGCTGGGGCAAATTCCCGATGTGTCGCTGAAACAGCTCAACAGCCGTGACCAGCAGACGCTGGTGGAGACCTTAACCGCCTGGCGCGTCCAGCCCAACGGCACCGAAGGCTATCGCACTGCGGAAGTGACGCTCGGCGGGGTGGACACCAACGAACTCTCCTCGCGCACCATGGAGGCCCGCAACGTGCCGGGGCTCTATTTTATCGGTGAGGTGGTGGACGTGACCGGCTGGCTGGGCGGCTATAACTTCCAGTGGGCGTGGGCCAGCGCCTGGGCCTGCGCAGAGGCGCTGGCGGCAGAGAATAAAAACTGACCGGGTATGCAGAACCGCGTTGATGTGAGTTAAAATAGACTATCCGGCGCAGGTACATCCTGCGCCGGTTTACTTCTTAAGGGGAGAAGGCTGTTAACGGCCCCCCCTTTTTCTTTACTGGCTTCGCCAGTCTGCATGGTTTGTATTTTGTCTTCAAAAAGGGTTGTGTATGTCATCTGCTCATCTCGGTTTCCCGACGGAAACCGTTGTTGTATTCGTGGTTATGGCTGTCGGGGCGATGTTTATCGACCTCTTCATGCATCGCCATGACAAACCGATTTCACTGAAAAGTGCTTCGCTCTGGTCGATCTTCTGGGTGATGACCGCGATGGCGTTCGCCGGATTCCTGTACGTTCACCACGGTGCTGAGGTGGCGAGCCTGTTCCTCACCGGTTACGCGCTGGAAGAGGTGCTCTCCGTCGACAACCTGTTCGTGATGATGGCGATCTTCGCCTGGTTTGGCGTACCGGATCAGTACCGTCACCGGGTGCTTTACTGGGGGGTGATTGGCGCTATTGTCTTCCGCGGGATCTTCGTCGCCATCGGCACCAGCCTGCTGAGCCTCGGGCCGTACGTGGAAGTGGTCTTTGCCCTGATTGTGGCCTGGACGGCGGTGATGATGCTCAAGCGCGGTGAAGAGCAGGACGAGATCGAAGATTACTCTCAGCACCTGGCCTACCGCGCGGTCAAACGCTTCTATCCGATCTGGCCAAAAATCACCGGCAACGCCTTCCTGCTGAGCCAGAAAGAGGTGGATGCCGAGCTGGAAAAACCAGAGAACCAGGATGTGATGGTCGGCCGTGTGAAGAAGGCGAAGCGCTATGCCACGCCGCTGCTGCTCTGCGTGGCGGTGGTGGAGCTGTCAGACGTGATGTTCGCCTTTGACTCGGTGCCGGCGATCATCGCCGTTAGCCGCGAGCCGCTGATTATCTACAGCGCCATGATGTTCGCGATCCTCGGCCTGCGTACCCTCTATTTCGTGCTGGAGGCGCTGAAGCAGTATCTGGTCCATCTGGAGAAAGCGGTGATCGCGCTGCTGTTCTTTGTGGCCTTCAAGCTTGGTCTGAACGCCACGGATCACTTCTGGCATCACGGCTACGGCATCGGCGCCACGGCGAGTCTGTTAGTGGTGCTGGGCGTACTGGCGGTGGGGATTGTGGCGAGCCTGCTGTTCCCGGGGAAACGGGAAGCCTGAGTGGTATTGCCCGGCCTGTGGATGTTGTAGGCCGGGTAAGGCGAAGCCGCCACCCGGCATGTTTTACGGTTTAATAGGTGAATTCCGGCGCGCGCGCGGCGGGTGGAAATGCCGCCAGTGCGGATCCTGCGCCGCGGCCAGCAGCTCGTGATCGCCGCGGGTGTCGCCCCAGGCGCGCACGTGGTAATTGGTCAGGCTGCCATACACGTGCTCCAGCCGGGCCACCTTCTGCGCACAGCGACAGTTATGGCCGGTGATCCGCCCGGTCAGCTTGCCGTCTTTCACTTCCAGCTGGGTGCCGATAAGCTTAATGCCAAGCTTGTCGGCCCAGGGCTGCAATACCAGGGCCGGCGAGGCGGAGCAGATCGTCACTTCCGCACCGGAATTGACTTCCGCGGCCACCGCCAGTACGCCCTGCGGGCGCATCAGTTTGTTCCAGTATTTCTCGCAGAACAGCTCTGCCTGCTGACGCAGCCAGTGCTCATCCACGCCGGTCAGAAAGGTTCTGATCAGCACCTCTTTCAGCTCATCACGGGTCAGCTTGCGGCGCACACAGTGCAGGGTAGGCAAGGCCATCCGGACCAGGCGACCGGCAAAATAGCGTTTGCCGAACGCAAAGCGTAAGAAAGGGATAAAGCTGTCGTGATGCGTCAGCGTGCCATCGAAGTCGAACACCGAAAGTACGCTGGATTTTGCCACTGCCTCATCGGCAATCATATTGGTCATAGCTACGTCTTAGCTGAAATACACATTCTGCCCATCAGTTTACCTGCTTTAGCGTCAGATGCCACCCGCCAGCGGACGGGCGGCAACGGCATGGCTAGATAATATCGTCCACCACGCCGCCATCGACGCGCAGCGCCGCGCCGGAGGTAGCGGACGCCTGCTGTGAACAGACGTAGACCACCATGTTGGCGACCTCTTCTACCGTGGCGGCCCGCTGAATAACCGAGCTCGGACGGTGCGCCATGACAAACTCTTTCGCCAGCGTCTCCAGTGATTTGCCGGTTTTCTCTATCTCGTCTTTCATCATGTCGGCAAAGCCGTCCGACATCGTCGGGCCCGGCAAAACGCTGTTCACGGTAACGCCGCTGCCCGCGACAAATTTCGCCAGCCCGCGCGCCAGCGACAGCTGGGCGGTTTTGGTCACCCCGTAGTGGATCATGTCTGCCGGAATATTGCAGGCCGACTCCGAGGAGATAAACACCACCCGGCCCCAGCCCTTTTGCACCATGCCGGGCAGCAGGGCGCGCGACAGGCGTACGCCGGACATCACGTTAGTTTGCCAGTAGCGATCCCAGGTCTCATCGTCGGTGGCGTAAAAATCCTGCGGCCCGTAAATCCCGGCGTTGTTCACGAGGATATCGACGCCGGTGGCGACCTTCAGCAGAGCATCCACCCCGTCAGGGGTGCTGAGGTCGGCAATCGCCGCCCGCACCTGCACGCCGGGTATGACCTGCTGCAGCTGTTGGATCCCCCGGTTGACCGAGTCGACGCTGCGCCCGTTAACAATCACCTCGGCACCGCTCTCCGCCAGCCCTCTGGCAATGGCGAAGCCAATGCCGCCTGTGGAGGCGGTTACTAACGCCACTTTTCCCGTAAGATCGATTTTCACGGTCTGCTCCTTTTCATAGTTGAAGTTCAGACCGTTAAGCGTAGCAGTTCACCTTTACGACGGCTGGCGGAAGAGGTGCAGTAAGGTCTCAACCTGTTCGTCGAGCGGGGCGAGCGTGTGTTTTACAATCAGATGCAGCGGTGTAGCACGGCGCGTGCCGTGGTTCAGGGGCAGTGTTTTCAGCACACCGCTTTCCAGCTGTTGCTGAATTCGCTCTTCCGGCAGCCAGCCATACCCCACCTGATACATCACCGCATCGATAGCGGCATCGATGGTGGAGAAGGTCCAGGCTTCGCCGCCGGGAGGCGCGGCGTAGTTCTGCCCGGCGATCTGGATGAGTGGCCAGGGGCGTAGCATTTCATCAGTGAGCGGCGTGTCGCGTTCAAACAGTGGATGCTCCCGATGCGCCACGGCGACAAAATCGATATTCATCAGCCACTCGCCGCGCCCGGTCACATCCTGGCGGCGGGTTAGCACCATCACGTCGGCTTCGCTCTGGGTCGGCGCCTCGCCGGCGTTCTCAAGTATTTCGGTCAGATGCACCTCGGTTTGCGGATAGCGCTGTTGAAACTGGCGCAGAATGGCAAACAGATGACGGCGAGGGAAAATGCTGTCCACCACCACATCCAGTCGGGTACGCATCCCGTTGCGTAGCGTCGTGGCGCGAGTCTCCAGCAGGGTAAAGGCGTTTAGCAGCGGTTTGACCTGATTTAACAGCAGTTCCCCTTCCGGGGTCAGCACCGCCTTACGCCCCGCCTGAACCAGGAGCGCCACGCCCAGCCGCTCCTGCAACAACGCCAGGTTATAACTGACGGAAGATTGGCTGCGGTGCGTCTCCTCTGCGGCGCGGGCAAAGCTGCCTAACTCAACGACGCGTTCAAGCAGCGACCACTGCTCAAGGGTAGTTTTGTGCATGACTCATCTAATTTTTGAATAAATTTGATTAAATCATAGCGTTATTCATCCAATTTTTGCAGGCGTAAGATGGGCTCATTGAAACAGAGGAGACAGAATATGAGCCATTTTGATAAACATGATTTGAGCGGTTTCGTCGGCAAACATCTGGTCTACACCTACGATAACGGCTGGAACTACGAGATTTATGTCAAAAACGAGCAGACCCTCGACTACCGTATTCACAGCGGGATCGTGGCAAACCGTTGGGTAAAAGATCAGCAGGCTTATATCGTTCGCGTGGGCGAGAGTATTTATAAAATTTCGTGGACTGAACCGACCGGTACCGATGTGAGCCTGATTGTGAACCTCGGCGACAGGCTGTTCCACGGCACTATCTTCTTCCCGCGTTGGGTGATGAATAACCCGGAAAAAACCGTCTGCTTCCAGAACGATCATATTCCGCTGATGGTCTCTTATCGCGAGGCGGGCCCGGCCTACCCAACCGAGGTTATTGATGAGTTCGCCACCATTACCTTTGTGCGCGACTGCGGTGCCAATAACGATGCTGTCATTGACTGTGCTGCCAGCGAGCTGCCGGCAGACTTTCCGAATAATTTGAAATAAGCGGGTTACAGAACCTGAAGCGCACCGTTATGGAGGGTGAAGGGCGTTGGCGTACAGACGGCGAGGCTGAGTTCGCCGTGCTGGACGTGGCTGACGCTCAGCGCGGAGGTAAAGGTGCTATCGACGCTGACAATTTGCCAGGCGCTCCCGCCGCGCTGTTTGACGATAGCCTCTTTGCGCGTCCAGATTCGCCAGAAGGCCGACAGCTTTGCCTCGGGCGCCTCCCGCTCCAGCTCGTCGTGTTCCGCGACGCTAAAGACGGCATTCGCCAGCGCCTGCCAGTTATCCCGGGGGCGGATCACTTCGATGTCGCAGCCCACTTCGCCCTCATCGCTTAACAGCAGGGCGATATCATCCCCGCTGTGGCTGAGGTTAAACCAGTACGGATGAGCATCAACGAAGGCGGGTTTACCCTGTTCACCAAAGACGATCTCCGGCACCGGGGAGGGCGATAACGCCCGGGCGAGCAGGGTCCGCCCGGCCAGCCAGGGAGTGCGACGCGCGCCCTCAGGCGCCTGTTCGGCCAGCGCTGACGCCAGAGGGTCAGCGCTGAGGGTAGAAATTTTTCCCAGCAGGAACTGGTACATAGTCACGCCCAGCGTTTAATGATTATGGAAGTATTAATGCCGCCGAACGCGAAGTTATTGCTTTGCAGATATTCGCAATCAATGTGACGGGCTTTCCCCATAATATAATCTAACGCGCCGCATTGCTCATCTGGTTGTCTTAAATTGATGGTCGGTGCGAACCAGCCCTCGCGCATCATCTCCAGACTCATCCAGGCTTCCAGCGCACCGCAGGCACCCAACGTGTGGCCGAAATAACTCTTCAATGACGAGACAGGTACGCTGTCGCCAAACACGGCGGCGGTGGCCAGGCTTTCGGCAATATCCCCCCGGTCGGTGGCGGTGCCGTGCGCCGAAATGTAGCCAATATCCTGCGGACTCAGTCCGGCGATGCGCAGCGACTTTTCCATGCAGATCTGCATGGTTTCCCGCTGCGGCTGGGTGATGTGCGCCGCGTCGCAGTTGGTGGCGAAGCCGACAATTTCCCCGTAAATGCTCGCGCCACGCGCTTTCGCATGCTCCAGCTCTTCCAGAATCAACGTTCCCGCCCCTTCGCCAATTACCAGCCCATCGCGCTGGATATCGAAGGGTGACGGGGTGGCTTCCGGATCGTCATTACGCTGGCTGGTGGCGAAAAGGGTATCGAATACCGCCGCTTCCGACGGGCAGAGCTCTTCGGCCCCTCCTGCCACCATTACCGTCTGATAGCCGTGGCGGATGGCTTCCCACGCATAGCCTATCGCCTGGCTGCCGGAGGTACAGGCGCTGGAGGTCGGGATCACCCGCCCGCGGAGGCCGAAGAACAGGCCGGTATTGACTGCCGTGGTGTGCGGCATCATCTGCACGTAGGTGGTGCCGGTGATGTTGTTGGTGTGCTTCTCGGTGAGCATGGTGGCGAACTCGCTGACCGGGCCGGTGCTGCCGGTCGACGAGCCGTAAGCAATGCCGGTTTCGCCCTGAGTCAGGATCGGATCGTCAATCAGCCCGGCCTGCGCCAGCGCGAGTTCGGTGGCGCGGGTCGACAGTAAAGACACGCGGCCCATGGCGCGGATGCGCTTGCGGGTGTAGTGCTCCGGCAGGGTAAAATCATCGATTGGTGCCGCCAGCAGGGTATGCAGACCCTCATACACCGTCCACTCCGGCATCTTGCGTACCGCGTTTTTATACTCCAGCAAGCGGGCAGAAACCGACTGCCACTCTTCACCGAAGGCGGTCACGCCGCCCATGCCGGTAATCACCACCCGACGCGTCATAACATGCCCCCGTTAATGGAGATCACCTGGCGGGTCACATAGCCCGCAATATCCGACATCAGATAGCTGGCCAGTCCGGCCACCTCGTCTGCCTGACCCATCCGTTTCATGGGGATCATGGCCATTGCCTCTTTCAGCGCGGCCTCTTCCATCTCGATCATCCCGGTATCTATCAGCCCGGGTGCGATGCAGTTGACGGTGATTTTGCGCTTCGCCAGCTCCATCGCCAGGGCTTTGGTGGCACCGATAATGCCCGCCTTTGCCGCGCTATAGTTCACCTGACCCCGGTTGCCCATTACCCCGGAAACGGATGAGAGGGTGATAATACGCCCGCCTTTGCGGGTGCCAATCATGGGCATGATGCAGGGGTGAATGACGTTGTAAAAGCTGTCGAGATTGGTGTGGATCACGCTGTCCCAGTCCTCGTCGCTGAGCGCCGGGAAGGCACCATCCCGGGCGATCCCGGCGTTGCTGACCACGCCATACCAGGGACCGTTAACGTCCATATCCTGCTCCAGCACCTCGCGGCACTGCGCGCGATTGCCCACGTCAAACGAGAGCAGACGCCCGTTTCCCCCCGCCTGCTCGATAGCATTCAGGGTGTCCTGTGCGCCAGCGACGTCGCGGTGGTAATGCACGCCGAGGGTGAACCCGTCTGCGGCAAGTTTGAGGGCGATAGCCCGGCCAATGCCTTTGCTGGCACCGGTGACCAGAACGGAACGACTCATTGATTCACTCCCTGTTTAAACAGTGATGCTAATTCCTGCTGGCCTGGCTGGAAGGTATTGACGCGCCCGGTTGCCAGCGTCTCTTCATCTGTGAGGATGGCGCACTCGAAGCTGCTAAAGCGTTCATCCTGCATCAGCAGCGTGACCGTGATGGTTAACAGGCTGCTGGCCGGGAAGCACCCTGCGGCGCAAACCAGTTCCCGCGCCCCCAGCACCATGCCGAGCGAAATGCTCTCCTGACCCTTCTGCTGACGGTGCCAGCCTGACCAGATGCCAACGGTCTGGGCCATCAACTCAAGGGCGTACCAGCCCGGCAGATCGCCCGCGGTGTTCAGAAAGGGCGCCAGCACGCCCTGCGGACTGACGGTGACGCGGCAGACGGCAGACTCAGCGGTCACGCTGTGGACAGATTCCAGCAGCAGCATGGGGGCATCGTGGGGCAGATACTCGGTCGGGGATAAATAACTCATGACGTTCTCCCCAGCAGGATGCTGGCGTTATTGCCGCCAAAGGCGAACGAATTTGACAAGATCACCGCTTTTTTCAGCGCGGTGGGCTGATGCAGCACGCCGCAGGGGGCGAGCGTCGGATCCGGTGTATAGCGGGTGAAATCCTGGGCGGGTAAGGGGAGGTCACGGGTCAGGATCAGCCAACTCAGCGCCGCTTCGGTGATCCCCGCCGCCCCCAGCGTATGGCCGGTCAGGTGCTTGGTGGAGCTGCAGGGCACCGCCTCGCCAAACAGATCGTGCACCACCTGCGATTCAATCTGGTCATTCAGCGGCGTTGCCGTACCGTGCAGATTGATGTAGCCCACCTCATCCGGTTTTATTCCGGCCTCCTTCAGCGCCTGGTTAATGGCGCTGATGGCCCCTTCACCCTGTGGATGGGGGGCGGAAATATGGTACGCGTCGCTCGACTCGCCGGTACCCAGCAGCGCCACCGGCTGCGGCTCGCGGGTGAGAACCATCAGGGCTGCCGCTTCGCCAATGGTGATCCCCCGCCGGTCACGGCCAAAGGGCTCGCACAGCGTGGTGGAGAGTGACTCAAGGCTGTTAAAGCCATTCACCGGCATCCGGCTTAGCGTATCTGCCCCGCCGACGATAGCGATATCTGCCAGCCCGGCATCAATCAGCCGACGCCCGCTGATGATCGCCCGCGCGCTGGAGGAGCAGGCGGTCGAAAGGGTGTAAGCCGGGCCCTCCAGACCGAGCCAGTTCGCCAGAAAGCGCGACGGATCGCCCAGTTCCTGCTGAGCGTAGCGCCAGTTGACGCTGGCTTCGCCGCTCATCGACAGACGCACATGTTCGTCGCCCTCGTCGAGCCCGGAGGTGCTGGTGCCCATGACCACCGCCACCCGGTCACGGCCGTAGCGGGCAATGGCCTCATCCACGACAGGCTGGATCTGCGCCAGCGCCGCCAGCAGGAGCTGATTATTGCGCGAGCGGTGCAGGGCAAAGCTTTCCGGGATCGCAGGCAGCTCGCCGTCGACGCCGCCCAGCACCGCATCCTGACCCTGTAGCCAGCCGCTGCGCAGGCGCATGCCGGGGGCGACCCCGCGCGTCAGGTTAGCGGCAATCTCGTCAGGCGAATTGCCCAGGGCATTGATCAGGCCAACGGCAGAAATGTAGATCATCTCAGTCATCCAGATATTGAATGGTGATGTGGTAGTGGAACACCTGTTGTTCGATGCTGATCGGCACGCGCTTGCCTTTGCGCTGCAGGTAGACAATCTCCGTCACCAGCTTGCCGTCGGCATTGCGCAGCTCGCGACGGTCGCCGCGATCCTGCAACGTCCAGCCCTTCGGCAACTGCGGCAGCCAGGCGTCGATCGGCCAGTGGCTGAGCATCACGTCCGCCAGTACCTGGCTGGCCGGAGGCAGCTCTGGCGCAACAATCGACTGTTCAGTATGGATGCCCGTTTCATTATAGGTGGCGAGGAACAGGCGAATACCCACCGATGACAGCCCGGCGAGGGTCACCTTCTGCGCATCGGCATTCAGCATCACCAGCAGCGACTGGGTCTTGCCATTAAAGCTGCCGGTCAGCAACTGCTGGGAGCTCAGCGCCGGAGTAATACCCGGCGGCGGTAGCGTCACCCGGGTACCCGGCTGGAGCCATGCCTGCGGTCGGGCATCGTCACGCTTCGGGGCCGTGTGGCTGCAACCGGTCAGCAACAGCGCGCCGATCAGGGCGGCGGCGCGGTAAAAAGGGGTGATCATTGTTTTCTCTCTTTTTGGGCTGGCATCGCCAGGGGAGCCAGCAGAAAGGCGGTGAAAATACCGCTGACCAGTACAATGCCGAAACTGCCGATCGCCTGCGTGGCGCTGAATACCAGCATGCCGAGGGTTAACAGGGTGGTCATCATCGCCAGGGTAATGGCCAGCATTGAGGTCAACGGCGTGCCGCGCGGGTTGTTGAAGAATAGCGTGTAGTTGATCCCGATGCCGAGTACCAGCACCAGCGCCAGCAGGGAAAACAGGTTAACCGGATGACCCGAGACCGCCAGCGCGGCGAGGCCGCAGCCCAGCGACACCAGCGAGGGCACGAGGGTTATCAGCCCCTTACGCCAGCCGAGGCGCAGCATGGCACCGCAGGCGATCGTCGCCAGGGCGACAACCAGCAGGCCGGTCAGCACTGCGCGGTAGAGGGCAAACAGGCTGTCGAAACTCGCCTTGCGATCCACCCACACCACGCCCGGATGTTGCTCCGCCAGCTCGCGCAGCGCCGGGCTGTTTTTCACCCCATCCACCGGTACCAGCACGCCGCTTTCGCCGCCGGGCAACGTGAGCCACAGCAGACGCCAGCCTTCACTGGCCGGGCTGGCAAGCCACGTATCGACCTGCACCGGGGTGGCATTCAAATCCGGTGATACCGTCGTCATCCCGGCGTTTTGCAGGACCCTTGTCACTGCCGGAGCCGCCTGGCGCAGCAGCGCCAGATCGCGCTCTTGCTGCGCCAGCGAGTTCAGCGGCAGGGTGCGCCAGGATTTCAGGTCACCCGCCTGCTGCGCCCGGGCCAGCGTCGGGGTAAAGGCCTCCAGCCGCTCCAGCGTCTGCTGGGCCGATGCGCCATGCACCACGAACCATTTCTGATCGACACGCTGCCCGGTCAGGGCGGTAATGGTTTTCTCCTGAGCCAGAATATCCTGCGGCAGGGCCTGTAGCTGGGCGATATCGTCATCCACCCGCAGCGTGGCGATACCCGCGAGAGCGGCCAGGGCCAGCGCAACCGGCAGGCCAACCGACACGCGTCTGTCGCGCCATGCCGACAGCCAGCGCAGCATGAGCGCCCTCGCCGGAACCGGACGCACCGGTAAGCCGCGGCACAGCCACGGATGCCAGAAAATGACCGTCAGGCAGGCGGCGCTTAAGCCCGCAGCGGCAAACACCGCCATCTGGCGGATGCCCGGGAAGGGCGCCAGCATCATGATGAAATAGGCCGCCACGGTGGTGAGCAGCGCCAGCAGCAGGGCGTTGCGCACTTTCGCCAGGCTTTGCCACGGCGAGTCCTGGCCGCCGTGAACCATCCGCTCGGTCAGGTAATAAAGCGTGTAGTCCGCCGAGATGCCGATGATGCTCATGCTCATCACCAGGGTCATCAAATGCAGTTCACCAAACAGCAGCAGCGTCGTGACCGTGCCGGCCAGCGCGCCCATGGCGATGGAGAGCAGGCACAGGAGCAGCGGGCGCAGGGAGCGGAACACCGCCACAATCAGCAGGATCACCCCCAGCACGGTGGCGACGCCGAGGGTCGAGATATCCCGCTTTGCCTGCTGGCTGGCGTAGTCGCTGTAAAACACCGTGCCGCGCGACAGCAGCTGCGCCTGCGGATACTGCGTTTTCAGCTGGCTTTCGAGGTCGTGGAGCCGGGTCACCAGCCGGTGGGTTTGCTGCATATCGAACGACGAACCGGCCAGCTCGCCGTGCAGCAGATACCAGTAATTTCCGGCATCGTCTTTGGTCACCAGCCAGCCGTCCATCAGCCGTAGCTTCTGGCTGTTTTGCGCCAGCGCCAGCTGGGAGCCGCGCATCAGCATCAGCGGGTCTTTTTGCAGCTCTTTACCGCTGACTCCGGAGAAGGCCGAATACAGCTGGGATAAAATCCACTGGGCCTGCGCCTCGCCGCCGTTTTGCAGGCGCGCGCGGGTGGCAGGGTCGATCAGGCCGTTGCGGTGCTGCCAGAAAAACGCCCCCCAGGCTTTCTGCCCGGCGGCGTCCATCGGCCCTTTTACCTCGTGCAGCGACCCGGACTCGTGCAGCAGGCTCAGCCAATGCTGCGCCACCTGCGGGTCGGGTTGTTTTCCGGGGCTGACCAGCCACACCAGCTGACGATCGAGGCGTTCAATAAAGCCGTCGTTCAGGGCCGGGGGGATCGCCCCGAGGCTCTGTTTGGGCAGCATCGCCAGCACGCTGCTGTTCAGCCGCGCCCCCGGCAGCAGCGTCAGCAGCATGCCCAGCAGCGCCAGGCATACCGCGGCCCACACCAGGGCCGGGCGTCGGGCGTTACGGTGCGGCAAAGCGTTGGCGTTCGGCATCGGTCAGGCTGGCGGGCGTGAGCTGGTGGCGGGAGAGGGCGATAGCGGTACGATCGCCCTGCTTATCGTTCAGCACGATGGATTCCACATAGGTTGCACCACTCAGATCCAGCGAGGCGAAAATCTTGTCCAGCGGCGTGGTGGTGGGAGTCAGCACCAGCGACCAGCGATCTTCACCAAGATCTTTAAAGTTGATGCGGAAATTCTCCTCCAGCACCTTGCGATCCGCCTGGAACAGGGCGCGCAGCAGGTGATTGAACTGGAACATCTGCGGGTTGTTTTCAGCGGTGATGGTCTGCGGCGGCTGGCCGTTGATGACCTGCACCATCCGTTTGTCGTCCAACAGCAGCGTCATCGGGAAAGGCGCTTTTTGATCCCACAGCAGCCCGCTGTCGCGGGCGATCAGCATCTCACCCTGGGATCGCAGCGGCTGGGGCAGATCCTTGATGGTGCGGGACTGCTCAAAGTGGGCGCGTACTACCGGCTGTTCGGTAAAGCGCTGCTGTAATTCATCCAGCGTGACGGCGTTGACCCACGGACTGATCAGCAGGGCAAGCAGCAATAATCTCTTCATGGCGTAACTCCCATACGCTCAAACAGGATCGCCGGGCTGACAAAACACAACTCGCGGCTCTTCTCTTCCACCGCCACCTGAATGGTGTAGCCGGTGGTGGTCCGTTTGCCGCTGGTGGCGTCAAAAATCTGATAGGCGATACGCAGGCGGTTCTCAAACTCTTCGATATGGGCCCGGACGCGGATCCGTTGCTCAAAGGTGAGGACATCACGGTATTTCACCCGGGTGTCGACCACCGGCCAGAGATAGCCGGATGCCTTCATCTGGCGATAGCCATAATCGAACTGGTTGAGCAGGGCCTCGCGGGCAATCTCAAAATAGCGGAAATAGTTGCCATGCCAGACCACGCCCATCATATCGACGTCGTGAAACGGCACGGTCAGTTCTACTTCGGTCGTAAAGCGGGGATCGGTCAGCACCCTTTACTCCTTCTCTTTGGCATCCGGCAGACGCCAGAAATCGAAAAAATTAAACCAGTCGAGCGGGGCCTGCAGCGCAAAGTGCTCCAGCCGTTGGGCATAACGGTCGACGGTCTGCTGTAACGCCTGCTGGCGCCCGCTGCGCGGTAACAGTAGCGGATCGGCAAAGTCTTCGCAGTGGATATGCAGCTTCTGCTGCTGGCGCAGGGCGAAAATCAGCATCACCGGGCAGCGCATCAGCGAGGCGAGAATAAATGGCCCCTCAGGAAACGGCGCAGGCTGGCCCATAAAGTCGCTCCATACCACGCGCCAGCTGCCGCCGCGCTGCGGATCGACGGCGATCCGATCCCCGACGATCGCCACCCATTCCCCGTGATCGATCTTCTCTTTCAGGAGGATGGCGGTCTCCGGGCCAATATCGGTCACCGGGATCAGGTTCAGCCCGGCCTGCGGCGCCATCTCCTGCATAATCTGTTTGAAGCGTTGGGCGTTATCGCTGAAGACCAGCGCATTGATGGTCTTGCCGCCGTCGAGCTGCGCCAGGGCGCGGCACGCCTCGACATCGCCGAGATGGGAGGCCAGCAGCAGCTTGCCCTCAGGCACGCTAAGATCGAGCTTTTCCCGTGCGCCAGGGGCGAAGACCACGTCCCTGCCCAGTCTGAGTTCGCCCTGCCAACTGGCGACCTTATCCAGCATCGCATTGCCAAAACGCAGGAAGTGGAAAAAGCTGTTCAGGCGCGCGGGCTTTGGCTGCTGGCGCAGCGCCAGCGTCTCGCTCACGCGGGCGATCCACTGTTGCGATGCCTGGCGGGCCGGGCGGGCCGTCAGCCAGTAGACGGCAATCACCGGCCACAGCAGGAGGGTAAACGCCCTGCGCCCGAGCAGCTGCCAGACCCGTAACATCAGGCGCATGCCGTACAGGCCTTTCACCTCCTGCTGCTGCGCCCAGTGCTGGCTGCGGCGGCGAAAGAGCAGGGAAGGGATGCGCGGCAGCATGCCGAAGAACAGCCGGGTGTGCATCCAGGAGATGCGCAGGTTGTCGTTCAGGGCATCGAAATGGGAGATGCCATCCTGCGGATAGGTCACCCGGGTGGGCAGAAAATAGCTGGTATTGCCCTGCCAGTAGAGGCGCACCATGATTTCGGTATCAAAATCCATTCGCTTGCCGAGCGGCACACTGTTGATGACCTGTAACGTCGGGGCCACCGGGTAGACCCGGAAGCCACACATGCTGTCTTTGAGCTGCAATGACAGGGTTTCGATCCAGACCCAGACATGGGTGATCCAGCGGCCATACAGTCGCGAGCGGGGGATCGAGTCATCAAAGACCGGCTGGCCGGAGATCAGCGCCTGCGGGTGGCGCTCTGCCAGCGCCAGCAGCCGGGGGATGTCCTCAATGGCATGCTGGCCGTCGGCATCCACCTGCACCGCATGGGTAAAACCTGCCCCGGCGCAGACTTTCAGTCCACGGATCACCGCCGCCCCTTTGCCGGCATTGTGTATCAGCCGCACCAGCGTCACCTGCGCATTGTCGGCAGCCAGGCGATCCAGTTCCTGACGGGTGCTGGCATCGCTGCCATCGTCGACCACAATCACCGGCAGCTGAAACGGCGCCAGACGGCTCAGGACGTTCGCCATCATCGCCCCATGGTTGTAGCAGGGGATCAGAATGCAGGGGCGAAAGGTTAACGGCATAAGCGAATCTTCCCGCTGCTGGCCAGGAGGCGCTGTTCACCGTCGTGGCGTTGATAGCTGAAGGTGAGGGTCTGGCGCTCCGCGTTCCAGTCGAGGGTCAACGTTACGGTGGCATCGGGGAGCAGCGGTGCCTGAAATTTAACGTTCTGGATACTGTGAAAACGATACTCCGGTGCCAGCAGCGTGGTGGCGTAGTGCATTACCCAGTCAAGCTGAGCGACGCCGGGCAGCAGCGGCTGCACGGCAAAATGGCCCTGGAACCAGAACAGCGCCGGATCGAGGTGCAGGACGATCTCAAGTTGCTGCGGTTGTGCCTGATGGCGCTCGATTTCATGGATTTTCATGAAATAACTCCTGTAACTGCGCATAGACACGCTTGTTCATACTGTTTACCGGCATTTCATCAATGATGCGCCAGTAGCGAGGGATCGCGACCGGTTCGAGCCACGGCCGCAGGGCGCGTCGCCAGGCCATGATCTGCGCTTTAATGCCGCGCTGGTGCAGCTGTTGACGCGCGGCGTCATCCAGCACCAGCAGTACGCCAACGCCCTGGCGTCCACCGCGCGTAACCGGCAGCGCCGCCGCTTCGCAGATGCCGTCCAGCGCCAGCAGACGCTGTTCAACCTCGGTCAGCGAGATACGTTTCTCTTCGATTTTCACCACCCGTCCCTGGCGGCCAATAAGACTGAACTGACCATCATCCCCGACGTGCAGAATATCGTCGAGCAGAACGCCGTCCGCCTCATCGATCAGCGGCGAGGTAACGCGCAGGGCGCCATTATCGCGGCTAAAGGTCACCCCGGGGAAGGGTTGCCAGAGGCATTTGTCCGCCTGACGGTAACGCCAGGCGAGGACGCCGGTTTCGCTACTGCCGTAAATTTCATCCGGCCAGAGTCCCAGCCAACGGTAGGTATTGCAGGCCGACTCCCACATCAGTACGCCTCCGGCCGAGACCAGGACGGCAACGGGCGGCGGGGCGAGCTGCGTATCGAGCCGCTTCAGAAACGCCGGGCTGCTGATAAACAGGTAGCGCCGGGTATGATCCACGGCCGCCAGCTGTTCGGCATAGGAGATCATCTCCGCATGCAGCGGCAGCGCCAGCGACATCGGCAATACAATGCGAAACGTCAGGCCGTACAGATGCTGGGGCACAACCGAGGAGACCACGCAGCAGCCGTTCAGCCGCTCGCCAAAGCGGGCTGCCAGCAGCCTGGCTTCCCGATCGAGCTGGGCGACACGCTTGACGATCCGTGCAGGGGCTCCGGTCGAGCCGGAGGTGAACAGTTCGATAACGCGGGCGTCATCAATGGCCGGCAGCGGCATGAACGGCGGCGCACTGCGGCGGGCAGAGCTGACCACCAGCAGGCGGCCCCGGAAGCTCAGCGTCCTGTCGCTCAGCACGCCGCTGAACAGTCCCTGCTGCTCCTCCAGCAGCGATTCCCGGCTGTGTCCGGGCAGCACCGGGGTTTTGCCCGCATGCAGCGTTGCCAGCAGGGCAACGATAAACAGATAGCTGTTGTCAAAACAGAGCGCCCAGCGATCGCCTTCCTGCTGCTGCAAACAGGCCGTCAGGGCGCTGACGTCGTCGCGCAGCTGCCCGAGCGTCCAGCAGCGATCGCCAGACCAGGCGACAGGGGTGTCGTCCGGGCGTGGGGCGTTCAGCCACTGGCTCAGCGGGAGGGGGTTATGCATCGCGCTGCTCTTTTTTGATTATCCGTTGACGCACTATCCACTCGCTTGCCATTAACGTTCCCATCAGGATATAGGCGATCATGCCGTTCCACAGCGTCCAGAGGTGCATGTCACCCCGCAACACGGTGAACAGCGCCATTCCCCCGTTGAAGATGAAAAAGCCGCACCAAACCCGGGTGACAACGCGGGTATAGCGCACACCGGAAGGGGATAAATTCGGTTCCCGCAGTCGCGCCAGCCGTTCGACCAGCGGCATCGCCGTCCACAGCGACCCGCCGAAAACGACCAGCATCGCCAGGTTAACGATCACCGGATAGAACAGCAGCCACTGATGCGCTTTCAGGAGGTAGCTGGCGGCGCACAGGACGATACCCGCCAGGGCAACGCTCTGGGTCACATAGCGCATCGGCCCGGAATTAAGCCGCGCCTGGCGAAAACGGAACAGCAGCAGGATTGCCATCAGCGGCAGCAGCCAGTGCAGGCTGTTGTGCGACAACCCGAAGCCAATCAGAAAGGGCCATGCGACCAGCATTAACCCCGTCAGCAGTGGGATTGCCGGGAAGGATCGTCCGCCACGCATGGTGTCTTATGCTTCACGCAGGAGCTTTTCTACCGCATCCACTACGTCCTGCACGGTACGTACCGACTTGAAGGTTTCCGGTTTGATTCGGGCGCCGGTTCGTTTCTGCAGGTGAACAACCATGTCGACGGCGTCGATGCTGTCCAGCTCCAGATCCTCATACAGGCGCGCCTCCGGGGTGATGGCTTCCGGCGCAATTTCAAACAGGGTGATCAGGAGAGTGGTGACTTCCTGATAAACGGATTTGTGTTCTGTAGTCATGGTAAATTCGGTCTCAGGCGCGTTGGGCGGTGATGAAAGAGGCCAGGGTGGCGACGGAGTAAAAATGTTGACGCATCTCTTCGCTTTCGGCAGACAACACCACGCCGTACTGGTTTTTTACCGCCAGCCCCAGCTCAAGGGCATCGATCGAGTCAAGGCCCAACCCATCGCCAAACAGCGCGGCATCCGTATCGATATCCTCTGCGGTCAATTCGTCCAGATTGAGGGTAGTAATGATAAGATTTTTAATTTCAAGGTAGAGCGCTTGCATCATTCATTCCTGACAAAGATTGAAGACCGGATGTTAAGCGATGCTGCAGGTGCCGGTTGAGCTGTCTTGCCGCCAGGGCTGGCTCCTGTACTGCTGCATCGTAAAAATCACTAATACTGACCCGCTCACGGACATCGACCGTGAAAAAGGGTTTGTCTGGCGGTATGTCATACCACCGGCTGTGTTTATCAAGCAGGTGCTCGCTGCAGTGGATGAGCACCACCCGCAGGTCGCTGGCGCAACGCACGGCAATATTGGCCGCACCGCGTTGCAGCGTGATGGCTTTCCCCGCCTGCGTGCGCGTCCCTTCCGGGAAGATCAGCAGGGTGTCGCCCTGGCTCAGCCGTTGCTGACAGGCGCTTAACAGGGCGTCGGCTTCGCTGTTGATCAGGTAATCGGCCGCCCGGATCGCCCCGCTGAGAAAAGGGTTACGCAGCAGGGCGCTTTTCACCAGGCAGTCGGTTTCCGGCATCACCGACGCGATCAGCACGTAGTCGATAAGCGTCGGGTGGTTCGCCACTACCAGACAGCCGCGTTCGTGGCGCAGCGCGTCGAGGTTATTGAAGCGGTAATCGAGCACGCCGAGGGTGCGGGCGACGGTTAAAAAAGCACGGAAGCTGGCGGCAATACTGCGTCGGGCGAGGCGACGACGACGCACGCGATCGCGCTGGACCAGGTTCAGCAGGTTGAACCACACCAGCGACAGCAGCAGTCCGCCCGCGCCAAACAGCACGAAGCACAAGCCGGTCATCACCAGCCGCCAGCCGCGGCTGAGGGCCGCCCTTACGCGTATCATGCGCGGGTCCACTGCCACAGCAGGCGCTCGCCGGGCACCACAAACTGCCGATCGCCTCGCAGGTAGTGGCGCAGGAACAGCAGGCTCTGCGGCAGCGAGAGCGCTTCGGGGCAACGGACGGATTGCGTTTCGCAGCGCAGAGTGTCACCGGCTTCGATGACCAGCGCCAGGGCATAGGGCCAGGTCGGCATCTGCGGCGGGAGTGCAGAGCGGTAAAAATCGGGCAGGGCGCCATCGAAATCGACCATTAACACCCGCGTATATCCGGCATGCAGCAGGCTCAGCACTTCGCACAACCCCTGCTGGAAGGTGTCCATTCCGGCGGAGAGGGATGACGAGACAATCGGCTGACGCGCCGCGATAGTCAGATTGCCCACCGCAGAGTTGTGGACCGACATGGCGAAATCGGTCGGGGAAACATCCTGTCCGGTCGCCAGCGCATGCAGGAGGCGATAGTTACGCTCCAGCTCACCGTGACGGCTGGTGTAAACCACGGCATCAATGGCATGTTTTCGCACCATCGCCATACCGCAATCGACCGCCAGTTTACTGCCGGAACTGAGGCGGCGGGCGGTCATCATCGGCAGTTCGGACAGTTTGGCCTGCGGCGCAGCAGGATCGATGGCATGCAAACCCTGTGACCATGCCTGCCAGTGGCTGGCATCACTAAGGCCTGGCGCTCTGGCTTGCCAGTCGAGAATGTTAAGTGCAAATTTCATCTGCGCGCGTCCGCGATAAACCCGTTATCCAGTAACGCAGCCGAAGGTCAGGGCGCGTTATTGTTTATTTTCTGGCAAATCAATAAGGTGTGGCCCACACCGAGATTGTCATGCCGTTGTTCTACCCGGAATCCTGCTCTCTCCAGATAGTGATAAAATTTCTCTACGCTGTAAAAACGGCTGTTGCCGTTCGCCATACAGGTGAAATAGAGCGAGGTTGCGTTCAGGCTGAAGGAGGCCGCTTCGAATCGTTGCGCATCCCAGAACAGCTCCAGAATGCACAGGCGGGCACCTGGCTTCATCACCTTCGCCACGTTGCTCAGCAGGGTCACAATCTGATCGGGAGAGAAGCAGTCCAGAAACTGGCTCATCCACCAGATATCAGCGTCATCCGGCAGAGCAGCGTCGCTAAGCATATCGACAGGATAGAGCCCAATACGATGAGATAATCCTGCTTTTGCGATATTTTCCTGGGCCAGGGCAATTTGCTGCGGCAGATCGAGCAGCGTCACGGCGATATTTTCATCGTAACGACAGCAGCGTAGCGCCCATTTACCCGTATTTCCGCCGACATCGTACAATTTTGTCGGCGAGCTTGCGAATATATAGGGTAACGCGGCATCAAATGCGCCATCGGAATAGAAGTGATCGAAAGCAAACCAGCTCCGCTGCGCCTGTTCGGGTAGGGCGGAGAGTGCCGGATAAATGGTTGGCCACTCGCCAAAGACGGTGAGCCCGGCCGGTTTTTCCGCTTTCAATGCATCGGCAAGATGAAACAGGCCCTGATAGCAAACATCCTGGGTGAAATCCATATTGACGCGGGTCATGCTGTCATGCAGCAGATAGTGACCAATTTTGGCCAGATAATATCGCCCCTCGCTGTGGGTCACTATCCGCCCGCTTAATCCCATATCCAGCAATACGCCAGCGCCATATTCGCTGAGCGTGCTGTTCGCCACGATCTCCTCGAGAGAAGCGCCCCGCGTGCCCTGTTTATCCAGCCAGGCGAGGATGCCGGTGTTACGCAGACAGAGCGCGGTCTGAAACAGCATCGGGGCAAAGGCGATACGTTGCGCTTCGGTGATGGCCTCCAGCGCGCTGAGGGTGTCCTTTTCGTACATGCGTTATCCCGGTAAGCGGCTTTTCGGTCGGCCCGGGCCGAGCAGGATCGCCAGCTTGCTGCCCCCCTGGGTGGTCTCCATCCAGATCTTACAGACGCTGGTCAGCGGAACGGACAATAACATCCCGACCGGGCCCAGTAACCAGCCCCAGATCAGTAACGACAGGAACACCACCATGGTGGACATCCCCAGCCGGTGGCCCATCATCCGGGGCTCAACGATATTGCCCAGCACCATATGGACGATCAGGAACAGCGCCCCCACCATGGCGCATTCATAGAGACCATTGAACAGAAACGCCTGGATCATCGGCGGGACGGCGGAGATGACCGCGCCAATATTAGGCACATAGTTCAGCAGGAAGGCCAGCACACCCCACATCAGGGCGAACTGTACCCCCAGCAGCGTCAGCCCCAGCCAGACAATCGCGCCCGTCCACAGGCTTAACAGCGTTTTCAGCGCCAGATAATGGGAAACACCCTTCAGCGCCCGGTGCAGACCGGCGATGTGGATCTGCGGGTTATTGAGGGCAAAACGCATTTTGTACGGCACGTGGCGCACTTCAAACAGCATAAACACCACCGTCATCACCAGCAGCAGGACGCTGGCCATCGCCCCGGAAAGCTGGGTCATCAGCGCGGTGGCAAAGGTCATCACCTTTTCCGAGTCCATCCGTTTCAGCATCCGCTCCGGGGAGATATGCAGGTTGAGGAACGGAAACATCTCCTGCACATCGACCAGTTTGCGCGTCAGCTCTTTATTGTATTTCGGCAGCAGGGCGGCAAATTCATTGAGCGAGGCCGCCAGCACCCCAAACAGCGCCGTCAGGCCAATCAGCATCACCACCACCACAATGGTGATGGCCAGGGGGCGGCTAAATCCGCGACGCAAAAACCAGGTGACGAGGGGGTTGAGGACGATGGCGAAAAAGAGCGCCAGCAGCAGCTGCACGAGAATATCCGCTGCGGCGTGAATACCTGCGAGGATCACCACCAGGCAGGCCAGTTTGAGCAGAATATGAAGACCGGATTTATCAGGCTGTGTAAGACCCGGTTTACCGGGTGGCGTGGTTAACATAGTGTTTCCTCTTATGAGATGCTCATAAGTGTAGTGCGCGCGCAGCGCTTCGGCGGAGGCCGTTAATCTTAAAGTCGCTGCTGCATTTCGGCCCCTGTCATGGTAATAGTGAAACACTGTTGTAAAAATTCTGGTGAACCTGATGCCCGAACCCGCCGCCGAACCGGCACTGAGTGGATTACGCCTCAACCTGCGTATTGTTTCCGTCGTTATTTTCAACTTTGCCAGCTACCTGACCATCGGCCTGCCGCTGGCCGTGCTGCCGGGCTATGTCCATGACATTATGGGCTTTAGCGCCTTCTGGGCGGGCCTTGTGATCAGCCTGCAATACTTCGCCACGCTGTTAAGCCGCCCTTACGCGGGGCGCTATGCCGACCTGTTTGGCCCGAAAAGCATTGTGGTGCTGGGGCTCTGCGGCTGCTTCCTGAGCGGAGTGAGCTATCTCCTCGCCGGGTTAACCAGCGCCTGGCCGATGGTGAGCCTGGCGCTGCTCTGTCTTGGTCGGGTGATCCTTGGGGTCGGGCAAAGCCTCGCCGGAACCGGCTCCACGCTGTGGGGCGTCGGGGTGGTGGGAGCATCGCACATCGGGCGGGTGATCTCCTGGAACGGGATCGTCACCTACGGGGCGATGGCGATGGGGGCCCCGCTCGGCGTGCTCTGCTATCGCTACACCGGCCTGAGCGGGCTGGCGCTTACCATTATGGTGGTGGCGCTGCTGGCGATTTTATTTGCGCTGCCGCGACCGAAAGTCAAAGCCAGCAAAGGCAAGCCGATGCCGTTTCGCGCGGTGCTGGGGCGCGTCTGGCCCTACGGCATGGCGCTGGCCCTTGGCTCGGCAGGCTTTGGGGTGATCGCCACCTTCATCACCCTGTTCTACGCCGATAAAGGCTGGGACGGCGCGGCCTTTGCGTTGACCCTGTTCAGCTGTGCCTTCGTCGGGACGCGGCTGCTGTTCCCGAACGGCATCAATCGACTGGGCGGGCTGAACGTGGCCATCATCTGCTTTAGCGTCGAGATTGTCGGCCTGCTGCTGACCGGTATCGCCGATGCGCCCTGGATGGCACGGATCGGGGTGTTCCTCGCAGGCGCGGGCTTCTCGCTGGTGTTCCCGGCGCTGGGGGTGGTGGCGGTGAAAGCGGTGCCGCAGCAGAACCAGGGCGCGGCGCTGGCGACCTATACGGTGTTTATGGATATGTCGCTGGGGATCACCGGGCCGCTGGCCGGGCTGGTGATGGCGTGGGCCGGGGTACCTGTTATCTATCTGGCGGCAGCGGGGCTGGTGGCGGTGGCGTTACTGCTGACGTGGCGGCTAAAAAAATGGCCTCCGGAGGAGGCCATCTCATCGTGAGAACTTACTGAATCACGAGGGTATTGATGATGTTCTCTGCGGCAGTTTGCGCTTTCTGCTGATCGTCAGCAGGCAGCGTGATCTGCAGGGTCAGCAGCTTGTTGTCCACTTTGCCCAGCACTACGGAGGAGTAAGCCGTCTGGCCTTTGGCAGAGATAATGCTGTCCAGCTGTTGCAGCTTGTGGTCTTTCAGCTCGATGGCTTTATTGGTCACGACCTGCAGCTGCGGGTCGCGGCTGCGCTGCTGATCTTCCAGACGCTTCGCCAGCACGCCCAGGTCTTCATTGGTGTCATCACCAACGATCACGATCACCGCTTTTTGCCCGGTAGCATCGGAATAAACGTGCATGTTGTTCGCCTGGGTGCCCAGCTTGCCGCTCTGATCGGTCATATCCGCCGGCAGAGAGAAGCTGAGTTTGCCATCCATCAGGCTGACCGGTTGGCCCGTGGCGTTGCTTTCAGCAGACGCAGCCTGAGCAGGCGTTTTGGTGTCGCTGTTATCACAGGCTGCCAGCCCCATCACCAGCAGGCCAATCCCGACATATTTAACCAGATTGCGCATTACATTCTTCCTTTCGATAAACGGCCATAACGGCGCATCAATCCATCTTATCACAACTGTTCAGGGGAACCCTTAACCAGCCTGCAATCCCGGGATTTCAGATTTATCCGCGAATCTTTTCAGCAACATATTCAGCAGCACGCCGTACATCGGCAGGAAGAAGACCAGGCTGATAAGCACCTTAAAGGCGTAGTCCACGAGCGCAATTTCCATCCAGTGTTGCGCCATGAACGCATCCGGGCTGCGCCAGAAGGCGATAAAGAAAAAGGCCAGGGTATCGCTGACGTTGCCAAACAGCGTGGAGGCGGTCGGCGCCATCCACCAGCGATGGTTCTGCCGCAGGCGGTTAAACACATGTACGTCGAGGATCTGTCCCAGCGCATAGGCCATAAAGCTGGCGGCGGCGATACGGGCGACGAACAGGTTAAAGTGCGTCAGCGCCTCAAAGCCCTGCCAGCTGCCCATATAGAACAGCGAGGAGATCACGTACGAAACAAACAGCGCCGGAAGCATGACGGCAAAAATAATGCGTCGGGCCAGCGGGGCGCCAAAGATACGGACGGTGAGATCGGTCGCAAGGAAGATAAACGGGAAACTGAATGCGCCCCAGGTGGTATGAAAACCAAAAATGGAGATGGGCAGCTGCACCAGGTAGTTACTGGAGGTGATCACCAGCAGATGAAAAAGCGAAAGCCAGAACAACGCTTTTACGCGCTGCGATTGAGAGAACTGCGTCATATTGTGACCTTTTTGATTAGAATTTGGGGTGAGGGAACCCAATATGAATCTGGCCCATTAGGCTATTTTATTCGCCATTCTGAATCCGGGCAGTGCTCGAAATCCTCACGTACTAAGTGTACGCTCCGGTTTCTGCGCGCTGTCCGTCTCCAGACTGGCTTCAACAATAACGCCTAATGGGCCAGATTCTGAAAGCCGCCGCATGATACTGCTTTAACGACAGTTTGCAATGGCTAATTTTCACGCAATCGTTAACCTGGTTTGCTTTGCCCGGCTCGCGGCGTAAACTACTGCCGTTTTTATCTGGACGAGACCAAGATGACCGATCTGTTTACCCACCCGGACCACACCCTTGACGCGCAGGGCCTGCGCTGCCCGGAACCCGTCATGATGGTGCGCAAAACCGTGCGCACGATGCAGTCCGGCGAAACGCTGTTAATTATCGCCGACGATCCGGCCACGACCCGCGATATTCCGGGCTTCTGTACCTTTATGGAACATGAGCTGCTGGCGCAGGAGACCGGGGTATTGCCGTACAAATATCTTATCCGCAAAGGGTAATAGACCTTGTAGGCCGGGTAAGGCATCGCCGCCACCCGGCGTGCCCGGCGGCGCTGCGCTTGCACGGGCCTACGATTGCCATTTCGTTTGACCTCCATCACCCAAATAAACCACCATTTCATTTTTTAGCGCTTTTTGTGAAGTGCTTCACCTACGCTTTCCAGGCAGTAGTCTAGTTTTTAAACGTTCAAAACTAAAACAACGTTCCGATACTTACCTCACTACCCTGGAGTTGACTCAATGAAAACGACCCTCAAGCCGTTGCTGGCCGCTCTGTGCCTGTCTGCTTTTGCCTGCTCTGTTTCTGCTCAAACCATTAAAGCCGCTGATGTGCATCCCGAAGGCTACCCGAACGTGGTGGCGGTGCAGCACATGGGTGAAAAACTCAAACAACAAACCGACGGCAAGCTGGAGATCAAAGTTTTCCCTGGCGGCGTGCTGGGCGATGAAAAGCAGATGATTGAGCAGGCGCAGATGGGGGCCATCGATATGATTCGCGTCTCCATGGCCCCGGTTGCCGCCATCCTGCCGGATATTGAAGTCTTTACGCTCCCCTATGTCTTCCGTGACGAAGACCATATGCACAAAGTGATCGACGGCGATATCGGGAAATCGATCGGCGATAAACTCACCGCCAACCCGAAATCGCGGCTGGTGTTCCTCGGCTGGATGGACTCCGGCACCCGTAACCTGATCACCAAAGATCCCATTGTTAAACCGGAAGATCTGAAGGGTAAGAAAATCCGCGTGCAGGGTAGCCCGGTGGCGCTGGCCACGCTGAAAGATATGGGAGCCAACTCGGTGGCAATGGGGGTAAGTGAAGTCTACAGCGGCATGCAGACCGGCGTTATCGACGGTGCCGAGAACAACCCGCCGACCTTTATCGCCCACAACTACATGCCTGTCGCCAAAAACTACACCCTCAGCGGCCACTTCATCACCCCGGAAATGCTGCTCTACTCCAAAGTGAAATGGGACAAGCTGAGCGCCGACGAACAGCAAAAAATTCTGACCCTGGCCCGCGAAGCGCAGTTTGAGCAGCGCAAGCTGTGGCAGGCCTATAACGACGAAGCTCTGCAGAAGATGAAGGCGGGCGGCGTGCAGTTCCACGACATTGATAAAGCGGTCTTCGTGAAGGCGACAGAGCCGGTGCGCGCCCAGTATGGCGACAAGCATCAGGATCTGATGAAAGCTATCGCTGACGTCCAGTAACCCCCTCGTTGTGGAGGACGTATGTCCGAACGCTATTTGAAGTGGATGGATCGCCTGTACCTGCTCGCCATGGCGGTGGCGGGCATTTCGCTGCTGGTGATGACCATCGTGATCCCGATTGGGATTTTTTCCCGCTACGTCCTCAACCGCGGCGAGTCGTGGCCGGAGCCGGTAGCCATTATCTGCATGGTGACCTTCACCTTTATCGGGGCCGCCGTGGGTTACCGCGCCGGATCCCATATCGCGGTAAATATGCTCACCGACCGCCTGCCTGCGGCGTTAAAAGCGTTGTGCGCGAAGGTGGTGGATGTGCTGATGCTGCTGATCTCGCTGATTATCTTCTGGTACAGCTATCTGCTCTGCGTCGAGCTGTGGGAACAGCCGGTGGCGGAGTTCCCGATCCTGACCTCCGGTGAGAGCTATCTGCCGCTGCCCATCGGTTCGGCGATCCTCATTTTGTTTGTCCTGGAGCGCCTGATGTTTGGCTCTCAGGAAAACCGCCCGGTCGTGATGATCGGCAACCACGGTTAAGGGGTGAATCATGGACGCGTTTGTTTTGCTCTTCACCCTCGCCATTTTACTGGCGCTGGGGATGCCGGTGGCCTTCGCCGTCGGCTTAAGCGCCGTGGCTGGCGCGCTGTGGATTGACCTGCCGCTGGAGGCGCTGATGATCCAGATCACCAGCGGGGTGAATAAATTTACCCTGCTGGCGATCCCGTTCTTTATCCTGGCGGGGGCGATCATGGCGGAAGGGGGCATTGCCCGCCGGTTGGTGAACTTTGCCTATATTTTTGTCGGCTTTATTCGCGGCGGCCTGTCGCTGGTGAATATTGTCGCCTCGACCTTCTTCGGTGCCATTTCGGGCTCGTCGGTGGCGGATACCGCCTCCATCGGTAGCGTGATGATCCCGGAGATGGAGAAGAAGGGTTATCCGCGTGAGTACGCAGCGGCAGTGACCGCCAGCGGCTCGGTGCAGGCGATCCTGATCCCGCCCAGCCATAACTCGGTGATCTACTCCCTGGCCGCAGGCGGAACGGTGTCGATTGCGACGCTGTTTATCGCCGGCGTCCTGCCGGGCCTGCTGCTCGGCGTCTGTCTGATGGTGCTGTGCCTGGGCTTTGCCCACAAGCGCGGTTATCCGAAAGGCGAGAGGATCCCCTTTAAGCAGGCGCTGAAGATTTTCTTCGATGCCCTGTGGGGTCTGATGACGGTGGTGATCATTCTCGGCGGCATTTTGTCGGGGATCTTTACCGCGACGGAATCGGCGGCGGTCGCCTGCCTGTGGGCGTTCTTTGTCACCATGTTTATCTACCGTGACTACAAGTGGAACGAGCTGCCGAAGCTGATGTGCCGCACGGTGAAGACGGTAACGATCGTAATGATCCTGATCGGCTTTGCAGCGGCCTTTGGCGCGGTGATGACCTACATGCAGCTGCCGATGCGGATCACCGAGTTCTTCACCTCGCTCTCGGACAACAAGTACGTGATCCTGATGTACCTTAACGTCATGCTGCTGCTGATCGGCACCCTGATGGACATGGCACCGATCATCCTGATCCTGACCCCGGTGCTGCTGCCGGTGACCAACTCGCTGGGTATCGATCCGGTGCATTTTGGGATGATCATGATGGTCAACCTCGGGATCGGGCTGATTACGCCGCCGGTGGGGTCGGTGCTGTTTGTCGCCAGTGCGGTGAGTAAGCAGAAGATCGAAACCGTGGTCCGGGCGATGCTGCCGTTCTACGGCGCGCTGCTGCTGGTGTTGGGGATGGTGACCTACATCCCGGCGATATCGCTGTGGTTACCGCGGATGTTGGGGATGCAGTAGTGATAATGCCGGGCGGCGCTACGGTTCATGGGTTTTTGTAGGCCCGGTAAGCGTAGCGCCACCGGGCGTTTTTTTACCTCTGGCGCAACAGCCGCAACGCGTTCGCCGTCACCAGCACCGTTGCCCCGGTATCCGCCAGCACCGCCAGCCACAATCCCGTCATGCCCAGCAGGGTAGTCACCAGGAAAATCCCCTTCAACCCCAACGCGATGGCGATGTTCTGCCGGATATTGGCGCGGGTGGCGCGGGCCAGACCGATCATCTGCGCCAGCCCGGTCAGGCGGTTGTGGGTGAGCGCCGCATCGGCGGTCTCCAGCGCCACGTCGGTGCCGCTACCCATCGCAATGCCAAGCGTTGCCGCCTTCATCGCCGGGGCGTCGTTAATCCCGTCCCCGACCATCGCCAGCGGCGCTTGCGCATTAAGGGCCGTTACCGCCTGCACTTTATCGGCTGGCAGCAGCCCCGCCCGGTAATCCAGCGCCAGCTCACCGGCAATGGCTGCGGCGGCGCGCGGGTTATCGCCGGTCAGGATCACGCCGTTGACGCCGAGCTGATGCAGGGCGCTAACGGCCTCTTTCGCGTCATTACGCAGGGTATCACGCAGGGCGATCAGTCCTTTTGTCTCGCCGTCCTGGACCACCATCACTACCGTCTGCCCGGCCTGCTCCAGAGTAGCGATTTGCGTTACAAAGTGCGGAGCAGGGAATTTATCTGCCGTGCAAATGAGCACCTTGCTGCCCGCGACTTCAGCTTCGATCCCCGAGCCCATCAGCGCCCGCTGGCCGGTAGCCGTCGGAACAGCCAGCCCGCGGGTCTGCGCTTCACGCACAATCGCCTGCGCCAGCGGGTGGGTGGAACCCTGCTCTACCGCGGCGGCGAGCGCCAGCAGATCCTGCTCGCCAATCTCGTGCGGATAAATGCCCGTCACCTGCGGCTTGCCCACCGTCAGGGTGCCGGTCTTGTCGAACGCCACCTGCTGCACCTGCGCCAGCTGCTCCAGTGCGGCACCGCCCTTAATCAGCGCCCCACGGCGTGCGGCGGCCGCCAGCCCGGAGGTGATGGCCGCCGGGGTGGAGATCACCAGCGCACACGGGCAGCCAATCAGCAGCAGGGTCAGCCCTTTGTAGATCCAGCCCTCCCAGGGCGCGCTGAACAGCAGCGGCGGCACTACGGCGACCAGCAGGGCAATCAGCATAATCACCGGGGTATAGATCCGGCTGAAGCGGTCGATGAAGCGCTCCACCGGGGCGCGGCGCTCTTCCGCCTCTTCGATCAGCTTCAGGATGCGGTCGATAGCGCTGTCGCCCGGTTCGGACAAGACCGTCAGCTGTACCAGACGATCGACGCTGGTGGCCCCCGCCGGGACTTTTTCACCCGCCGCACGGTCGACCGGAATGGATTCGCCGGTGAGGGCGCTTTCATCAAAGCTGGCCGCGGCGGTGAGCAGCGTCCCGTCAGCAGGCAGACGACCCCCGGCGGCAACTTCAATCACATCCCCCGGACGCAGCGCGGCAATAGGCACGGTTTTACGCTCGCCATTAATGACCTGAGTTGCAGTTTCAGGCTTCAGCGCCATCAGCGCGCTGACCCCTTTACGCGCCCGGCTTGCCGCCCAGCCTTCGAGCCGCTCGCCAATCAAAAACAACAGCAAGACCATCGCCGCTTCCGCCGTGGCGCCGATAAACAGCGCCCCGATGGCGGCCACGCTCATCAGGGTTTCAATGGCGAACCAGCTGCCGCTTTTCATCAGGCGCAGCGCCTGGCGGGCCACCGGCCAGAGCCCGACCAGGGTGGTGGCGATAAAGGCGAGGTTACCGAGCGGGTGGTTGAACTGCTCCAACCCCCAGCTTATGCCCATCAGCAGAACCAGCGTGATGAGCGGCAGATTGTCGCGCAGCACCGAGGCTTTTTCGGCGGGAGCGTTCTCATTACGCAGCGTATAGCCCGCATTGATGACCGCCGCTTCGACCTGGGCGCTGACGTTGCTGCCGGCATCGACCAGCAGTTTTTCGGTGGCAAACAGGACCTGGACATGATTGACGCCCGCCACCTGGCGGACGGCGGTTTCCACTTTGCGGGCGCAGGCGGCACAGTCCATGCCGTTGACCACCCAGCTGTAACGCTGGCCCTGGACGGGCGCCACGGCTTCGGCCTGCACAGGACCGTGATCCGCGGCGCAGCAGGCCTCTTTGGCGGGAAGGGGGGCGAGCTTAAGTGCCGAAAACTGCGGCACTTTTTTTGGCGTTTCTGGAGTCGACATGGCACTCTCCGGCAATGATAATTTTCTCATTAACCGCAGTATGCACTCTGGAGTCGACTCCAGAGTCAAGCGCTATTTAAATATACAGCGAACGCACAATCAGGAAATGCCCGGCGAAGTAGCAGGCGGCGGCAATGGCATTATCGGCGCCGAAACGGCGACGATAGTGGCTACCCAGCCAGACGATATTGCCCAGCAGCAGGAGCGTGGCGCCGATGAAGGCCGACAGGGCAGGAGCCGTCGGACGGAAGAACCACAGCTCGCCCGCCAGCCAGACCATCACCAGGGTCATGGCGATAAAGGTACATACCGCCCAGCGCAGCTCTTCCAGACGCGACCAGATCACGGCGATCAGCAGCGCGCCAATGACCAGCAGCGCCAGCGGCAGCGGCCAGAAGAACGACAGCGTCATCTGGCTGGCGAAATAGATGGTATAGAGCAGGTGCGATAAGAAGAACGCCCCCACGGCATAGAGCAGACGCTGGCGCGGCAGCAGGGTCAGAGCATCGCCCACCAGAGACGCGCAGAGCCCGGCGAGCACCAGGTAACTGATGGCGTTAAACATCGGCGCTTGCCAGGCCAGCAGTAACAGGAGCAACAAGGTGACGGGTTTAAACAGCCAGCGCTGCCAGGCAGGGCCGCGGTAGGACGCATCGACATACAGCCATGCGGAGAAACAGACAGCGATAAATGACCAAAGCATATTAAGTCCCTGTATCTGTTATTGTTGAACAAACAGTTTCACTTCAGTGTAGTGGTGCAGACGGGCCAATAGCAATGCACAGCGTGGCACGCTATCCTGATTTCAGCCTGGTCTTAAGGATTGTCTAATGAGCAAGATGCCGCTTTTTTTTATTATTGTGCTGGCGATTATCGTCATTGCCGCCTCGTTTCGCTTTGTGCAGCAGCGTCGGGAAAAGGCGGATAACGACGCCGCCCCGCTGCAGCAAAAGCAGGTGGTGGTGAGCAATAAACGGGAAAAAGCGCTCAACGATCGCCGATCGCGGCAGCAGCAGGTGACGCCAGCTGGCACTGCAATGCGCTATGAGGCGAGCTTTAAGCCGGAGAGCGGCGGTCTGGAGATGACTTTTCGCCTCGACGAGAAGCAGTACCATCAGCTGACGGTGGGGGATAAAGGGACGTTGAGCTACAAAGGGTCGCGGTTTGAGGGGTTTAGTCCGGCGCCGTGATTATCGGCCCGGACGAACCGTAGGCCCGGTAAGCATCGAGCCACCGGGCAACAGCGCGCAGATTACTTCTTCGCCTGCGCCTTAAACTTATTCATCCACACCAGCAGTTCAAACACGCCAAAAATAAACACCCGCAGCTGCTGCCAGCCGGTCATTTTCGGGCCATCCTTCGGCATGCCGTTTTTGAGCATCACCATCTGCAGGGCGTGCATAAATGAGGTGAAGATCAGCGCCACGTTGACGAAGATATTCATCGGACGCGGGAAGGGGTGGACGAGGTTAAGCAGCAAAAAGGCCCAGACCCCGATCATCAGCAAACGACCCAGATTAATCAGTACCGGCATCAGTCTCTCCTTGTGATTGACGGTGATAAAGACGATAGGCGACCTGGCCGGCCACTTTTTCCCGGTGCAGATCCCAGTGGGCGGGCACCGGCGGTAAACCATTTTCTACCTCGCTCTCGACGTAGATTAGCGCATCATCCGCCAGCCAGCCGTTGTTTTCCAGCAGCGTCAGCGTCTCTTCCAGCAGCCCTTTGCGAAAAGGCGGATCGACAAACACCACATCGTGCGGCCTGCCCGCCTGCGCAAGGAAGGCGAGGGTGTTGGTATTTTCGACTTTCGCGTGTGCGGCCTTCAGGGTGACCAGGTTTTGCTGCAACTGCTGGGCCACGCTGCGATCCATCTCCAGCAGCGTGGCGCTGGCGGCGTAGCGCGACAGGGCTTCGAGACCCAGCGCACCGCTTCCGGCGAAGCAATCCAGGCAGCGGGCATCTACCATTGAAGGTGCCAGCCAGTTAAACAGCGTCTCGCGAACGCGGTCGGTGGTTGGGCGCAGACCGGGGCTATCCGGTACCGGCAGTTTACGGCCTCGCCACTGGCCGCCGATAATGCGTATCTGGCCCGCTGCGGCACGGTTGGGTTTCTTCATATCTTTGCTCGGGAACACCGACGGCCTGCGCTTGCAGGCGGTGATGTGCGTTAAGTTAAGTGATAAACTATTTCATCATTTTTTTAGCTTCCATGTATATAGCGCCAGTAATTAACCGCGAGGGGTGTAGTCGCAGATGGCAAAAGAGAAAAAACGTGGCTTCTTTTCCTGGCTGGGCTTTGGTCAAAAAGAGCAGGAAACCGAGCAGCAGAACGAAGAACAACAGATCGCCGAACAGCCTGCCGCTGTTGAACAGCCGCAGCCTGAAACCCCTGTTGAGACCGTCGCTGACGTAGAAGCAGAAGCGCGCACCCACAGCCAGCAAGAGACTGAAGCCTTCGCTGAAGAGGTGGTTGAGGTCACAGAGCAGGTCCAGGAGAGCGAAAAACCGCAGCCGGTTGAGCCAGAGCCTGTGATCGTTGAGCCAGAGCCAGTGGCCGTTGCGTCAGAGCCTGTGGAAGAGAGTGTCGAGCCGGTCGCTGAGGTGGAACCTCCGCAGGCGATTGAGCATGAAGAATTACCGCTGCCGGAAGAGATCCTCGATGAAATTGAGGAAGCGATCCCGGAAGAGTACCTGCCAGAGACCGACGTTGAAGAGCCCATTAGCGATGAAGAGCTCGAAGCTCAGGCGCTGGCGGCCGCAGCCGCAGAAGAAGCGGTTATCGTCGTCCCGGTAGCGGAAGAGGAAGAGCCGGTTGAAGAGCTTGCCCAGGAGCAGGAAAAACCAACCAAAGAAGGTTTCTTCGCGCGCCTGAAACGCAGCCTGATCAAAACCAAAGAGAACCTCGGTTCCGGATTTATCAGTCTGTTCCGCGGTAAGAAAATCGACGATGATCTCTTTGAAGAGCTGGAAGAACAGCTGCTGATTGCCGACGTTGGTGTGGAAACCACCCGTAAAATCATCAACAGTCTGACGGAGAGCGCCAGCCGTAAACAGCTGCGTGACGCCGAGGCGCTGTACGGCCTGCTGAAAGAAGAGATGGGTGAAATCCTCGCAAAAGTTGACGAACCGCTTAATATTGAAGGCAAAATGCCATTTGTTATTCTGATGGTCGGCGTTAACGGCGTGGGTAAAACTACCACTATCGGCAAGCTGGCGCGTCAGTTCGAACAGCAGGGCAAATCGGTGATGCTGGCCGCGGGCGATACCTTCCGTGCCGCCGCCGTAGAGCAGCTGCAGGTGTGGGGCCAGCGCAACAACATTCCGGTGATTGCCCAGCACACCGGGGCGGATTCCGCCTCCGTGATCTTTGACGCTATTCAGGCGGCCAAAGCGCGTAATGTGGATGTGCTGATTGCCGATACCGCAGGGCGTTTGCAGAACAAATCGCACCTGATGGAAGAGCTGAAGAAGATCGTCCGGGTAATGAAAAAGCTGGACGAAGATGCACCGCATGAAATTATGCTGACTATTGATGCCAGCACCGGGCAGAACGCCATCAGTCAGGCGAAGCTGTTCCACGAAGCGGTAGGATTGACCGGGATCACGCTGACCAAGCTGGATGGCACCGCGAAAGGCGGGGTGATCTTCTCGGTGGCCGATCAGTTTGGTATTCCTATCCGCTACATCGGTGTTGGCGAACGTATCGAAGATTTACGTCCGTTTAAATCGGGCGACTTTATTGAGGCACTTTTTGCCCGAGAGGATTAACAATGATTCGCTTTGAACACGTCAGCAAGGCCTATCTCGGTGGGAGACAAGCGCTGCAGGGGATTAACTTTCACCTGCAGCCGGGCGAGATGGCATTTCTGACCGGCCACTCCGGCGCAGGGAAAAGTACCCTGCTCAAGCTTATCTGCGGGATCGAACGGCCCAGTGCCGGGAAAATCTGGTTTAGCGGCCACGACATTAGTCGTCTGAAAAACCGTGAAGTGCCGTTTCTGCGTCGGCAGATCGGCATGATTTTCCAGGATCACCATCTGCTGATGGACCGCACGGTATTCGACAACGTGGCGATCCCGCTGATTATTGCGGGCGCCAGCGGGGATGACATTCGTCGTCGCGTGTCGGCGGCGCTGGATAAGGTCGGGCTGCTGGACAAAGCGAAGAACTTTCCGATCCAGCTCTCCGGCGGTGAACAGCAGCGCGTCGGCATTGCCCGCGCGGTGGTGAATAAACCGGCGGTGCTGCTGGCGGATGAACCTACCGGTAACCTGGACGACGCCCTTTCCGAAGGGATCCTGCGTCTGTTTGAGGAGTTTAACCGCGTTGGGGTGACAGTACTGATGGCGACGCACGACATGGGGCTTATCTCCCGTCGTTCGTACCGCATGCTGACGCTGAGCGACGGTCATTTGCACGGAGGCCTCGGTGAATAAGCGTGACGCAATAAACCAGATGCGGCAGTTTGGCAGCAAGCTTGACCGTTTCCGTAAATCGGCGGGCGGACCGGGCGATGGCAACCGCAATGCGCCGAAGCGCAGCAAAGTCGCGCCAAAACCCAACTCGCGCAAGTCCAACGTCTTTAACGAGCAGGTGCGGTACGCCTTCCAGGGTGCGCTGCAGGATCTGAAAAGCAAACCGCTGGCCACCTTCCTGACGGTGATGGTGATCGCCATCTCCCTGACCCTGCCCAGCGTCTGCTACATGGTCTACAAAAACGTTAACCAGGCGGCGTCGCAGTACTATCCCTCCCCGCAGATCACCGTTTATCTCGACAAAGCGCTCGACGATAACGCGGCGGCGCAGGTGGTGGGGCAGCTGCAGGCGGAGCAGGGCGTTGAGAAGGTAAACTACCTGTCGCGGGATGAGGCGCTGGGCGAGTTCCGCAACTGGTCCGGCTTTGGCGGCGCGCTGGATATGCTGGAGGAGAACCCCCTGCCCGCAGTGGCGGTGGTGATCCCGAAACTGGACTTCCAGGGAACCGAGTCGCTGAATACCCTGCGCGATCGCGTCTCCCGCATCAACGGCATTGATGAAGTACGCATGGACGACAGCTGGTTTGCCCGTCTGACGGCGCTGACCGGCCTTGTCGGGCGCGTGGCGGCAATGATCGGCGTGCTGATGGTCGCGGCGGTGTTCCTCGTTATCGGCAATAGCGTCCGTCTGAGCATCTTCGCCCGTCGCGATACCATCAACGTGCAAAAGCTGATCGGCGCAACCGACGGTTTTATCCTGCGCCCGTTCCTGTATGGCGGCGCACTGCTCGGTTTTTCCGGCGCATTTCTTTCACTGATTTTGTCAGAAATTTTGGTGATGCGTCTTTCCGCAGCGGTCACCGACGTGGCGCAGGTTTTCGGAACTAAGTTTAATATCAGTGGCTTAGCATTCGATGAGTGCCTGTTGCTGCTGCTGGTGTGCTCGATGATCGGCTGGATCGCAGCATGGTTAGCGACTGTGCAACATTTACGTCACTTTACCCCTGACTAAAAAATCTCTGGTATAATCTTTCCCTGCATTGAGAATCACCGTGCAGGGAAAGAGCCCCTGTTGTCTCTTACCCCGCATAATCATCCCCATGTCACATTTTGTGCGTAATTTATTCACAGTTTCACTCGGAACTTGTGGATAAAATCACTGTCTGATAAAAGAGTGAATGATATTCTCGTTGCTCATTAATTCTGGCATGTTCGTTGCCTGATGGGGACAAACCGCCGCCAGAAAGAATCGATTGAGAGGAATGAATGACCAAAGAAATGCAAACTTTAGCTTTAGCCCCTGTTGGTAACCTGGAATCATATATCCGGGCTGCGAACACCTGGCCGATGTTAACGGCCGAGGAAGAAAAGGAGCTTGCTGAAAAGCTGCATTACCAGGGCGATCTGGAAGCAGCTAAGACGCTGATCCTGTCTCACCTGCGCTTTGTTGTTCACGTTGCTCGTAACTACGCGGGCTACGGCCTGCCGCAGGCTGACCTGATCCAGGAAGGCAACATCGGCCTGATGAAGGCGGTGCGTCGCTTCAACCCGGAAGTGGGTGTGCGTCTGGTCTCCTTCGCCGTGCACTGGATCAAAGCGGAAATCCACGAATACGTGCTGCGTAACTGGCGTATCGTGAAGGTCGCGACCACTAAAGCACAGCGTAAACTGTTCTTTAACCTGCGTAAAACCAAGCAGCGTCTGGGCTGGTTTAACCAGGATGAAGTAGAAATGGTTGCCCGCGAGCTGGGTGTTTCCAGCAAAGACGTGCGCGAGATGGAATCCCGTATGGCTGCGCAGGACATGACCTTTGATATGTCCTCTGACGACGATGCGTCAGACAGCCAGCCGATGGCTCCGGTCCTGTATCTGCAGGATAAATCGTCCAACTTTGCCGACGGCATTGAAGACGACAACTGGGAAGAGCAGGCCGCCAACAAGCTGACCTTTGCAATGGAAGGTCTCGACGAGCGTAGCCAGGATATTATCCGTGCCCGCTGGCTGGACGAAGACAACAAGTCCACCCTGCAGGAGCTGGCCGATCGCTACGGTGTCTCCGCTGAACGTGTGCGTCAGCTTGAGAAAAACGCCATGAAAAAACTTCGCGCCGCTATCGAAGCGTAATTTTCGCGAAGTCCCCGATAACCCTCGAATGCAGATTCGGGGGTTTTGTTTTTTTAGCGCCTCTTCTCGCGAATTCCCTTCTCCTCGCAAACACTTATCGAACTGTTGTGCGCTGACTCGTTAAAGCCTCGCTTACCTTATATACATATCAAAATAGCTATTCCAAATAGATAAAAATGGGGTATGTTTTAGCAGAGTATGCTGAAAAGGCGCGTACAGCAGACGCATAATCGAAATAAAGCGCCATAAAACAACATCACAACAAACACAATAACCATCACAATGGGGATTCTCAGGATGAATATGAAGGGTAAAGCCTTACTGGCAGGATGTATCGCGTTGGCATTCAGCACCATGGCTCAGGCGGATATCAAAGTGGCCGTGGTTGGCGCCATGTCCGGTCCGGTAGCGCAGTACGGCGATCAGGAGTTCACCGGTGCAGAGCAGGCGGTTGCTGACATTAATGCCAAGGGCGGTATCAAAGGCGAAAAGCTGCAGATCGTAAAATATGATGATGCCTGTGACCCGAAACAAGCGGTTGCAGTCGCCAACAAAGTGGTCAACGACGGCATCAAATACGTGATCGGCCACCTGTGCTCCTCTTCCACGCAGCCTGCGTCTGACATCTATGAAGACGAAGGCATTCTGATGATCACTCCTGCCGCCACCGCGCCGGAACTGACCGCCCGTGGCTACAAGATGGTGATGCGTACTACCGGTCTGGACTCTGACCAGGGCCCAACCGCCGCGAAATATATTGTCGATAAAGTGAAGCCGCAGCGTATCGCCATTGTCCATGACAAGCAGCAGTACGGTGAAGGCCTGGCGCGTTCCGTGCAGGACAACCTGAAAAAATCCAATGCCAACGTGGTGTTCTTCGACGGTATTACCGCCGGTGAGAAAGATTTCTCGACCATGGTGGCGCGTCTGAAGAAAGAGAACATCGATTTCGTCTATTACGGTGGTTACCACCCGGAGATGGGCCAGCTCCTGCGTCAGGCGCGTGCTGCCGGTCTGAAAACCCAGTTCATGGGCCCGGAAGGGGTGGCGAACGTCTCCCTGTCTAACATCGCCGGTGAATCGGCTGAAGGCCTTCTGGTCACCAAACCGAAGAACTACGACCAGGTTCCAGCCAACAAACCGATCGTAGACGCGATCAAAGCTAAGAAACAGGATCCAAGCGGCGCGTTCGTCTGGACCACCTACGCTGCGCTGCAAACTCTGCAGGCGGGCCTGAATCAGTCTGCGGAACCGGCTGACATCGCCACCTGGCTGAAAGCGAACTCCGTTGAGACCGTGATGGGGCCGCTGTCATGGGATGAGAAGGGCGATCTGAAAGGCTTTGAGTTCGGCGTGTTTGACTGGCATGCCAATGGTACAGCAACCGACGCTAAGTGATGTTAGCGCCGGGTGGCGGCTTCGCCTTACCCGGCCTACATATAGCACGTCGTAGGCCCGGTAAGCGTAGCGCCACCGGGCATTTTTTTAATGCTTTTCCCACCCGTTGCTTTGCGCCGTAAACCCCAGGGCCTGCATAAAGGCCGCCATCACACCCCTGTCTTCCACGCCGACATCCGCCATCCACCACGAGGCCACGCTCGGGTTATCGCGCATCACTTCTTCAATCAAATATTGCCCCACGCCGCGACGGCGGGTGACCTCCCGCACGCGCAGGGAGTCCAGCGCTCCTTGCGTACCGCTCAGCGTTACCCGCACCGCCCCTAACAGCCGCTCGTTAAAGCGCGCAGCATAAATACGGTGTGTTTCATCAACGGTGAGCGAGGAGGGAGAATATTCCGGCCAGATCTTGTTGAGGTCGATATGATCCTGGTCGCTAAATTTCTCCAGACGGTGGATGGTCAGTTTCATTAGCCGCTTGTCCAAATCAAAAAGAGTGCTGGCAGTGTCTCAATTTATTCTGTCAGACGCTTCCACTTTTTAAACCCATTCCCCAGCTGATTACTTTTTTAGCGTTACGTTGCGTAGTCTTAAAACGCAGGGATCGAAAAATAAGCAGAATTTTAACCTAAAAGGCAGCGTTTTATTCGGCGCTTTGTACCGTTATTTTATGCTGCAACTCGCGCTTTTATTTGTTTATCTCTGCCTGATTTCAGAATATTATCTTTGCTTAATCGCCTGAAATATAGAGATTTTAGTCTGGTTTTAAGCAAAAAACTGCGCTAAACCATTAAAGGCAATAGCAAAAGTTGCGTTGTTTAATAAAAGTACAGAATGCTTTTTAACCATAATAAAACAAAATATATACATCACGTCACGAATGGGGATTCCTGGATGAGAATGAACGCGAAAACATTAGTCGCGGGGATGGTTGCACTGGCGATTTCGCAGTCAGCTATGGCGGAAGATATTAAAGTTGCCGTGGTAGGGGCGTTATCCGGCCCTGTTGCCCAGTGGGGCGATATGGAGTTCAACGGCGCGCGCCAGGCCATTAAGGACATCAATGCCAAAGGCGGCATTAAGGGTGACAAACTGGTCGGCGTGGAATATGACGATGCCTGTGACCCGAAACAAGCCGTCGCCGTCGCCAACAAAATTGTTAACGATGGCATTCAGTATGTGATTGGCCATCTCTGCTCGTCCTCTACCCAGCCTGCGTCCGACATCTATGAAGACGAAGGCATCCTGATGATCACGCCGGGCGCTACTAACCCTGAACTGACCCAGCGCGGCTATCAGTACATCATGCGTACCGCCGGTCTTGACTCCTCCCAGGGACCCACCGCGGCGAAATACATCATCGAAACCGTCAAGCCGCAGCGCATCGCTATCATTCACGATAAGCAGCAGTACGGTGAAGGGCTGGCTCGCTCGGTGCAGGACGGCCTGAAAAAAGGCGGCGCGAACGTCGTCTTCTTCGACGGCATCACTGCGGGCGAGAAAGACTTCTCGGCGCTGCTGGCGCGTCTGCAGAAAGAGAACATCGACTTCGTTTACTACGGCGGCTACTACCCGGAAATGGGCCAGATGCTACGCCAGGCCCGTGCTGTCGGCCTGAAAACCCAGTTCATGGGCCCGGAAGGGGTGGGTAACGCCTCGCTGTCGAACATCGCGGGCGACGCGGGCGAAGGCATGCTGGTGACAATGCCAAAACGCTATGACCAGGATCCGGCCAACGCTGCTATCGTCGATGCCCTGAAAGCGGAGAAGAAAGACGCGAGTGGTCCATACGTGTGGATCACCTATGCCGCCGTGCAGTCTCTGGCCACCGCCATGGATCGTACCGGCAGCAAAGAACCGCAGGATCTGATTAAAGATTTAAAAGCACACGGGGCTGACACCGTGATTGGGCCGCTGAACTGGGACGAGAAAGGCGATCTGAAGGGATTTGAGTTTGGTGTCTTTAAGTGGCACGCCGACGGTTCATCCTCGGTCGCCAAATAATCATTATCCCACCGCCCGGCAGGACCGGGCGGGAATAGAAAGGTTATCTTATGTCCGAGCAGTTTCTCTATTTTTTGCAGCAGATGTTTAACGGCGTCACGCTGGGAAGCACCTATGCACTGATCGCCATCGGCTATACGATGGTGTACGGCATTATCGGCATGATCAACTTCGCCCACGGCGAGGTGTACATGATCGGCAGCTATGTCTCCTTTATGATTATCGCCGCGCTGATGATGATGGGCATCGACAGCAGCTGGCTGCTGGTGGCTGCCGGGTTTGTCGGCGCGATTGTAATTGCGAGCGCCTACGGCTGGAGCATCGAACGCGTGGCCTACCGGCCCGTGCGCAGCTCCAAGCGCCTGATCGCGCTGATCTCCGCCATCGGGATGTCCATCTTCCTGCAAAACTACGTCAGCCTGACCGAAGGCTCACGCGACGTGGCGCTGCCAAGCCTGTTCAACGGCCAGTGGATTGTCGGGGCCAGCGAGAACTTCTCGGCGTCGATCACCACCATGCAGCTGGTGATCTGGATTGTCACCTTCCTCGCCATGCTGGCGCTGACCCTTTTCATCCGCTACTCCCGCATGGGTCGCGCCTGTCGCGCCTGCGCGGAAGACCTGAAGATGGCGAGCCTGCTGGGTATCAACACCGACCGCGTGATTGCCCTGACCTTCGTGATTGGTGCGGCGATGGCGGCGGTGGCTGGCGTGCTCCTCGGTCAGTTCTACGGCGTAATCAACCCGTACATCGGCTTTATGGCCGGGATGAAAGCCTTTACCGCAGCGGTGCTGGGCGGGATCGGCAGTATTCCGGGCGCCATGATCGGCGGCCTGATCCTCGGCGTGGCCGAAGCGCTCTCCTCTGCGTACCTGAGTACCGAATATAAAGACGTGGTGTCGTTTGCCCTGCTGATTCTGGTTCTGCTGGTCATGCCTACCGGTATTCTGGGTCGTCCGGAGGTAGAGAAAGTATGAAACCGATGCATTTTGCCATGGCGCTGCTCTCAGCGGCGATGTTCTTTATCCTGGCGGCCGTCTTTATGGGCGTTCAGCTGGAGCTGAGCGGCACTAAGCTGGTAGTGGATTCCGCGTCGGATATCCGCTGGCAGTGGGTCTTTGTCGGCACCGCGGTGGTCTTCTTCTTCCAGCTGCTGCGTCCGATGTTCCAGAAGACACTGAAAAGCGTCTCCGGGCCGAAGTTTGTCCTGCCAGCGATTGACGGCTCGACCGTCAAACAGAAGCTGTTCCTGGTGGCGCTGCTGGTGGCTGCCGTGGCCTGGCCGTTCGTGGTCTCCCGCGGCACGGTGGATATCGCCACCCTGACCATGATTTACGTGATCCTCGGCCTCGGTCTGAACGTGGTGGTGGGCCTGTCCGGCCTGCTGGTGCTGGGCTACGGCGGCTTCTACGCCATCGGCGCTTACACCTTCGCCCTGCTGAACCACTATTACGGTCTCGGCTTCTGGACCTGTCTGCCGCTGGCGGGGCTGGTCTCTGCTGCCGCCGGTTTCCTGCTTGGTTTCCCGGTGCTGCGTCTGCGCGGCGACTATCTGGCGATTGTGACCTTAGGCTTCGGTGAAATCGTCCGTATCCTGCTGCTCAACAATACCGAAGTGACCGGCGGCCCGAACGGTATCAGCCAGATCCCGAAACCGACCTTCTTCGGACTGGAGTTCAGCCGTTCCGCGCGTGAAGGCGGCTGGGACACCTTCAGCAACTTCTTTGGTATCAAGTACGACCCGTCCGACCGCGTGATCTGGCTCTATCTGGTGGCGCTGCTGCTGGTGGTCATCACCCTGTTCGTGATTAACCGTCTGCTGCGCATGCCGCTGGGCCGTGCGTGGGAAGCGCTGCGTGAAGATGAGATCGCCTGTCGCTCCCTGGGCCTGAACCCGACCCGCATCAAGCTGACCGCCTTTACCATCAGCGCCGCGTTTGCCGGTTTCGCCGGAACCCTGTTTGCCGCGCGTCAGGGCTTTGTCAGCCCGGAATCCTTCACCTTTGCGGAGTCCGCTTTCGTGCTGGCGATTGTAGTGCTCGGCGGGATGGGCTCGCAGTTCGCGGTGATTCTCGCGGCTGTCCTGCTGGTGGTCTCCCGTGAGCTGATGCGTGACTTTAACGAATACAGCATGCTGATGCTGGGTGGTTTGATGGTACTGATGATGATCTGGCGTCCGCAGGGCTTGCTGCCGATGACCCGTCCACAGCTGAAACTGAAAAACGGGCAAGCGAAAGGAGAGCAGGCATGAGTCAGCCATTATTATCCGTTAACGGCCTGATGATGCGTTTTGGCGGCCTGCTGGCGGTCAACAACGTCTCGCTGGATCTGCACCAGAAAGAGATTGTCTCCCTGATCGGCCCGAACGGTGCCGGTAAAACCACGGTCTTTAACTGTCTGACCGGTTTCTACAAGCCGACGGGCGGTACCATCATGCTGCGCGATCAGCACCTCGAAGGCTTACCGGGCCAGCAGATTGCCCGCATGGGCGTGGTGCGTACGTTCCAGCACGTGCGTCTGTTCCGCGAGATGACGGTAATTGAGAACCTGCTGGTGGCGCAGCATCAGCAGTTGAAAACCGGGCTCTTCGCCGGCCTGCTGAAAACCCCGGCGTTTCGCCGGGCGCAGGACGAAGCCCTGGATCGCGCCGCCACCTGGCTCGACCGTATCGGCCTGCTGCAGCACGCCAACCGTCAGGCCAGCAACCTGGCCTACGGCGATCAGCGTCGTCTGGAGATTATCCGCTGCATGGTAACGCAGCCGGAGATCCTGATGCTCGACGAACCGGCGGCGGGACTGAACCCGAAAGAGACCAAAGAGCTGGACGAGCTGATCGTCGAACTGCGTGACCATCACGACACCACCATCCTGCTGATTGAGCATGATATGAAACTGGTGATGGGCATTTCTGACCGCATCTACGTGGTGAACCAGGGCACGCCGCTGGCGAACGGTACGCCGGAAGAGATTCGCAACAACCCGGACGTGATCCGCGCCTATTTAGGTGAAGCATAATGGGGGCGAGCCATAAGATGGATAAAGTAATGTTATCGTTTGACAAGGTTAATGCCCACTACGGCAAGATCCAGGCCCTGCACGACGTCAGCCTGCACATCAACCAAGGCGAAATCGTCACCCTGATTGGGGCTAACGGCGCGGGGAAAACCACGCTGCTCGGTACCCTGTGCGGCGATCCGCGCGCCACCAGCGGACGTATCGTCTTTGATGGTAAAGACATTACCGACTGGCAGACGGCGAAAATCATGCGCGAAGCGGTGGCGATAGTCCCGGAAGGGCGTCGCGTCTTCTCGCGTATGACGGTAGAAGAGAACCTGGCGATGGGCGGCTTCTTTGCCGAGCGCGAGCAGTTCCAGACCCGCATCAAGCGCGTGTATGACCTCTTCCCGCGCCTGTTTGAGCGCCGTATTCAGCGGGCAGGCACCATGTCCGGCGGGGAACAACAGATGTTGGCAATCGGCCGCGCGCTGATGAGCCAGCCGCGTCTGCTGCTGCTCGACGAACCTTCGCTCGGGCTGGCGCCGATCATCATCCAGCAGATCTTCGACACCATCGAACAGCTGCGTAGCGAAGGGATGACCATCTTTCTCGTGGAGCAGAACGCCAACCAGGCGCTGAAGCTCGCGGATCGCGGCTACGTGTTGGAGAATGGCCGTGTGGTGCTGGAAGACACCGGTGACGCGCTGCTGGCGAACGAAGCGGTGCGGAGTGCTTACCTGGGCGGCTGAGCCGTCTGTATTGCCCGGTGGCGCTACGCTTACCGGGCCTACAACAGCGTGCCGTACGTAGGCCGGGTAAGGCGAAGCCGCCACCCGGCTTTTTTGTTTTTTGTACGCTTTACTTGTACAATTGACTTGTACTTAAAAGGGGGCAATATGCGTACAATGAACTATAGCGAAGCACGTCAGAATCTTGCCTCAGCGCTGGATTCTGCCGCGACGGGAACACCCGTCACCATCACGCGTCGCGGTCATAAACCTGCCGTGATTATCAGCGCAGAAGAATTTGAACGTTATCAGGTGGCAAAACTGGATGCCGAGTTTGACGCCATTATGGGTATTCATGGCAACGAAATTAGGGAACTGGCTGACAAATGACCCTGCAATTTATCTCAGCGGAAGAGATAGTCCTGTTTCATGACAAACTCCTCAGCGTCACGCCTGGCGTCGCGGGAATGTCGGATCCGGGTCGTGCTGAAGCGCTGCTCTATCGCGTGTTAAACAAATATCAATACGAAGGGGTGACCGATGTCTGGATCCTGGCGGCGATGCATTTGCTGGCCATCTCCCGCGGCCATATCTTCAATGATGGTAATAAACGCACGGCATTGTTTATCACCTTGCTTTTCCTCAAACGTAACGGCATTTCGCTGAAGGCCAATCCGGATTATGTGGCGATGACGGTTGAGGCTGCTGCGGGCCGTCTGTCGCTTGAAGAAATTGTGGAGCGTTTACGCCGCTAGCCACTGCCTTCACATTTCCATCATCCCTCTGACGCTCTGCTGTCATATCTCTGTAAACAAACGGTTATTTTTCTGTAATTCGAGCATGTCATGTTACCTCGCGAGCACAAAACGCGTGATATCGCGCATCCGGCACAATAAGAGAGATGACAATGACATCGTTACGACACACAGCTTTGGGTCTGGCAATGGGTCTGGTTTTTGCGGGCAACGCAATGGCCGTCACCACTATTCCGTTCTGGCATTCCATGGAAGGGGAGTTGGGTAAAGAAGTTGACTCCCTGGCGCAGCGTTTCAACGACACCCACCCGGATTACAAAATTGTGCCGGTGTACAAAGGTAACTACGAGCAGAGCCTGAGCGCCGGTATCGCCGCGTTCCGTACCGGCAACGCCCCGGCGCTGCTGCAGGTATACGAGGTAGGCACCGCCACCATGATGGCTTCCAAAGCCATCAAGCCGGTGTACGAAGTGTTCAAGGACGCGGGCATCAACTTCGACGAATCCCAGTTTGTGCCGACCGTCTCCGGGTACTACACCGACTCCAAAACCGGGCACCTGCTTTCTCAGCCGTTTAACAGCTCCACCCCGGTGCTCTACTACAACAAAGACGCCTTCAAGAAAGCTGGCTTAGATCCTGAGCAGCCGCCAAAAACCTGGCAGGATCTGGCCGCGTACACCGCCAAACTGAAAGCGGCGGGCATGAAGTGCGGCTACGCCAGCGGCTGGCAGGGCTGGATCCAGATCGAGAACTTCAGCGCCTGGCATGGTCAGCCTGTTGCCACCGAGAACAACGGTTTCAACGGCACCAACGCGGTACTGGAATTCAACAAGCCGGAGCAGGTGAAGCACATCGCGCTGCTTCAGGAACTGAACAAGAAGGGCGATTTCAGCTACTTCGGGCGTAAAGACGAATCCACTGAGAAGTTCTACAGCGGTGATTGCGCCATTACTACTGCTTCATCCGGCTCGCTGGCGGATATCCGTCACTACGCCAAATTCAACTACGGCGTGGGCATGATGCCGTACGACGCCGACTCGAAAGGCGCGCCGCAAAACGCCATCATCGGCGGGGCCAGCCTGTGGGTGATGCAGGGTAAAGACAAGGACACCTACAAGGGCGTAGCGGAGTTCCTCGACTTCCTGGCAAAACCGGAAAACGCAGCCGAATGGCACCAGAAGACCGGCTATCTGCCGATCACCAAAGCCGCGTATGACCTGACCCGCGAGCAGGGCTTCTACGACAAAAACCCGGGCGCAGACATCGCCACGCGCCAGATGCTGAACAAGCCACCGTTGCCGTACACCAAAGGCCTGCGCCTGGGCAACATGCCGCAGATCCGTACCATCGTGGATGAAGAGCTGGAGAGCGTGTGGACCGGTAAGAAATCCCCACAGCAGGCACTGGATGCTGCAGTAGAGCGCGGCAACCAACTGCTGCGCCGCTTTGAGCAGTCGACCAAATCGTAATGTGAAATGCCGGGTGGCGGCTTCGCCTTACCCGGCCTACGCGAACCTGTAGGCCGGATAAGCGTAGCGCCATCCGGCGCTGTTCAGGAACTCAATCCCCATGTCATCTTCCCGTCCGGTGTTCCGTTCCCGTTGGCTGCCGTACCTGCTGGTCGCGCCGCAACTGGTCATCACCGTCATCTTCTTTATCTGGCCTGCGGGCGAAGCGCTGTGGTACTCGGTACAGAGCGTCGATCCGTTCGGGCTCTCCAGCCAGTTCGTCGGCCTGGATAACTTCGCCGCCCTGTGGCACGACAGCTACTACCTCGATGCTTTCTGGACGACGATCAAATTCAGCACCCTGGTCACCGTCAGCGGTCTTCTCGCCTCGCTGTTTTTCGCCGCGCTGGTGGATTACGTGGTGCGCGGCAGCCGTCTGTATCAAACCCTGATGCTGCTGCCCTATGCCGTAGCGCCGGCGGTCGCCGCCGTGCTGTGGATCTTCCTGTTTAACCCGGGGCGCGGACTGATCACCCATTTCCTCGGCGAGTTCGGCTATGACTGGAACCATGCCCAGAACAGCGGTCAGGCGATGTTCCTGGTGGTCTTCGCCTCGGTGTGGAAGCAGATCAGCTACAACTTCCTGTTCTTCTTTGCCGCGCTGCAGTCCATTCCGCGCTCGCTGGTAGAAGCCGCGGCGATTGACGGCGCAGGCCCGGTCCGCCGCTTCTTCAGGCTGGCGCTGCCGCTGATCGCCCCGGTGAGTTTCTTCCTGCTGGTGGTCAACCTGGTCTATGCCTTCTTCGACACCTTCCCGGTGATCGATGCCGCCACCGCCGGCGGCCCGGTACAGGCCACCACTACGCTTATCTATAAGATCTATCGCGAAGGTTTTGCCGGTCTGGATCTCTCGGCCTCTGCCGCCCAGTCGGTGGTGCTGATGTTCCTCGTCATCATCCTCACGGTGGTGCAGTTCCGCTATGTCGAAAGTAAGGTGCGCTACCAATGATTGAGAACCGTCGCGGGCTGACGATTTTCAGCCATACCATGCTGATTTTGGGCATCATCGTCATCCTGTTCCCGCTGTACGTGGCCTTCGTCGCCGCCACGCTGGATCGCAACGCCATCTTTGAAACCCCGATGACGCTGGTCCCGGGCGGGCATCTCTTTGAGAACATGGCGACCATCTGGACCCAGGGCGTCGGCGTTAACAGCGCCCCGTTCTGGCTGATGATGCTCAACAGCTTCATCATGGCGTTCGGCATCACGGTGGGCAAAATCACGGTGTCGATGCTGTCGGCGTTTGCCATCGTCTGGTTCCGCTTTCCGCTGCGCAACCTGTTCTTCTGGATGATCTTTATCACCCTGATGCTGCCTGTGGAGGTGCGCATCTTCCCGACGGTGGAGGTGATCGCCAACCTCGGGATGCTCGACAGCTATGCGGGGTTAACCCTGCCGCTGATGGCCTCGGCCACCGCCACTTTCCTGTTCCGTCAGTTCTTTATGACCCTGCCGGACGAGCTGATTGAGGCGGCGCGCATCGACGGTGCCTCGCCGATGCGCTTTTTCCGCGACATCGTGCTGCCGCTGTCGAAAACCAACCTCGCGGCGCTGTTTGTTATCACCTTTATCTACGGCTGGAACCAGTATCTGTGGCCGCTGCTGATTGTCCAGGACGTCAATCTCGGCACCGCCGTGGCGGGCATCAAAGGGATGATTTCAACCGGCGAAGGCACCACCCTCTGGAACCAGGTGATGGCGGCGATGCTGCTCACCCTTATCCCTCCCGTAGTCATTGTTTTAGCCATGCAGCGTGCGTTTGTCCGCGGCCTGGTCGATAGCGAGAAATAAAATGGCAGGTTTAAAATTACAGGCAGTCACCAAAAGCTGGGATGGCAAAACCCAGGTCATTCAGCCGTTAACGCTCGACGTGGCGGACGGGGAATTTATCGTGATGGTCGGCCCGTCCGGCTGCGGCAAATCCACCCTGCTGCGGATGGTGGCGGGGCTGGAGCGCGTAACGTCCGGGGATATCTGGATTGACCGCCAGCGCGTCACCGAGATGGAGCCGAAAGACCGCGGGATTGCGATGGTGTTCCAGAACTACGCCCTCTATCCGCACATGAGCGTGGAGGAGAACATGGCCTGGGGGCTGAAAATCCGCGGAATGGGCAAAAGCCATATCGACGAGCGCGTCAAAGAGGCAGCGCGCATTCTGGAGCTGGATGGTCTGCTGAAGCGCCGCCCGCGCGAGCTCTCCGGTGGCCAGCGTCAGCGCGTGGCGATGGGCCGCGCCATCGTGCGCGATCCGGCGGTGTTCCTGTTCGATGAACCGCTCTCTAATCTCGATGCCAAACTGCGCGTGCAGATGCGCCTCGAGCTGCAGCACCTGCACCGTCGCCTGAAAACGACTTCACTCTACGTCACCCACGATCAGGTGGAAGCCATGACCCTCGCCCAGCGGGTGATGGTGATGAACAAAGGCATCGCCGAGCAGATTGGCACCCCGGTGGAGGTGTATGAAAAGCCCGCCAGCCGCTTTGTGGCGAGCTTTATCGGCAGCCCGGCAATGAACCTGCTGGAGGGGCGCATCAGCGCCGCGGGTACCCATTTCGAACTGGAGAGCGGCATGGCGCTGCCGATCAACTGGTTCTATCGCGGCTATGCCGGACGCAAAATGACGCTGGGTATCCGCCCGGAACATATTGCGCTAAGCTCCCAGTCGGAAGGCGGGGTGCCGCTGGTAATGGATACCCTCGAGATGCTGGGTGCCGATAACCTGGCGCACGGACGCTGGGGCGAGCAGAAGCTGGTGGTGCGTATGTCGCATCAGGAGCGCCCGAAAGCGGGCAGCACGCTGTGGCTGCATCTGCCGGAAAATCATCTGCATTTATTCGATGGCGAAACAGGACAACGTGTATGAGTTATTGGCCTTATCCCCACATCGTCGCCCACCGTGGCGGCGGTAAACTGGCACCGGAGAACACCCTGGCGGCGATTGACGTCGGTGCGCGCTACGGCCACACCATGATCGAATTCGACGCCAAACTGTCGCAGGACGGGGAGATCTTCCTTCTGCACGATGACAACCTCGAGCGCACCAGCAACGGCTGGGGCGTGGCGGGTGAACTGCCGTGGCGCGATCTGCTGAAGGTGGATGCCGGAAGCTGGTTCAGCGGGGAGTTCAAAGGCGAGCCTTTGCCGCTGCTGGCTGAAGTGGCCGACCGCTGCCGGAAGCTAAGGATGATGGCCAATATCGAAATCAAGCCGACCACCGGCACGGGACCGCTCACCGGCAAAGTGATTGCGCTGGCGGCACGTGAGCTGTGGGAAGGCATGACCGCACCGCTACTGTCATCCTTTGAGATCGACGCCCTGGAAGCGGCGCAGGTAGCAGCCCCCGAGCTGCCGCGCGGTTTACTGCTGGATGAGTGGCGTGAAGACTGGCGCGAGCTAACCACCCGGCTGGGCTGCGTGTCGCTTCATCTCAACCATCGTCTGCTGGATGAGACGCGGGTGAAAGCAATTAAGGCCGCTGGCCTGCATATCCTGGTCTATACCGTCAACCAGCCCCAGCGGGCAGCGGAGCTGCTGCGTTGGGGCGTGGATTGCATCTGTACCGATGCGATTGCCCTGATTGGTCCGGACTTCCAGCCCTAAGGGTTATTCAGCATTGAGCCGTTCTGCTGCTGCGGCAGCATATGTTGCTGCTGCACACCGCCCGACGACTCTACGCCGCTAAGCATCCCGCCGCTGGTGTTAGGCAGAACCTGCACGCCCGGCTGGCTCTGCTGAACCCGCAGGGTGTTGTTGTTCATCTGCGTTTGCAGATGCTGCTGCTGGACGCGGGTCTGCGTCTGCAGCTGCTGATTGAGCATCCCTGTCTGTTGCTGCTGCTGGATCATCATCTGATTTTGCATCCGCTGCTGGCTGGGGTTTTGATAGCCCGGCTGGTTGGGGTTGTTCAGGGTGTTGATGGGCTGCGCGAGCACGGCAAACGGCAGTAACGCCGCAACAAGAATCAGTCGTTTCATTGTTACTCCCTCCTTCTGAGGCCTCCTTTAAGTTTACCTCGGATCCTGCACTACGATGATTTTTTAAGAGTTATGAACCAGGCTTAAGCGGGAGCATGAGTCCCTGTACCTGGAGAATAACAATGATGAAACCAACGTTTTTACGCTGGGTAGCGATTGCTGCCCTGACGGCAGGCGGTACGTTTTGCGTGGCAGCGAATCCGCCTGCTGCGCCCCCGGTCTCCTACGGCGTGGAAGAAGATGTGTTCCATCCCGTGCGGGCGCAGAAGGGGATGGTCTCTTCGGTGGATGCCCTCGCCACCCAGGTAGGGGTGGATATCCTCAAACAGGGCGGTAATGCGGTGGATGCGGCGGTGGCGGTCGGCTATGCGCTGGCGGTGACGCACCCGCAGGCGGGTAACCTCGGCGGCGGCGGTTTTATGATGCTGCGTACCAAAGATGGCGTGACCACGGCGATCGACTTCCGTGAAATGGCCCCCTCCCAGGCCACGCGCGACATGTTCCTCGACGAGCAGGGCAACGCCGACAGTAAAAAATCCCTCACCTCCCATCTGGCTACCGGCACACCGGGTACGGTTGCGGGCTTCTCGCTGGCGCTGGATAAGTACGGCACCCTGCCGCTGAACAAAGTGGTCCAGCCGGCCATCAAGCTGGCGCGCGACGGTTTTGAGGTCAACGACGCCCTGGCCGACGATCTGAAAACCTATGGCAGTGAAGTGCTCCCTAACCATGAGAGCAGCAAAGCGATCTTCTGGAAGGAGGGCGAGCCGCTGAAGAAGGGTGACAAGCTGGTGCAGACCAACCTCGCCAAAAGTCTGGAGATGATTGCCGAGAACGGCCCGGACGCCTTCTATAAAGGGGTCATTGCCGACCAGATTGCCGAAGAGATGAGCAAGAACGGCGGGCTGATCACCAAAGCCGATCTCGCGGAGTACAAAGCCGTGGAGCGCACGCCGATTAGCGGGGACTATCGCGGGTATCAGGTCTACTCCATGCCGCCGCCGTCTTCCGGCGGGATCCACATCGTGCAGATCCTCAACATCCTCGAGAACTTCGATCTGCATAAGTTTGGTTTCGGCAGTGCCGATACCATGCAGGTGATGGCCGAGGCGGAAAAATATGCCTACGCTGACCGCTCGGAGTATCTGGGTGACCCGGATTTCGTCAAGGTACCGTGGCAGGCGCTGACCAATAAAGCCTATGCCAAAACCCTGGCCGATCAGATCGATATCAACAAAGCCAAACCCTCTAGCGAGATCCGCCCGGGCAAACTGGCGCCGTACGAGAGCAACCAGACCACCCACTTCTCGGTGGTGGATAAAGACGGTAACGCGGTGGCGGTGACCTATACGCTCAACACCACCTTTGGTACCGGGATCGTGGCAGGTAACAGCGGTATTCTGCTCAACAACGAGATGGACGACTTCTCCGCCAAACCGGGCGTGCCGAACGTCTACGGGCTGGTGGGCGGGGATGCCAACGCCGTCGGGCCGAAGAAACGCCCGCTGTCGTCGATGTCGCCGACCATCGTGGTGAAAGATGGCAAAACCTGGCTGGTGACCGGCAGCCCAGGCGGCAGCCGCATTATCACCACCGTGCTGCAGATGGTGGTCAACAGCATCGATTACGGGATGAACGTGGCAGAGGCCACCAACGCGCCGCGCTTCCATCACCAGTGGCTGCCGGATGAGCTACGGGTGGAGAAAGGCTTTAGTCCGGACACCCTGAAGCTGCTGGAGCAGCGCGGGCAGAAGGTGGTGGTGAAAGAGGCGATGGGCAGCACCCAGAGCATTATGGTCGGGCCGGATGGCGCGCTGTATGGGGCATCGGATCCGCGTTCAGTAGATGATTTGACGGCGGGGTATTAAACCTTTTACCTCTCCCCAATGGGGAGAGGTATCCATAACCGTAGGCCGGGTAAGGCGAAGCCGCCACCCGGCAATGCTTACCTGATGCGCGCCATAAAGTGCGCATCCACATACTCGCCGTTACGCAGGGCGAACTTCTTCCCGGTGCCTTCCACCACAAAGCCGTATTTACGATACAGGGCGATGGCAGAGGCATTGTCGACAAACACCGTCAGCTCGATGCGCTCGATGCGCAGCCAGTTGTCGCACAGGTTGATCATCTCCCGCATTAACGCGCTGCCCGCGCCGCGGCCTTGCACCTCGGCTGAAACGCCGATCCCGAACGTCGCGACATGGCTGCGACGGGGGTTTTCCATCACGTCCAGCACCAGGTGACCGATGACCTTATCGTCCAGGCAGGCTACCAGATGGCGCCTGCCCGGTTTTGCGGCCACGCGTTCCTTCCACATGTCCATCGATGGATGAGGAAGCTGTAGTGTGTTGTGATACACCCCTGGCTGGGCGTTAATCAGGCGTAAAGCTTCGGCATCGGCGGCTTCAACGTGGCGTATCACTATCTCACTCATTCCTTCTTCCTCAGTCAGTTAGGTTCCTTTTCAACATCCATGAGTTTGAAATGTGAGTCAACAAGCATTTTTTGCAAAAAAGGAGTGGACAAGTGCGAATGAGAATGATTATTATTGCTCTGCATTCAGGAGAACCGACACGGGAACCTGAAAGCACGACATTGCTCACATTGCTTCCAGTATTATTTTAGCCAGCTTCCAGCTGGCTTTTTTTTGCCCTAAAGCTTTTGCAGCTGCACGAGATCGAGCGGGTCGGGGGTGCTCTCTTTCATCAGACCCACCACGTTGTTCTTTTCTGCGACAGCCGGCAAAAGCTCAGCCTGGCCGGAAAACTGACCGCCTTTTTTAACCGCCAGAGTGCGATAGCCAAGGGTGCCCGTGACCTGACCATGCTCGCAGATCTCAATCACATCGCTGCTGCACTGGCCGACGATCTTGCCATCCACGATCAGCTCCCGACAGGTAACGTTCCCCTCCACCTGGCCCCCACGCATAATCTTTATCAGGCTCTCACTGGAATCGATATTGCCGATAAGCGTCCCGTGAACGTAGACGTGCCCGCCGGAAACGATATTACCTTCAAAGCGCACATCGCTGGCGATAACCGTGGTGCCGTGTTTCTCCGTAACGGTGGGCTCTTTTTCGCTGACGGGCACCTGTGGAAGGGCGATGTCTGGCTTGCCAGTCTCGATGGTTTTGCTCTTTTTAAACATGATCTTGACCTGATTAAGTAGAAGGGAGGTGCCAAAGCTCAGTAAGGACAATGCAGCGAACAGCCACGTCAGGAAGAGGGCGCCTGAGCACCAGGACACCAGCGCGAGCAGCCAGAAGAGAAGTGCGCTATTTAACGCGAGATATTTTCTTTCCATAGAAAATGAGCGCGACTCCTTTCGCGAGCATGGGGTTTTGGCCGTCCCCTTATCCTGTTAATTCCGGCCAGGATCAAGGTTCCGACCGCCATTTTAGGATTCGTTATAGAAATATATTTCGCCGCCAGGTTGCGCTATGGTTGAAAGCAGAGACCTAAGCCAGGAAAACCACTATGACACTACACTGCGCATTTATTGGATTTGGCAAAAGCACCACCCGCTATCACCTTCCGTATGTTCTCACCCGTAAAGCCAGCTGGCATGTGGCGCACATCTTCCGCCGCCACCCGAAACCGGAAGAGCAGTCCCCGCAGTACGCCCATATTCATTTCACCAGCGATCTCGATGAGGTCCTGAACGACCCCGAGGTTAAGCTGGTGATCGTCTGCACCCACGCCGACAGCCACTTTGAGTACGCGAAACGCGCCCTGGAAGCCGGTAAAAACGTGCTGGTGGAAAAACCCTTCACCCCGACGATGGCCGAAGCGAAAGAGCTGTTCGCGCTGGCTCGCAGTAAAGGGCTGACCGTGAGCCCGTATCAGAACCGTCGCTTTGACACCTGCTTCCTGACCGCCAGACAGGCGATTGAGAGCGGTAAGCTGGGCGAAATCGTCGAAGTAGAAAGCCACTTCGATTACTACCGTCCGGTGGCGGAGACCAAACCCGGCCTGCCGCAGGATGGCTCCTTCTATGGCCTCGGCGTCCACACCATGGACCAGATCATCTCCCTGTTCGGTCGTCCGGACCATGTGGCCTACGACATCCGCAGCCTGCGCAATAAAGCCAACCCGGACGATACCTTCGAAGCCCAGCTGTTCTATGGCGATCTGAAAGCGATCGTCAAAACCAGCTATCTGGTGAAGATCGACTACCCGAAATTTATCGTCCATGGCACCAAAGGCTCGTTTATCAAGTACGGCATCGACCAGCAGGAGACCAGCCTGAAGGCCAACATCATGCCGGGCGAGCCGGGGTTTGCGGCGGATGAGTCCGTGGGCGTGCTGGAGTACGTCAACGACGCGGGCGTAACGGTGAAAGAGGAGATCAAACCGGGCACCGGCGACTACGGGCAGGTCTACGATGCGCTGTATGAGACGCTGACAAAAGGTACCCCTAATTACGTCAAGGAAATTGAAGTGATGACCAATCTTGAAATCCTTGAACGGGCCTTTGAACAGGCCTCACCTGCCACGGTAACCCTTGCCAGATAAGCCTGAAAGACTCCTCTGTTCTTGTTCAGATATTTTGAACAGAGGAGTCAATTTTCACCCTCTATGATCCCGGGTCGATTGCGTCCACACTTACTCCATCGAAACGAACTGAGGGTAAAAACAATGATCTTCTTACGCAAAGCAAACGACCGCGGTCACGCAAATCATGGTTGGCTGGACTCATGGCACAGCTTCTCGTTTGCCGATTATTATGACCCGAACTTTATGGGTTTCTCGGCACTGCGAGTGATTAACGATGACGTGATCGATGCCGGCCAAGGCTTTGGTACCCACCCGCACAAAGACATGGAAATCCTGACCTACGTTCTGGACGGCGCAGTTGAGCACCAGGACAGCATGGGTAACAAAGAGCAGGTTCCTGCGGGTGAGTTCCAGATTATGAGTGCGGGTACCGGGGTGCGTCACTCCGAATACAACCCAAGCAAAACCGACCGCCTGCGTCTGTACCAGATCTGGATCATTCCGGAAGCGAAAGGTATCACCCCGCGCTACGAGCAGCGTCGCTTTGACGCCGAGCAGGGGAAACAGCTGGTTCTGTCTCCGGATGCCCGTGACGGCTCGCTGAAAGTGCATCAGGATATGGAGCTGTACCGCTGGGCGCTGGCGAAAGACGAGCAGTCCGTGCACCAGATCGCCGCGAACCGCAAAGTGTGGATCCAGGTGGTAAAAGGCGAGGTGACCATCAACGGCACCAAAGCGACCACCAGCGATGGTCTGGCCATCTGGGATGAGCAGGCGATCTCCGTCCATGCCGACAGCGCCGCTGAAATTCTGCTGTTCGACCTGCCGCCAGTCTAAAGAGTAAATAATTGTCCAGCCTTCCCTAATGGCAGGGAAGGTTGGTCTTTGTCCGTGATAAACTGAGGGAATCTATCACTACCGGTTTCTCTCAGGACGATGAAAAAGAAAAGACCCGTACTTCAGGATGTAGCCGATCGCGTCGGTGTGACTAAAATGACGGTCAGCCGTTTCTTACGTAACCCGGAGCAGGTTTCCGTGGCGTTACGTGGCAAGATTGCCGCTGCTCTCGATGAACTGGGTTATATCCCCAACCGCGCTCCCGATATTCTCTCCAATGCGACCAGCCGTGCGGTAGGCGTCCTGCTCCCCTCCTTAACCAACCAGGTCTTCGCGGAAGTGCTCCGCGGCATCGAAAGCGTCACCGACGCCTTTGGCTATCAGACCATGCTCGCTCACTATGGGTACAAACCGGAACTGGAAGAAGAACGTCTGGAGTCGATGCTCTCCTGGAACATTGACGGCCTGATCCTGACCGAACGCACCCACACCGCGCGCACGCTGAAGATGATCGAAGTGGCGGGTATTCCGGTGGTCGAGCTGATGGACAGCCAGTCGCCCTGTCTTGATATCGCCGTCGGGTTCGATAACTTTGAAGCCGCCCGCCAGATGACGGCAGCAATCATCGCCCGCGGTCATCGTCATGTCGCCTATCTTGGCGCACGTCTGGATGAACGTACTATCATCAAACAGAAGGGATACGAGCAGGCGATGCTCGACGCGAGCTTAACGCCCTACAGCGTGATGGTAGAGCAGTCTTCTTCCTACACCTCCGGCATTGAGCTGATGCGCCAGGCCCGTCGCGAGTATCCGCAGCTTGATGGCATCTTCTGTACTAACGATGACCTCGCGGTCGGCGCCGCCTTTGAATGCCAGCGTCTGGGGCTGAAGATCCCGGGTGATATGGCGATTGCCGGTTTCCACGGTCACGACATCGGTCAGGTCATGGAGCCGCGTCTGGCAAGCGTCCTGACCCCGCGTGAGCGCATGGGCCGTATCGGTGCGGAACGCCTGCTGGCGCGCATTCGTGGCGAAACGGTGACGCCTAAAATGTTAGATTTAGGTTTCACGCTGTCACCAGGTGGATCTATTTAGGGTGACAAGTTTGAACTAGCTCACACTTATTCACTTCGCACACGTTTGGATATTGCTTCTCGTCAGCCCCGGCAGGACAATGTTACCGATAACTGTTACCCGTAACAATTGACTGAGGGACATACTTTGAGCACCACAAATCCAGATCACCACGTTTATGTCCTGATGGGCGTTTCCGGTAGCGGTAAATCCGCCGTTGCCAGCGAAGTGGCGCATCAAATTCATGCCGCGTTTCTTGATGGTGACTTTCTCCATCCGCGCAGCAATATCAACAAAATGGCCTCTGGCGAGCCGCTGAACGACGACGATCGTAAGCCGTGGTTACAGGCGCTGAACGATGCTGCATTTGCCATGCAGCGCACCAATAAAGTGTCGCTGATTGTCTGCTCCGCGCTGAAAAAGACCTACCGCGACCAGCTGCGTGAAGGTAACGCCAATCTCTCCTTTATCTACCTGAAGGGCGATTTCGACGTGATTGAAACCCGCCTGAAAGCGCGTAAAGGGCACTTCTTCAAAACCCAGATGCTGGTAACGCAGTTCGAAACCCTGCAGGAGCCGGGCGTGGATGAAAGTGATGTGCTGGTCGTGGATATCGATCAGCCGCTGGACGGTGTTGTCGCAAGCACCATTGAGGTCATTAACAAAAGGCAGTAAGTTTTGAGTACGTTAACGCTTGTTTTAACAGCAGTCGGCTCCGTGCTGTTGCTGCTGTTTTTGGTAATGAAGGCCCGTATGCACGCCTTCGTTGCTTTGATGGTGGTATCCATTGGTGCAGGTCTCTTTTCCGGAATGCCGCTCGACAAAATCGCCGCGACCATGGAAAAAGGGATGGGAGGCACGCTAGGCTTCCTGGCGATTGTGGTCGCGCTTGGCGCGATGTTTGGCAAAATCCTGCATGAAACCGGCGCGGTCGATCAGATCGCCGTCAAAATGCTGAAATCTTTCGGCCACAGCCGGGCGCACTACGCGATTGGTCTGGCCGGTCTGATCTGCGCGCTGCCGCTGTTCTTTGAGGTGGCCGTCGTGCTGCTGATTAGCGTGGCCTTCTCCATGGCGCGCCATACCGGCACTAACCTGGTGAAGCTGGTGATCCCTCTGTTTGCCGGTGTGGCAGCGGCGGCGGCATTTCTGCTGCCGGGGCCTGCGCCGATGCTGCTGGCCTCGCAGATGCACGCTGACTTCGGCTGGATGATCCTGATTGGCCTCTGCGCCGCGATCCCGGGCATGCTGATTGCCGGTCCGCTGTGGGGCAACTTCATCAGCCGTTACGTTGAGCTGCACATCCCGGGCGACGTCACCGAGCCGCACCTGGGCGAGGGCAAAATGCCGTCGTTCGGCTTCAGCCTCGCGCTGATCCTGCTGCCGCTGGTGCTGGTGGGGCTGAAAACCATCGCCGCGCGCTTTGTTCCGGTCGGTTCAAGCGCTTACGAGTGGTTTGAGTTTATCGGCCATCCGTTCACCGCGATTCTGGTCGCCTGTCTGGTTGCCATCTATGGCCTGGCGATGCGTCAGGGGATGCCGAAAGACCGGGTGATGGAGATCTGCGGTGCTGCGCTGCAGCCTGCGGGTATTATCCTGCTGGTTATTGGTGCGGGCGGCGTGTTCAAGCAGGTGCTGGTGGATTCCGGCGTCGGCCCGGCTCTAGGCGAAGCCCTGACCGGGATGGGCCTGCCGATTGCGGTGACCTGTTTCGTGCTGGCTGCGGCTGTACGTATTATTCAGGGCTCCGCCACCGTAGCCTGCTTAACGGCAGTGGGCCTGGTGATGCCGGTGATTGAGCAGCTGAACTACTCCGGTGCGCAGATGGCAGCGCTGTCTATCTGTATCGCGGGTGGGTCGATTGTGGTGTCACACGTTAACGATGCGGGCTTCTGGCTGTTCGGTAAATTTACCGGCGCGACCGAAGCGCAAACCCTGAAAACCTGGACGATGATGGAAACTATCCTCGGCACCACCGGGGCGATTGTCGGGATGATTGCGTTTACGCTGTTGAGCTAGCGGCAGTGCCCGGCGGCGCGTTGCTTGCCGGGCCTACAAAACCAGACCGTAGGCCGGGTAAGCGCAAGCGCCACCCGGCTTTTTTACATCCTCACCCCTTCATCCACGCCCTGATCCCATCCAGGAACATCTGCGTCGCCATCATCACCAGAATTAACCCCATCAACCGCTCCAGCGCATTGACCCCTTTCTCGCCCAGCAGGCGTAAAAACAGCGATGACTGCAGCAGGATGATGAAGGTCCCGCCCCAGGCTATCAGCAGGGCAATCACCAGATGGCTCATCTGATTCGGGTACTGATGCGACAGCAGCATCAGGGTTGCCAGAATGGTCGGCCCGGCGACCAGAGGAATGGCCAGCGGCACAATAAATGGCTCTTCACCCGCAGGCAGGCCGCTGCTGCTGCCTTCGCTGCTCGGGAAAATCATTTTGATGGCAATCAGGAACAGAATAATCCCGCCGGAGATGGAGACCGTTTCAGCGCGCAAATTCAGGAATGCGAGGATTTTCTCGCCGGCAAACAGGAAGATAAACATCACCAGCAGGGCGATGAGCAGCTCGCGGATCATGATGGCCCGACGGCGCTTCGGCTCGGTGTGCTTCAGCACCGACATGAAGATCGGCAGGTTTCCGAGTGGATCCATAATTAGGATCAATAAAACAGCTGCGGAAATGATTTCACTCATCGTAGGTTATCCCTGATACTTGTATGGTTTCTCGGATGATTAGCTCTTTTTCTGATAGCCGGGCAATCATCGATTAATTTCGCTTGCGACTTTGGCAGCATTTTGTAATGTGAAGCATATCCCAGTTCAATACTGGCTTGCATAAACAGCACACACCCTCTGCAGGAAAAAAATGCTATGAAAAACGTTGGTTTTATCGGCTGGCGCGGTATGGTCGGCTCTGTACTCATGCAACGCATGGTTGAAGAGCGCGATTTCGACGCTATCCGCCCGGTCTTCTTCTCCACTTCCCAGCTCGGCCAGGCTGCACCGTCCTTTGGGGGTACCACAGGCACGTTGCAGGATGCTTACGATCTGGAAGCGTTGAAGGCGCTGGACATTATTGTCACCTGCCAGGGCGGCGATTATACCAACGAAATTTATCCAAAGCTTCGTGAAAGCGGCTGGCAGGGCTACTGGATTGACGCGGCCTCTTCGTTGCGCATGAAAGACGACGCGATCATCATTCTTGACCCGGTTAACCAGGACGTCATCACCGATGGCCTGAACAAAGGCGTCAAAACCTTCGTGGGCGGTAACTGTACGGTCAGCCTGATGCTGATGTCGCTGGGCGGTCTGTTTGCCCAGGATCTGGTGGAGTGGGTCTCTGTGGCGACCTACCAGGCGGCCTCCGGCGGCGGCGCGCGCCATATGCGCGAGCTGCTGACCCAGATGGGCCAGCTGCACCACAGCGTGGCACAAGAGCTGGCAAACCCGGCGTCCGCTATTCTCGATATCGAGCGTAAAGTCACTCAGCTGACCCGCAGCGGCGAGCTGCCGGTAGATAACTTCGGCGTACCGCTGGCCGGTGGCCTGATCCCGTGGATCGACAAACAGCTGGATAACGGCCAGACCCGCGAAGAGTGGAAAGGCCAGGCGGAGACTAACAAAATCCTGCGTACCGCTTCCGCGATCCCGGTTGATGGCCTGTGCGTGCGCATCGGCGCGCTGCGCTGCCACAGCCAGGCATTCACAATTAAAATGAAAAAAGATGTATCCATACAAACTGTGGAGGAATTGCTCGCTTCGCACAATCAGTGGGCAAAAGTCATCCCTAATGACCGCGATATCACCATGCGTGAGCTGACCCCGGCTGCGGTCACCGGCACATTATCTACCCCTGTAGGACGCCTGCGTAAACTAAATATGGGCCCGGAATACCTGTCCGCCTTTACCGTCGGCGATCAGCTTCTGTGGGGTGCCGCAGAGCCGCTGCGCAGGATGCTACGCCAGCTGGCGTAATAAATACTTAATACTTAGGGGTGATTTATCACCCCTTTTTTTGCGTACTAAAGGACGAAAACGCAAATGATTCATTATTTTTCGGGAGTCATATAAAGCGTTGGCTATGCTTTATGCGGGATGTCACATATTCCGCCTGGAGGTTGGATGGAACAGAGAGGATGCACAAGGTGCTGTTCCATCCAGGTCACATTAAGGTCGTACCCGGTGGCGAAAGGGGCGGCAACTAAAAAAACAGGATGAATACCATGTCCGTTCGTATTGATAGAGACGTGATTAATGCGCTTATTGCGGGTCACTTTGCGGATCCATTTTCTGTACTTGGCATGCACCGCACTGAAGCTGGACTGGAAGTCCGTGCACTGTTACCTGACGCGACGGAGGTGTGGGTCATCGAACCCAAAACCGGGCGCAAGGTCGGTAAACTCGAATGTATCGATTCACGCGGCTTCTTCGCCGGCGTGATGGCCCGCCGTAAAAACGTCTTCCGTTATCAGCTCGCCGTCATCTGGCATGGTCAGCAGAACCTGATCGACGATCCCTATCGCTTCGGTCCGCTGCTGCAGGAGATGGATGCCTGGCTGCTGTCTGAGGGGACGCACCTGCGTCCCTATGAGACGCTCGGCGCCCATTCTGACACCATGGACGGCGTGACCGGCACCCGCTTTACCGTCTGGGCTCCGAATGCCCGGCGCGTGTCGGTGGTGGGGCAGTTCAACTACTGGGATGGCCGTCGCCACCCGATGCGCCTGCGTGGCGAGACCGGCATCTGGGAGCTGTTTATCCCCGGCGCGCAAAACGGCCAGCTGTACAAGTACGAGCTGATCGATGCGCACGGCAATCTGCGCATCAAAGCCGATCCCTATGCCTTCGAAGCGCAAATGCGCCCGGAAACCGCATCGCTCATTTGCGGTCTGCCGGAGAAAGTCGCCCAGAGCGAAGAACGCATCCGGGCCAACCAGTTCGATATGCCGATCTCCATTTATGAAGTCCATCTTGGCTCCTGGCGTCGTCATACCGATAACAACTTCTGGCTCAGCTACCGGGAGCTGGCCGACCAGCTGATCCCGTATGTGAAATGGATGGGCTTTACCCATCTGGAGCTGCTGCCCATTAATGAACACCCGTTCGACGGCAGCTGGGGTTATCAGCCGACCGGCATGTATGCCCCAACCCGCCGTTTCGGCACCCGCGACGACTTCCGCTACTTTATCAACGCCGCACACGCCGCCGGGCTGAACGTGATCCTCGACTGGGTGCCGGGCCACTTCCCGTCCGATGACTTTGGTCTGGCGGAGTTCGACGGCACCAGCCTGTATGAGCACAGCGATCCGCGCGAAGGCTATCACCAGGACTGGAATACCCTGATCTACAACTACGGTCGTCGGGAAGTGACCAACTATCTGGTGGGCAACGCGCTTTACTGGATCGAGCGTTTCGGCATTGATGCCCTGCGCGTGGACGCCGTCGCCTCGATGATCTACCGCGACTACAGCCGCAAAGAGGGAGAGTGGATCCCGAACGAGTTCGGCGGTCGTGAAAACCTGGAAGCCATTGAGTTCCTGCGTAACACCAACCGTATTCTTGGGGAGCAAACACCGGGTGCGGTGACGATGGCGGAAGAGTCCACGGACTTCCCGGGCGTTTCTCGGCCACCTTCGATGGGCGGCCTCGGCTTCTGGTTCAAGTGGAACCTCGGCTGGATGCACGACACCCTGGACTACATGAAGCTGGATCCGGTGCATCGCCAGTATCACCACAACAAGCTGACCTTCGGCATGCTCTACAACAGCACCGAAAACTTTGTTCTGCCGCTCTCCCACGACGAAGTGGTCCACGGCAAAAAATCGATTCTCGACCGTATGCCGGGCGATGCCTGGCAGAAGTTTGCCAACCTGCGCGCCTACTACGGCTGGATGTTCGCCTTCCCGGGCAAAAAACTGCTGTTTATGGGCAACGAGTTCGCCCAGGGCCGGGAGTGGAACCACGATACCAGTCTCGACTGGAACCTGCTGGAAGGGGGCGACAACTGGCATCACGGCGTTCAGCGTCTGGTGCGCGACCTCAACCATACCTATCGGCACCACAAAGCGCTGCACGAGCTGGACTTTGATGATTACGGCTTCGAGTGGCTGGTGGTGGATGACAACGAGCGCTCGGTGCTGATCTTTGTCCGTCGTGACAAAGTGGGTAACGAAATCATCGTTGCCAGTAACTTCACCCCGGTCACGCGTCACCACTACCGTTTCGGCATCAATCAGCCGGGCAAATGGCGTGAGGTGCTGAACACCGACTCCATGCATTACCACGGCAGCAACGCGGGCAATGGCGGGCTGGTGCAGAGCGATGAGCAGGAGAGCCATGGTCGACCACAGTCCCTGAGCCTCACTCTGCCGCCGCTGTCCACGATCTGGCTGGTGCGGGAGGGGGAATGACGCAGCTCGCTGCAGGTAACCCGGCGCCGCTCGGCGCACGCTACGATGGCAAAGGGGTGAACTTCACCCTCTTTTCCGCCAATGCGGATCGGGTTGAACTCTGCGTGTTTGACGAGAAGGGCATTGAACATCGTTACGATCTGGTGGGTCGCAGCGGCGATATCTGGCATGGCTACCTCGAGCATGCCCGGCCAGGCACCCATTATGGTTTCCGGGTGCATGGCCCCTGGGATCCGGCCAAAGGGCTGTTCTTTAACCCGGCCAAGCTGCTGCTCGACCCCTGTGCGTATCAGGTTGAAGGCACGCTGAAGGACGATGTTCTACTGCACAGCGGCAAAGTGACCGCCGATCACCGGGACAGTGCCGCGGTGGCACCCCGCAGCGTGGTGGTCAGCGACGATCGCTACGACTGGGAAGAGGACGCCGCCCCCAATACGCCCTGGGGCAAGACGGTCATCTATGAAGCCCACGTGAAAGGGCTGACGTATCTGCACCCTGGCATTCCGGAGGCGATCCGCGGCACCTACCGGGCGCTCGGTCACCCGGTGATGATTGCTTATTTTAAGCATCTCGGGATCACCGCCCTGGAATTATTACCGGTAGCCCATTTTGCCTCCGAGCCGCGACTGCAGCGCCTCGGTCTCAGCAACTACTGGGGCTATAACCCGATGGCGATGTTTGCCCTCGACCCGCGCTATGCCTCGCATCCCGAGCGGGCCCGGGATGAGTTTCGTGATGCGGTGAAGGCGCTACACGAAGCGGGTATTGAGGTCATTCTGGATATCGTGCTCAACCACAGTGCCGAGCTGGATCTGGAAGGCCCGACGTTCTCCCTGCGCGGAATTGATAACCCTAGCTATTATTGGTTAAGAGAGGATGGCGATTACCACAACTGGACCGGTTGCGGTAACACCCTCAATCTCAGCCATCCGGCGGTGGTGCAGTACGCGTATGAATGCCTGAAGTATTGGGTGGAAACCTTCCATATCGACGGCTTTCGTTTTGACCTGGCGTCAGTGATTGGACGCACGCCGGAATACAGCCCGCAGGCGCCGCTGTTTGAGGCAATTAAGAACTGCCCACTGCTCTCGGGCGTGAAGCTGATCGCGGAGCCCTGGGATATCGGCCCGGGCGGCTACCAGGTGGGGAATTTCCCGCCGCCGTTTGCCGAGTGGAACGACCACTATCGCGATACCGCGCGCCGCTTCTGGCTGGCGCGCGATCTGTCACTCGGCCAGTTTGCCGGGCGTTTCGCAGCTTCAAGCGATCTGTTCAAGCGCAACGGGCGACTGCCCTCCGCGTCGATCAACCTGGTCACCGCGCACGACGGGTTCACCCTGCGTGACTGCGTTTGTTTCAATCAGAAACACAATGAAGCCAATGGCGAAGAAAATCGTGATGGCACCTTCAATAACCACAGTTTTAACCATGGTATTGAAGGATTAAGTGGCAATCTGAATGTGATTGAGCGGCGCCGCGCCAGCGTGCACGCGCTGCTCACCACGCTGCTTTTGTCGCAAGGAACGCCGATGTTGCTGGCAGGCGATGAACATGGCCACAGCCAGCACGGTAACAACAATGCGTATTGCCAGGATAACCCGTTAACCTGGCTGGACTGGCAACAGGCCAACAGTGGATTAGCCGACTTTACCGCTGCGCTGATCCATCTGCGTCAGCAGATCCCGGCGCTCACCCTGAATCAGTGGTGGGAAGAGGGCGACGGCAATGTGTGCTGGCTGAATAAAGAGGCGCAACCGTTGGAAGCGAGTGAGTGGCAAAGCGGCGTGCCGTGCCTGCAAATCCTGCTTTCGGATAGCTGGCTTATCACGCTTAACGCCACAGATGAGGTCGCAGAAATTGTTTTACCCGAAGGGGAGTGGCGGGCCATCCCCCCATTTGCCGGAGAGGATAATCCGGTCGTTATGACTGCCTGGCATGGGCCTGCGCACGGTGTATGTGTATTCCAGAGATGATAATAAAAGGAGTTGATCATGGTTAGGTTAGATAAGAACGACCCTCTAATGTTGGCGCGTCAGCTGCCATTGAAGTCTGTTGCCCTGATTCTTGCTGGCGGCCGCGGTACCCGATTAAAAGATTTAACGATTAAGCGCGCCAAGCCCGCCGTCCACTTCGGCGGTAAATTCCGTATTATCGATTTTGCCCTGTCAAACTGCCTGAATTCAGGCATTCGCCGTATTGGCGTGATCACCCAGTACCAGTCACACACTCTGGTGCAGCATATTCAGCGCGGCTGGTCGTTCTTCAGTGAGGAGATGAACGAGTTTGTCGACCTGTTACCTGCCCAACAGCGCGTGCACGGCGAAAACTGGTATCGCGGTACTGCCGATGCGGTGACGCAAAACCTCGACATTATTCGTCGCTACGACGCCGAGTATGTGGTGATCCTCGCCGGGGACCACATCTACAAGCAGGACTACTCGCGCATGCTCATCGACCATGTCGAAAAAGGGGCGCGCTGCACCGTAGCCTGTATGCCGGTGCCCGTTGCCGAAGCGACGGCCTTTGGCGTGATGGCGGTGGATGAAAACGACAAAGTGATCGATTTCGTTGAAAAACCGGCGAACCCGCCATCCATGCCGGGGGACGACACCAAAGCGCTGGCCAGTATGGGGATCTATGTCTTTGATGCTGATTACCTTTATCAGCTGCTGGAAGAAGACGACAAGGATGAGAAATCCAGCCACGACTTCGGCAAAGATATCATCCCGAAAATCACCAAATCTGGCATGGCCTATGCACATCCGTTCCCACTGTCCTGCGTACAGTCCGATCCTAATTCAGAACCTTACTGGCGCGATGTCGGCACCCTGGAAGCGTACTGGAAGGCGAACCTCGATCTGGCCTCGGTGACCCCGGAACTGGATATGTACGACCACAACTGGCCGATCCGTACCCATATGGAATCCCTGCCGCCGGCGAAATTTGTGCAGGACCGCTCGGGCAGCCACGGCATGACGCTGAATTCGCTGGTCTCCGGCGGGTGCATTATTTCCGGCTCGGTGGTGGTGCAGTCGGTGCTGTTCCCGCGCGTGCGGGTGAACTCCTTCTGCAACATTGATTCGTCAGTATTGTTACCCGACGTCTGGGTTGGCCGCTCGTGCCGCCTGCGTCGTTGCGTTATCGACCGTGCCTGCGTCATTCCGGAAGGCATGGTAATTGGAGAAAACGCGGAAGAGGACGCGCGCCGTTTCTACCGCTCAGAAGAAGGCATCGTGCTGGTTACGCGTGAAATGCTGCGTAAACTGCAGATCAAACAGGAGCGATGATGCAGGTTTTACACGTTTGTTCTGAGATGTTCCCGTTGCTGAAAACCGGCGGGTTGGCGGATGTGATTGGGGCGCTACCGGCGGCGCAAATTGCCGGTGGGGTCGATACTCGCGTGCTGTTACCCGCTTTTCCCGATATTCGTCGCGGCATCCCTGACGCCCAGATCGTCAGCCGCCGCGATACCTTTGCCGGGCGCATCACATTACTGTTTGGTCATTACAACGGTGTGGGCATTTACCTGATTGACGCCCCGCATCTGTATGACCGCCCAGGGAGCCCGTACCACGACACCAACTTATTTGCCTATACCGATAACGTGCTGCGTTTTGCGCTGCTCGGCTGGGTCGGGGCGGAGATGGCCTCCGGGCTGGATCCGTTCTGGCGCCCGGACGTAGTGCACGCCCACGACTGGCACGCCGGGCTGGCTCCGGCGTATCTGGCGGCGCGTGGCCATCCGGCGAAGTCGGTCTTTACCGTGCATAACCTGGCCTATCAGGGGATGTATTTAGCCAAACATATGGATGACATCGATCTGCCATGGTCGTTCTTTAATATCCATGGGCTGGAGTTTAACGGGCAGATTTCATTCCTTAAGGCCGGGCTGTACTACGCCGATCACATCACCGCCGTGAGCCCGACCTACGCGCGGGAGATCACCGAGCCGCAGTTTGGCTACGGCATGGAGGGGCTGCTCGCGCAACGCCAGCGCGAAGGACGTCTGTCGGGCATTCTCAACGGCGTGGATGAAAAAATCTGGAGTCCGGAGTCGGACCTGCTGCTGACCGCGCGCTACAACCGCGATTCGGTGGAAGATAAGGCCGAGAACAAACGTCAGCTACAGATCGCCATGGGGCTGAAGGTCAACGAAAAGGTGCCGCTGTTTGCGGTAGTGAGCCGTCTGACCAGCCAGAAAGGGCTCGATCTGGTGCTCGAGGCGCTGCCGGGCCTGCTGGAGCAGGGCGGACAGCTGGCGCTGCTGGGTGCCGGCGATCCGGTATTGCAGGAGGGCTTCCTCGCGGCCGCGGCCGAGCATCCGGGTCAGGTGGGCGTGCAGATCGGCTATCACGAAGCGTTTTCGCACCGCATCATGGCGGGCGCCGACGTTATCCTGGTCCCGAGTCGTTTTGAGCCCTGTGGCTTAACCCAGCTGTATGGCCTGAAGTACGGCACGCTGCCTCTGGTGCGTCGTACCGGCGGGCTGGCGGATACCGTATCCGACACCTCGCTGGAGAACCTGGCAGACGGAATCGCCAGCGGATTTGTCTTTGAGGACAGTAATGCCTGGTCGCTGTTACGCGCGATTCGGCGTGCCTTCGTGTTGTGGTCCCGTCCCTCTTTGTGGCGTTTTGTTCAGCGCCAGGCGATGGCCATGGATTTTAGCTGGCAAGTTGCGGCGCAGTCCTACCGCGATCTTTATCAACGCTTGATGTAACAATGCTGGAATCAGAGATATGAATGCACCTTTTTCCTATGCGTCTCCCACGGTAAGCATTGAGGCGTTAAAGCACTCAATCGCTTACAAGCTGATGTTCACCATCGGCAAAGATCCGGTGATTGCCAACAAACACGAATGGCTTAACGCCACCCTGTTTGCCGTGCGCGACCGGCTGGTTGAACGCTGGCTGCGCTCTAACCGCGCCCAGCTCTCACAGGAGACCCGTCAGGTTTATTATCTGTCGATGGAGTTTTTGATTGGCCGCACCCTCTCCAATGCGCTGTTGTCGCTGGGAATCTATGACGACGTAAAGACCGCACTGGAAGAGATGGGGTTAGATTTAGAAGAGCTGATTGACGAAGAGAACGACCCCGGCTTAGGCAACGGCGGTCTCGGTCGTCTGGCGGCCTGTTTCCTCGACTCGCTGGCAACGCTCGCCCTGCCGGGACGCGGCTACGGTATCCGCTACGATTACGGCATGTTCAAACAGAACATCGTCGATGGCCGGCAGAAAGAGTCCCCGGACTACTGGCTGGAGTACGGCAACCCGTGGGAGTTCAAGCGTCACAACACCCGCTATAAAGTCCGCTTTGGCGGCCGTATCCAGCAGGAAGGCAAAAAGAGCCGCTGGGTCGAAACCGAAGAGATCCTGGCCGTGGCCTACGACCAGATCATCCCGGGCTACGACACCGACGCGACCAACACGCTGCGCCTGTGGAATGCCCAGGCCAGTAGCGCGATTAACCTCGGTAAATTCAATCAGGGCGACTACTTCGCGGCGGTGGAAGACAAAAACCACTCCGAGAACGTCTCCCGTGTGCTGTACCCGGATGACTCCACCTATTCCGGGCGCGAGCTGCGTCTGCGTCAGGAGTACTTCCTGGTCTCCGCGACCATTCAGGACATCCTGAGCCGCCACTACCAGCTGCATAAAACTTACGCCAACCTGGCGGAAAAAACCGCCATCCACCTCAACGACACCCACCCGGTGCTGTCGATCCCGGAGCTGATGCGCCTGCTGATCGACGAACATAAGTTCAGCTGGGAAGAGGCGTTCGAGGTGACCTGCCAGGTCTTCTCCTACACTAACCACACGTTGATGAGCGAAGCGCTGGAAACCTGGCCGGTGGATATGCTCGGCAAAATCCTGCCGCGCCACCTGCAGATCATTTTTGAGATCAACGACTTCTTCCTGAAAACCTTGCAGGAGCAGTACCCGCACGACACCGGCCTGCTGAGCCGTACCTCGATCATTGATGAATCCAATGGCCGCCGGGTGCGCATGGCGTGGCTGGCGGTGGTGATCAGCCACAAGGTCAACGGCGTGTCGGAGCTGCACTCCAACCTGATGGTGCAGTCGCTGTTTGCCGACTTCGCGAAGATCTTCCCGATGCGTTTCTGCAACGTGACCAACGGGGTAACGCCGCGCCGCTGGCTGGCACTGGCGAACCAGCCGCTCTCCGACGTGCTCGACGAGAACATCGGCCGCAACTGGCGTACCGACTTAAGCCAGCTAAGCGAGCTGGAACAGCACGCCGATTTCCCGACGGTGAATAAAGCGGTGCGTGATGCCAAGCTGCTGAACAAAAAGCGGCTGGCGGTGTGGATGGCGCTGCATCTCAACGTGGTGGCCAACCCGAAAGCGCTGTTCGACGTGCAGATCAAACGTATCCACGAGTACAAGCGTCAGCTGATGAACGTGCTGCACGTGATCACCCGCTACAACCGCATCAAGGCCGATCCCGATGCCGACTGGGTGCCGCGTGTGAATATCTTTGCCGGTAAAGCGGCCTCGGCCTACTACATGGCGAAGCACATCATTCACCTGATCAACGACGTGGCGAAGGTGATCAACAACGATCCGCAGATTGGCGACAAGCTGAAGGTCGTCTTTATCCCTAACTACAGCGTGAGCCTGGCCCAGCTGATTATCCCGGCCGCCGATCTCTCCGAGCAGATCTCCACCGCGGGCACCGAAGCTTCCGGCACCAGTAACATGAAGTTTGCTCTTAACGGCGCGCTGACCATCGGCACGCTGGATGGCGCAAATGTCGAGATGCTGGAGCACGTGGGCGAAGATAATATCTTCATCTTCGGTAACACCACGGAAGAGGTTGAGGCCCTGCGTGCCAAAGGCTACTCGCCGCGTGATTATTACGAGAAGGATGAAGAGCTGCGTCAGGTGCTGACCCAGATCGCCACCGGGGTCTTTAACCCGGACGAGCCTGGCCGCTATCGCGACCTGGTGGATTCGCTGATTAACTTCGGGGATCACTACCAGGTGCTGGCAGACTACCGCAGCTATGTGGATTGTCAGGACAGGGTCGACGAGCTGTACCGCAAGCCGGAAGAGTGGACCACCAAAGCGATGCACAACATCGCCAACATGGGCTACTTCTCATCCGATCGCACCATCAAAGAGTATGCCGAGACCATCTGGCATATTGATCCGGTGAAGTTGTAAAAAATGCCGGGTGGCGGCTCCGCCTTACCCGGCCTACGATCCTGTGTCTTTTGTAGGCCCGGTAAGCGTTAGCGCCACCGGGCATTACTCTCAGGACGCCAGCGATAACTCACGCTTTCCCGTCCGCTCGGCCAGCCACAGCGCCACGCGGGACTGCTGCTCCGCATTCAGCCACATCCCTTCTTTGGTGCGACGCCACAGCGCATCGTCCGCGCGGCGTACCCACTCGTGGTCGGCTAAATAACGTAATTCCGCCTCGTAGAACTCGTGACCAAAATGTTCGCCCAGATCGCTGAGATCCTTCGCGTCACTCAGGATCAGCTCACTGTTGCTGCCGTAGGTGCGGGCAAAGTGGCGGGCCATGGATTCGCTGATAAACGGATAGCGACGGCGCAATTTCGCCGCGTAGTCATCGCGGTTGCCGCCGATATCACCGCCGGGCAGCACCGCGCCTTTGGTCCACGCCGGGCCGATACCCTGATAGAACGGGGCCAGTTTTTCCATCGCATGCTCTGCCAGCTTGCGATAGGTTGTGAGCTTACCGCCAAACACCGACAGCAGCGGCGCCTTGCCGTGGTCATCGTGAATATCGAGGGTGTAGTCGCGGGTGATGGCCTGCGGTGAGTCAGACTCGTCATCGCACAGCGGACGCACCCCGGAGTAGCTCCAGACCACATCGTCACGCGCCAGCGATTTCTTGAAGTGCGCGTTATACACCTTCAGCAGATAGCTGATTTCGCTTTCGTCGATAGCGACGCTTTTCGGATCGCCTTTGTACTCCACGTCGGTAGTACCGATGATAGAGAACTCATCTATCCATGGGATCACAAACACGATGCGCTTGTCTTCGTTTTGCAGAATATAGGCCTGCTTCTGGGTATGTACCCGCGGCACCACGATGTGGCTGCCTTTAATCAGACGGATGCCATACGGCGACGGCAGTTGCATCCCCTCGTCGAAGAACTGCTTCACCCACGGGCCGGTGGCGTTCACCAGACCGCGGGCCTGCCAGCTGAAACGCTCGCCGGTATCAATATCTTCGGCCTCGACGATCCACAGCCCTTTTTCCCGGCGGGCGGAAATGGCACGGGTACGGGTTTTCACCTCGCCGCCTTTGCGTTCAACCATTTGCGCGTTGGCGAGCACCAGGCGGGCATCATCCACCCAGCAGTCGGAATATTCGAATCCGCGCACGATTTCAGGCTTCAGCACCGAATCTGAGCCAAAACGCACACCGGCAGAAGCGGGCAGGCTGGTGCGTTTGCCCAGGTGATCGTACATAAACAGGCCAATGCGGATCATCCAGGCCGGACGCAGATGCGGACGGTGCGGCAGACGAAAACGCATCGGAGTCGCGATATGGGGGGCCATTTTCAGCAGCACTTCACGCTCGGCCAGCGCCTCACTGACCAGGCGGAACTCGTAGTGCTCCAGATAACGCAGGCCACCGTGGATCAGCTTAGAGCTGGCGGAGGAGGTAGCGCAGGCGAGATCCTGCGCTTCCAGCATCAGGACAGATAATCCGCGCCCGGCAGCGTCCGCCGCAATGCCCGCTCCGTTGATTCCGCCACCGATAACAATCAGATCTTTGGTTTCCATTGTATCCTCACGCACTTTCGTTAAAGCTCAAAAATGTTCGATATCGCTCATACTAGCAAAGGAAATGGATTTTAGTAACATCAAAAAAACAAATTTGAGTGATACAGCTAACATAATGGCGTTTACCCGCCGCCAGGACGTACACTAGCCGATAAGATAGTGAGGGCATCAGGCCGCACTGCACCTGCACAAACAACAGAGAGCACCATGGAACAATTTGAATGTATTAACGTAGAAGAAGCCCACCAGAAGATGCACCAGGGACTGGCGGTGCTGGTGGACATTCGCGATCCGCAAAGTTTCGCGATGGGCCACACGCCGGGCGCGTTTCATCTGACCAACGCTTCCCTGAGCGAATTTATGCGCGATAACGATTTTGAAACGCCGGTGATGGTGATGTGCTATCACGGCAACAGCAGCAAAGGCGCGGCGCAATACCTGCTGCAGCAGGGCTTTGAAGCGGTCTACAGCGTGGACGGCGGATTCGATGCATGGCACCGTCATTTCCCGGCAGAAGTCGAGCACGCCGGCATTTAGGGTATATACTGTCCCCTTTTGTGTGGAATAAGCGACTGCCGCCGATGCTGATGATTACCTCTTTTACCAACCCGCGCGTCGCCCAGGCGTTTGTCGATTACATGGCGACGCAGGGTGTTATCCTCACCATTCAACAACATACCCAGACCGACGTCTGGCTGGCGGATGAGAGCCAGGCCTCCCGGGTCAACGCCGAGCTGGCGCGTTTTCTGGAGAATCCCGGCGATGCGCGCTATCTGGCGGCAAGCTGGCAGTCCGGCCATACCGGCAGCGGGCTGCACTACCAGCGTTTTCCTTTTCTGGCGACCGTGCGTGAACGCGCGGGGCCGTTCACCCTGGTCTTAATGGCGGCCTGTATTCTGGTCTTCATTCTGATGAGCGTGGTGGGCGATCAGCAGGTCCTGCTGATGCTGGCCTGGCCGTATGATGCCTCCGTTGAGTTCGAGTTCTGGCGCTACTTCACCCACGCGCTGATGCACTTCTCGGTGCTGCATATCCTCTTTAACCTGCTGTGGTGGTGGTATCTCGGCGGGGCGGTGGAGACACGGCTCGGCAGCGGCAAGCTCATCGTGCTTACCCTTATCAGCGCACTGCTCAGCGGCTTTATCCAGCATAAGTTTGGCGGCCCATGGTTTGGCGGCCTCTCTGGCGTAGTCTACGCGCTGATGGGCTATGTCTGGCTGCGCGGCGAGCGCGATCCCGCGAGCGGCATCTACCTGCAGCGCGGTTTAATGGCCTTTGCATTAATCTGGATTATTGCCGGATGGTTTGATCTGTTTGGCATGGCGATTGCCAACGGCGCACACATGGCCGGGCTGGCAGTCGGGCTGGCGATGGCGTTTGCCGATACGCTAAATGCGCGAAAACGAACATAATTCTGGCAGGGAACTCTGATGAAACAAACACAACGTCATGACGCCATTATTGAACTGGTGAAAAAGCAGGGATACGTCAGCACCGAAGAGCTGGTGGAGCAGTTTGCCGTCAGCCCGCAGACCATTCGTCGTGACCTCAACGATCTGGCCGATCAGAACCGTATCCTGCGCCATCACGGGGGCGCGGCGCTGCCGTCCAGCTCGGTGAATACCTCCTGGCACGATCGCAAGGCGACGCAGACCTCTGAGAAAGAGCGTATTGCCCGCAAGGTGGCGAGCCAGATCCCCAATGGCGCGACGCTGTTTATCGACATCGGCACCACGCCGGAAGCGGTGGCCCACGCCCTGCTGAACCATGAGAACCTGCGGGTCGTCACCAACAACCTCAACGTGGCCACCACCCTGATGCAGAAAGAGGATTTTCGCATCATCCTGGCGGGCGGCGAGCTGCGCAGCCGTGACGGCGGCATTATTGGCGAAGCGACCCTCGACTTTATCTCCCAGTTCCGCCTCGACTTCGGCATCCTCGGCATCAGCGGGATCGATACCGATGGCTCATTGCTGGAGTTTGATTACCACGAAGTACGCACCAAGCGGGCGATTATCGAGAACTCGCGCCACGTGATGCTGGTAGTGGATCACTCCAAGTTTGGCCGTAACGCGATGGTGAATATGGGCAGTATCAGCATGGTGAACGCGGTTTACACCGACGTGATGCCGCCAGCGGGTGTGTTGAAGGTCATTAAAGATAATAACTTGCAGTTAGAACTGTGCTGAGTTTGTGCCGGGTGGCGGCTTCGCCTTACCCGGCCTACAAAACCGTAGGCCCGGCAAGCGTAGCGCCGCCGGGCAATGAATGGCAACAAAACCGTAGGCCCGTGCAAGCGTAGCGCCGCCGGGCAATGAATTACACCCCGTACCCCATCATCTTCAACAGCTGCTGCGCATGCAGCACCGCGTCCTGGCGGTGGGCGACACCCAGCTTCTGATACAGATTCCGGATATGCGTTTTGATGGTGGTGGCCGCCACGGCCAGCTCGCCGGCGATCTGCTCGTTGCTGTAACCTGAGTAGATCAGCCCCAGCACCTGCCACTCACGCTGGGTCAGCGGGCTGGTGCGGATCAGTTCCGGCACTTCCGGATGGGTCAGCAGACGCTCCACGAAAGTCTCATCGAAATGGGCGAACTTATGGCGATGATGCTGGTTAATCTCCCGCAGGATGCGCTGGGCGCGATGCTGGTCCAGCTCCGGCAGAGTGTTCAACTGAATCAACTGACGCAGCTGCTGCGCCATGGTCTCGCCTTCAATCACAAAGTGGCTGATAAACCCGGTGCGGTTCGCCAGCTGCAATGCTTCCAGCAGCACGCGCTGGGCGTCATTCTTGCGGCCGGCCTGCCAGTAAAGCTGGTTCTGCAGCAGCAGGTTGCGGTTGAGATCGCTCATCAGTCGCAGGCTGCGGGCATTTTCATTTAACTCTTCCAGCACCATTTCGGCCGGTTCAAATTCGCCTAACAGGATCTGCGCCCGGGCAATATTGCGCCACTGGCTCTGCAGGAAGTGGTTATTAGCAAACTCCGGCTTCGGCGTCTGGCGCAGCCAGTTGGCCGCCGATTTCTTGTCGCCGGTCATCTGCCAGTAAATCACCCGCACCTTATCGGCGTTGGATACCCAGTCGCTGTGATACTGACCGTTGCCGAGCAGGTTCTCCAGACGGTTAAGGTGGTTGCGGGCGTTATCCAGATCGCCGCGTGCCAGCGAGCACTGCACCAGCAGGCCCAGACACTGCAGCTGCTGCTGCGGCTGATAGGTGGAGAGCACGTCGACCCCATGACGGGCGGTGCTTTCGGCTTCGTCCAGTCGGGCCCATGCCCACAGCAGCTGGGCGCGGATGCGCAGCAGGAACTCGTGCATCGGCAGCTGTTCCAGGTGCTGATCGCGGATCAGTGTAAAGGCTTTCTCCTGGGTCTCCCAGGCGGCCTGCAGGAAGCCCTGGGCAAACAAAATTTCGCTCTGCTGGATCAGGCTCCACAGGGCGTAGTGCCAAACGTCATGGCGGCGCGCCATCTGCTCCGTCTGCTGCATCAGCGACAGGGAGCGGGTGAGATCGCCTTTACAGTGCAGCACTTCGCCGTGCACCGAGGTGGCGACGATACGGCTGTAGAAGTTCGCCAGCGGCAGCTCCTCCAGCGCTCCCAGGGCCAGGCGCTGGGCCTCTTCCGGGTTGCCGTCGTTGATGGCTACCTGCGCGCGTAGGGCGTTGAATTCGCCGTGCAGGGCGGCGTCCATCTCGCCTTTCATCTCCTGCTCGGCGCGGGCCAGCAGGGTATTCACTTCGCTGTAGCGGTGCTGGCTCTGCATCAGCCAGGCCTGCAGCAGCACAAGACGCGGATTCTCCAGCAGGCTCTCCCACGGCAGGGCGCGGAGCGACTCCTCCAGCAGGGCCAGCTCGCTGTGGTTAAACAGGCTCCAGGCATGGTTGAGCAGAATATCGCGCAGCATATGGGCATCGCCCGCCGCCAGGGCGTGGTGAATGGCCTCGCTCGGGAAACCCTGCGCCATCCAGCTTTCGGCGGCGGCACGGTGAATTTCCGGTAATTCGGTTGCCAGCTCCCACTGACAGCGCTGGCGCAGGAAGCTGCCAAACAGCGGGTGGTAGCTGAACCACTCCCCGGAGTCGTCCATGCGCTGCAGGAACAAGCCCTGACGTTCGATCTCCTCCAGGCGCATCTGGCCGTTGTCTTCGCCGGTGACGCGCACGATCAGCGCATCGTTCATCGAGCGCAGCAGGGAGCTTTTCAGCAGGAACTGACGGGTGGATTGATCGACGCTGTCGAGCACTTCATCCACCAGGTAATCGGAGAGGTGGCTGGCATTGATCCCCGACAGACGACGGGCGGATTGCTGCGTCGAGCTGTTGTTATGTCGGGCCGACAGGGCAATCAGCTGCAGGGCGGTGGCCCAGCCTGCCACGTCATCGCACAGGCGGCTGCTTTCGGCCACTTCGATTGGGGATTTCAGGCGACAGTCAAAGAACTGCTTCGCTTCCTGATGGGTAAAGGAGAGCTGTTGGCTGCCCACTTCCAGCAGCTGATCGCGCACGCGCAGGTTGGCAATGCCCAGCTGCGGCAGGTTACGCGACAGGATCACCAGGGTCAGGTTTTCCGGCTGGTGGCGCAGGAAAAAGCGCATCGACTCATGGATAACCGGATTGGTGATCAGATGGTAGTCATCAATGACCAGGTAGAGCGGGCGGTGCCATTCGGCTAGCTCGATAAACAGTTGGGAAAACAGGGACGAGAGGCTGGCGTACTGACGCTTTTGCACCATCACTTCGCTGGTCACACAGTGTCCGTTGGTCGCCTGCTGAATGGCGGCGATCAAATAGCTGGCAAAACGCTCCTGCTGGTTGTCGCCCTCATCAAGGGAGTACCAGCCGAGATCGGTCTTACCGGAAGCCCACTGTGAAATGAGCGTGGTTTTGCCGTAGCCGGCAGGGCTCGTTACCAGCGCCAGTCGAAAATTGTTCGCGCCGGAAAGTTTCGCCAGCAAGCGTTCGCGGACCACAGTATGGTCAAGACGAACCGGGCGACTTAATTTGGACGGAATCAACATAGTTTTCACTTCACTGTGTGGAAATCGAGATTTTTGATTTTTTTGCGCTTCGTAATTAATCCTTATAAGGTCGGTCAGAAACCCTTTTATTGCAAGTTATGTCCGGGTTTTATGTCCCTTAATTTGCACTCGGTCACAAAAATATATCGATGGGGGAGGGAACTTTTTCGATGGGCCTCGAAAGCGCATGGATACTGGCGTGGCGTGTTTCCAGGAGGTTAAGCATAAAAAGGAATATAGAAGCGTAAAGGCGGTGAAAAGTTAATAAAGTTCCGGGAAGGTTACGGGGCTGAAATAACATTCTGCTATGCAGTAAATTCTGAGCAATATTACGTCGGGTAAGTAATTATTTCCGCATGCCTATATTTCAGGCGAAACCGCATTTCATTTTTTTGACTCCCTTCCCGGAAATCGCGGCCTGAATGCCCCACACTTTCGCCGCAGAAGGTGGCCGCGATCACACTTTAGCGCTCATCCCCGCTACTCCTCCCTGTCTAATCCCCGCCAGGAGGAGGAAGAGGCATGAGGAGCCAGGCACACTAGCACCAACGCCTCATTTTCTCTCTACAGGATGCAGATTCCCTATGTCACAGCCTACTTTCAACAAAGCTCAATTCCAGGCTGCCCTGACGCGTCAGTGGCAGCGTTTTGGTTTACACGCCGCCGAAGACATGACCTCCCGCCAGTGGTGGCAGGCCGTCAGCGGAGCGCTCGCCGAGCTGCTGAGTGCCCAACCCGCGGTGAAGCCCGTCGAAGGCCAGCGCCACGTTAACTATATCTCTATGGAATTCCTGATTGGCCGTCTGACCGGCAACAACCTGCTGAACCTCGGCTGGTATCAGGAGGTCAGCGATGTGCTGAACACCCATAACATCCACCTGACCGACCTGCTGGAAGAGGAGATCGATCCGGCGCTGGGCAACGGCGGTCTGGGTCGTCTGGCGGCCTGCTTCCTCGACTCGATGGCGACGGTAGGCCAGTCGGCGACCGGCTACGGTCTGAACTATCAGTATGGCCTGTTCCGCCAGTCCTTTGCGGGCGGCCAGCAGATGGAAGCCCCGGACGACTGGCATCGCGGCAGCTACCCGTGGTTCCGCCACAACGAAGCGCTGGACGTGCAGGTCGGCATTGGCGGTAAAGTGACAAAAGCGGGCCAGTGGGAACCGGGCTTTACCATTACCGGCCAGGCCTGGGATCTGCCGGTGCTGGGCTATCGTAACGGCGTGGCACAGCCGCTGCGCCTGTGGCAGGCGACGCACGCTCACCCGTTCAACCTGACCAAATTCAACGACGGCGACTTCCTGCGTGCTGAGCAGCAGGGCATCGACGCCGACAAGCTGACCAAAGTCCTCTACCCGAACGACAACCATCTGGCGGGCAAAAAGCTGCGCCTGATGCAGCAGTACTTCCAGTGCGCCTGTTCCGTGGCCGACATCCTGCGTCGCCACCACCTGGCGGGCCGCAAGCTGGTGGAGCTGGCGGATTACGAAGTGATCCAGCTGAACGATACTCACCCGACCATTGCCATTCCGGAACTGCTGCGCGTGCTGATCGACGAACATCAGCTGAGCTGGGACGACGCCTGGGCGATCACCAGCAAGACCTTCGCCTACACCAACCACACCCTGATGCCAGAGGCGCTGGAGTGCTGGGACGAGAAGCTGATTAAAACCCTGCTGCCGCGCCATATGCAGCTGATCAACGAGATCAACAACCGCTTTAAGAAACTGGTGGATAAAACCTGGCCGGGCGACAAAGCAGTATGGGCGAAGCTGGCGGTGGTGTTCGACAAGCAGGTGCGTATGGCTAACCTGTGCGTGGTCAGCGGCTTTGCGGTGAACGGCGTGGCCGCGCTGCACTCTGACCTGGTGGTGAAAGATCTGTTCCCGGAATATCACCAGCTGTGGCCGAACAAGTTCCACAACGTCACCAACGGCATCACGCCGCGTCGCTGGATCAAACAGTGCAACCCAAAACTGGCCGCGCTGCTGGATTCCTCGCTGGATAAAGAGTGGGCGAACGATCTCGACCAGCTGATCAACCTGGAGAAGTATGCCGACGATGCGGCGTTCCGCGAGACGTACCGCAACATCAAGCTGGACAACAAGGTGCGTCTGGCGGCGTTCGTCAAAACCCGTACCGGGATTGAGATCAGCCCGAACGCGATTTTCGATATCCAGATTAAACGTCTGCACGAGTACAAGCGTCAGCACCTGAACCTGCTGCACATTCTGGCGCTGTACAAAGAGATCCGCGAGAACCCGCAGGCCGACCGCGTGCCGCGCGTGTTCCTGTTCGGTGCGAAAGCGGCGCCGGGCTACTACCTGGCGAAAAACATCATCTTCGCTATTAATAAAGTGGCCGACGCGGTGAACAACGATCCGAAGGTGGGCGACAAGCTGAAGGTGGTCTTCCTGCCGGATTACTGCGTCTCGGCGGCGGAGCTGCTGATCCCGGCGGCGGACGTCTCTGAGCAGATCTCTACCGCGGGCAAAGAGGCCTCCGGCACCGGCAACATGAAGCTGGCCCTGAACGGCGCGCTAACCGTCGGTACGCTGGACGGCGCGAACGTTGAGATTGCCGAGCAGGTGGGCGACGAGAACATCTTTATCTTCGGCCATACTGTGGAAGAGGTGAAAGCCATCAAAGCCAAAGGTTACGACCCGGTGAAATGGCGTAAAAAAGACAAACTGCTGGATGCGGTGCTGAAGGAGCTGGAGAGCGGCAAATACAGCAACGGCGACAAGCATGCGTTCGACCAGATGCTGCACAGCATCGGCAAACAGGGCGGCGATCCGTACCTGCTGATGGCTGACTTTGCGGGCTACGTTGAGGCCCAGAAGCAGGTCGATGTCCTGTATCGCGACCAGGAAGCCTGGACCCGGGCGTGCATTCTGAATACCGCGCGCTGCGGCATGTTCAGTTCTGACCGTTCAATCCGCGACTACCAGGCCCGTATCTGGCAGGCAAAACGCTAAGGAAGCGCGATGGAAAGTAAACGTCTCGATAATGCCGCCCTGGCGGCGGGGATCAGCCCCAGCTATATCAATGCTCATGGTAAACCGCAGTCTATTGGTGCTGAGACCAAGAGGCGTTTGCTGGATGCTATGCACAAAGCCAAACCCGTCGCGAAAGCGGCGGTCACCGCCGTCCCGAACGTGATGGTCTATACCGCGGGCAAAAAGATGCCGCTGATGATTGAAGGCAGCGGCGACTTTAGCTGGCTGCTGACCACCGAAGAGGGGCATCAGCACAAAGGCCACGCCACGGGCGGCAAAAATCTCAACCTGCCGGCAAAACTGCCGGAGGGTTACCACACCCTGACGCTGACTCAGGATGCCCATCGCTGGCACTGCCGGGTGATCGTCGCGCCAAAACGCTGCTACGAGCCGCAGGCGCTGAAAGAGGGCAAGAAACTGTGGGGCGCCTGCGTGCAGTTATACACGCTGCGCTCGGAGGCTAACTGGGGCATTGGCGACTTCGGCGATCTGCAGAAGATGCTGACCGACGTCGGCAAGCGCGGCGGGGCCTTTATCGGCCTCAATCCGATCCATGCGCTCTATCCGGCGAATCCGGAGAGCGCCAGCCCGTACAGCCCGTCATCCCGCCGCTGGCTGAACGTGATTTACATCGACGTTAACGCCGTGGAGGATTTTCGCAACAGTGACGAGGCGCAGGCCTGGTGGAAGATGGAGACCACCCGGCAGGCGCTGCAACGCGCCCGCGATGCCGAGTGGGTCGATTATGCTTCGGTCACCGCGCTGAAGATGGCCGCACTGCGCATGGCGTGGAAAGGCTTTGCCCGGCGTGACGACGAACAGATGGCGGCCTTCCGGGCGTTTGTTGCCCGCGAAGGGGAGAGCCTGTACTGGCAGGCGGCGTTCGATGCGCTGCACGCGTATCAGGTGAAAGAGGACGAAATGCGCTGGGGCTGGCCGGTGTGGCCTGAGCAGTACCAGTCCGTTGATTCCCCGGCGGTGAAAGCGTTTTGCGAAGAGCATACCGATGAGGTCGATTTCTATCTCTGGCTACAGTGGCTGGCGTACACCCAGTTTGCCGCCTGCTGGCAGGAGAGCCAGGGCTACGATATGCCGATTGGCCTCTACCGTGACCTGGCGGTCGGCGTGGCCGAGGGCGGGGCAGAGACCTGGTGCGATCGCGAGCTCTACTGCCTGAAAGCCTCCGTCGGTGCGCCACCGGATATTCTTGGCCCGCTGGGTCAGAACTGGGGCCTGCCGCCGATGGACCCGCACGTGATTGCGGCTCGCGCCTATGAGCCCTTTATCGAGCTGCTGCGCGCCAACATGCAGAACTGCGGCGCGCTGCGTATCGACCATGTGATGTCGGTCCTGCGTCTGTGGTGGATCCCCTACGGTGAAACCGCCGACCACGGGGCCTACGTGCATTATCCGGTCGACGATCTGCTCTCCATCCTTGCGCTGGAGAGTAAGCGCCATAACTGCATGGTGATCGGGGAAGATCTCGGCACCGTGCCGGTTGAAATCGTCAGCAAGCTGCGTGACAGCGGCGTTTACTCTTATAAAGTGCTCTATTTTGAAAACGACCTTGAGAAGAACTTCCGCGCGCCGGAGGCGTATCCAGAACAATCAATGGCAGTCGCGACGACGCATGACCTTCCTACGCTTCGTGGCTGGTGGGACAGCGGCGACCTTACCCTGGGCAAAACGCTGGGCCTCTACCCTGACGAAGTGATGCTGCGTGGGCTGTATCAGGATCGCGAGCTGTCGAAGCAGGGGCTGCTGGATGCGTTGCACGCGCACGGTTGCCTGCCGAAGCGCACCGGGCGCAAGGCATCGTTGATGTCGATGACCCCGACGCTCAACCGCGGGTTGCAGCGCTACATTGCCGACAGCAACAGCGCCCTGCTGGGGCTGCAGCCGGAAGACTGGATTGATATGGCGGAGCCGGTCAACATCCCGGGCACCAGCTATCAGTACAAGAACTGGCGTCGCAAGCTCTCTACGTCTCTTGAAGCGATGTTTGCCGATGACGGGGTGAACAAGCTGATTAAGGATTTGGATAAGCGCAGAAGGGCTGTGGGTAAGAAGCGTTAATTATTTCTTTTGTAAGTACTGGTCTCAATACGATAAAACGTATTGAGGCCAGGGCCGCGGGGATCTCCGGAAAAGTACAAATGAATTACCGCCGTTTAATCGAACTGACGATTTGTTCAGCCATTTTTTTCAGCTGATCCTTGTCCATTGGCGGGTTGCCTTTGGCCTGTCGGCTGTCACGCATAACATAAAATAACAAATCAGGTTCGTCAGGGATTGTGCCTTTGACAAATGCTACGTATCCATAATCTATTTCTTTACTGAATCGCGTGAATTTTGCGAATGCTGCAACAGCTTTTCGATTATCTATCTCAGGGTAAGTAAATTCCTTGCCGTATAATTTTATCTTGCGGAATGAATGCCCATACCTCCTGTTCCAGAAGTAAGTCACGTAATCCTTTGCACTCATATTGGGGTCTGGGCGTCTTTCTCCGGGGCCTGGGTTTGGTCCTAAATCCTGAAAAAATATGGTTATATCCGGGTGGTTTTTAAGCCGGTATGTCACTCCCATATTACGGGGCTCATGGCCTGAATCACCTGCAATAAAGCCGTAGGGAATACAGAATCCCGGCTCTGGGGGTACTTCGTAGAGCTCACGTGGTCTGAAACGCTTCAGAAGAGAAAGCACTTCAGGTTCGGATTTTTTTATTTGCGCTTCAGCAGTCTGAGATTTTTCTCCTGTCGATTTTTGGTTCTTTCCCCAAAAATGATATAAGTGTTTGCCTCTATTTATATATATTGTATATCCCCTGTAATCGTAATCTACGAAAGCACTGGGATAATCCTTAAGGATATGTTTATGTTTCCTTAAGAATTCAGACTTTTCATCCATCGGTTTATTAAGTAATTTCAAATCACGCTCTTGGTATTTCCTATCTACCTCGCTACCAAAAGTTATATTATCAACTATCATATTTTTATATTTAGTGAAATTTACTTGGGTTTCGCTTTCAGATGAAATATCAAGTTCATAATCACCGTAATAAAATGAAGTAAATTGCGCCTGAACAGTATCTATTGTCGCTGTATCAAATTTACCACCAAATGTTATACCATTGTTTGCATATCGACCAGTTATGAAAAAACCATTGGTTTCTGGTTGTCTGTCTGGTTTAATGAAACCTTCAATAGGATATAACCCCGCTTCTAGGTTATCAGGTAACTGCATTTGATAATAACCTACGCATTCGTTCTTCCATTCTTGGCCCAGTGCATTGTGTGATATTACAAGAGTAATCCCCAGTAGTTGTAATGAGAATATTTTCATGGTTAACTTACCTGTGATTTATTTGTGTTTTCATTATTGGCAATCTGAATGGAATTATCGCTCTGCAAACGATTGCTGGCGATTAGTCGAATGTTATATGGAATTAAATTATTTTCACCTTCCGTCCAGTGAACAGGGAGCGTAGTAAAAAATCCTTTTATATTTTTTAAATTAAAACTTTGCCTTTTATATCCATTCCAAAAAGATGTGGAAAACGGCATGCTATCTTCATTAGCAATGATCTCTCGTGAATTAGCTGCTATAACTGGCCATAATGATGTTCGAATTTTAACGCTTTGACCTTTATCTCCCTTTCTGTCGTTGCTATGATCAGATTCATTAGTTATGAAATCATTTCGTGGGATAAAATTGAATATGTTCTCATAAACTACTACATTTTCCTTGGCGAGAGTTTGAATCTTCTCCCAACTGGCTGGTAAAGCTGGTTTATCGAGCGCCTCCGCACATTCTCCCGCCGCGCTCCCCAACCATTTACGCCACGCCTTTTGCCGCAGTTCGCGGGCAAAATTACGGCAGGGGACGGCGGTTCTACTACCATTCAGGTCGGTGTAACCATGTCCAGTATCTGATATCAGCACCGCCAGCTCAGAGTCCCTGTCGCCCATCAGGCTGCGGTCATTAATGTTCGCGCTGCCCACCAGGACATAGCGGTCGTCCACAATCGTTAGTTTACTGTGCACATAAATCTGCTCTGTCACTGCCATTCCGTTGAGTTCCGCATGGTCACGCAGGTTTAATAGCGTCACGTATTCATCGCAGCCTTCCAGTGCAATAGTGGTATACGCTTTCCCGCATTGTGCTTCCAGCTCCGCTATTTTCCTGCACCATTCCTTGCGCGGTATCGCCTGTGTTTCAAGCTCCTGCCGGACCCACAGGCTACGCCGGATACGGTTTAACAGGCTGTGTGAACCAAATACCAGCGACTGCCGGGTCAGATGAATCTGCGCCACTATGGCCGGGTCATCAAGTCGCCCTTCCGGATATACCGGCAGCACGATATAGACATGAAAAGGCTGTTTCATGTGGCTGAAAATCGCCCGCTTAATTCTGTCTCCCAGCCATTCCGCTACCGGGTTTTGTGGCATGTCATCGTCCGGTAACAGACGGGTTGCCCAGCTACCTAATTTCGGATTCAGTTTGTCAGCAACCGGACTCAGTTCACTATCGTGAGGAATTGATGATTCCCCAAATGCCGATACAAAAAACTGATTCTCAATATAAATATAGTGTTCTGCCTTGCTGATAAGCAGATGAAGGCTGCGTAAGATATCATCCTGTTTCATTCGTGCCTTCGGCGCAACGTCTGGCATTCCCTTATATTCTTCGCGCCGCATATACAGTGAGGCACTGCGTAATACCTGTACCTGACAGTTCCCTTTGTTTACGGAGTGAGTAACGGGCATTTCCAGTTCGGGGATTTGCGTCTGTAATGGGTTATCAGGATAAGGATGCGAATAGCTGTTCCAGCGCAGCACAAAGTTTCTGACCAGGTCACCCACTGCAGGGCCTTCAATCTGCACCTGATAATCCTGCCAGGGCATCCGCGGCTGAATTTGTGGATTCAGATACAGACTGTCTTTCGAACTGCCTTGGGATTGCCAGAGCTCATGCTTTGCTACGGTAGTAATAACACGCTGGACGCTGTCAGCCTGATGCTTTTCCTTCTGTTTAAGCGCATCACCTTGCTGTTTTCGTGAATACTCGTTAACCGGGACGACATATTCATTCATCGGGTCATAGCCTTTACTGTGAACCATTGGCGGAATGCAGGGATTGTACATGTTCATGCCTTGCCGCCCTTCTGCATCTGCCTGCAAGCCATAATTATCATCGTAACGTCCGTAAGCCAGATCAATACCGCCGACGAACGCCACATTTTCATCAACAATTACGCATTTCTGGTGATGGGAAAAGAAAACACCGGATTTCTCACCTGCACACTGAATATAAAAAGCCTGCCGTCCGAGATGGGTATTCATGGCAGCAAACACGCGCTTCGTGGCCGCCGCATAGGTTTCTACCAGTGCTGGGTTCTCCCACGGCATAATATAAATCTTTAGGTCTGGCGTTTTCTGCGCAGCCTCCATTAATGCATCAACCAGGCGAATTCCCTCTGCCAGTTGTGCATCCCAGTTCACCTGCCAGCCAGTGATATAAATTTTCTTTTTTGCCTGATTAAAGTTTGCCAGAAGTGCTGCGAAATATTCTTTTCCACCAAGAAATGCCTTTACAGCATTACCTTCTGTGTATTCTGAGAAGTTTTCTGACTGACGTTCCGGGCCGCTGGTGTAATGCACCCAGTGATTATGAGTAGCCGTTGCCACGAAACTTTCTTCGTGCTGGTCATCAAAGTAGATGCTGCATTGGTTCATGCCATCATCAAGCTTAAGCGATCCCATCTTATTTACCCTCCCTGAGTGATTTGAGCATTGTTCCATTCACCTGCTGCTCGGTCTTAATACACACGTTGAGTTTTTCACCCGGAATTATCTTCCCGGAAATAGTATTAAAGGCACGATGGAAGCCCATCGTATCCTGTGCACAATAATCTTTAACGTCTTCGTGGGCAGTATCAGAAATCACATTGAAATACAGGCGGTGGGCTCGATGTCCGGCAACCAGCCATAACTGGTTCGCATATTGTGTCGCCAGTTCTGTCAGCTGAAGCTGCTGTGCATCAGACTGCAACACTTTACCTTCTGCATCAGACTCGCCGTTCATTAAGACTTCATCTGTTGTCACGGCCTGCATATAAGAATCAGCTAAAACAATTTGCCACTTACAGCCAGGCTGAACTAGTCCGTTGACTCCTGGTGCTTCTGCAATACGAAATACCGGCTTCAGCTTTGTTTTCTTCTGTTCTGGAGAATCCCCTGTTGCCTGGCTTGCTACCCGAGAGATAAATAGATCTGCCAGGGGCATTAAAGGTAAATGTAAAGGCAGTGAGGCTGGCCCGGCTTTCATTGTCCGCTTCGTCCGCCGCAGGTAGGTTCCCAGGGTCCCGTACTCGATTTTCCCCGCCTCAAGCCGCAGGTAGCTCCCGCCACCAATCAGCATGATGCGCTTCTTCCCCGCAAACGAAATGTCACCCGCCGAGCTCAGGGTGAGCTTCTTCTCTGCAAACAGCTGCATCCTGCCGTTCTGGGCCTGCACCTCCACCGGCCCTTCTCCGGATTTCAGACTCAGCTGGCCCGTCCGGGCAAACAGCCCGAGTTTTTCTCCGGCCAGCGCCGTCATGTTGCCCATCACCCCGAGGCTAGCATCCCTGCCTGAATTGATGGCGACATTCTTCGCGGCTGTCATCTGCATATGCTCCCCGCTGGTGAAGGCCATCCCGTCCGGGGCGGAGAACAGCAGGGCCTCGTTGAGCGGTTTCAGCCGTTGCTCAAACATCTGTATCTGGTCGTCCACATGTGCCTTCAGGGCCTGCGCCTGCTCTGCCGCCATCTCCAGCTGCTGCAGCTGCTGATTAAGCTGGTCGATTTCCTTCAGCGTGGCATCCATGTCCAGCACCTCACCCTGTGCCTTTGGCTGCCCGTCGGCGCTGACAAACAGCCCTTTCCCGGCGCGTATTGTGCCCCACTCATCGGTGCGCAGCTCTGAGCCCTGGCCACGAAGTTTCCCCTGATTATCCACCAGATGCCCGCTATTCAGCTGCGTTTTGCCGTACTCCGTGGCGAGCTTGATATGCTCCTCCCCGCGCCTGTCTTCCATCCGCAGCTTGTTGTTCGAGGGCGTGCGCAGGATGTTGCGGGTGTGGTTGTCGCGGGTGACGGGGTCAGGGTGTTCTGAATCGTGCAGGGCATATGCAATGTACGGCAGGTCAATATCGCCGTTGCTGTACGCAATCGCCACTTCGGTGCCGTCGGTGAGCGGGGTGTGCCAGCCGTAAGTCTCGCCAGAATACGACTTCGCCATCCGCAGCCACAGGTACGCGAACCCCTGCTCACTGTCGCTCCGGTCAAAGTCCAGCCTGACGCGGTAGCGGCCCTGGTCGTCCAGGTGGGCGTAAACAGCATTTTTCTCCCGGCTCTCAATCCGGGCCGGAAGCGAGCCGTGAATTTCAGGACGCGGGATTTCTGCCGGACGGTAACAGTAGCGCTCGGTGTAGGGCATGCCGTCGACGGCGACATGCAGCCGGGTATCCCGGGCGGCGTGGTAGTTTATCTCGGTGATGAGCACGCCCTCCCTGAGTGCCCGGATGACATTGCCCTGCGGCTCCAGCACCTGGCCCGGCAGCAGGCAGGCGGCGTTACTGTCGAGATGAATGCGGGCCGACTGGTTCAGCTCCCGCTCATGGTGGATGCGGGCATAAAACGCCCCGGATTCGGTTTCCGGAGCTGGGTCAGTGTCATCCCCTGCGATTCGGTATGGCTCTGCGTAGCGCCAGTGCTCCCCGCTGGTCACCGCCTCGCTGCGCACACTTACCGTCGCATCCATCGGCGTGGTGGCGGTGCGGTAGTTATAGTCCCGAGTGCTGACCATACCGGTGACCACCAGATTTGTGGTGCGCACGTCCCAGACCGATTCCGCCGCCCCGTCGTACAGCCCGGAGGGCTCGCTGTACGGCAGGCGCACGTCAAAGCGGTAGTTAAGCTGGCTGTCGGCCAGGATATATACATCCAGACCGCGCCCGTCATCCATCTCCGTGCGCCAGTAAATCCCCACTTCAGACAGAATACGCTGAATGAACTGCAAATCCGTTTCCCGCCACTGGGTGATAATTTCACGCGCCGGGTAGGTGTGCTCCAGGCGGAAGTCAAAATCCGCGCCTTCCAGGCCGTGCTGACGCAAAACCTGCTCCACCACCTCCGGCACCGACAGGTTCTGATAGACGGTGTTCTGCCGGGTGTATCCCAGCAGCGCCAGGCGGGAGCTCAGGACCACCCGGTAACGGGACTGGTCGGCAGTGGTGGAAATCCACTCCAGACCGGTAAGGATGCCGTGAACGGTTTTCCCGCTGCGCATCCGCAGGGAGGCGTATTTCATCAGCACCTGTTCCGGGGTGATATTATCCTGCTGCGTGGTGAAGTCGATTTCCCAGCGAAACGGCTCGGTGAGTGCTTCGTGTCCGGTAAAATTCAGCACGTCAGGTTTTACCGTACTGTCGTTAATATCCAGAGAATAGCGGGTCTGTCCGTCGAAAAGTGCCAGCCAGTTATCCATAACAAAGACCTGATTTAGCTTAAGGTTAATCAGGATGGTTGCATGAAGCAGGGAAACTGTAAACGGCTGAAAAAGGGATTAAATTCTTAAAAATGGATGAATGAAACGAAGTTCTTACGAAGGAATGAGAGAAGACTAGCCGGGTGAGCAATCGCACCCCCCCGGCTTATTTTTACATCACACCACCGCACCCAGCAGCAGACACCCAATCAGCCCGCAGACGGAGATGATGGTTTCCAGCATCGACCAGGACTTGATGGTCTCACCGATGGTCAGGTTGAAGTACTCTTTGAACAGCCAGAAGCCCGGATCGTTTACGTGAGAGAAAATCACGCTACCGGAACCCACCGCGATAACCATCAGTTCTGGGCTGACGCCGGTGGTGGCAATCAGAGGGGCAACGATACCGCCCGCGGTAATGGCCGCAACGGTCGCAGAACCCAGGGCAATACGCAGCACCGCCGCGATAGACCACGCCATCAGGATTGGGGAGATGTTGGTGTCATGCATCATGGAGGCGATGTATTTGTCCACGCCGCTATCAACCAGAACCTGTTTGAACGCACCGCCACCACCGATGATCAGCAGCATCATGGCGATGATTTTGATCGAAGAGCTCAGGGTATCGTTAATCTGATCCATGGAACGGCCACGGTTCAGACCGAAGGTGAACAGCGCAATCAGGACCGCAATCAGCGTTGCCATGACCGGGTCACCGAGGAACTCCGCCACGCCGAGAACCGGATGGCCTTTCGGCAGCACCATTTCACAGACGGCACGCAGGGCCATCAGCACTACCGGTACCAGAGAGGTCCAGACGCTGACGCCAAAGCTCGGCATCTCTTCTTCAGTAAAGGTTTTCGCGCTGTACAGACCTTCCGGGATCGGCTTGTCGATGCCTTTCAGGCAACGCGCAAACACCGGCCCTGCGAGGATAACGGTCGGGATCGCCAGAATGGTACCGAACAGCAGGGTTTTACCCATGTCCGCATGGAAGATGGTGGCGATAGCGGTTGGGCCCGGGTGCGGCGGCAGGAAGCCGTGGGTCACGGACAGCGCAGCGGCCATTGGCACACCCACGTACAGCAGCGGGATGCTGGCAGAGGCGGCGATGGTGAACACCAGCGGCAGCATCAGCACGAAGCCCACTTCGTAGAACAGTGCAAAACCGACGGTGAAGCCGGTTAAGACCACTGCCCACTGAATATTATTTTTGCCGAACTTTGCAATCAGCGTGGTCGCGATGCGCTGTGCGCCACCGCAGTCAGCCAGCATTTTGCCGAGCATAGCGCCGAAGCCCATGATCAGCGCGAGGCTACCGAGCGTACCGCCCACACCGGCTTTAATGGAGCTGATAACTTTTACCAGCGGCATCCCTTGCATCAGGCCGACAGCAAGGGCCACCAGTACAAGGGCAATGAAGCCGTTCATTTTGAAACGGATCATCAGGAGCAGTAACAGGACTACACCGATAGCGACGATGACTAATGGCATGATTATCTGGCCTTTAAAATTGTTATGGGTAACGTCATTGTTTCAACGACATATTAATGTTGCCCCAACTGGGAACAGCGTACTTCCTGGCACAAAGACAGGCTGCCTTCTAAATCATTAAGCTTAGTCGGTCGGCGTGAAGGTGTTTGAGTGCCCGCGAGAATGATACGGGTAACATGTGCGGATTGAGAATGACCCTGGCGGTCAAAATGTGAAATCTGAGACGCAGGTCATGTTCTGAAGCAGGGGAGAAGGGGGAGAGGCCCGGATCGCTACGCGTCACCGGGCAACAGATAACGGCAACTTAATAGTAGGAGTGTTCGCCGCGCTGGTGTTCGGTGAGATCGCGCACGCCTTTCAGCTCCGGGAACTCGTTCAGCAGCTGCTTCTCGATCCCCTCTTTCAGGGTCACGTCGACCATGGAACAACCGTTACAGCCGCCGCCAAACTGCAGAATGGCCAGACCGTCTTCGGTGATCTCCATCAGAGTGACGCGACCACCGTGGCCTGCCAGCTGCGGGTTAATCTGGGACTGCAGCAGGTACTCAACGCGCTCCATCAGCGGGGCGTCATCGGTCACTTTACGCATTTTGGCGTTGGGTGCTTTCAGGGTTAACTGGGAACCCAGTTGGTCGGTCACAAAATCAATTTCCGCATCTTCCAGATACGGGGAGCTCAGCTCATCGACATAGGCAGTGAGTTGCTCAAATTTCAGGGCAGTGTCAGTTGCTTCCACAGCATCCGGTGGGCAATAAGAGACGCCGCATTCTGCATTCGGGGTGCCCGGGTTGATCACGAACACGCGGATCTGGGTCCCTTCTTCCTGATTTGCCAGCAGTTTGGCAAAGTGCGCTTGTGCAGCATCGGAAATACGGATCATAGCATTGGCCTAATAGTTGACTAAAATACCTGGGTATAATACGCCCAACCTGAGGGCGCTACAAGGTTCGACACAGACACCATACCTGAACCGACGCCGCGCCGCTTCGCAAAAGCAGGCGGGAGAGTTCCGCGACGGTAGCGCCTGTGGTCACGACATCATCCACCACAGCGATATGGCGCCCGACGACCGGTAATTCAAGAGTAAAAGCGTGCTGCAGGTTGCGTTTACGCAACCTGGCGCTGAGCTGATGCTGGGCCGGGGTGGCGCGGTTGCGGCGAATGGCATCGGGAACATAGCAGCAGTTTAGCCAGCGGGCCAGCGGGCGACAGAGCAGGTCGCTCTGGTTAAACCCGCGCCGCCAGTGACGCCGTGACCAGAGCGGTACGCAGACCAGCATATCAACATCCGGCAACCCCCGGCTGCGCCTGGCGCGCAGCAGCGCCAGCAGTAACAGCCTCGCCAGCGGTTTTGCCAGCTGACTGCGGCGGGAAAACTTCAGCTGATGCACCAGCTGGCTCAGCGGCGGTGTATAGCCGCTCACCGCCACCAGCGCCTGCCAGGGCGGCGGTCTGCGCAGGCAGCGGCCGCAGGGCAGGTGGAGATGAATGGCCGGTAAACCGCACTGCGGACAAACACCTGTCCGCCCTGTCAGCCCCTTTTCGCACACGGAACAGACGCCCCAGTGGCTGAGCGCAAGCGGCATCCGGCATAGCCAGCACAAGCCGGGCACTGTTAGCATAGACAACCTCCTTGTGAAAAAAGAGAACAGTAATCGATGAATAACCTTTGGTGGCAGACCGTCGGGACAGGAAATTGCCATCTTGTGCTGCTGCACGGATGGGGGCTGAATGCCGAAGTATGGCGTTGCATCAGCGAGGAACTGGCCTCGCAATTCACGCTGCACCTGGTGGATCTGCCGGGCTTTGGCCGCAGCCGTGATTTCGGCGCAATGCCTCTTGCCGACATGGCGGAGCAGGTGCTGGCGCAGGCCCCGGATAAGGCGATCTGGCTGGGCTGGAGCCTGGGCGGGCTGGTGGCGAGCCAGATTGCCCTGACGCATCCTGAGCGGGTGCAGGCCCTGGTGACCGTCGCCTCCTCCCCGTGTTTTAGCGCCCAGGCGGAGTGGCCGGGGATCAAACCCGAGGTGCTGGCCGGTTTCCAGCAGCAGCTGAGCAACGATTTCCAGCGCACGGTGGAGCGTTTTCTTGCGCTACAGACCATGGGCACCGAAACCGCACGCCAGGACGCCCGGACGCTGAAAACCACGGTGCTGGCGTTGCCAATGCCGGAGGTGGAAGTGCTGAATGGCGGGCTGGAGATCCTGAAAACGGCCGATCTGCGCGCGCCGCTGGCGTCGCTGACGCTGCCGCATCTGCGTATTTATGGTTACCTCGACGGGCTGGTCCCGCGCAAGATCGTGCCGCTGCTGGATGAGCAATGGCCGCAGAGCGAAGCCCTGATTGTCGCCAAAGCGGCGCATGCGCCCTTTATCTCTCACTCCGCCGAGTTTTGCGCGGCGTTGATTGCCTTAAGTCAGCGTTTAAACTGATTATTTTTCATTCCCGCTGGAAAAAGTGACATACCGCAACAATACTCAATATATCGTTGCGGGTATCCCGCCTTCGATAATCAAAACTACAATCCTCTTTGGGAGTCATGGCTATGAAACTTGTTACAGGTATTGTTGCTTCTCTGGTTATTGGTTCACTCTCTTTTGGCGTTATGGCGGCAGAAGAGATCCAGAAAGATAAAGTGAAAGAGATGAATTTGACGAAGGTTGGCGATATCTCTACATCTGATACCACTGCGCCAATGGATGCGAGAAAAGAGCTTTCCCAGAAAGCAGATGAGCTGGGCGGTAAGTACTATGTCGTCACCAGCGCCAACAAAGATCAGAAAGACATCCGCGCGACCGCAGACGTCTACAAATAAACACATAAAGCCGGGCAGAGTTGCCCGGCTTTATTAACGATTAACGCAGCGCCCACCACTCCCTGAGGCAGGCTTTTCCTTCAGGACAGCTTTTACAGCTGCCGGATAAGCAGCCGTCGGGATCCTCCTGGATGCGCTGCGCTTTCCCCATCGCCTCCAGACGCTCCAGCATGGCCTCGATCATCGCCTGCGGCATGCGCAGGATCTGGCTGAGCTGGGTGGCTTCCATTCTCCCCTGTAGCGCCAGTAAATCACGAACCTCAATTAACGATGCCATGCCGCCTCCTAATGACAGTTGCTGGCCGGGCTGTCACAGCAGGCCGCTGCGGTTCTGCCTTTCGCCAGCAGGTTAACGTCCACGCGGCTGCGCGCCCGGCGTAACAGGCCCATCACCACCACGTTAAACAGCACCACCGCCAGGATACAGACCAGGCTGTAGTGCGGATGCTGGCTGAAATTGACCGTCTGGTAGTACACCGTTGCCAGCGAGTAAGCGATATTCAGCCCCCACAGGACGGAGAAGCCCATCCAACCGCGGCTCGATTCGCGGGCAATCGCCCCCATCACCGATATGCACGGAATGTAGAGCAGGACGAAGATCAGGTAGCTGTAGGCCGCCGAGGCGCTGCCAAACTTCTCGCTCATCACGCCCATCGCCCCGGTCGCCATCTCCCCGTCGCCTTTGCTGGCTTCAATCGGGTTCGCCAGCACGCTCAGGCTGAAGGTCTCTTTCAGGCTCTGCCAGGTTTCATCCACGGCGCTGAACAGTTCGTCCCCGAGGTGAAACGCCGCCGGGTTAAACGCCTCTTCCTGAATATTCTCTGCGGTGTAGAGGGTGTTCAGCGTGCCGACCACCACCTCTTTCGCCATCGCGCCGGTGAACAGCCCGACGGTGGCCTGCCAGTTGTCTTCATGTACGCCAATTGGTTTAAACAGCGGGGTGATGACGCGGCTGACGGAGGCCAGCGCCGAGTCGTTAATGTTGTCTACCGCCTTGCCGCTGAGTGAGAAGCTGTTCAGCGCGCTGAGGAAAATACTGACTACCACAATCACTTTACCCGCCCGCAGGACAAAACCTTTCAGCCGCTGCCAGGTCTGGATCAGCAGGCTTTTCATGTGCGGAACGTGATAGACCGGCAGCTCCATCACGAACGGCGACGCCTCGCCACGCATGATGGTGTGTTTGAGCATCAGGCCGGTGAGGATCGCCATCACGATGCCGAGCACGTACAGCGAGAAGACCGCCAGCGCCCCCTCCTGGCCGAAGAAGGCCGCGGCAAACACCGCGAAGATCGCCAGCCGTGCGCCGCAGGACATAAACGGCGCCATCATGATGGTCATCAGCCGTTCGCGAGGCGCATCCAGAGTGCGGGCGCCCATCACCGACGGCACGTTGCAGCCGAAGCCGACAATCAGCGGTACAAAGGATTTGCCGGGCAGGCCGAGCGCCTGCATCAGGCGATCCATCACAAAGGCCGCGCGGGCCATATAACCGGAGTCCTCAAGGAACGAGAGGAACAGATACATCATGCCGATCTGCGGCACCAGCGGCAGCACGGTGTTGATCCCGCCGCCCAGCCCCTGGGCGAGGAAAATGGTCAGCCATTCCGGCAGGTGCAGGGTGTAACCCAGCCACTGAATGCCGTGAATGAAGATGGCCACCGAGCCGACATCAAACAGCGGCTGTAGCGCGCCGCCGATGTTAATGGCCAGCAGGAACATCACGTACATCACCAGCAGGAAGACCGGCAGGCCGAGAAAACGGTTGAGGATCAGGGTGTCCATCGCCCGGGTAAAGCGGCTTGGTTCGGCGGTAAGGGCGTTGCTCACCACGTCGCAAATGGCATTGATGCTCTGATAGCGCGCATCGGCAATGTGCAGGGCCGGGTCGTCCAGCTCATCGTTCAACCGTGCGAGGGAGACATCCAGATATTGCGCGGCATCACCGGCATAGGCGCGGCTGTAGATATCGCCTTCCAGCATCTGCAGGCCGAGCCAGTGACGCTGTTTGAACGGCATGCTGTGCGCCATCTCCTGGGCGAGGATCCCGGCTTCCCGCAGCAGCGGCTGGGCGTAATGCACCAGCTCCACGTCGGCATTGCGGGTGTGGCGGTCAATGGCCAGCTTAAGGGCGTCGATCCCGCGGGCACGGGTGGAGACCAGCGGCACCACCGGGCAGCCCAGACGGGCGGAGAGGGCGTCGACGTCGATGCGGATCTGCTGCTTTTCCGCAATATCGAGCATGTTCAGCGCCACCACGCAGGGGATGCCCAGCTCCAGCAGCTGTAACGTCAGGTAGAGGTTGCGCTCGAGGTTCGAGGCATCCACCACGTTGATCAGCAGGTCGGCGTCGCCGCTGAGAATGTAGTGGCAGGCGATCTGCTCATCCAGCGAGGTCTGGGAGGAGATGGTGGTTAATGAGTAAGTGCCGGGCAGATCGACGAGGGTGACCTGATTATCGGTGGTGGCGAACTGGCCCTCTTTACGTTCGACCGTCACACCCGCCCAGTTACCGACCCGCTGACGCGCGCCGGTAAGCTGGTTAAATAAGGTGGTTTTGCCGGAATTCGGATTGCCAATTAAGCCAATGGTTAATTTTTTCATTGTATTCGACTCGCTGCGGGAGCTGGCGTGTTATTGGGACAGGGCTTCAACTTCTATTAAGGCGAGATCTTTCTTACGCAGAACCAGATTCACACGTCGGGTTTCGATATGCACCGGATCGCCCAGCGGGGCAACGCGCACCACCTGGAAAGAGGAGCCGGGTAGCATCCCTAATGAGAGCAGTTTCTGCCGATAGGCCGGGCTTATTTCGCGGGTGAAGCCGGTAATTTTCCACGCGCTGGCTGGAGTGAATTGCATAGTGCCTACTTAACGGACGGTTAAATAATCAACAGGCACAATGGTAATGAGAATGGTTTCTCTCATCAATATTAAATATGTGACGGAATGTAGATACGGCTATTAATTTGCGGGCTGATTGACCTTGCTCAATATTTTCGGGCAATGATGGTAAGCGATAAAAAGATTTATTGTTAACGGAGTGATAATTATTGGTTTAAATACGGATATGCAATCGGTTCCATATTTATAAGAAATAAGAGAGTATATTTTTATTTTAATTTTTGCGGTCTGTTTGCCGGGCGGCACTGCGTTTGCCCGGCCTACAAACCGTAGGCCCGGTAAGCGAAGCGCCACCGGGCACTGCCTATGTTAGCGCTTTTTACCCATCGCCGCCGCCAGCGCATCCATCATCGCGCTGTTGCCGGATGGCTGTGCTTCACGCCCGCGCGGTTTCGCCGCTGGACGCTGCTGCTGGCGCGCATCGCTGTTGCCGCCGCCACGACGGGCGTTGGTCTCGCCAGGCTGCTCGTCCAGACGCATGGTCAGGGCGATACGCTTGCGCTGCAGATCCACCTCCAGCACCTTCACCTTCACGATGTCGCCGGCTTTCACCACGGTGTGCGGATCTTCCACGAACTTATCGGCAAGAGAGGAGATATGGACCAGGCCATCCTGATGCACGCCAATATCGACAAAGGCACCAAAGTTGGTGACGTTGGTGACTGCACCTTCCAGCACCATGCCCGGCAGCAGGTCGTTCATGGTCTCGACGCCTTCGGCGAACTGCGCGGTTTTGAACTCCGGACGCGGGTCGCGGCCCGGCTTCTCCAGCTCTTTGATGATGTCGGACACCGTCGGCACGCCGAACTTCTCATCGGTGAAATCCACCGCTTTCAGATTACGCAATTCGCTGCTGTTGCCCATCAGCACTTTCAGCGCCTGCTGGGTGGCAGCCAGAATGCGCTCGACAACCGGATAGGCTTCCGGGTGAACGGTGGAGGCATCCAGCGGGTTGTCGCCGTGGTTGATACGCAGGAAGCCCGCGCACTGCTCGAACGCTTTCGGCCCCAGACGGCTCACTTTCAGCAGCTGTTGGCGGTTCTGGAACTGACCGTTCTCATCACGCCAGGCGACGATATTCTGCGCCATCATCCGGGTTAACCCCGCCACGCGGGTCAGCAGGGCGACGGAGGCGGTGTTCAGATCAACGCCGACGGCGTTCACGCAGTCTTCCACCACCGCATCCAGCTTGCGCGCCAGCTGCGTCTGGCTGACGTCGTGCTGGTACTGGCCCACGCCGATGGATTTCGGGTCGATCTTCACCAGCTCAGCCAGCGGATCCTGCAGGCGGCGGGCGATAGAGACCGCACCGCGCAGGGAGACGTCCAGATCCGGGAACTCCTGCGCGGCCAGCTCGGACGCCGAGTACACCGACGCGCCCGCTTCGCTGACAATCACTTTTTGCGCCGTCACTTTCGGGAACTGCTTTTGCAGATCGAGGAAGAAGCGCTCGGTTTCGCGGGAGGCGGTGCCGTTGCCGATCGCCACCAGCTCCACGTTGTGCTTCTCGCACAGCGCCGCCACGGCGACCGCAGCTTTGGCTGCCTGGCCGGTGTGCGGATAAATGGTGTCGGTGGCAACCAGTTTGCCGGTGCCATCCACTACCGCCACCTTCACGCCGGTACGCAGGCCCGGATCGAGACCCATGGTCGCGCGCAGGCCTGCCGGGGCGGCCATCAGCAGATCGTGCAGGTTACGGGCAAAGACGTTAATCGCTTCGTCTTCGGCGCGTTCGCGCACGGTGCCCATCAGTTCGGTTTCGAGATGCATCAGCACCTTGATACGCCAGGTCCAGCTCACCACCCCTTTGCGCCAGCTGTCCGCCGGAGCGTTGTTCAGGCGCAGGCCAAGATGGTCGATGATGATCTGCTCGCCGTGGCTCTCTTTCGGCGGCTCGTCAAACTGCGGGTCGGCATTCAGGGAGAGTTGCAGCACACCTTCATTGCGGCCGCGGAACATTGCCAGGGCGCGGTGAGAAGGGGTGGAGGAAATCGGTTCATGATGATCGAAGTAGTCGCGGAATTTCGCCCCTTCTTCCTCTTTGCCGTTCACCACGGTGGAGACGATATGGGCGTTCTTCCACAGGTAATCACGCACTTTAGCCAGCAGGGCGGCGTCTTCGGCAAAGCGCTCCATCAAAATGTAGCGTGCGCCATCGAGGGCGGCTTTAGTGTCGGGCACGCCTTTATCGGCATCGATAAACTTCGCGGCTTCGGTTTCCGGGTCGTGGGACGGCGTCGTCCACAGCAGATCCGCCAGCGGCTCCAGACCGGCTTCAATAGCGATCTGCCCGCGGGTGCGGCGTTTTTGTTTGTACGGCAGATAGAGGTCTTCGAGTTCAGTCTTATTCAGGGTGCCGTTGATGGCTTTGGCCAGCTCGTCGGTCAGCTTGCCCTGTTCACCGATGGATTTCAGGATCGCCTGACGCCTGTCTTCCAGTTCACGCAGATAGCCAAGGCGGGTTTCCAGGTTACGCAGCTGCGTATCATCCAGACCGCCAGTCACTTCCTTACGATAACGTGCGATAAACGGCACGGTGTTCCCTTCATCAAGCAGGCGAACGGCAGCTTCTACCTGTTCAGCCCTTGCCTGAAGTTCACCCGCAATAATGCGGCAGAGCGAATCTTTCATCATGGCTATTTCATCTTGTGGGTCGAAAAATCAGGGGATAGTTATACGGACTGGCACGGCAAAATGCCAGTCGCCGCGCCAGGCTCTCGGATTGTTCCGGCGGGTTATTTCACATAGTCGATGGCGTTCACATACCAGGTCGCTTCCCCGGCCGGAGTGTGCACGACGGCCAGATCGCCGACCTCTTTTTTCAGCAGCGCCCGGGCCATGGGCGAGTCGATGGAGATGTAATCCTTACGACCAAAAATTTCATCGTAGCCGACAATCCGAAAACGCTTAAGCTCGCCGTCGTCGTTTTCGATCTCCACCCACGCGCCGAAAAAGACTTTGCCCTCCTGCTGCGGGGAGTAATCGACGATTTTCAGGTTCTCAAGGCATTTGGTCAGATACCGCACCCGGCGGTCGATTTCGCGCAGCCGTTTCTTGTTGTACTGGTAGTCGGCGTTTTCACTGCGGTCACCGAGGCTCGCGGCCCAGGTCACTTTTTTGGTCACCTCCGGGCGCTCTTCCCGCCACAGCGTGTCCATCTCTTTCTTCAGATTTTCATACCCTTCGCGGGTGATCAGGGGCGTTTTCATTCTCTGGCCTTACGACTTAGGTTGCATACCTTGCGCACATTACGTATCACTTAGCTTAACAGACAGGATTAATAATGAGTTATGTGATGAAATGTGCAGATAAGCTCCTGTTAAATATGCTTTGTAACAATTTCGACTAGAATTTATACCAGAATTAGCTGGTCGTGAACGCCCACTTTTTTAGAATACGCTGTTCAAGATTATCCGAACCTTTGGGAGTACTGACAATGCAAGAGAATTATAAGATTCTGGTGGTGGATGACGACATGCGCCTGCGCGCACTGCTCGAGCGTTATCTGACCGAGCAGGGCTTCCAGGTTCGTAGCGTTGCCAACGCCGAACAGATGGATCGCCTGTTGACCCGCGAATCCTTCCACCTGATGGTGCTGGATCTGATGCTGCCTGGCGAAGATGGCCTCTCCATCTGCCGTCGTCTGCGTAGCCAAAGCAACCCGATGCCGATCATTATGGTAACGGCGAAAGGGGAAGAGGTTGACCGTATCGTGGGCCTGGAAATTGGCGCCGACGACTACATTCCAAAACCGTTTAACCCGCGTGAACTGCTGGCGCGTATTCGCGCCGTACTGCGTCGTCAGGCAAACGAACTGCCTGGTGCACCGTCGCAGGAAGAGGCGGTGATCGCCTTCGGTAAGTTCAAGCTGAACCTCGGTACCCGCGAGATGTTCCGTGAAGACGAGCCTATGCCACTCACCAGCGGCGAGTTTGCGGTACTGAAAGCCTTAGTCAGCCACCCGCGTGAGCCGCTCTCCCGCGATAAGCTGATGAACCTGGCGCGTGGCCGTGAATATTCCGCGATGGAGCGTTCCATCGACGTGCAGATCTCCCGCCTGCGTCGCATGGTGGAAGAGGATCCGGCGCATCCGCGCTATATCCAGACCGTCTGGGGTCTGGGCTACGTGTTTGTCCCGGACGGCTCTAAAGCATGAGGCGAATGCGTTTCTCGCCGCGTAGCTCGTTTGCCCGCACCCTGTTACTGATCGTCACCCTGCTGTTTGTCAGCCTGGTGACGACCTACCTGGTGGTGCTGAACTTTGCGATCCTGCCGAGCCTCCAGCAGTTTAATAAGGTCCTGGCCTACGAAGTGCGTATGCTGATGACCGATAAACTGCAGCTGGAAGATGGCACGCAGCTGGTGGTGCCACCGGCGTTTCGCCGTGAAATCTACCGTGAGCTGGGGATATCGCTCTATTCCAACGAAGCGGCGGAAGACGCAGGCCTGCGCTGGGCGCAACACTACGAATTCCTCAGCCAGCAGATGGCGCAGCAGCTGGGCGGCCCGACGGAAGTGCGCGTTGAGGTCAACAAAAGCTCCCCGGTAGTCTGGCTGAAAACCTGGCTGTCACCCAACATCTGGGTGCGCGTGCCGCTGACCGAAATCCATCAGGGCGACTTCTCGCCGCTGTTCCGTTACACCCTGGCGATCATGCTGCTGGCGATAGGCGGCGCCTGGCTGTTTATTCGTATCCAGAACCGACCGCTGGTCGACCTTGAGCACGCGGCGCTCCAGGTCGGTAAAGGCATTATCCCGCCTCCGCTGCGCGAGTATGGCGCGTCGGAAGTGCGGTCGGTGACCCGCGCCTTCAACCATATGGCGGCTGGCGTTAAACAGCTGGCCGACGATCGTACCCTGCTGATGGCCGGGGTCAGCCATGACCTGCGCACTCCGCTGACGCGTATTCGCCTCGCCACTGAAATGATGGGCGAGGAGGATGGCTACCTGGCGGAGTCCATCAACAAGGACATCGAAGAGTGCAACGCCATTATCGAACAGTTCATCGACTACCTGCGCACCGGGCAGGAGATGCCGATGGAGATCGCAGAGCTGAACGCGGTGCTGGGCGAAGTGGTGGCGGCCGAAAGCGGTTACGAGCGTGAGATTGAAACCGACCTGCAGCCGGGCGATATCACCGTGCGCATGCACCCACTCTCCATCAAGCGTGCAGTGGCGAATATGGTGGTTAACGCCGCCCGCTACGGCAACGGCTGGATCAAGGTCAGCAGCGGCTCTGAACTGAACCGCGCCTGGTTCCAGGTTGAAGATGATGGTCCGGGCATCAAGCCGGAGCAGCGTAAACACCTGTTCCAGCCGTTTGTGCGCGGAGACAGCGCGCGCAGCACCAGCGGCACCGGTTTAGGCCTGGCGATTGTGCAGCGTATCGTGGATAACCATAACGGTCTGTTGGAGATTGGTACCAGCGAGCGGGGCGGATTAAGTATCCGCGCGTGGCTGCCGGTTCCGTTTACCCGTGGACAGGTGAAAGAGAGTTAAAAATACGCCGGGTGGCGCAGCGCCACCCGGCACAGCCTCTACAGCTTAGGCCCCGCACTCACCAGCGCCGCACCTGCCGGCGTATCGGTGTACTTCTCGAAGTTTTCCACGAACAGTTTCGCCAGGGTGGTGGCTTTTTCCTGCCACTGCTCCGGCGAAGCGTAGGTATTGCGTGGATCGAGGATACGGCTGTCCACGCCCGGCAGTTCGGTCGGGATCGCCAGATCAAACATCGGCAGGGTGAAGGTTTCCGCATCATCGAGCGAACCGTTCAGAATGGCGTCGATAATAGCGCGGGTATCTTTGATTGAGATACGCTTGCCGGTACCGTTCCAGCCGGTGTTGACCAGATACGCCTGGGCGCCAGAAGCCTGCATGCGTTTCACCAGCACTTCGGCGTACTGCGTCGGGTGCAGCGACAGGAAGGCCGCGCCGAAGCAGGCGGAGAAGGTCGGGGTCGGCTCAGTCACGCCACGCTCGGTACCGGCCAGCTTGGCGGTAAAACCGGAGAGGAAGTGATACTGGGTCTGGCTTGCGGTCAGGCGTGAAACCGGCGGCAGCACGCCAAACGCGTCGGCGGTGAGGAAGATCACCTTGGTCGCATGGCCTGCTTTCGACACCGGCTTAACGATGTTATCGATGTGGTAGATAGGGTAGCTGACGCGGGTGTTCTCGGTTTTCGACGCATCGTCAAAATCGACCGTGCCGTCGGCACGCACCGTTACGTTCTCCAGCAGCGCATCGCGACGGATGGCCTGGTAGATATCCGGCTCCGCTTCTGCCGACAGACGAATGGTCTTGGCGTAGCAGCCGCCTTCGAAGTTGAACACGCCGTCATCATCCCAGCCGTGTTCGTCGTCGCCAATCAGGCGGCGTTTCGGATCGGTGGAGAGGGTGGTTTTACCGGTGCCGGACAGGCCGAAGAACACCGCCACGTCGCCTTTCTCGCCAACGTTCGCCGAGCAGTGCATGGAGGCAATGCCCTGTAACGGCAGCAGGTAGTTCATTACCGAGAACATCCCTTTCTTCATTTCGCCGCCGTACCAGGTCCCGCCGATCAGCTGGATACGCTCGGTCAGGTTAAAGGCGACAAAGTTCTCCGAGTTCAGCCCCTGCTCTTTCCAGTTCGGGTTGGTGCACTTCGCGCCGTTCATCACCACAAAGTCAGGTTCGAAGCTCCGCAGCTCTTCATCGGTGGGGCGAATGAACATGTTCTTCACGAAATGCGCCTGCCAGGCGACTTCGGTGATAAAGCGGACGGAAAGGCGGGTGTCGGCGTTAGCGCCGCAGTAAGCATCGATGATGAACAGACGCTTGCCGGAGAGTTGTTGGGTAACGAGGGATTTCAGCTGCTGCCAGGTTTCAGGGGAGATCGCTTTGTTGTCGTTCTTCCCTTTGCCATTATCTGACCACCACAGGGTGTCGCGGGTGGTGTCGTCACGGACAATGTACTTATCTTTCGGCGAACGGCCGGTAAAGATACCGGTATCGACAGCGATAGCGCCGGTGGTCGTCAATATACCGCGTTCGTATCCTTCCAGTGCTGGATTGAGCTCTTCCTGGTACAGCGTATCGTAATCGGGGTTGTAGACGATATCGTGAGCGTCGTTGATACCATAAGCCTTGAGATCTTGCGGGGTTAAACCATTAACACGCATATCACTGCTCCTTAGCCAATATATACTGCCTGAAATTGTAGGGTTTTTCCTCGAATGTTAACCGCGACCGGGCTCATAGATTTGCGTATCTGGACAAAAACCCTTTATGACGGAAAACGCTGTGACTCCTGTCACTTCGCGGAGCAGATTATGGCAGGAATCACTTTTTGGTTGGTGAAAATGTTCTGAAAAGGTTAATTGCTGGTAAATTTAACTGCGAGAATGTGAGTGTAAGCGCATACATGAAAGAAAGTTACGAAAGTCTTTCATCACTGATAACGATTCAGCAGGTGAGGGGAAATAGTGAATAAAATGAAAGGGTAGCCGAGCGGAAGGAAAGGGCAACTGCCCCCACGTGAGAGGGCAGTTAACGGGACAACTTAGTGCAGCTGAGGATCGGCCGGGGAGGCGTTATTGCGGATCTCGGCAATGTCCATCGAATTGAAGATGTAATGCGAACCGCAGTAGTCGCAGTGCATGTCGATCTTGCCCTCTTCCGCCATGATGCTGTCGATCTCTTCATCCGGCAGGGTTTTCAGCGCGCCCGCGCAGCGTTCACGGGAACAGGTGCATTTGAACTCGACGTCCTGCGGATCGTACAGCGTCACCTCTTCTTCGTGGTACAGGCGCCACAGCACTTCGTTCGCTGGCAGGGTGAGCAGCTCTTCGGCTTTGATGGTTTCGGTCAGCGTTGCCAGATGCTCGAAATCATTGGTCTGCGCATCCTGCGCAGGCAGTACCTGGAGCAGCATACCGCCGGCTGCAGGCTGGCCATCCACTTCACCGGTACGGATGAACAGGCGGGTTGGCAGCTGTTCGGAACGCATGAAGTAATCTTCCAGGCAGGCGGCAAGCGTATCGCCTTCCAGACCGACCACGCCCTGATAGCGTTCACCCTCTTCCGGAGAGATGGTGATCACCAGGTAGCCGTTGCCGACCAGCGTTTTCAGGTCTGCGCCTTCCGGGATTTCGCCCTGTACGCGCGCCACGCCGCGCATCTGCTGCTGGTTGTTGCCGTTGATCACCGCCAGGCTCATCGGGCCATCGCCCTGCAGCTGCACGGTGATATCACCGGCGAATTTCAGGGTTGCGGTCAGCAGGCTGGTGGCAACCAGCAGCTCGCCCAGCATGGTTTTCACCGGCAGTGGGTAGTTGTGGTTTTCCAGGATCTGTTTCCAGGTTTCGGATACCGTCACCAGCTCGCCGCGAACGGCAAATTGTTCAAACAGATAGCGGTGTAATTGGTCGTGTTGGGCCATAGTCATCTCTCGTTCAGCAAGAATCACTCATTCTCGCCATTTTTAAATTTAATCAGATCGCGACGTTCTTTCTTGTCCGGTCGCCTGTCGGGATGCGGCATGGTCAGGGCATTCAGCTTACGTGCCTGCGCCATCTTCTCTCGCTTTTCAACGCTCTCGGCCGTCTCTTCATACAGGGTGCTGGCTTCCGTTGCCGGACGACGCTGTTCGGTGACGTTTTTCACGATCACTGTCCGTTCGTCGTTGCCCTGACGCAGGGTCAGGGTGGCGTTCAGCTCCACGAGCTTGCTCGGTTTGCTGCGCTGCCCGTTGTAATGCACTTTGCCGCCTTCAATCATTTCCCGGGCGAGGGCGCGCGTTTTATAAAAGCGGGCAGCCCACAGCCATTTGTCCAGTCTTACCCCTTCGGAGGGCTTCTCTTTCATGGCTTCTCCTTCACGGTGAGTGAGGGGATCATCCGGCGATAGTCGTTCAGCCCCGGATGCCGCAGATAGCTTTTTTCAGCCAGGCCAGAATCAGGATTGGTCACGCCAAGGCAATAACGAATGCCAAAGGTTGCCGCCGCATCCAGAATCGGTTCGCTGTCATCAATGAACAACGTTCTCTCTGGTTGCAGGCCGGTCTCTTCTGCCACCGCCTGCCACAATCGCTGATCCTCTTTCGGATAACCAAATGTGTGGGTGGAAAGTAATAAATCAAGGTGTGAGGCCAGACCGGTATGTTCCAGCTTCACCGCCAGATTATGCGGATGCGCGTTGGTCAGCAGGATACGCCGCTTGCCGCTCGCTTTCAGGGCATCGAGAAAGGGAACGGTATCTTCACGCAGCACGGCGTGCGGGCCCTGAGCGGTAGTCATCGCGCAAATATCCAGACCGAGGCGTTCGCTCCAGTAGTCCAGGCAGTACCAGTTTAGCGTATGTTGTACGGCGGTATATTGCTGGCGTATGAATTCCTGCGCTTCTGCCGGGGAGATCCCCTGCTGCTCGCCGTAGGTCTCCGGCACCAGTTTTTGCCAGAAGTGATTATCAAACGCGAGATCGAGCAACGTGCCGTCCATATCCAGCAGGACGGTATCGACGTCCTGCCAGGCGATATCAAAATGCATGGGGGAATACTCCAGCCAGAAGAAACGTGCGCGACAGGGTAGCATATCCTGTCGCGCGGGAGCGTTATCCGATCAGGCTCTCAGGCGCGGGGATAAGCTTCGGGTTGAGGCAATTTTCGTAGTATTGCTGAATATCGGCCAGGCGGGTGCGCGAGCGCTGATAGCGGCGCAGCGCCATAAAGGCGTTCCAGAGCATGCAGACCACCATCGTCAGCATCAGCAGCGAGGTAGCGATGTAGCGCCATAACCCGGCGCTGTCCGGCATGCTGTGCAGCTCGACATGGCGGGTACCGTTGGCATCGGTAAAGAGGCCGGTCACAATCCCTTCGGCGCTGAACGGCGTGCGCATCAGCATCTGCGCCAGGCGCTGGAACTCGCCCCATTGCTGTTGGGCCGGGTAATCATACAGCGCTACCGATGGGTAAGGCTGATCGACCAGCTCGCTGCCTTCGTCGCTGACGATCACAAAGCCGCCGGGGGCAGGGCTGTTAAGTGCCTGGGCGGCACGTGAGGTTTCGCGCATGACGAACGGCGCGGTAGAGGTGGCGACCAGATTTTCCAGCGACTCTGCGCTGACCGGACGCAGCAGCACGTTGACGCCATCGAGACGGCCGCCATCGGCACGTTTCACCAGCGCCTCCCAGTCTTTGCTGTTGCCGAGGTTAACCAGCGCATTTTTCAGCCTGACGCACTCGTCCTGCTCTGCACACAGCTCCTGGGTTTTCAGGACGATATCGCCAAAGTCATCCAGCAGGATCATGCCGGACTTCTGAATAGCGGAGCGTAATGCCGGGCTGACGCGTGAATTATCTTCCGGTTTGGGATGCAGCTGGCTCGTCAGGGCCTGGGTCAACGCCGTGGCTTTGTTGACGATATCGGATTCCGGCAGCGGCAGGGGCGCCGCGTCATTCCAGATCACCTGCGAGCAGTCAAACGGCGTAAAGGGTGAGCTCTGGCGGGCGTTCCAGGTTCCAGGAGCATGGATATTACACATCCCGGTACCCTTCAGGCGCAGCGTATCGCCAATACGTACACCTGCACTTTCGAGCTCCCCGACGCTGGTGGCTTCAATGGTCTGGGCGCCTTTAATCCACGACAGGGTAAATTTGATCGGCATATCCAGCGGGACGAGGAAAACCAGCATCGCCAGCACCAGCCCGGCGCCACCGGCAATCACCGTGCTGCGCAGCCAGTGCTGCAGCGGGAAATTTTTGACCTCATCATGCAGGGATAGATAGCGGCCCTGGCGTACGACGTGCCGGTCCAGATAGATATCAATATCGGTTTTTTGCCCTAAATCCTGGGCCAGCCACGGCTGCCAGTGGCGGGGATAGATCAGATCGATAATGCCCAGCGAGATATTGTTGACGTGATCCTGATCGTTTTCGCCAAACAGGCCCCAGCGTTTTGGCGTGCCGCGCAGGCAGTGGATCTCACGCAGCGCATTTTTGGCAGGCGGGGCGAATAATCCCCAGAGTCCCGCCGCCAGTAGCAGCACGCCGCCCCCGGCAAGCCAGGGAGCAAAAACATCAGGGCTCATCAGGCAGAAGAAGAAGAGCAGGAACGCGGCGACAATCAGCAGCGCTTCCCGAATGCCATCCGGGCGGCTCAGGGCGTACTCTTCGTGGGTTTCCTGACGAATATTCAGCAGCTCAATCTGCTCGGTCTCTTCGCCACGAATCGACGCCTGGGTTGAACTGACATGCTCCAGCGCAAAGTGGGGCGCTTCCTGGACATACTCCGCGATGGAGTGACCATTGAGGGCGATCACCAGCGGGATGGAGTCGGTGTGGATCAGCTCAACGCTGTTTTCATCATTAATGTACTGTTCCCAGAACGGCGGCAGATGCACCTCAGCCGAGTCGAGGTAGTAACGCCATTTATTGGGATCGTCAGTGGTAATACCGTAGCGGGTAATGGAGCGCGTCACGCAGAGCACGGTGTTGCTCTGGGCATTGAGGCTTAACGAGACCGGCGCGGCGCTGGCGCCTGTCGCCGGCGTCTGCTGGATGCGGTTAAAGGACTCGAGATATTGCTCAATCGCGCTGCGTTCTTCAGCGGTGAGCTTGCGGGTGTTCGCCCCGGCAAAGGCATTGAGATACGGCAAGCGATATCGACGCTGTGCCCGACGCCTGTACAACCACCCTGCAATGAATGCGCAGGCCAGCATAGCAGCGATGACAATTACAATGGTGCTCATGCTTTCCCCATCTTACTTTTTCTTACAGGTGTAGTCAGTAGCACCTTATTTAACAGTGAACGCGTGTCTGTGGTTGGCTATCGGCATGTAAGGTGTTGAACTTGAGCAATATGAAGCGCATCCCAGTGATCGCTGATAATAGCAAAGCTAACCCTGACGGGATATCAGCAAATTCCTGGAATAATTTCAAGCTCTTGACTTTTGACCTGAAATAAGGAATGAATCTGCACAGGTTACATAAATGTAAATAAAGCGCGATTGACATTGCCGAAACCGTGCGGCGTATCGCACAATGACGCCAGTTCACTCAGCAAAGACCCGTCAAAATGAGCAAACCTTTACAAAAGCCCACCATCCTGAATGTTGAGACCGTCGCGAAATCGCGTCTGTTTAATGTTGAAAGTGTGGACCTGGAGTTCAGTAACGGCGTGCGCCGCGTCTACGAGCGTATGCGTCCCTCCACGCGCGAAGCCGTCATGATTGTGCCCATTGTTGACGAGCATCTGATCCTGATCCGCGAATATGCGGTGGGGACCGAGTCATACGAACTTGGCTTCTCCAAAGGGCTGATCGATCCCGGTGAATCGGTTTTTGAAGCCGCGAACCGCGAGCTGAAAGAAGAGGTTGGGTTTGGTGCGAAGGAGTTAACCTTCCTGAAAAAGCTCAGCATGGCTCCCTCCTATTTTTCCAGCAAAATGAATATCGTGCTGGCGGAAGATCTCTATCCGGAATCGCTGGAAGGGGATGAACCCGAGCCGCTGCCGCAGGTGCGCTGGCCGCTGGCGCATCTGATGGATCTGCTGGAAGAGCCCGACTTTAACGAAGCCCGGAACGTGAGTGCGCTGTTCCTAGTGCGGGAGTGGCTGAAAGGGCAGGGAAGGCTGTAGCCGAAGGATCCCCCTCTCCCAACGGGAAAGGGGGCAGACGTTTAGAACAGTTCTTGTGTCTCGCCGTTGTCAATCAGCGTTGTACCCACCTCATGCACCGCCTGATGCGTTGGCTGCGTGCCTTCGATGAAATACTCTTCCCGGCTGCTGCCGCCATTGGACAGCTGACCGCTGTAGCGATCGATATTGACCGTCACCACGCCTGGCGGTGGCGTTAATGGCTGCTCTGGCACGCCGTCCAGCAGCATCTTCATAAAGGCATCCCACGCGGGCTGAGCGCTTTTGGCCCCGCCTTCGTAACCGGAAATTTGATCCTTGATCGCCCCGGAGGCCGTGGTACGACCTAAATCACGGCGGTGATCGTCAAAGCCGATCCACACCGAGGTCACCGCGCCTGGACCATAACCCGAGAACCAGGCATCTTTCGAGCTGTTGGTGGTCCCGGTTTTGCCGCCGATATCCTTGCGCTGCAGATCGCGACCGGCACGCCAGCCCGTACCCTGCCAGCCTGGCTCGCCAAAGATATTGCTGTTCAAGGCGCTTTTGATCAGGAACGCCAGCGGTGTGTTAATCACGTGCGGGGCGTACTCCTGAGCACCGGTCTGCGCAACCAGCGCCTGGTTTGCCTGCTCGAGCTGCGGCATTGGCACTGCCGCGTTTTGCTGCGCCTGAGAAATGGCGACATCTTCCATATCCTGATTGTTCAGGGATTCTGATTTAGGCGTATCGCCATAAATCACCGGAATATCACACTCTGCGCAGGCGATTTTCGGTTTCGCTTCGAACAGGACACCGCCCTGATCGTTCTCGATTTTGCTGATGAAGAACGGATCGACCAGGAAGCCGCCGTTCGCCATTACCGCATAACCGCGCGCAACCTGCAGCGGGGTAAAGGAGGCAGAGCCCAGCGCCAGCGACTCGGTATGCACAATATTCTGTGCCGGGAAGCCAAAGCGTTGCAGATACTCCGCCGCATAATCGACCCCCATGGCGCGCATGGCGCGAACCATCACCACGTTCTTAGACTGTCCCAGACCCTGACGCAGACGAATCGGCCCGGCGTACTCGGCCGGTGAGTTCTTCGGTCGCCAGTCGGAACCGGCCCCGGCATCCCAGCGGGAGATGGGCACGTCATTGAGGATGCTGGCGAGGGTCAGGCCTTTATCCATTGCCGCGGTGTAGAGGAACGGCTTGATATTGGAACCGACCTGGCGCAGCGCCTGGGTGGCGCGGTTAAATTTACTCTGGTTGAAATCGAAGCCGCCGACCAGCGCCAGCACCGCGCCGTTATGCGGATCGATAGAGACCAGCGCGGAGTTAACGTCCGGGATCTGCCCCAGCCACCAGGCGTCGTTAACCTGACGGACCCAAATCTGCTGACCCACCTGTACCGCATCGGTCACTTTGCGCGGGGTCGCGCCCTGCTGCGTATCAGAACGATACGGACGCGCCCAGCGGACGCCCTCCATGCGCAGCGACACCGAGGTGCCGTCCGCGAGCATCGCGGTGGCTTCCTGCGGACTGGCTTGGGTCACGACAGCCGCAACAAACGGCCCGTAGCCCGGGAGCGGTTTCAGGGTGTCGGCGATCTTTTTACTGTCCCAGGCGGATTCACCTACCTTCCACAGCACGTTTGACGGGCCGCGGTAGCCGTGGCGCATGTCGTAATCAATCACGTTATTACGCACCGCCTGCTGCGCGCCCTGCTGGACGTTGCGGCTGATGGTGGTGTAGACGCGGTAGCCATCTTCGTAGGCCTGCTCGCCGTAGCGGGAGACCATCTCCTGACGCACCATCTCGCTGAGGTACGGCGCGGAGAACGCAATTTCCGGCGCATGGTAGTTGGCGTCAATCACGTCGCTGCGGGCCTGATCGTACTGGGTCTGGCTGATATAGCCTTCGCTCAGCATACGCGACAGCACCACGTTGCGGCGGGCGGTAGCGCGATCCAGCGAGTAGAGCGGGTTGAAGGTGGAGGGGGCCTTCGGCAGACCGGCGATGGTGGCCATTTCACTCAGGGTTAACTGGTCAATGGATTTGCCAAAATAGACCTGCGCTGCCGCGCCCACGCCGTAGGCACGGTAGCCGAGATAGATCTTGTTGAGGTAGAGCTCGAGGATCTCATCTTTATTCAGCATCTGCTCAATACGGATTGCCAGGAACACTTCCTTGATCTTACGCATCAGCGTTTTTTCAGGACTCAGGAAGAAGTTACGCGCCAGCTGCTGGGTGATAGTACTCGCACCCTGAGAGGCATGGCCGGAGAACAACGCCACGCTTGCGGCACGGAAAATCCCCACCGGATCGACGCCATGGTGCTCATAAAAACGGCTGTCCTCGGTGGCAATAAAGGCTTTCACCATGACGGGTGGGATCTGATTCAGGGTCAGCGGGATACGGCGCTTTTCACCGTACTGGGCGATAAGCTCGCCGTCCGTGCTGTACACCTGCATCGGGATCTGGAGTCGTACATCACGAAGCGTAGCGACATCAGGCAGTTGCGGCTCAATATATTTGTACAAACCAAAAATCGAGCCTGCTCCAAGCAGAATGCAACAGACTGCAAGGATCAATAAATACTTTACGAACTTCACTGGAGATTTCCCATTTAGTTTGAACTGGGCAGTTTCTAAACAATCGCGCGGTAGTATAAAGGCAAGCCTGTAGCATTGATATAGCCGTTATCCCCCGGGACGATAAGGAGATCGTGAAGCATGGCGTTTAAAACATGGCATACAGGCGTTCATATTCAACAGGATAAGGTTCTGGCCGTCGCGCTGGTACGCGAAAAGTCGGGGTGGGGATTGCGCCGCTGGTGGCAGCTCCCCCTGGCGGCGGACATTATCCGCGACGGGCAAATTCTTCAGCCCGAACAACTGGCTGCGGCACTGCGCGAGTGGCGCCAGATGCTGCCTCATCAACATCAAATCTTTCTCGCCTTTCCGGCCGCCCGCACTCTACAGCGCACGCTACCGCGCCCTTCGATGATCCTGCGCGACAGCGAACGGACCGCCTGGATCGCCTCGGCGATAAGCCGTGAGCTGGAGATGCCCCCCGACGCCCTGCGGTTTGACTATGCGGAGGATACCTTCAGCCAGGCTTATCACGTAACGGCGGCACAGAATAAGGAGATTGCGACGCTGCTCGAACTGGCCCAGGTGCTGCGTCTGCGGCTGGCCGCGATCACGCCCGACGCCGGAGCGCTGGCCCACCTGTTGCCCTTTGTGCAAGCTCCGGCCCAGTGCGTCGCCTGGCGCGACCGGGATCAGTGGCTATGGGCGATGCGTCACCAGTGGGGCAGGCGCGGGCTGGCGGAGGCTCCTGACGTCGATCGGCTGGCTGCTCTGCTGGCACTCAGGGTCGACGAGATCGCCTGCTGTGGTGCAGGCAGTTTTGACCCCTGGTGCGCGTTATCCCGCACGCAGCCGCCGCTGCCTGAAAATGGGGCGGATTTCAGCGTCGCGCTGGCGCTGGCGACCGGAGAACACTCGCGATGAGGGCGGCCAATCTTCTGCCTTGGCGCCAGCGGCAACAGCGTCGCTGCCTGCGCTACTGGGGGCTGATGTTTACCGGTTCGTTGCTGGTGACGCTGATGCTCTGCGCAGCCAGTCGGGCCTGCGATCCTCTGGTAACACGCGCCAGCGCGCTGCGGCATGCCAGCGATCTGGCGCTACGTCAGGGGCTGGAGCAGCGGCAAAAGCAGTGGACGGCTTTACAGGCCCGGCATCAGCAACAGCAGCGGTGGGCGCTGCAAAAAGCGAAAACGGAAGCCTGGCAACCGGCATTGATCGCCTTATCCCGCCTCCTGCCGGAGCAGGCATGGCTGGCGCAGCTGCACTTTCAGCAGTCCACCCTTTCGCTGACCGGCTATGCCGCCACGCTGCCCGCCCTTGCCGGGCTGGAGACGGCGCTCCGCCAGGTGCCGGGCTTTACCCCCGGAGCACCGGGCGAGATGCGACAGGACGCCCAGGGGCGCTGGCTGTTCAGCTGGACGTTGACCCGCAAGGAGCGTGCTGATGCGGATCCATCCTGACAGCTGGTATGCCATGACGCCGCGCGGGCGCTGCCTGTGCTGGGGCATCAGTTCAGCGTTACTCCTGGCTGGCGTCACCGGATGGCAGTGGCGAATGCAGGATCGGCAGATAGCAACGCAGGAGGCCAGGCTGGTACGGAACGCAGAGACCCATTCCCGGCTGTGGACCGCGGTGCGTAAGCTCTCACCCCCTGACAACGCGCAACCTTCCGTGGCGGCACTGCCTTTTTCATCTTTGGCGTTTGATACCGATGAGCTGCGGATGGTTCGCTGGCAGCCCAGGGGAGCAGGAGGAGAACTGGTGATTAAGGCGACCTGGGCGCAGATCCCCTCGCTGTTTGCCACTCTCGCCCGGCGAGATATGGCGGTGGGGCGCTTTAGCATTCAGCCAGAGCAGAACCGGTTACAGATAGTGATGCAGCTGGAGCGCCAGGATGCGGGTTAAGTGCAGGGTGCTGTTATTACTGCCGCTGCTTCTCGGCATGCGCGATCCCTTTCAGGCCCCGGTCTCACGCTGCCCGGATGCCGCGCTGCGGCAGTGGCGCTATACCGGGGTGGTGCTGGGTCCGGTGCCGGTGGCGATCGTCAGAGATGAAAAGTCGCGCTGGCTGCGCCTTCGTCGCGGCGACACGCTGACGCAAGGCGGGAAGGTGAGGGCGTTGGACGAAAAGGAACTGGTCATCGATATGCCCGGGGCGTGTGAGCCCTCGCAGTGGCGATGGCAACGACAAGGAACCAAACAGGATGAAAACAGGGATCGTGGGATTACTGCTGACAGGCAGTCAGGCGCTGGCCGCGGGGCCAGCTCCGGTGAGCCTGGTGGTGGATGAGGTGCCGGTGGCCCAGCTTCTGCAGGCGCTGGCGGAGCAGGAGAACCGCAACATGATTATCTCCCCGGACGTCAGCGGCAATGTCTCTCTGCGTCTGCAGGAGGTCCCCTGGCTGCAGGCGATACAGACGGTGGTCACCGGTGCCGGGCTGGTGATGCGCCAGCAGGCGGGCATTTTTTATATCCACACCGCCGCCTGGCAGCAGCAACAGCAGGCCAAAAAAGAGGCCGAGCGAACAAAGCGGCAACTCAGCGCGCCGCTGGAGGCACGCAGTTACCCCCTCTCCTATGCTGATGCGGGGGATTTGCAGTCAGCTGCCGAAAAGCTCCTCAGCCCGAAAGGCAGCCTGGCGGTAGACAAGCGCACCAATCGCCTGCTGGTACGCGACAACCGGGCTGCGCTGGAGGCATTACAACACTGGGTGGCGCAGATGGATCTTCCTGTGGCTCAGGTAGAGCTGGCCGCGCACATCGTTAGCATGAGTGAAAAAAGCCTGCGCGAGCTGGGGGTGAAGTGGAATCTGGCCCAGGGGCAGCAGGCCGGTAAGCCAGGACAGCTGACGATGCTCAGCAGCGATCTGGCCGTTACCAACGCCACCACCCAGGTGGGATTCAATATCGGGCGGATTAATGGCCGGTTACTGGATCTCGAACTTTCCGCCCTGGAACAAAAACAGCAGGTCGACATTATCGCCAGCCCTCGCCTGCTGGCCTCACACATGCAGCCCGCCAGCATTAAGCAGGGCAGCGAGATCCCCTATCAGGTTTCCAGCGGCGAGAGCGGCGCGACCTCGGTTGAGTTTAAAGAGGCGGTGCTGGGGATGGAGGTGACGCCGGTGGTACTGGCCAACGGGCGCGTGCGCCTGAAGCTGCGCATCAGCGAGAACGCCCCGGGCCAGGTTTTGCAGCAGGCCGACGGCGAAACGATGGCAATAGATAAGCAGGAGATTGAAACTCAGGTAGAGGTCAAAAGCGGTGAAACGCTGGCCTTAGGCGGAATTTTTTCCCAGAGGCATAAAACCGGCAGCGAAAGTGTGCCAGGCTTGAGCCGTATTCCCTTACTGGGGAAACTTTTTCGCCATCAGGGGAAAGACAACGAACGCAGGGAGTTAGTGGTTTTTATCACCCCTCGTCTGGTTGCGACGCCATAATGTCCCGCGATGCCCCGCGTGATTTTGCATTCTGTTTGTTGCAGATGTTTGACGTGGGGCATGAATTAGCATACAAGGAGTACCGATTTGAGAATCAGCTTACTCAATCACACTCCTTAATAACTTAAGCGGCAAGCCTGATGATTTAATCTGTTGCCAAACAAGCCGGAGTATTGAGATAATTTTTAGTCTGACTCTCGCTCTATCGCATATGAGGTTTCAGTTCATGTCCTGCTACGCCCGATATCGGTGAAGCGGGTTTACCATTAACGAATAGTCTTAGTAGTACCGAAAAAATGGCAGAGAAACGCAATATCTTTCTGGTTGGGCCTATGGGTGCCGGCAAAAGCACTATTGGGCGCCAGTTAGCTCAACAACTCAATATGGAATTTTACGATTCTGATCAAGAGATTGAGAAACGAACCGGAGCTGATGTGGGCTGGGTCTTCGATGTAGAAGGCGAAGAGGGTTTCCGTGACCGTGAAGAAAAAGTCATTAATGAACTTACGGAAAAACAGGGCATTGTGCTGGCAACTGGCGGCGGCTCTGTAAAATCTCGCGAAACTCGCAACCGTCTCTCCGCCCGCGGTGTCGTGGTCTATCTTGAAACGACCATCGAGAAACAACTGGCGCGTACGCAGCGTGATAAAAAACGCCCGTTGCTGCAGGTTGAGACGCCTCCACGCGAAGTTCTGGAAGCCCTTGCTGGTGAACGCAATCCGCTGTACGAAGAGATTGCCGACGTCACCATTCGCACAGACGACCAGAGCGCTAAAGTGGTCGCAAACCAGATTATTCATATGCTGGAAAGCAACTGATTCTGGCTTTATATACACTCGCCTGCGGGTAAAAGCATTTAAGGTGGATGTCGCGCTATGGAGAGGATTACAGTCACTCTCGGTGAACGGAGTTACCCTATCACTATCGCGGCTGGTTTGTTTAACGACCCAGCTTCCTTCTTACCACTGAAAGCGGGTGATCAGGCAATGCTGGTCACCAATGAGACTCTGGCTCCGCTTTATCTCGACAACGTGCGTCAGCGCCTTGAACAGGCTGGCGTAAAGGTCGACAGTGTGATTCTGCCTGATGGCGAGCAGTATAAAAGCCTGACGGTACTGGATACCGTCTTTACCGCATTACTGCAAAAACCGCATGGTCGCGATACTACACTGCTGGCATTAGGCGGCGGTGTTGTTGGCGATCTTACGGGGTTTGCTGCGGCAAGCTATCAGCGCGGCGTCCGTTTTATTCAGATTCCTACCACGCTGTTGTCGCAGGTCGACTCATCTGTTGGCGGCAAAACGGCCGTTAACCATCCGCTTGGCAAAAACATGATTGGCGCGTTCTACCAGCCCGCTTCGGTGGTGGTGGATCTCGACTGTCTGCAAACGCTGCCTCAGCGTGAGCTGGCTTCAGGTCTGGCGGAAGTGATCAAGTACGGCATTATTCTGGACGGCGCATTCTTTAGCTGGCTGGAAGAGAATATGGATGCCTTACTGCGCCTGGATGGTCAGGCGATGGCGTACTGTATTCGCCGCTGCTGTGAGCTGAAAGCAGAAGTCGTGGCCGCAGACGAGCGCGAAACAGGCTTACGTGCTTTACTGAATCTTGGGCATACCTACGGTCATGCTATCGAAGCCGAAATGGGCTACGGTAACTGGCTGCATGGCGAGGCCGTTGCGGCGGGGATGGTGATGGCCGCGCGCACCTCGGAGCGTCTGGGTCAGTTCAGCAAGGCGGATACGCAGCGCATTATCACGCTGCTTGAGCGTGCCGGGTTACCGGTTACGGGGCCGCGTGAAATGTCGGCGCAGGCCTACCTGCCGCATATGATGCGTGATAAAAAAGTATTAGCAGGCGAGATGCGTCTGGTGCTCCCGCTTGCAATAGGTAAGAGTGAAGTGCGTGGCGGTGTGCCGCACGATGTGGTTCTTGGCGCTATTGCTGATTGCCAGCAGGCGTAACTATTAGAAAGGTCCGGCTGCGGTAAAACGTAGCCATTTTGCTTCAGGTGATGTGCAAAGTCGTAGGCATAAGCCTTTTAGTGGGGTGTTAAATGGATGAATTCAAACCAGAAGACGAGCTGAAACCCGATCCCAGCGATCGTCGTACTGGTCGTACTCGCCAATCTTCAGAACGTGATAACGAGCCGCAAATTAACTTTGACGAGGTCGATCTCGAAAACGATGACCCTCGTCCTTCGCGTGGCCGTGCTGCCCGCGACGAGCGTGAAGAAGAAGATTTTGAGTCTGAAGATGATTCAGTGGATGAAGTGCCCGTAGAGCGCCGCCCGCGTAAGCGTAAAGCCGCGCTGGCGAAGCCCGCTTCCCGCCAGTACATTATGATGGGGCTGGGCGTGCTGGTCCTGCTGCTGCTGATTATCGGCGTCGGCTCTGCACTCAAAGCCCCGTCGAGCAATCCGGCCGATCAGAGCGCCTCTGCTGAGAAGAGTGTCGATCTGTCCGGCAATGCGGCCGATCAGGCCAACGGCACCCAGCCTGCGCCGGGTACCACTTCCGCCGAGCAGACTGCCGGCAATACCCAGCAGGAGATCTCTCTGCCGCCGGTCGCGTCCACGCCAACGCAGGGTCAGACACCGGCAACCCCGGCAGGCCAGCAGCGTGTTGAAGTGCAGGGCGATCTGAACAATGCACTGACGCAGCCGCAGAACCAGCAGCAGGTCAACAACGTGGTGGTCAACTCCACGCTGCCGACCGAGCCTGCGACCGTGGCGCCAATTCGTGGTGCGACCGGGCAACAGCAGACGGCGGCGACAGAGAGTGCGCCACGTCAGACTAAGCCTGCCCAGCATCAGGAACGTAAGCAGACGGTGATTGAGCCGAAGCGTGAAGTGAAGCCGCAGCCTGTTGCGAAAGCGGAAGAACCGAAAGCGACTGCCCAGCCGAAGCGTAGCGAAACCGTGACCAGCGCACCGGCGAAAGCCCCTGCTACGACAGCGACGGCACCGAAAGCGACCGCAACGCCAGCCCCGACGGCGACAGCCTCTGCGCCAGCGGCAGCAGCACCTGCGGCCACTGCCAGCACCGGTAAAACGACAGGGAACGTGAGTTCACTGAAGTCTGCCTCATCCAGCAACTACACGCTGCAGTTGAGCAGTTCTTCCAGCTATGACAACCTCAACAGCTGGGCGAAAAAGTCGAACCTGAAAAACTTCGTTGTCTATGAGACTACCCGTAACGGTCAGCCATGGTATGTGCTGGTGAGCGGCGTGTATGCTTCGAAAGATGAAGCAAAACGCGCGGTCGCAACACTGCCAGCTGATGTTCAGGCGAAAAACCCGTGGGCGAAGCCGATCCGTCAGGTTCAGTCCGATTTGAAGTAATCTGTGAAGCGCAGGATGCTGTCGGAGCTTTCTCCACAGCCGGAGAAGGTGTAATCAGTTAGTCAGCATGAAAAAAAATCGCGCTTTTCTGAAATGGGCAGGGGGGAAATACCCCCTGCTCGATGATATTAAACAACGCCTGCCTGCGGGCGAGTGTCTTGTCGAACCCTTTGTGGGCGCGGGCTCGGTATTCCTCAATACCGACTACTCCCGTTATATCCTTGCGGATATCAACAGCGACCTTATCGACCTCTATAACATCGTAAAGCTGCGTACCGACGAGTACGTTGATGAGGCGCGCAAGCTATTTACCCCAGAGAACAACAACCCGGACGTTTACTACCTGCTCCGCGCTGAGTTTAATCAGTGTCAGGATAAGTTCCGTCGGGCGCTGCTGTTCCTCTACCTTAACCGCCATGGCTACAACGGCCTGTGCCGGTATAATCTGCGTGGTCAATTCAACGTGCCTTTCGGTCGCTACAAGCGCCCCTATTTCCCTGAGGCTGAGCTGTATCACTTTGCTGAAAAAGCGCAGAATGCGGAGTTCTACTGCCTCTCGTATGAAGAGTGTATGGACCGTGCTGACGGTAACTCGGTAGTCTACTGTGACCCACCGTACGCCCCTCTGTCGGCAACGGCGAATTTTACCGCCTACCACACCAACAGCTTCAGCCCTGCCGAGCAGGCGCGTCTGGCGGAAATGGCGGAAAAGCTGGTCAGCAAAAGAATTCCGGTGTTAATTTCGAATCATGACACGCCTGATACGCGCGAATGGTACAAAGCCGCAGAGCATTTTCAGGTCAAAGTCCGGCGCAGCATCAGCAGCAACGGCGGTACACGTAAAAAGGTGGACGAACTGCTGGCTCTCTATCTACCCTGAGCCGTTTCGCCCGCCGTTAAACAAAGTTCAAGGAGATGCGGATGAAACAGTATTTGATTGCACCCTCAATTCTTTCGGCTGATTTTGCCCGGCTGGGCGAAGATACCGCGAAAGCCCTCGCTGCCGGTGCGGATGTCGTTCATTTCGACGTTATGGATAACCACTACGTGCCTAACCTGACCATCGGCCCGATGGTCCTCAAGGCACTGCGCAACTACGGCGTGACCGCCCCTATTGACGTGCACCTGATGGTGAAGCCGGTCGACCGCATCGTGCCGGATTTTGCCGCCGCGGGTGCCAGCATCATCACCTTCCATCCTGAAGCCTCCGAACACGTTGACCGCACCCTGCAGCTGATCAAAGAGCACGGCTGTAAGGCGGGCCTGGTATTTAACCCGGCCACGCCGCTGAGCTATCTCGATTACGTGATGGACAAGCTGGACGTGATTCTGCTGATGTCCGTCAACCCCGGCTTCGGCGGGCAGTCTTTCATCCCACATACTCTGGATAAGCTGCGTGAAGTGCGTCGTCGCATCGACGAATCAGGCTTTGATATCCGTCTCGAAGTGGACGGCGGCGTGAAGGTAAGCAATATTGGCGAAATCGCCGCGGCGGGCGCAGATATGTTCGTGGCCGGTTCGGCGATTTTCGATCAGCCGGACTACAAAAAAGTCATTGATGAAATGCGCAGTGAACTGGCGAAGGTAAGTCATGAATAATTTGCAGGCAATTCGGGGCGTTGCGTTTGACCTCGACGGCACGCTGGTGGACAGCGCGCCAGGCTTAACCGCGGCGGTTGACCAGGCGCTGTATGCGCTGGAACTGCCGGTGGCGGGCGAAGATCGCGTGATAACGTGGATTGGTAACGGGGCAGACGTGCTGATGGAGCGCGCGCTGACCTGGGCCCGTCAGGAGCGCGCCATTCAGCGTGCGGCGCAGGGCAAACCTGGCGTCGATCACGCGGATATCCCGCAGGAAGAGCAGATTCGCCTCCTGCGTAAGCTGTTCAACCGTTTCTATGAAGAGACGGTAGAAGAGGGCAGCTTCCTGTTCCCGGATGTGGCCGGTACGCTGAGCGCGCTGCATGAAGAAGGCATGCCGCTGGGGCTGGTGACCAACAAACCAACCGCCTTTGTTGCACCGCTGCTGGAAGCGCTGGATATCGCAAAATACTTCTCGGTGATTGTCGGTGGCGATGACGTGCAGAATAAGAAGCCGCATCCCGAACCGTTGCTGCTGGTGGCAGGAAAATTATCCTTAACACCGGACGCGCTGCTCTTTGTAGGGGATTCGCGCAATGATATTCTGGCGGCCAGGGCCGCAGGTTGCCCGTCCGTTGGCCTGACCTATGGCTATAACTACGGTGAATCCATTACGTTGAGTGAGCCGGATTTCGTCTTCGACCACTTCAAAGATTTACTGCCCGTTCTCGGGCTTTCGCACAGTGAAAATCAGGAATTGAAAAATGACTAAGCCCATCGTATTTAGTGGCGCACAGCCCTCAGGTGAACTGACCATTGGCAACTATATGGGTGCGCTGCGTCAGTGGGTGAACATGCAGGATGACTATCACTGTATCTACTGCATCGTTGACCAGCATGCCATTACCGTGCGCCAGGATCCGCAGCAGTTGCGTAAAGCGACGCTCGACACCCTTGCGCTGTATCTGGCCTGCGGTATCGATCCTGAGAAAAGCACCATCTTCGTTCAGTCTCACGTCCCGGAACATGCGCAGCTGGGCTGGGCCCTGAATTGCTACACCTATTTCGGTGAACTGAGCCGTATGACCCAGTTCAAGGATAAATCTTCCCGTTACGCTGAAAACATCAACGCCGGTCTGTTTGACTATCCGGTACTGATGGCGGCTGACATTCTGCTGTATCAGACCAACCAGGTGCCGGTGGGTGAAGATCAGAAGCAGCACCTGGAGCTGAGCCGCGACATTGCCCAGCGTTTCAACGCGATTTATGGCGACGTCTTCAAGGTGCCTGAGCCGTTCATTCCGAAGTCCGGTGCCCGCGTGATGTCCCTGCTGGAGCCGACCAAGAAGATGTCCAAGTCGGACGATAACCGCAACAACGTGATCGGTCTGCTGGAAGATCCGAAAGCGGTGGTTAAGAAGCTCAAGCGTGCAGTCACCGACTCTGACGAGCCGCCTGTTGTGCGTTACGACGTGCAGAACAAAGCGGGTGTCTCTAACCTGCTGGATATTCTCTCTGCCGTGACTGGCCAGAGCATTCCAGAGCTGGAGCAGCACTTCGAAGGCAAAATGTATGGCCATCTGAAAGGTGAAGTGGCGGATGCGGTCTCCGGCATGCTGACCGAACTGCAGGCGCGCTACCACCAGTTCCGCAATGACGAAGCCTTCCTGCAGAAGGTGATGAAAGACGGCGCCGAGAAAGCCAGCGCACGCGCTTCTGTGACCCTGAAAGCGGTGTATGAAGCGATTGGGTTTGTGGCTAAACCTTAAGTTTTTTTGCCGGGTGGCGGCTGCGCCTTACCCGGCCTACGCGAACTTACAGGCCGGGTAAGCGTAAGCGCCACCCGGCGAGACAGCCGCACTAATAAAAAAACCGGGGAATCCCCCGGTTTTTTTGTACCTGAAAAAGAGTTACTGATTTGCCGCCGGGCCGCAGCCGCCGATGATCTTGGAGATGGAGATCGCCGGGTGCAGCAGGTAGTCGTAGCTGCAGTTATTTTTGGTGTTTTGCACGTGGCCGGTGCACGCCGTCAGGGTAGTTAAGATGCCTGCAACCAGGGCAATCTTTGCCAGTTTGAACATAACGCTTCCTTGTCTGTAACATGAGGGAATATATAGAAAATGTGCTTTCGCGGAAGGTATGTTATCGACAGCGGTAAGCGAGGAGTAGTCCATAACAGGACTACTCATTTCGCGGGGAATATGTTCAGTCTGACTTAATGGTTTGAAAACCAGTTGAGCTTGTCGCGCAGCGCCACCACACGGCCTACGACAATCAGCGCCGGGCTTTCAACCTGCTGCGCCAGGTCGCCCAGCTGGGTCAACACGCCACTGACCACACGCTGTTTAATCGACGTGCCGTTCTCCACCAGCGCCACCGGCATTGCTGCATCCATACCATGTTCGAGTAGCTTAGCCTGAATGGTCGCCGCCTGGTTCAGGCCCATATAGAACACCAGGGTCTGTTTCTCTGCGGCCAGGTTATGCCAGTCCAGCTCGCTGCCGGTTTTCAGGTGGCCGGTAACCAGACGCACGCTTTGGGCATAGTCACGGTGAGTCAGTGGAATGCCCGAATAGGCAGAGCAGCCTGAGGCGGCGGTAATACCCGGTACCACCGAGAACGGAATGCCCGCTTCACAGAGGGTTTCCAGCTCCTCGCCGCCGCGTCCGAAGATAAAGGGATCTCCGCCTTTCAGACGCACCACGCGTTTACCCTTCTGCGCTTCACGCAGCAGGATCTGGTTAATCTCTTCCTGAGGTACGCAGTGATATCCGGCACGTTTGCCAACAAACACCCGATCCGCATCGCGACGCACCAGGTTCATGATGTCGTCGGAGACCAGACGGTCATAAACCACGATATCCGCCTGCTGGATCTGCTGTAGCCCTTTCAGGGTCAGCAGGCCGGCATCCCCTGGACCCGCGCCCACCAGCACCACTTCGCCCCGGTGATCGAGCGGGGCATTGATCAGCTGCTCTGTGGTTTCATCCACGGCTTTCCGATCCTGGTTCGCCAGCGACTGCGCCAGCCGGTCGTTCACAAAGAATTTTTCCCAGAAGCGGCGGCGTTCACCCACTGTGGCGAACTGCTTTTTCACGCGCGAGCGCAATTGCCCGGCATAGTGGGCCACCTGGCCGAGATGCTGCGGCAGGATCGCTTCCAGCTTTTCGCGCAGCAGGCGCGCCAGCACTGGCGACGTCCCGCCGGAGGAGACGGCGACCATCAGCGGCGAGCGGTCGATAATCGACGGCATGATAAAACTCGCCTCTTTCGGCGCATCCACCACGTTGCAGAAGATCCGCCGCGCTTCACAGGCGTCGCTGACGCGCTGGTTAACCGCATCGTCGTCGGTGGCGGCAATGGTCAGCCAGCAGGTATCAAGCAGTGATTCGTTGAACTCACCCTCGACGAGGGTGAGCATCCCTTCCTGCGCCCACACGGTAAATTGTGGGGCGAAGGCAAGGGCGTTGACGGTGAGCCGGGCACCTGCCTCCAGCAGCAGGCGGGCTTTGCGTTCAGCCACATCGCCACCCCCCACGAGCAGGCAGTCGCGATTGCGTAATTGACAGAATATTGGCAGGTGATCCACGACATTACCTCTTCTTACTGGTTGGCTTTCGCCTGAACGGTTGCGATGGTAGCCGGAGTCGGACGCTCCGCTTTAGGGGTAGCATACCAGTAACCCCAACCCATAAATACAACCCCAGAAAGAGTATTGCCAAGCGTTACCCACAACAGGTTATGGCCGATACCAGACAGGGTATAGGCTTCGCTGTGGTGACCGAACCAGGAGAGGGCAAACAGCGTCATGTTGGCAACGGAGTGTTCGTAGCCGGAAGCGATAAAGGCCAGCAGACACCACCAGATGGCGATGAATTTCGCGGCGCCTTCAGTACGGATTGCCATCCAGATAGCAAGACACACCAGCCAGTTACAGAGCGCGCCTTTGAAGAACAGCACCATCGCCGGTGCGGAGGTTTTTGCCAGCGCGACGGTGTGCACGAGGCTGGTATCGACCGGCAGGAGGCTACCGCCGCCCCAGCTGTAGAGCAGGGCGACAAACACGGAGCCGACCAGGTTGCCGAGCCAGGTTTGCGGCAGGATCGCCCACATCTGGCCCTGAGTGATAGTGCCCGCTTTTACGCCCAGGGTCAGGAACATGGTATGACCGGTGAACAGTTCAGAACCGGCGATGATCACCAGAGTCAGGGCGATACCAAAGGTGGCACCCATCACCAGCGGACGCACGGAGGGATCGAGCAGATTGCCGAGGGTGAAAATTAAAATAATCCCCAGTCCGACATAGGCACCCGCCATGGCGGAGCTGACCCAGAATCCGAGAGGACTGTTTTTACTGAGGCGTGCAATTCGCGCAGCGTTATCCGCACACTTATTAATAGTGTCTGTAAACATTTGATTATCCTGAGTAATGAAAAAGAAAAGCTAAAAATTAAATCGTAGGCCGGATAAGAAGCTTGCTTCGCCATCCGGCAATTGCCCGGCGGCGCTGCGCTTGCCGGGCCTACAAAATCAAAAACAAATAACGGGGGCGTTGCATCCCCGTATTAATCAGCCTCTCAGCTGTACCTTGCCGTCTTTGACCCGCACGTCATAGTGCTTCACGGAGTGGCTCTCATCTTCCATGCAGTGACCGTCGCTCAGGCGGAAACGCTGCTTTTTCAGCGGGCTGGCAACCCATAGCTCGCCCTGGTGTTCAGCGATGATCCCGCGGGAGAGCACGCTGGCCTCGAAGAACGGGTCGATATTGCTGATGGCAAAGACCTGTTCGTCGTGGCGTGGACGGAAAATGGCAACCTGCTCATGACCTAACAGCGCGCACACGCCGGTGGCAGGCAGGATCTCGTCGATTTTGCAGATGTTGACCCACTGACTCATACGTTTTCCTCCACTAGCATGACCGGAATGCGTTCATAAGGTGTCGCCGGGCGATGCTGCTCGCGCTCTGGCACCACCTGCACGCTCGGGTCGCGCTGGGTGCTGTTGATAAAGTGTTTGAAGCGAACCTGCGCCGCTGGGGTGTTGACGGTTTCAGTCCATTCACAAATCACGGCGTCACGCAGGCGCGCCATCTCTTCTTCCAGCGTCGCGTTCAGGCCAAGTTTGTCGTCGATAATGACGGATTTCAGGTAGTCGATGCCGCCTTCCAGGTTATCCAGCCACGGCGCGGTACGGGTCAGTTTGTCCGCGGTACGGATGTAGAACATCATGAAGCGGTCGAGATACTTGATCAGCGTTTCACGATCGATATCCGCCGCCAGCAGATCCGCATGACGCGGTTTCATCCCGCCGTTACCGCAGACGTACAGGTTCCAGCCTTTCTCAGTGGCGATGATACCCACGTCTTTACCCTGCGCTTCGGCACATTCACGGGTACAGCCGGAGACGCCGAACTTCATTTTGTGCGGGGTACGGATGCCTTTGTAGCGGTTTTCCAGCTCAACGCCGAAGCCGACGCTGTCGCCCACGCCGTAGCGGCACCAGGTGCTGCCCACGCAGGTTTTCGCCATACGCAGCGCTTTGGCATAGGCATGGCCGGTTTCGAAACCTGCTTCAATCAGCTGACGCCAGATTTCCGGCAGGTCGTCTTTCTGCGCACCGAACAGGCCGATACGCTGGGAACCGGTAATTTTGGTGTACAGATTAAACTCGCGGGCGATGCGGCCCACTGCCACCAGGCCTTCCGGGGTAATTTCACCGCCGGCAGAGCGTGGGATGACGGAGTAGGTGCCGTCTTTCTGGATGTTCGCCAGGAAGTTGTCATTGGTGTCCTGCAGCGGGGTGTGCTGCGGCTTGAGCACATACTCATTCCAGCAGGAGGCCAGCAGAGAACCGACGGTCGGTTTACAGACTTCACACCCATAACCCTGGCCATGTTTCTGCAGCAGCTCGTCGAAGGATTTGATGCCTTCAACGCGGATCAGGTGGTACAGCTCCTGGCGAGAGTAAGCGAAGTGCTCGCACAGGTTGTTGTTTACTTCGATACCCTGTTTCGCCAGCTCGGCGTTGAGCACCTGAGTAACCAGCGGGATACAGCCGCCGCAGCCGGTACCGGCTTTGGTTTCGGCCTTCAGCGCCGCCACGGTGTGGCAACCTTTGTTGATGGCGGAAATCAGCATGCCTTTGGTGACATCGAAGCAGGAGCAAATCTGCGCGCTGTCCGGCAGTTTATCGACACCAATCGAAGGCTTACCGCTGCCAGCGTGGGCAGGCAGGATCAGCGCGTCCGGGTTTTCCGGCAGTTCGATGGCGTTCAGCACCAGCTGCAGCAGGTTGCCAAAATCGCTGGTATCACCCACCAGCACCGCACCGAGCAGGGTTTTGTTATCCGGGCTGACGATAAGACGTTTATAAACTTCTTTGCTTTCATCGAGGTAGACGTAGCTGCGGGAGTTTGGCGTGCGGCCGTGCGCATCGCCGATACCGCCCACGTCAACGCCCAGCAGTTTCAGCTTGGCGCTCATGTCTGCGCCTTCGAAGGCGTTTTCATTGCCGAGGATATGGTCAACGGCGACCTGCGCCATTTTGTAGCCAGGGGCAACCAGACCGTAGACGTGATTTTCCCAGCTGGCGCACTCGCCAATGGCGTAGATATCCGGATCGGAGGTCTGGCAGGTGGCGTTGATCATAATGCCGCCGCGCTGGGCAACCGCCAGGCCGCACTGCGTAGCCAGCTTGTCGCGCGGGCGAATACCGGTGGAGAAGACGATGAAGTCGACTTCCAGCTCGCTGCCGTCAGCAAAGCGCATGGTTTTACGCGCCTCGGTGCCTTCCTGCACGATCTCTTTGGTATTTTTGCTGGTGTGAACTTTCACACCCATGCTCTCAATTTTGCGTTTGAGCTGATCGCCACCCATGTGGTCGAGCTGCTCTGCCATCAGCATCGGGGCAAATTCGATGACGTGGGTTTCAACGCCTAAGTTTTTCAGCGCGCCCGCGGCTTCGAGGCCGAGCAGGCCGCCGCCGACTACCGCGCCGCGTTTGCTGCGGCGGGCGCAGGATTCGATAGCGTTGAGATCTTCAATGGTGCGATAGACGAAGCAATCCTGAGTTTCTGACCCTTTGATCGGTGGGATCCACGGGTAAGAGCCAGTCGCCATGATCAGTTTGTCGTAAAAAACCGTGCGTCCCGCACTGGAATGAATCACTTTTTCCTGACGGTTGATGGTAATCGCGCGTTCGCCTACCAGTACCTTCACGCCATGTTTCTCGTATAAACCTTCGCGTACCAGAGAGAGCTCTTCGGCGGTGTGGTGAGAGAAATAGGAGGAGAGGTGCACGCGGTCGTACGCCTTACGGGGTTCTTCACAGAACACGGTAATGTCGAACTGGGCGGCATCGGCTTTATCAAGAAGATCCTCAATAAAGCGGTGACCGACCATGCCGTTACCGATAATCGCGAGTCTGACTTTGCTCATTTTTGCCTCGATTTCTTTTCTATTACTGCCTACCTTAACGATTCAGCAAAGCCACTTATTGATGCAAATCAAATACGCCTTCAACTACTCCTTAGTGAGTAGATGGCTGATTTGTCAGGTTTTTTCTAAGTAGCGGAATTAGCAGGCTTTTCGTGATAGCCGATTTTGTGTACAAATTAGGGGCCTAATCTTTAATTTTCGTTACCTCTAAATTTCAGCCCTCTTTTTCGGGAGAATATGATGTCTACAGCACCGCTTTGGCTTATCCAGAACGTCCGATTACCGGGTCGGGACGGGTTATGGCAACTGGCTATTGAGAACGGTCGTTTTGGCGAAATCACCCCGACGGGCGAGGGACAGAGCGAGAGCTATGAAGTGTTAAACGCGCGCGGTGGGCTGGCCCTGCCGCCGTTTATCGAGCCGCATATTCATCTTGATACCACCCAGACCGCGGGTGAGCCGAACTGGAACCAGTCCGGCACGCTGTTTGAGGGCATCGAGCGCTGGGCAGAGCGCAAGGCGCTGCTCAGCCATGAGGATGTCAAAACCCGGGCGTGGAAGACCCTGAGATGGCAGATCGCCAACGGCATCCAGTTTGTGCGTACCCATGTGGACGTCTCCGACCCGACCCTCACCGCCCTGAAGGCGATGCTGGAGGTGAAGCAGGAGGTGGCCCCGTGGGTCGAGCTGCAAATTGTCGCCTTCCCGCAGGAGGGGATCCTCTCTTACCCCAACGGCGCCGCCCTGCTTGAGGAAGCGTTAAAGCTGGGGGCCGACGTGGTAGGCGCCATTCCGCACTTTGAGTTCACCCGCGAGTACGGCGTGCAGTCGTTGCATATCGCCTTTGAACTGGCGAAGAAGTACGACCGGCCGCTGGATATTCACTGCGATGAAATCGACGACGAGCAGTCGCGATTTGTCGAAACGGTAGCAACGCTGGCGTACGAGGCCGGGATTGGTTCGCGCGTCACCGCCAGCCATACCACCGCGATGCACTCTTACAACGGGGCTTATACTTCACGGCTGTTTCGTCTGCTGAAGCTCTCCGGGATTAACTTTGTGGCCAATCCGCTGGTGAATATCCATCTGCAGGGGCGCTTTGACGACTATCCGAAACGCCGGGGTATCACCCGCGTGAAGGAGCTGCTGGAGGCGGGGATTAACGTCTGCTTCGGTCATGATGACGTGTTTGACCCCTGGTATCCGCTGGGCACCGGAAATATGCTGCAGGTCCTGCATATGGGGCTGCACGTCTGCCAGATGATGGGCTATCAGCAGATCGACCGCGGTCTTGACCTGATCACCCACAACAGCGCGCGTACCTTTGGCCTGACCGGTTACGGTATTGAACCGGGGAACCCGGCGAATCTGGTGATCCTGCCTGCGGAGACGGGTTTTGATGCGGTGCGTTGTCAGGTGCCGGTACGCTGGTCGATTCGTCAGGGGCGGGTGATAGCCACCACGCAGCTGGCACAGACGTGGATACAGACGGATCGTGGGGGAGAAGAGGTGTGTTTTACCAGAAACCGCCCCTCTGCAGAAAGCAAAGGGGCGTAAGGGATCAGTGAGACGCTGCCGCTGTGTTGTGCTGGCGGTGGCGGGTCACAAAGCCCAGCACCAGGCACATCACGAACACCACGGCATAGAGACCGTTAGCGGTGTGTAACGCTGCCAGCGGGCCGCTGTGCGCCACAATCGGGCCAGTGACCACGAAGGTCAGCATGGTGCCGATGGTGCCGCAGGTGAGCACGAAGTTAACCAGTTTTGGCGAGGCTACTTTGGTCTGCAGGGAGCCCAGGGTAATGATCGAGGTGTAAATGGCGCTGGAGAAGAAGCCAAGCGTCAGGATAAACCACGGCATATGTTCCGGCGAACCGTTGATAAACAGGTACATCAGCACGGTGGCGGCACCCGCCAGCACGGTGAGGATCCGCTGCAGATCGAAGAAGCGCAGGATAAAGCTGAATGCCCACATGCCGAACATGTACGACATCCAGAAATCACTCACCAGCTGACCGGCATCGTTCAGGCTCATTCCCAGCCCCTTGGCATACTCCGGCACCCAGGAGATAAAGCCCAGCTGGCCGAGGATGTAGCACAGGGCGGCAACGGCGAGGAACAGCACGCCGACACCCCACTTCTCTTTCACCACCGGCTCGCTGGTGGTCTGGGCTTTTTTACCGAGAACCGGGAAATCACAGCCGAAGGTCAGGACAAAAATCGCCACGTAGACCAGGCCAATGCAGGCATAAACCCAGTACCATTCAATGCTGCGTGCCAGCAGCGCTGCGGCCACCATCGGGAAGATCATCCCTGCCATGCTGAAGAAGGAGTCGGTAAACAGCAGACGCGCGCCGCGCTGGCGGCCTTCATACATGTGGGTAATGAGAAATGTCCCGATGGACATGGTGATCCCGCTCACCAGCCCGAGCACAAACATAGCGGCGGAGAACAGGGCGATGCTGTGGCTGAGCATCAGGCCGGCGACGGCAAGCACCATCAGCACAAAGCCGAAACGCAGCTGCGTCTTCAGGGGGACGATTTCCATCAGCCAGGCGTTCAGGAAGATGGAGATCAGGATCCCGGCGTTCAGGAAGGTGAAGGTGTTACTCATGCTGGAAACGGGCAGGTTGAAATAGTCTGCGATATTCCCCATCACCATCCCGGTGACGATCACCAACGCACCGGTAAGGGCGTAGGAGAAGAAGCTGATCCATGTGAGCTTGATACGATTGCTGTTAGTCATGACTGGCCTGTGAATAGAAATGTAAAGCGCGTTGACGGCGCTGCGAGCGGCCAGATTTTAAGCGCGAATGTGATCTAATTAAATCTTTTATGATTAATTAAACGAAAATTGCAGTTTTCAGTGTGATTTAGATCACGTTAATGACCGTGGCGCCAGTTTGCCCGACGGTTACATCTGTTTCAAATGCGTAAAATTAGGTAAATGGCTGGCCTGGATTCATACTGCTCTTTAGAATCAAGCCATTCGCTTTCTTTACTGCGCTTTGTTAAGGAATTCTCATGCTCAAATCAACCCTGGCGGCTGTCGCGGCTGTACTTGCTCTCTCAGCCCTCTCTCCTGCTGCGCTGGCAGCCAAAGGAGACCCGCACGTTCTGTTGACCACCTCTGCCGGTAACATTGAGCTGGAACTGAACAGTCAGAAAGCCCCTGTTTCTGTGAAAAACTTCCTCGATTATGTGAACAGCGGTTTTTATAACGGCACCACCTTCCACCGCGTGATCCCGGGCTTTATGCTCCAGGGCGGCGGTTTCAACGAACAGATGCAGCAGAAACAGCCGAACCCGCCAATCAAGAACGAAGCGGATAACGGCCTGCGCAACAGCCGCGGCACCATCTCAATGGCGCGTACCGCCGATAAAGACAGCGCCACCAGCCAGTTCTTCCTCAACGTGGCGGATAACGCCTTCCTCGACCACGGCCAGCGTGATTTTGGTTATGCGGTCTTTGGTAAAGTTGTGAAAGGCATGGACGTGGCCGACAAAATTTCTCAGGTACAGACGCACGACGTCGGCCCTTACCAGAATGTGCCGACAAAACCGATAGTTATCCTCTCTGCGAAAGTCCTGCCTTAATCCCTACTGGCGCGGGCAGGCATTGCCCGCGTTGCCTTTACCTCCCTGCGAAACCGCAGTTTGCTGCTTATACTTGTGGCAACACGAGCACAATCAGGGAGGTAACAGGTGAAAAAGCTCACTGAAAAGCAAAAATCCCGTCTCTGGGAACAACAGCGAAACGCGAATTTTCAGGCCAGTCGCCGCCTTGAGGGGGTCGACAGCCCGTTAGTTACCCTCAGCGCAGATGAGGCGCAGATCCGTCTTGAAGCGTTAGGGAGGCAGCATGAGCGATAAATACGGCAACGATCGCGATCCTTATCTCTATCCGGAACTGAATGTGATGCGTAACCGGCTGGGCATTCGTCAGGCTGAGCGTCTGGCGCAGGCGGCGTATGAATTCACCGCGCTACGTGCGGCAACCCTGAGCCTGGGGCCGCTGTTGCGCGGTCTGCCGCACCTGTGCGCCATCCACCACCATCTCTACCAGGACATTTTTGACTGGGCGGGAGATATTCGTGAAATGGATATTTATCAGGGCGACACCCGGTTCTGCCACTTTGCCTATATCGAAAAAGAGGGCAATGCCCTGATGCAGGATCTTGAGGAGGAGGGGTATCTCGTCGGGCTCGAGAAAGCGGATTTTATTAACCGCCTCAGCCACTACTACTGCGAAATCAACGTTCTGCATCCTTTCCGCATCGGAAACGGGATTGTTCAGCGCATCTTCTTTGAACAGTTAGCGATCCATGCAGGCTATCAACTTGACTGGCGCGGTATCGACCCGGAAGAGTGGGCGCAGGCCAACCAGAGCGGTGCGATGGGCGATCTGAGCGCGCTGAACACAATCTTCAGCAAAGTGGTAAGCGAAGCCCGGGAAACTGAGTAGAATAGGGCGGCCATTTTTTCGGGAGCCGCCATGATTCTGCTGATTGATAACTACGATTCCTTCACCTGGAACCTGTACCAGTATTTTTGCGAGCTGGGGGCGGAGGTGGTGGTCCGGCGCAACGACGTGCTCTCTCTGGAAGATGTCGCGGCGCTGAACCCGCAGAAAATCGTTATCTCTCCCGGCCCCTGCACGCCGGACGAGTCCGGTATCTCGCTGGCGGCGATCGAGCACTATGCCGGTAAATTGCCGATCCTCGGCGTCTGCCTCGGGCATCAGGCCATCGGTCAGGTTTTTGGCGCGACCATTGTTCGTGCCGCTAAAGTGATGCACGGCAAAACCTCTCCCGTCACCCACACCGGTACGGGGGTCTTCTCTGGCCTCAATAACCCCCTTATCGTGACCCGCTATCACTCCCTGGTTATTGACCCACCCACCTTACCCGACTGCTTTGAAGTCACCGCCTGGAGCGAGACCCGGGAGATTATGGGTATCCGCCACCGGGAATGGGATCTGGAAGGGGTGCAGTTCCATCCGGAAAGTATTCTTAGCGAACAGGGCCACCAGCTGCTGGCTAATTTTCTGCATCGTTGATTTTTAGTTGCCATAAAGTGATTTTTTAAGCATATTTCGTGATTATATTTTCACTTCTGCTTCTTGCTTAAAAAAGGGTGGGGTTACATGGCAACTGAACAATCTGCAATTACGCGCGCAACATTCGATGAAGTTATCCTGCCAATTTATGCACCGGCTGAGTTTATCCCGGTGAAGGGGAAAGGCAGCCGCGTCTGGGATCAGCAGGGTAAAGAGTACATTGATTTTGCGGGTGGTATTGCGGTGACGGCGTTAGGCCACTGTCACCCGGCGCTGGTCGAGGCGCTTAAAACGCAGGGCGAAACCCTGTGGCACACCAGCAATGTCTTTACCAACGAACCGGCGCTGCGTCTGGGGCGTAAAATTATCGACGCTACCTTTGCCGAGCGCGTGCTGTTTATGAATTCCGGCACCGAAGCCAACGAAACGGCCTTTAAGCTGGCGCGCTACTACGCTTCCACCCGCCACAGCCCGTTCAAAACCAAAATCATCGCCTTCCACAACGCCTTCCATGGCCGGTCGCTGTTTACCGTGACCGTGGGCGGACAGCCAAAATATTCTGATGGCTTTGGCCCGAAACCGGCCGACATTATTCACGTCCCGTTTAACGATCTGCATACGGTGAAAGCGGTGATGGACGATCACACCTGCGCGGTGGTGGTGGAGCCGATTCAGGGCGAGGGCGGCGTAATGGCGGCGGCCCCGGAATTCCTGCAGGGGCTGCGCGAGTTGTGCGACCAGCACCAGGCCCTGCTGGTGTTTGATGAGGTGCAGAGCGGCATGGGCCGTACCGGGGATCTGTTTGCTTACATGCACTACGGCGTGACGCCAGATATCCTCACCAGCGCCAAAGCGCTCGGCGGCGGTTTCCCGGTCAGTGCGGTGCTGACCACCCAGGATATCGCTTCGGCGTTCCACGTGGGTTCTCACGGCTCCACCTACGGCGGTAACCCGCTGGCGTGTGCCGTGGCTGGCGCGGCGTTTGATATCATCAACACCCCGGAGGTGCTGAGCGGCGTCAACACGAAGCGCGAGCAGTTTGTGAAGCACCTCCAGCAGATTGATGCCCAATACGATGTCTTCAGCGATATTCGCGGTATGGGGCTGTTGATTGGCGCCGAGCTGAAGCCGCAATACAAAGGCCGGGCGCGCGATTTCCTCTACGCTGCCGCCGGTGAAGGGGCAATGGTCCTCAACGCCGGGCCGGACGTGATGCGCTTCGCCCCGTCGCTGCTGGTGGAGAGCGAGGATATCGATGAAGGGATGAATCGCTTTGCCGCCGCGGTGAAGCGGGTGGTTCAGAAGTAGCTGTGTTGCCCGGCGGCGCTACGCTTACCCGGCCTACGGTTTTGTAGGCCGGGTAAGCGCAGCGCCACCCGGCATTTAGTACGGCGTCCGCTTCAGCCGTCGGATCAACCAGATCCCATGATGCGGGCGCTGACGCCATGCCACCGACGAAATGGTGTGCATGGTGTTCAGATGCCCAATGGTGCGCTGCAGATGCTGCTCCAGCGTACTCATGGGGCCTTGCGTCAGGGTCTCTGGCGCTTCCAGAATATTGCTGTCCCCGCTTTCGCCCGGCGCGTCATACTCCAGACGCTGCTGGCAGCGCTGAAGCGCAATTTCACACGACTGCAGATATCGCTGCGCCAGGTCTGGCGTCAGCATCGTATGCTCCCGCGCCAGGGTCGTCATCGCGTTGATATGCTCGACGATAAACTGGCTGTGCGTCACCCACAGCTTCATGTCCGCCAGATACGCCGAATTGAAGCCCGGCTCCTGCATCGCCTGGTTCAGAGAGTTGAACAGCGCGTTGTGCGCCTGATTGACCTTCATGCGTTGCCACGCCAGCGGCGTCGGCTGCGGATCGTCGCTGAGGATCAGGCGGATAGCCTCCTGATCCGCTTCCAGCGCGTCGTGGGCATTCTGCCGCAGAAGCCCGCTCTGCCACTGCGGCCATAGCCAGACCATCCCCCCGAAGGCGATCAGGCAGCCAATCAGGGTATCGGCCAGCCGGGCGACAATAAACTGCTCGCCGTTCAGGGTCAGCAGCTGCAGGGTGTACACCGCCGTGACCGTAAAGCCCACCGTCGCCCAGCCGTAGCTCTTGCGTATGATCAGGTAGCTTACCAGCGTCACCATCAACATCCCGGCAAGGGTGTAGCCTTCCGGGACGTGGAAGTGCAGGGTCACGCCGGCAATAATCAGCCCCGCCAGCGTGCCGGCCGCCCGGTGGAGAATACGCACCCGCGTCGCGCTATAGCCGTTTTGCGTCACCAGCAGTACGGTCATTAAGATCCAGTAGGGTTTCGGCAGGTGCAGCGCCACGCCCATCAGGCTGGCGATACTCAGCATCACGCTGATGCGCGCCGCGTTACGCAGGGCGGCAGACTTCAGCGACAGATAGCTTCTCAGGGCGGGGATCAGCGGCAGGCGTTTCTGCTTGTCCGCCATCAGGTCGCGCGGGTAGAGCGGACGCTGGGTGCGCAGCACGCGGGCGATACGGCTGAAGTGCCAGGCGCAGAACTGACCCACCGGGTTATCCGGATGCTGACGGGCGATTTTTTCCAGGGCGCCGAGCTGCTTGTCCATGGTGAAACGGGTGGGGTAGCGATGATAGAGAATGTCGTCTGCCAGCACCCGCAGGCGTGCCGCAACGGTCTGCGCGTTCCAGCGGATCACCGCTTCAGCGTGACTGCGCTCCACCAGCTTCTGCACCTCCTTCGGGTGATGCAGGCTGACGGAGATGTGCTCCTGTAGATCCAGCCCCACCTGGAAGGTGCGCAGCAGGCGTTTGTATTCATGATTCCTGTTGGCCGCCAGCATATGCAGCTGTTGGTAACAGAGGCTGATGAGATCCACCACCTTCTGCTGGCGGGCCAGCAGCGGCGGCAACGATTTTTCAGGGTCGGTGTGCTGCGTCAGCAGGGTGTATTTTGCTTCGCAATAATCCGCCAGCTGTTGATAGAGCATGCTCAGCGACTCACGCAGCGGCTGTTCACGCCACATCCAGAACCAGAACCAGTTAAACAGCCCGTACCAGAGGGTGCCCAGCGTATAGAGGAGTAGCGGTTCCCAGACCGGCATATTCCCCGCCAGGCTCAGGGTAAAGATGGCCGCAATCAGCGAGGCGGGCAGCAGTCGCGCATGCAGGGCGCTGATCTCAGCCGTGACCCCTAGCGTCATCGCCAGCACGGTCAGAATCAGAGGCAGCGGAATATCCCGCGCCAGCAGCAGCTGTACGGCCAGGCTACAGCCCGCGAACAGGCAGCCGCCAATAGTCAGACGTTTAAAGAAGCGCTTATGCGGCGTGTCCAGACCGGCAATGTTGCAGCAGGCAGGAACGAGAGAGAAGAGCAGGCCGTGTTGCAGATGACCGAAGATCAGACCCACAGCCACAGGGAGACACAACACCAGGGTTTGCCGCAGTGCGTAGTTAACTTCCGGGTGATAAATGAGCCTGCGCCACATGGGGATAGAGACAAAAACGGCGTGTCATCGTGCGATGCCACGCCGTTTTAGCGGAATTAACGTGTTCCGTAAACCACGATGGTTTTACCGTGGGCGGAAATCAGGTTTTGATCTTCCAGCATTTTCAGGATACGACCCACTGTCTCACGAGAACATCCGACGATCTGACCAATTTCCTGACGGGTAATTTTAATTTGCATACCGTCCGGGTGGGTCATGGCGTCTGGCTGTTTCGCCAGGTTCAGCAGGGTCTGGGCAATACGGCCCGTTACGTCGAGGAAGGCGAGGTTACCCACTTTCTCGGACGTGACCTGCAGACGGCGAGCCATCTGCGAAGAGAGGCGCATCAGGATATCCGGATTCACCTGGATCAGCTGGCGGAATTTCTTATAAGAGATCTCAGCCACTTCACAGGCCGTTTTTGCACGAACCCAGGCGCTACGCTCCTGACCTTCTTCAAACAGGCCCAGTTCGCCGATAAAGTCTCCCTGATTCAGGTAAGAGAGGATCATCTCTTTGCCTTCTTCATCTTTGATCAGCACTGCCACTGAGCCTTTGACGATGTAGTACAACGTTTCCGCTTTTTCACCCTGGTGAATCAGCGTGCTCTTCGATGGGTACTTATGAATATGGCAATGAGACAAGAACCATTCGAGAGTCGGGTCTGTTTGCGGTTTGCCAAGCACCATGCGCTGTTATCCTCTGTTATAAGCTGTCTCCAGAGTCTGGCTATGTACCTGTACTCTGGGGTTGCAATCGAATTCTTCCCCCTGCCTGGGGTCTGGCTGGCACAATAATTAGCAGCCTGTAATGTGTGATGTCCTCTGCATACATGTGTAACGTCAATGTATTACTGTAGCATCTCGACTGTTTTAGCATAGCTTTTGCCGCGTGTCTCCTGGTGTCTCGCTTCAGCTTGATGCAGGTCGACTTCCGTTGTCAGAATTGTTACTGGCGCGTAATCTGTCAGGAAAAATGCAATCCTGGAGTTAATAAAAATGCAAGCACGTGTGAAATGGGTTGAAGGGCTAACGTTCCTCGGTGAGTCGGCTTCCGGGCACCAGATTTTGATGGACGGTAACTCCGGCGATAAAGCGCCAAGCCCGATGGAAGTGGTCCTGATGGCGGCAGGAGGATGCAGCGCGATCGACGTGGTGTCGATCCTGCAAAAAGGGCGTCACGATGTGACCGACTGTGAAGTGAAACTGACCTCAGAGCGTCGTGAAGAGGCGCCGCGCCTGTTCACCCATATCAACCTTCACTTCGTGGTCACCGGCAAAGCGCTGAAAGACGCGGCGGTATCCCGCGCGGTCGATCTTTCTGCGGAGAAGTACTGCTCCGTGGCGCTGATGCTGGAGAAAGCGGTAAATATTACCCACTCGTATGAAGTGATCGAGGCGTAAGCCCGTTGCCCGGTGGCGCTGCGCTTACCGGGCCTACAACGGCACGAACGTAGGCCGGATAAGCGCAGCGCCACCGGGCAACAAGGCTTCAATCGATTTTCTTGCCTTCCATCAACCGCTGCACCAGCGGCATCATGATTAACTCCATCGCCAGCCCCATCTTCCCGCCCGGAACCACCAGCGTATTGATATGCGAAATAAACGAACCCTGTAGCATCGCCAGCAGCCAGGGGTAATCGATATTGTCCAGATTGCGGAAATGGATCACCACGAAGCTCTCGTCCAGGGACGGGATAGCCTTGGCGGCAAAGGGGTTCGAGGTGTCTACGGTCGGAACGCGCTGGAAGTTAATGTGGGTGCGGGAAAACTGTGGCGTCAGGAAGTTAATGTAATCTTCCATTGAGCGCACCACGGAGTCCATCACCGCCTCGCGGGAATGACCGCGCTCGCTGGTATCCCGCGTCAGCTTCTGGATCCACTCCAGGTTAACAATCGGCACCACGCCCACCAGCAGATCGACATGGCGCGCCACGTCGTGTTGCGGCGTGACCACCCCGCCATGCAGGCCTTCATAAAACAGCACGTCGGTGGGTTCCGGCAGCGGCTGCCAGGGTGTGAAAGTGCCCGGCACCTGGTTCCAGGGCACCGCTTCGTCATAGGTGTGCAGGTATTTGCGCGCCTGACCGGTGCCGCTTCGCCCGTATTCAGCGAAGGTTTGCTCCAGCAGACCAAAGTCGTTGGCATCCGGGCCAAAGTAGCTGATGTGTTTGCCGAGATCGCGGGCCTTGCGGATCGCCATATCCATTTCAGGGCGGGTAAAGCGGTGAAAACTGTCGCCTTCCACTTCCGCGGCGCGCAGATGCAGCTGCGAGAAGATCTTACGAAAGGCGAGGCTGGTGGTGGTGGTACCCGCACCACTCGACCCTGTAACGGCAATAACCGGATGTCTGGCGGACATAGCAACTCCCTGAATGGAAAGATGTCGCGGTTAACCGCGAAATTGATTGCGAGGCATGATGTTGACGGTTTCGTGCAGCTCGGACCATACGACCAGCACCTCACCGCTTTGCAGCTGGCGCCTGACGTCGGCAACCTTCTGCTCAAGCGAAAGCTCCTGTTCACCATAATCGGTGCCTTCGCGTAACACAAAGCTTTCAATCAGATTATCCAGCGTTTCGGGAGCCAGATCTTGCCAGGGAATAATCATCTTATCGGTTCCAGGTATGTGGTCAGCCAGTCCGGGATACGCGTTTCCAGCCACATCATCGGGCGACGCAGCGTGCCGCCGACAAAACCCACGTGTCCGCCGTGTTCGGTCAGCTGATACTGCACGTTAGCGGGCAAAAATTCCTGCGCGGGTATCGAGTGATGATCCATAAAGGGATCGTCTTTAGCATGAATAATCAGCACAGGTTTCGTGATGTTGCTGAGCAACGGCATGGCGCTGCACTGGCGATAGTAGTCAATAGCATCGGCAAAACCATGAATTTTGGCGGTGATCAAATCGTCAAATTCGCGCAGGCGACGCACTTTTTTCAGCTGTCGCAGACTGACCGGCAGCGTATCCGGGTATGCCTTCAGTTTGCGTGCCGCATTGGCTTTGAGCAAGTTAAGCAGATAACGCTGATAAACGCGCGAAAAGCCCTTATCCATATGATAGCTGCAGTGTTCCAGCATGAACGGAGCAGAGACGATGGCGGCGGCGTCCAGAGGAATATTGTCGCCCTCTTTTGCCAGCAGGCAGGCGAGCATGTTTCCGCCCAGCGAATAGCCCACCGCCGCCGTAGGGGCCGGGCCGTGGGTCTCTGCCAGCCAGCGCAGGAACCAGGTGCCATCTTCTGTTTCGCCGGAATGATAGATGCGTTTCTGGCGATTGGGTTCGCCGCTGCATCCCCTGAAGTGCATCACTACCCCCAGCCAGCCGCGCGCTTTCGCCGCCTGAATCAGGCCGTGAGCATAGGGGCTGTGCAGGCTGCCCTCGAGGCCATGAAAGACCACCAGCCGGGGTTTGTGCCGGGCCTGAAGCGGATCTTCACTCCAGGCTAAATCAACGAAGTCATCATCCGGCAGGTCAAGGCGCTGCCAGACGGGGGTGAAAAGCACTTTACGACGGATGAGGCGCGGCAGCATGGTCTGCAGATGGCGATTAGCCACGCCCCGCATGGGGACAAATTCTGCGCTCTCGTCGGGTGCAATGTTGAAGTCTGATGGAATGATTTGGGCCATAAAGGTGATGCTAATTATTGTCTGTTATTTACGATACCTTCCGAATTGTACCCCGTTTAGCCTGGTTTTCCGAAACATGAACTGATCCCGATCACAAATATTTACCTTGATTATTACTCTCAGGCTAATGATTCACCTGCGCGCTTAATTGATGACTTTATCACCAGGGCGCACACTTAACTCAACGTTAAGCAAACCTAAAGATGTGCTGAATCAGGAGGTTAACAATGTTATCAGGGCAAACGCCAGCCCGGAACTGGAACACGCGTCGCACTGAAAAAGCGCGCCGCCTGGCTTCCGTCCCGGTGCAGGGCAAGGTACTGCCAACAGGCGACCTTGTCGCCATGCTGGAAAAACTGATCGCCCCAGGCGACAAAGTCGTACTGGAAGGGAATAACCAAAAACAGGCAGACTTTCTCTCCCGCTCGCTGGCCGAAGTGAACCCGCAAATTGTTCACGATCTGCATATGATTATGCCGAGCGTCGGTCGTAGCGAACACCTGGATATTTTTGAGAAGGGCATCGCCCGCAAACTCGACTTCTCTTTCTCAGGTACCCAAAGCCTGCGTATTTCGCAGCTGCTGGAAGACGGGCAGCTGGAGATCGGTGCCATCCACACCTACATCGAACTCTACTCCCGCCTGTATGTCGATCTCTCGCCGAACGTGGCGCTGATTGCCGGTTTTAAAGCCGACCGTAAAGGTAACCTTTATACCGGTGCCAGTACCGAGGATACCCCGGCGCTGGTCGAAGCCGCCGCCTTCCACGACGGCATCGTCATCGCTCAGGTGAACGAGCTGGTGGACGACGAGTGCGATCTGCCGCGTGTGGATATCCCCGGCTCCTGGATTGATTTCGTGGTGGTGGCAGACAAGCCGTTCTTTATCGAACCGCTGTTCACCCGTGACCCGCGCCTGATCAAACAGGAACACATTCTGATGGCGATGATGGCCATCAAAGGCATCTATGCGGAACACCAGGTTCAGTCCCTGAACCACGGTATCGGCTTCAACACCGCCGCTATTGAGCTCCTGCTGCCGACCTACGGCGAGCAGCTCGGCCTGAAAGGCAAAATCTGTAAACACTGGACGCTGAACCCGCATCCAACGCTGATCCCGGCTATTGAAAGCGGCTGGGTGGAGAGCGTGCACTGCTTCGGCGGTGAGCTGGGGATGGAAGAGTACATTCGTGCCCGCCCTGACATCTTCTTTACCGGCGCCGACGGCTCCATGCGCTCCAACCGCGCCTTCTGCCAGCTGGCAGGGCAGTACGCGGTGGATATGTTTATCGGCTCCACGCTGCAGGTTGATGGCTATGCCAACTCCTCTACCGTGACCCGCGGCCGTCTTTCCGGCTTCGGCGGTGCGCCCAACATGGGACACGACCCGCACGGTCGTCGTCATGCCACCCCGGCCTGGCTGAACATGATCACCGAACCTGACCCCATGCAGCGCGGTAAAAAGCTGGTGGTGCAGATGGTGGAAACCTTCCAGGCGGGCGTGAAACCGACCTTCGTCGAAAAACTCGATGCTGTTGAGGTGGCGAAAGCCTCCGGTATGCCGCTGGCCCCGGTCATGATCTACGGCGATGACGTCACCCACGTGCTGACGGAGGAGGGGATTGCTTACCTCTACCGGGCCAAAGATCTTGAGGAACGTCGTGCCATGGTCGCTGCCGTCGCGGGTATTACCGACATCGGCCTGGGTGTGGACGCCAAACGCGTCGCCGAGCTGCGCCAGAGTGGCAAAGTGCTCTACCCGGAAGATATGGGCATTCGCCGCACCGACGTCACCCGCTCTCTGCTGGCGGCTGGCAGCGTGTCTGACCTGGTTGAATGGTCGGGCGGTCTGTACAACCCACCTGCGAAATTCCGGAGCTGGTAATGAAACTTCTCCCCCGGATCCAGGTTGAAGGCGGTGCCGAATGGCTGGCGCGAACCGCCACGCAGTGTCTGATTGACGAAGCGCGACTCAGCCCGAAACCCGGTCTGGTGGACAGTCGGGGGAACGGCGCGCATCACGATTTATCGCTCGCGCTGATGGAGCGTTCGGCGCATAGCCTGACCCCCACGTTTCAGGCGCTGGCGCTGCAAAGCTGGCAGCGTCCGGCCGATATCGCGCTACGGCAGACCGTGGGGCGGCTGGGGCGCGAAGGCGAGCAGCAGATGATGGCCGCCACCGGCGGGGTGAATACCCACCGGGGCGCTATCTGGGCGCTGGGCTTGTTAGTCAGCGCCGTGGCGATGCTCGGTGGCAATGCGCAAGCCCGGACGATAGCCGACACCGCCGCGCAGCTGGCGAAACTGCCGGATGACGCCGCGCCGAAAGTGTTCAGTAAAGGACTGCGCGCCACCCACCGTTATCGGGTGCCGGGCGCGCGCGAAGAGGCGCAGCAGGCATTTCCGCACATTATGCAGCGAGCGTTGCCTCAGCTTCGCCTGAGCCGGCTTAACGGCGGTACCGAAGCCCATGCCCGGCTCGATGCGCTGATGGCGATCATGACCTCGTTAACCGATACCTGCGTGCTCTCCCGCGCCGGTATGGAGGGGTTAGACACCATGCAGGACGGGGCCAGGGCGGTATTAGCCGCCGGCGGCACCGCACAGCCAGAGGGGCAACGCGCGCTCGCCGTATTAGATAAAAAGATGCTCTTGCTCAATGCCTCTCCGGGCGGCGCGGCCGACCTGCTTGCCGCCACGCTGTTCCTTGACCGCATAGAGACGCCTTATTTAGCGAATTAAGAGGATGTTATGGAAAAAATTACATTAACTCTGCCCGCCAGCCGTAACCTGAACGGCAAAGCGCTGGCAGGCGTTGTTGGCTCCGGGGATATGGAGGTGTTATTTACCGCCGACCAGGGCCAGTCATTAACCATCGAGATCACCACCTCGGTCGATAACAGCCGTAACCGTTGGGATGCGCTGTTCAACAGATTGCAAACCGTCAGCAGCCTGCCGGCGGGCAAACTGACCATCCACGACTTTGGCGCAACGCCGGGCGTGGCACGCATTCGTATCGAACAAGTCTTTGAGGGGGTGAGCCATGCGTGATGACAGCAGCTTTATCGAATTAAAAGCGCGCCAGCGTGCGCAGGCCCTGCTCGACGAGGGCAGCTATCGCGAACTGCTGGATCCGTTTGAAGGGATTATCTCTCCGTGGCTGGGGCCGCAGGGCATTGTGCCGCAGGCCGATGATGGCATGGTGGTGGCGAAAGGCACCATCAACGGCAAACCCGCGGTAGTCGTGGCAATTGAAGGCGCGTTCCAGGGCGGCAGCATGGGCGAAGTGTCTGGTGCAAAAATGGCGGCTGCGCTGGAGCTGGCGGCGGAAGATAACCGTAACGGCATTCCAACCCAGGCGGTATTAAGCCTTGAAACCGGCGGCGTACGTTTGCAGGAGGCGAATCTCGGCCTGGCGGCGATTGCCGATATCCACGCCGCGATTGTCGATCTGCGCCGCTATACCCCGGTCATCGGCATTGTCGCCGGTACCGTTGGCTGCTTCGGCGGGATGTCCATTGCGGCCGCGCTGTGCAGCTATCTGATTGTGACCCGCGAAGCGCGTCTGGGGCTGAACGGCCCGCAGGTTATTGAGCAGGAGGCGGGCATTGAAGAGTATGACTCCCGCGACCGTCCGTTTATCTGGAGCATGACCGGGGGCGAGATTCGCTATCAAAGCGGGCTGGTGGATGCGCTGGTGGGCGATGGCGTCAACGCGGTGAAAGCGGCGATGAACGACGCGATTGCGAAAGGCGTGCCGGCAAAACACCGCACCGACAATTACGACTGGTATCTCGAACGCCTGACCAACTTCGATACCCGCAAACAGGCGGATACTGAACAGATTCACGCGCTCTTTGCCCGGGAGGTGAAATGATGAGTACTTCAATTAGCCGTGGTGAGCTCTGGCTGGAAACCCTTGCGCCGAATGCCAAACGTCTGGAGGGGCTCTGCCCGTCGGTTCAGGCGGCGGACGGCGAGCTGAATGGCGAAGCGGTGCGCTTTGTTGCGGTGGTACCGGATGCCAACAACCACTATCCACGTGCGGCACGAGGTGAAGTCGGTCTGCTGGAAGGCTGGACCCTGGCCAAAGTGGTGAGTGAAACCGTCGCGGCCGATGCTGACAAAGCGGTTAAACGCCCGATTGTGGCGGTGATCGACGTGCCGAGCCAGGCCTATGGCCGTCGCGAAGAGGGATTTGGTATTCACCAGGCGCTGGCCGGTGCTGCTGCGGCCTATGCTAATGCGCGTCTGGCGGGCCATCCGGTGATTGGCCTTATCGTCGGCAAAGCGATGTCCGGGGCGTTTTTGGCCCACGGCTATCAGGCCAACCGGCTGATCGCTTTTAATGACCAGGGCGTATTAATCCACGCGATGGGGAAAGAGTCTGCCGCACGCATCACGCTGCGTACCGTGGACGCACTGGAAAAACTGGCGGCAACCATCCCGCCAATGGCGTATGACATCAGTAACTACGCCACCCTGGGACTGCTGGAAAACCTGCTGGATATCAGCAATCCGGACGCACCTTCCTCTCTCGATCTGGCGCTGGTTAAAACCACCTTACAACAGGCCATTGATGACGCTCGCCGGGATCCGACGCTGAAAAGCCGTCTGGGTGCCGACAATCGCCACAGCTCGGCTCTCGTACGCGAACGTATGCGAGCAAGCTGGTAACACCAAAAAGAAAAGACCTGCCAGATGCACGCCCCGTGGGCGCACCCGTTGCGCCCACGAGGGAACCTGCATCCTGAAAATAATAACCATCGCGTCAGTGCTTAAACTTCTTTTTTTACAGGTGATTTATGACTTATGTGATTGTTCATGCCCTTGCACCCATTTTTGTCATCATGCTGCTCGGCTTCTGGGCCGGTAAAGCCAAAATGGTGGATAACAAAAATGTGTCTCTGCTTAATATCTTCGTGATGGATTTTGCATTGCCCGCCGCGCTGTTCAGCGCCACGGTGCAAACGCCCTGGACAGGTATCATTGCCCAGTCGCCGCTGATCCTGGTCCTGACCCTGGCGATGTGGATAACCTATGCGGCCATCTACTTCCTCGCCACCAAAGTTTTCAAAAAGTCACCGCAGGATGCCGCCGTGCTGACCCTGACCGTGGCGCTGCCGAACTATGCGGCGCTGGGCCTGCCGATTCTGGGCAGCGTGTTGGGCGAAGGTTCTGCAACTTCACTCTCCGTGGCGGTTTCCATTGCCTGTGGCTCCGTGCTGATGACGCCGTTCTGTCTGCTGATTCTGGAACGCGAGAAAGCCCGTGCGGAAGGCGCAAACAGTGGCTCTACCCTGGCGATGCTGCCGGTGCTGATGTGGCGCTCAATTAAGAAACCAATCGTGATGGGCCCGCTGCTGGGTGTGATTCTGTCCGCGATTGGCATCAAAATGCCAGACCTGGTGCTGGCAGCGATTAAACCGCTCGGCCTGGCAGCAACTGCGGCAGCGCTGTTCCTGACCGGCGTGATCCTGTCGGCCCGTAAGCTGCAGATCAACACCATGGTGATTAGCGCGACCATCACCAAGCTGCTGATCCAGCCGGCGATTGCCTGGGGTATTGTGCTGATTTTGGGTCTGCACGGCTCGGTGGCGATTACCGCAATCCTGATGATTGCCCTGTCTGCCGGTTTCTTCGGCGTCGTGTTTGGTAACCGCTTTGGCGTACAGTCTCCGGATGCGGAAGCGGTGCTGCTGTTAAGCTCCGTCCTGTGTATCCTGTCGCTGCCGCTGTTTATCTCGCTGACTTCAGGAATGTAATCATGACCACAACATTACGCCCGCACGACTTAATCTGGTTGACCACACGTGATGCGCTGGAGGATATCCACGAGTCCTGGGTGGATACGGCCTGGCATACCGGGCTGCCGGTAGTGGTGCGGCGTGATGTTGATGGTAACGGGCGTATACCGGTCGGGGTACGTGGCCTTAAGCGCGATCAGCGCGCGGCGGGCTGGGTTAACCCCCACCAGATTGCCCGTATCGTCTCCCCCGAACAGCTGAGCGCAGAAGAGAGTCTGCTGCGCTCGCCCTTTATCACTCAGCCACCGGTTCAGGTGGCGGTACAGCTTTCCCGCACCTCGTGGCCCTGGACATGGGGCATCACCGGCAGCACCGGCTATGCGCTGTCCACCGGCATTGCGGTGATCCACGCCGACAGCGATCTCGATCTGCTGATCCGCGCGCCGGAGCCGCTTTCGCGTACGGTGTTACTCAACTGGCAGTCACAGCTTGAAGGGGCGCTCTGCCGGGCCGATACCCAGGTTGAGACGCCGCTGGGCGGCTTTGCGCTCAACGAATGGCTACGTGATGGAAAAACGTTGCTGAAAACCGACCGGGGGCCGCGCCTGACGGCGAACCCCTGGGCATGGGAGGAACAATGAAGATCCTGTTTACCTTTCCGGGTCAGGGGACGCAGCATCCCGGTATGCTGCAAAACCTGCCGGGAACCGAGCTGGCTCAGGCGCGTGAAGTGCTGGGTGCCAGTGAAGTGGACGCGCTGGACTCCCCGGCGGCGCTACAGCACACCCGCGCGGTACAGCTGGCGCTGTTGATCGCGGGCGTCGCCTGGGCGCGTGAGCTGGCACGTCGCGGCGTGGCGCCGGATATCGTCAGCGGCCTCTCTATCGGCGCATACCCTGCGGCGGTCATCTCCGGGGCGCTCGATTTTGCTGATGCCCTGAAGCTGGTGGCCCTGCGTGGCGATCTGATGGAGCAGGCTTATCCGCAGGGCTACGGCCTGACGGCGATTATGGGGTTAACTCTTGCGCAGGTCGAAACCCTGATGGAAGGCACCGGCACCTATATTGCCAACCTGAATGCCGAGACGCAGATTGTGATCGCTGGTGCCGATGACGGCATGGCGGAAGTGGCGGCACGCGCGCTGGCGAAAGGGGCCAATAAAGCCCGCCGTCTGACGGTAAGCGTCCCGTCGCACTGCGAACTGCTAGCTGAACCGGCGCAAAAACTGGTCGCGGCCTTCAGCCGGGTCACGCTCTCTCGCCCCCGCTGCGCTTATCTGAGCGGCAGCACCGGACGCGTGCTCTGGCAGCCAGAGAAAATAGCTGATGACCTGGCCATGAACATGGCCCGGACGGTGCGCTGGCAGGAGGCGGTGATTGCCGCTAACGAGCGTGAAGCGCGGCTGGCGATTGAGATGCCACCCGGCGGTGTGCTCACCTGTCTGACGCGTCAGGCGGCCTGGGAAGGGGAGTCTGTCTCTCTGGAGCGCAGCGGCATCGACGTCGCGGTGCATCTCGCACGGCGTCTTAAGGTGTAGTGTTCTGCTCAAGGCGGCGGGCGTACATGCGGCCTTCCGCCGCCAGCGCCCGCAGGCTCGGATCCTGCTCGCGGTTGCGGGCAAAGACGATGGCGATCAGCTGCTGCATTTGATAAGGCTGGGCCAGCTTTAACAGCTGTACCGAGTTTTCATACACCTTTTTCATCCTGCCCGGCATCAGCGTAAAGCCCACCCCCGCCTGTACCAGACTCAGCATCGAAAAAATATCGTTTACCCGGGTGACGATCTCCGGCTCGAAACCGGCGATATGAAACGCCTCCTGGAAGCCCGCGTAGGTGGCGAAGCCCTCAGCCAGAGCAACAAACTTCTGGTCCTTATAGTCGCGTAGATCTGCCAGCTCGTCGGTATTGAGCTGCGCCGAGGCCGGGGCGGCAAGACAGATATCATCGTGGAACAGGGGCAGCACTTCGAGGTTATTACGGTCAATTTCGCTTTCGGAGATTGAGATGAGAATGGCATCGAGCGAGCCTTCATCCAGCATATGCAGCAGGGTGTCGTTGGATCCCATGGTGAGATCCATCTCCAGATCCGGGCGACGCAGCTTCATGCCCATAATCAACTGCGGCACCGTTTCGAGCGTCAGAGAGTAGAGCGTCCCCACCCGCAGACGGCCCTGGCCGATGCCAGCCGTTTTACGCGCCTCTTCCAGCCCGCGCTCCATCACCTGCATCACCTCCTGGCAGTACTCCAGCAGCGTCCAGGCGGCGGGCAGGGCGATCAGATTCCGGCCTTTGTGGGTGAACAGCGGGCAGCGGACGTTCTCTTCCAGGGTGTGCAGGGCACGATGGACGCTGACCCCGCTGAGGTTCAGTACCTCAGCGGCACGGGCGATATTGCCCGTCTCCATAAAGGTCATGAAGATGCTAAGTTTGCGGAAGGTAATCTCGCTGGTCAGGTCCGGTATCATTGCCCCTCTCCCGGGTTAGTCGCTCTGGAGCATCCCTTCGAGCTGTTCCTGTGCGTCCAGCCAGGCCATCTCGCACTCCTCAAGGCTGGATTTGGTTTTGGCCTGCACCTGCAGACATTCGGTTAGCTCGGCTTTACGCGTCTGGTCATACAGCCCGCTGTCGCCCAGCTTCTCTTCAACTGTGGCAAGCGTGGCGTTGAGCTTCTCCATCTCTTTTTCCAGACGGGTGATCTCTTTACGCAGCGGCTGGGTTTGCGTACGCAGCTCCGCGTCGCGGCGCTTCTGGTCTTTACGCGCCTGGGCGCTGTTGGCGTTCTCTTTCGTTGCCTCTTCCGGCTGGTTTTCCTGCTTCTGCACGTCCGTCAGCCACTGCTGATAATCCTCCAGATCGCCGTCGAAAGGCTCAACTTTACTGTCGTGTACCAGGTAGAGATCGTCGGTGGTGGAGCGGATCAGGTGACGATCGTGCGAAACGACAACCAGCGCGCCTTCAAACTCAATCAGCGCTTCGGTCAGGGCCTGGCGCATGTCCAGATCCAGGTGGTTAGTCGGTTCATCGAGCAGCAGCAGATTCGGGCGCTGCCAGACGATAAGCGCCAGCACCAGACGGGCTTTTTCGCCGCCGGAGAAGCGCTCGGTCTTCTCGGTCACTTTATCGCCCTGGAAGCCGAAGCCGCCCAGGTAATCCCGCAGCTTCTGCTCCATCTCCTGCGGGGCCAGACGCGCCAGGTGCTGCAGCGGCGATTCATCCGCGCGTAAAAATTCCAGCTGATGCTGGGCGAAATAGCCCAGCTTGATGCCCTTCGCCAGACCGATATCCCCGCGGACCGGCGCCAGCTCGCCCGCCAGCAGCTTAATCAGGGTCGATTTACCGGCACCGTTGCGCCCGAGCAGACCGATACGGGAGCCCGGGACCAGGTTGAGCTTAATCGAGTCGAGAATGATGCGGTCACCATAGCCGGCGCTGACCTTTTCCATTTTCAGCAGTGGATTAGGCAGGCTTTCCGGGGCGCGGAAGCTGAAGTGGAACGGGTTATCGACGTGTGCCGGGGCAATCATCTCCATCCGTTCCAGCATCTTGATGCGGCTCTGGGCCTGTTTGGCTTTGGAGGCCTTGGCCTTGAAGCGATCGACAAAGCTCTGCAGATGCGCCACCCGCTGCTGCTGGCTTTCGTACATCGCCTGCTGCTGGGAGAGACGCACCGCGCGCTGGCGCTCAAAGGAGCTGTAGTTGCCGGTATATTCGAACATCGATTCCTGTTCGATATGAATAATTTTGTCCACCACCGGGTCGAGGAAGTCACGGTCGTGCGAAATCAGAATCAGAGTGCCCTGATAGCTTTTCAGCCACTTCTCCAGCCAGATAACGGCATCGAGATCGAGGTGGTTAGTCGGTTCATCGAGCAGGAGCAGATCGGAGCGGCAGATCAGCGCCTGGGCCAGGTTGAGACGCATACGCCAGCCACCGGAGAAGTCGCTGACCGGACGTTCCAGCTGTTCATTGCTGAAACCCAGCCCGTGCAGAAGCGTGGAGGCGCGGGAGCGGATGGTCCAGGCGTCGATAGCGTCGAGTTTGCCGTGGACGGTGGCAATCGCGTGGCCGTCGTTGCGTTCGTTGGCGGCGTGCAGTTCGGCTTCCAGCTTGCGGTACTCCCGGTCGCCGTCAATAACATAGTCCATCGCCGGTACGCTCAGGGCAGGCGTCTCCTGGTTTACCCAGGCCAGCTGCCAGTTGCCAGGGTAGGTAAAGTTACCGCCGTCGGCACCGATCTCGTTTTTCAGCAATGACAGTAACGTGGATTTACCGCAGCCGTTTTTGCCCACCAGGCCCACTTTCTGGCCCGGGTTAATGGTGGCTGTAGCGTTGTCCAGCAGGACGCGTACGCCGCGACGAATTTGTAATGAGGAGAAAACAATCATAGAGCGCCGTATGTTCCGACTATGTTAAGTTGTCATTATAATCAGGTTAAATGTGCCGCCACGCGCCGCGTGGGTGTGCCATGGTAGCCCAAAATAACAGTGATGACGACCCGGGAGAGGAATGATGTCCCAGACAGCAAAAGTGCTGCTGCTGTATGCCCATCCGGAGTCGCAGGACTCGGTCGCCAACCGGGTTTTGCTCCAACCGGCATTACAGCTCAGTAATGTGACGGTGCACGATCTCTACGCGCACTACCCCGATTTTTTTATCGACATCCCTCATGAGCAGGAGCTGCTGCGCCAGCACGACGTCATCGTGTTCCAGCATCCGCTTTATACCTACAGCTGCCCGGCGCTGCTGAAAGAGTGGCTGGACCGCGTGCTGAGCCGCGGCTTTGCCAGTGGCCCGGGAGGAAACCAGCTGGCGGGAAAGTACTGGCGGAACGTCATTACTACCGGCGAGCCGGAGAGCGCGTATCGCCACGATGGGCTTAACCGCTACTCAATGAACGATATCCTGCGCCCGTTCGAGCTGACGGCGGCCATGTGTCGCATGCACTGGCTGAGTCCGATCGTTATCTACTGGGCGCGTCGGCAGCATCAGGATGAGCTGGCCAGCCATGCCAAAGCCTACGGTGCCTGGCTGGCTGCACCCAATCTGACGGGAGGCCGCTGATGGAAGGTTCCGATCTGTTACTGGCGGGAGTGCTGTTTCTGCTCGCCGCCGTGGTGGCGGTGCCGCTGGCTGCGCGACTGGGTATTGGCGCGGTGCTCGGCTATCTGCTGGCGGGTATCGCCATTGGCCCCTGGGGGCTGGGATTTATCAGTGATGTGGACGAAATCCTGCACTTCTCGGAGCTGGGCGTCGTCTTTCTGATGTTTATTATCGGCCTGGAGCTGAACCCGGCGAAGCTCTGGCAGCTACGGCGCTCCATCTTCGGCGTGGGCGCCGCACAGGTGATCGGTAGCGCGGTGATCCTTGGTGGGCTGCTGATGCTGGACCATTTCTCATGGCAGGCGGCGGTAGTGGGCGGGATCGGGCTGGCGATGTCCTCCACCGCGATGGCCCTGCAGCTGATGCGCGATAAGGGCATGAACCGTAATGAGGCGGGGCAACTGGGTTTCTCCGTGCTGCTGTTTCAGGATCTGGCGGTGATCCCGGCGCTGGCCCTGGTTCCGCTGCTGGCGGGCTCAGGCGACGAACATTTCGACTGGATGAAAATCGGCATGAAGGTGCTGGCCTTTGCCGGCATGCTGGTGGGCGGGCGCTATCTGCTGCGTCCGGTGTTCCGCTTTATTGCGGCGTCCGGGGTACGGGAGGTGTTTACCGCGGCCACGCTGCTGCTGGTGTTAGGCTCGGCGCTGTTTATGGATGCGCTGGGGCTGTCGATGGCGCTGGGAACCTTTATTGCCGGCGTACTGCTGGCGGAGAGCGAGTACCGGCATGAGCTGGAGATCGCCATCGATCCGTTTAAAGGGCTGCTGTTAGGGCTGTTCTTTATCTCGGTCGGTATGGCGTTGAACCTGGGCGTGCTTTATACCCATATCCTGGCCGTGGTGCTGGGCGTGGCGGTGCTGATCGCCGTTAAAATGCTGGTGCTGTACGGGCTGGCGCGGGTATACGGCCTGCGGCACCCGGAGCGCGCGCAGCTCGCCGGGGTGCTGAGTCAGGGGGGAGAGTTCGCTTTTGTGCTCTTCTCCACAGCATCGTCCCAGAGATTGTTTCAGCATGATCAGATGGCGTTGCTGCTGGTGACCGTCACGCTGTCGATGATGACCACGCCGCTGCTGATGAAGCTGATTGATAAACGCCTGTCGCGCCGTATTAATGCTGCTGACGATGAGCATGAAGCGCCCTGGGTCGACGATGATAAACCGCAGGTGATCGTGGTGGGCTTCGGACGTTTTGGTCAGGTAATTGGCCGCCTGCTGATGGCGAACAAAAAGCGTGTGACGGTGCTGGAGCGCGATATCAGCGCGGTTAACCTGATGCGGAAGTACGGTTACAAAGTCTATTACGGTGATGCCACCCAGGTCGAACTGCTGCGCTCTGCTGGCGCAGAGGCGGCGGAGTCGATCGTCATCACCTGTAACGAGCCGGAAGACACCATGAAGCTGGTGCAGATCTGCCAGCAGCATTTTCCCCATCTGCACATCCTGGCGCGAGCGCGCGGGCGTGTAGAGGCGCATGAACTGCTTCAGGCCGGGGTGAAGCAATTCACCCGCGAGACCTTCTCCAGTGCGCTGGAGCTGGGGCGCAAAACGTTAGTGACGCTGGGTATGCATCCGCATCAGGCCCAGCGCGCGCAGTTACACTTTCGCCGTCTGGATATGATGATGCTGCGCGAGTTGATGCCGGTGCATACCGATACGGTGCAAATTTCCCGGGTACGGGAAGCGCGCCGCGAGCTGGAAGAGATCTTCCAGCGTGAGATGCAGCAGGAGCGTCGACAGCTGGACGGCTGGGATGAATTTGAATAACGAGGTGGAGAATGGCGGTACGTAAACGCTTTATCGCCGGTGCGAAATGCCCGGCCTGCCAGGCGCAGGATTCCCTGGCCATGTGGCGAGAGAACAATATCGATATTGTTGAGTGTGTTAAGTGCGGGCACCAGATGCGTGAAGCGGACAAAGAGGCTCGCGAGCATGTTCGCAAGGAAGAGCAAGTGATCGGGATTTTTCATCCGGACTAGCGATATGCCCTGAGTTTTTTTAAGCTAAAGGGTACACGGGTGCAGATTTCCGTTACAATCTGCGCCAGCAATTTTCCCACGCTCAGGAGATATCATGAAAGTAGCAAAAGACCTGGTGGTCAGCCTGGCCTATCAGGTACGTACAGAAGACGGTGTGTTGGTTGATGAGTCTCCGGTGAGTGCGCCGCTGGACTACCTGCACGGTCACGGTTCCCTGATTTCCGGTCTGGAAAACGCGCTGGACGGTCACGAAGTTGGCGACAAATTTGACGTTGCTGTAGGCGCGAACGACGCTTACGGTCAGTACGATGACAACCTGGTGCAGCGCGTTCCTAAAGACGTGTTCATGGGCGTTGACGAACTGCAGGTTGGCATGCGTTTCCTGGCTGAAACTGATCAGGGTCCGGTTCCAGTAGAAATCACCGAAGTTGAAGATGACCACGTTGTGGTTGATGGTAACCACATGCTGGCTGGCCAGAACCTCAAGTTCAACGTTGAAGTGGTTGCAATCCGCGAAGCCACTGAAGAAGAGCTGGCTCACGGCCACGTTCACGGTGCGCACGGCCATGACCACGATCACGATCATGGTCACGACGGCTGCTGCGGCGGTCACGGCCACGATCACGACCATGGTCACGACCACGGTAAAGGCGGTTGCGGTAATGGCGGCTGCGGTTGCCACTAAGCTTCAGGCTCCAAAAAAGCGGGAATATCCCGCTTTTTTTACGTCTCAATAATGGGGCGGTGGCGTCTCTTCCGACTGCGACGCAATGTGCGATGCTTGCGACGCTTTCACTTTTTCGGTTAACAGACGCAGCAGATCCCGCAGCTTTGCCATCTCCAGCTCGTGGGCCGTCACGGTCTGGTTCAGCTCATCGATGGTGATCTCCTGAAAAGCCAGGCGGCTTTCAAGCTCAGCCAGTCGTGCTTCCATATCTGTATTCTGCATGATTCACCTCGTTGGTCTCGTTTACCCCGTTCGGGGCTGGCGGCGGCGGATTTTACCCGAGATTATCCGCGCGCGCAGTAAACATCCCCTTGCTGCGAAACTAATTTAAACAAAAATAGTCTGAAATGTGGTGCTAATCAGGGGTGTCTACCTGTAGATTTGTTCCTCAACGTTTTATAGTACGCTTCTCATTTACGCTTAATACGGGGTGAGAGTCCCCGGCCCTGGAGAAATGGATGAAATCACTGTTTAAAGTAACGCTGCTGGCGACCACGATGGCTGTCGCTCTGCATGCGCCGCTGACTTTCGCTGCCGATACCGCGGCGAAGCCTGCTGCGGCAGCTGACAGTTCTGCGGCGTTCAAAAATGACGACCAGAAGTCAGCCTATGCGCTGGGCGCATCTCTGGGCCGTTACATGGAAAACTCTCTGAAAGAGCAAGAAAAACTGGGCATTAAACTGGATCAGACTCAGCTGATCGCCGGTGTTCAGGATGCGTTTGCTGATAAGAGCAAACTGTCAGACCAGGAAATCGAGCAAACTCTGCAGGCTTTCGAAGCGCGCGTGAAAGGCGCAGCGCAGGAGAAGATGGAGAAAGACGCGGCTGAAAACGAAACGAAAGGCAAAACCTACCGTGAAGCTTTCGCTAAAGAGAAAGGCGCTAAAACCTCTTCTACTGGCCTGGTCTATAAAGTAGAGAAAGAAGGTACCGGCGACGCACCGAAAGACAGCGATACCGTCGTCGTAAACTACAAAGGTACTCTGACCGACGGTAAAGAGTTCGATAACTCTTACACTCGTGGTGAGCCGCTTTCCTTCCGTCTGGACGGTGTTATCCCTGGCTGGACTGAAGGCCTGAAGAACATCAAGAAAGGCGGTAAAATCAAGCTGGTCATCCCACCGGATCTGGCCTACGGCAAAACTGGCGTCCCGGGTATCCCGGCTAACTCCACGCTGGTATTTGACGTAGAGCTGCTGGATATCAAGCCAGCGCCAAAAGCGGATGCCAAGGCGGACGCGAAGTCAGAAGCGCCTGCTGAAGCCACCAAGAAGTAAATCGGTAACAACCGCCGCCTCTGAAGCGGCGGTTTTTTTATTATGGTGCAGATATAATTAACACTGGAAGCGCTACCTACGCTGTATTAATTTAGTTGCCCGTGTAAATAATGAGCCTGCCCTGAAAACCTACCGACAGGCTCCTGAAAAGGAGTGTTTTTTTCATGACCAGGTCGCTTTTAACCAACGAAACCAGCGAACTTGATCTGCTGGATCAACGTCCTTTCGATCAGACCGATTTCGATATTCTGAAATCCTACGAAGCGGTAGTGGACGGGTTAGCGATGCTCATTGGGTCCCACTGCGAAATCGTATTGCACTCCCTGCAAGATCTGAAATGTTCTGCCATCCGCATTGCCAATGGTGAGCATACTGGCCGTAAAATTGGCTCGCCAATCACCGACCTTGCACTGCGTATGCTGCACGACATGACCGGCGCGGACAGCAGCGTCTCAAAATGTTATTTCACCCGCGCGAAGAGCGGTGTCCTGATGAAGTCCGTGACGATTGCTATCCGCAACCGCGACCATCGGGTGATTGGTTTGCTGTGCATCAACATGAACCTCGATGTACCGTTCTCCCAGATCATGAACACCTTCATTCCGCCAGAAACCCCGGATGTCGGCTCTTCCGTTAACTTTGCCTCCTCGGTTGAGGATCTTGTCACCCAGACGCTGGAGTTCACCATCGAAGAGGTGAATGCCGATCGCAATGTGTCTAACAATGCCAAGAACCGCCAGATCGTGCTTAACCTTTATGAAAAAGGCATTTTCGATATCAAAGATGCGATTAACCAGGTAGCCGATCGTCTCAATATTTCCAAACATACGGTGTATCTCTATATCCGTCAGTTCAAAAGCGGCGATTTCCTGGGGCATGAGAAGTAATGCGTTTTGCGTTAATGGTGACAGGCCCGGCTTACGGTACGCAGCAGGCCAGCAGTGCGTTGCAGTTTGCGCGCGCGCTGCTTGCAGCAGGACATGAACTGGTCAGCGTCTTTTTTTATCGGGAAGGCGTCTATAACGCCAACCAGCTGACGTCACCCGCCTCTGATGAGTTTGACCTGGTGCGTGCATGGCAATCGCTAAACCAGCAGCACGGCGTTGCGCTGCACATCTGTGTGGCGGCTGCGCTGCGTCGCGGCGTGAGCGATGCGAACGAAGCGCAGCGTCTGGGCCTGCCTGCCGCCAATCTTAATGACGGCTTTTCACTTAGCGGCCTCGGGGCGCTGGCAGAAGCTGCATTAACCTGCGACCGAATGGTGCAATTCTGATGAACCGCGTTGCTTTTGTCTTTACCTCTGCGCCTCATGGTAGTGCCGCCGGAAGGGAAGGGCTGGATGCATTACTGGCGACCTCCGCGCTTACTGAGGAGATCGGTGTTTTCTTTATTGGCGACGGTGTGTTTCAACTGCTTACCGGGCAACAGCCGCAATCTGTGCTGGCGCGCGACTACATCGCGACCTTTAAAGTCCTGCCGCTGTATGACATCGAGACGTTTTACGTCTGTGCTGCCTCCCTGCAGAGGCGCGGTTTGAGTGAAAACACGCCTTTTGTTCTCGACACCACGGTGGTTGTGCCGGAGGTGTTGCGTGAACATCTCTCCCACTTCGACACTATCCTGACATTCTGAGGCCGTCATGCTCCATACCCTGAGCCACTCTCCCTGGCAATGTGACATCGAAAGCCTGTTAAGCATGGTGCGTGAAGGCGATGCTCTACTGTTGATCCAGGATGGGGTCCTGGCGGCGGTAGAAGGCAGCCGCTTTGTTGATATTCTCAATAATGCCCCCATCTCTGTCTCTGCGCTTAAAGATGACATCGATGCCCGCGGTCTTGCTGGTCAAATTTCAACCAAAATTAACGTGGTTAGCTATACTGATTTCGTTAATCTGGCTGTCCAGCACACCGGTTACATGAACTGGTGATGCGAGATCGCTGTATATTTCTTGACACCTTTTCGACGTAGCCCTAAAATTTCGCGTCCTCATATTGTATGAGGGCGTTTTATTACGTGTTTACGAAGCAAAAGCTAAAACCAGGAGCTATTTAATGGCAACAGTTAACCAGCTGGTACGCAAACCACGCGCTCGCAAAGTTGCAAAAAGCAACGTGCCAGCGTTGGAAGCCTGCCCGCAGAAACGTGGCGTATGTACTCGTGTATATACCACCACTCCTAAGAAACCAAACTCCGCACTGCGTAAAGTATGCCGTGTGCGTTTGACTAACGGTTTTGAAGTGACTTCCTACATCGGTGGTGAAGGTCACAACCTGCAGGAGCACTCCGTGATCCTGATCCGTGGCGGTCGTGTAAAAGACCTTCCGGGTGTTCGTTACCACACCGTTCGTGGTGCGCTTGACTGCTCCGGCGTTAAAGACCGTAAGCAATCTCGCTCCAAGTATGGCGTGAAACGTCCTAAGGCTTAATGGTTCTCCGTTAAGTAAGGCCAAACTGATTTATCTTAATGTCATACTAAACTCTTAGAGTTTTGGACAATCCTGAATTAACAACGGAGTATTCCCATGCCACGTCGTCGCGTCATTGGTCAGCGTAAAATTCTTCCAGATCCGAAATTCGGATCAGAACTGCTGGCAAAATTTGTAAATATCCTGATGGTAGATGGTAAAAAATCTACTGCAGAAGCAATCGTATACAGCGCGCTTGAGACCCTGGCTCAGCGTTCTGGTAAAAATGAACTGGAAGCTTTCGAAGTCGCTCTCGACAACGTTCGCCCAACTGTAGAAGTTAAGTCCCGCCGCGTTGGTGGTTCTACTTATCAGGTTCCAGTTGAAGTTCGTCCGGTTCGTCGTAATGCTCTGGCAATGCGTTGGATCGTTGAAGCTGCTCGTAAACGCGGTGATAAATCCATGGCTCTGCGTCTGGCGAACGAACTTTCTGATGCTGCAGACAACAAAGGTACTGCAGTTAAGAAACGTGAAGACGTTCACCGTATGGCAGAAGCCAACAAGGCGTTCGCACACTACCGTTGGTAATCCCTTCGGAGTCTTAGTCACCAGGCGGGCGCTTCAGCGAAGCAGCCCGCTTTGGGTTACTTAACTGAACGCCTAAAAAGATAAACGAGGAATCAAATGGCTCGTACAACACCCATCGCACGCTACCGTAACATTGGTATCAGTGCGCACATCGACGCCGGTAAAACCACTACCACCGAACGTATTCTGTTCTACACCGGTGTAAACCATAAAATCGGTGAAGTTCATGACGGCGCCGCTACCATGGACTGGATGGAGCAGGAGCAGGAGCGTGGTATTACCATCACCTCCGCAGCGACTACTGCATTCTGGTCTGGTATGGCTAAGCAGTATGAACCGCATCGCGTAAACATCATCGACACCCCGGGGCACGTTGACTTCACAATCGAAGTAGAACGTTCCATGCGTGTTCTTGATGGTGCGGTAATGGTTTACTGCGCAGTTGGTGGTGTTCAGCCGCAGTCTGAAACCGTATGGCGTCAGGCAAACAAATACAAAGTTCCACGCATCGCGTTCGTTAACAAAATGGACCGTATGGGTGCTAACTTCCTGAAAGTTGTTGGTCAGATCAAATCCCGTCTGGGCGCGAACCCTGTTCCGCTGCAGCTGGCAATTGGTGCTGAAGAAGGCTTCACCGGTGTTATCGACCTGGTGAAAATGAAAGCCATCAACTGGAACGAAGAAGACGCAGGCGTTACCTTCACCTACGAAGATATCCCAGCAGACATGCAGGACCTGGCTGACGAATGGCACCAGAACCTGATCGAGTCCGCAGCGGAAGCTTCAGAAGAGCTGATGGAAAAATACCTGGGTGGTGAAGAACTGACTGAAGAAGAGATCAAAAAAGCTCTGCGTCAGCGCGTTCTGAACAACGAAATCATCCTGGTAACCTGTGGTTCTGCGTTCAAGAACAAAGGTGTTCAGGCGATGCTGGATGCGGTAGTTGACTACCTGCCATCCCCGGTAGACGTTCCTGCGATCAACGGTATCCTGGACGACGGTAAAGACACGCCGGCTGAGCGTCACGCAAGTGATGATGAGCCGTTCGCTGCTCTGGCGTTCAAAATCGCTACCGACCCGTTCGTAGGTAACCTGACGTTCTTCCGTGTGTACTCTGGTGTGGTTAACTCCGGTGACACCATCCTGAACTCCGTGAAATCTGCACGTGAGCGTTTCGGTCGTATCGTACAGATGCACGCGAACAAACGTGAAGAGATCAAAGAAGTTCGTGCGGGCGACATCGCTGCTGCTATCGGTCTGAAAGACGTGACTACTGGTGACACCCTGTGTAACCCAGATCACCCAATCATTCTGGAGCGTATGGAGTTCCCTGAGCCGGTAATCTCTATCGCCGTTGAACCAAAAACCAAAGCTGACCAGGAAAAAATGGGTCTGGCTCTGGGCCGTCTGGCTAAAGAAGACCCATCATTCCGCGTATGGACTGATGAAGAATCTAACCAGACCATCATCGCTGGTATGGGTGAACTGCACCTCGACATCATCGTTGACCGTATGCGTCGTGAATTCAACGTTGAAGCTAACGTAGGTAAACCTCAGGTTGCTTACCGTGAAGCGATTCGTCAGAAAGTTTCCGATGTTGAAGGTAAACACGCTAAGCAGTCTGGTGGTCGTGGTCAGTATGGTCACGTTGTGATCGACATGTACCCACTGGAGCCGGGCTCTAACCCTAAAGGTTACGAGTTCATCAACGACATTAAAGGTGGTGTGATTCCTGGCGAATACATCCCTGCCGTTGATAAAGGCATCCAGGAGCAGCTGAAGTCTGGTCCACTGGCTGGTTATCCGGTAGTAGACATGGGTGTTCGTCTGCACTTCGGTTCTTACCATGACGTTGACTCCTCTGAACTGGCGTTTAAACTGGCTGCTTCTATCGCCTTTAAAGAAGGCTTTAAGAAAGCGAAACCAGTTCTGCTTGAGCCGATCATGAAGGTTGAAGTAGAAACTCCTGAAGAGAACACCGGTGACGTTATCGGTGACTTGAGCCGTCGTCGCGGTATGCTGCGTGGTCAGGAATCTGAAGTAACTGGCGTTAAGATCCACGCTGAAGTTCCGCTGTCTGAAATGTTCGGATATGCAACTCAGCTGCGTTCTCTGACCAAAGGTCGTGCATCATACACCATGGAATTCCTGAAGTATGATGATGCGCCGAACAACGTTGCTCAGGCCGTAATTGAAGCCCGTGGTAAATAATCCACAGGATTAAAACCTAAGTCCCGTGCTCTCTCCAAAGGGGAGAGCACTATAGTAAGGAATATAGCCGTGTCTAAAGAAAAATTTGAACGTACAAAACCGCACGTCAACGTTGGTACTATCGGCCACGTTGACCACGGTAAAACTACCCTGACTGCTGCAATCACTACCGTTCTGGCAAAAACCTACGGCGGTGCTGCTCGTGCTTTCGACCAGATCGATAACGCACCAGAAGAAAAAGCTCGTGGTATCACCATCAACACTTCCCACGTTGAATATGACACCCCGACTCGCCACTACGCACACGTAGACTGCCCGGGCCACGCCGACTATGTTAAAAACATGATCACCGGTGCTGCGCAGATGGACGGCGCGATCCTGGTTGTTGCTGCGACTGACGGCCCTATGCCTCAGACCCGTGAGCACATCCTGCTGGGTCGTCAGGTAGGCGTTCCTTTCATCATCGTGTTCCTGAACAAATGCGACATGGTTGATGACGAAGAGCTGCTGGAACTGGTTGAGATGGAAGTTCGTGAACTCCTGTCCCAGTACGACTTCCCGGGCGACGATACCCCAATCGTTCGCGGTTCCGCGCTGAAAGCGCTGGAAGGCGAAGCAGAGTGGGAAGAGAAAATCATCGAACTGGCTGGCTACCTGGATTCCTACATCCCGGAACCAGAGCGTGCGATTGACAAGCCGTTCCTGCTGCCTATCGAAGACGTATTCTCCATCTCCGGTCGTGGTACCGTTGTTACCGGTCGTGTAGAGCGCGGTATCGTTAAAGTTGGCGAAGAAGTTGAAATCGTTGGTATCAAAGAGACTGCCAAGTCTACCTGTACCGGCGTTGAAATGTTCCGCAAACTGCTGGACGAAGGCCGTGCCGGTGAGAACGTTGGTGTTCTGCTGCGTGGTATCAAACGTGAAGAAATCGAACGTGGTCAGGTTCTGGCTAAGCCAGGCTCCATCAAGCCGCACACCAAGTTCGAATCTGAAGTGTACATCCTGTCCAAAGACGAAGGCGGCCGTCATACTCCGTTCTTCAAAGGCTACCGTCCACAGTTCTACTTCCGTACTACTGACGTGACCGGTACCATCGAACTGCCAGAAGGCGTTGAGATGGTAATGCCAGGCGACAACATCAAAATGGTTGTTACCCTGATCCACCCAATCGCAATGGACGATGGTCTGCGCTTCGCAATCCGCGAAGGCGGCCGTACCGTTGGCGCGGGTGTTGTTGCTAAAGTTCTGGGCTAATTAATTATCCCTGAATTAAAAAGGACGCTTCGGCGTCCTTTTTTGTTGTCTGGCGCTTCTCCCTGTCACAAATTTTCGCATTTTTTGTTGGCCCCCGCCCCGTATCTGCGCGCTTGTGCTATTGTAATCATAATTATTCTCACTTACACTTTGCGCATATTTTGAACGGGAGTGGTTATGTACGTTTGCTTATGTAATGGTGTGAGTGATAAAAAAATTCGTCAGGCCGTTCGCCAGTTTCAACCACAATCTTTTCAGCAGCTGCGTAAGTTTGTTCCAGTGGGAAATCAATGCGGTAAGTGCGTTCGCGCTGCCCGTGAGATCATGCAGGACGAATTGATGCAGATCCCGGAATTCAAAGAGATTGCCTGAGGCTCGTTCTTTTTTTTGACATCCCTGTAGCCCCATCTACGCTTCAATAAGTGGAAGCGGAGGGACTATAATGAAAGGTGATATTAAAATCATAAGTTATCTCAATAAATTATTGGGAAATGAGCTTGTCGCAATCAATCAATACTTTCTCCACGCGAGAATGTTCAAAAACTGGGGCCTGACTCGCCTCAACGATGTTGAATACCATGAATCCATTGATGAAATGAAACACGCCGATAAGTACATTGAGCGTATTTTGTTTCTTGAGGGGATCCCCAACCTGCAGGATCTCGGCAAGCTGGGTATCGGTGAAGACGTCGAAGAGATGCTGCGATCCGATCTGGCGCTGGAACTTGATGGAGCAAAAGATCTTCGTGAAGCTATCGCTTATGCGGATAGCGTTCACGATTACGTCAGCCGCGATATGATGATTCAGATCCTGGCCGATGAAGAAGGGCACATCGACTGGCTCGAAACTGAGCTGGATCTTATCGGTAAAATCGGCCTGCAAAATTACCTCCAGTCGCAGATTAAAGTGGAAAGCTGACCAGGCTTTCTCCACCTGTCATCAAACCTGCTGCCGCCATGAAAGGTCCAAAAGGCAGCGGGTTTTTTAATACCTGTTCCCGGGGTTTACACAGAGATAGTATCAAAAGATACAGTGTCGCCAGCAGGGCTGCCGATAATGCCAGAGCAGGAAGCACACACCAGCCATGCCATGCGCCTAGCGCCCCCAGATATTTCACATCACCGTATCCCAGCCCTTCACGTTTGCGTATCAGTTTATAAGCCCAATAAATAATCGCGAAGCCGGCATATCCCGCGATCGCACCTAAGACCGCACTTGTCAGGAAATCGGGATGAAGACAGAGGTGATACAGCAGACCTGCCCAGAGAAGGGGACAGAGGTATTTGTCCGGAAGCAGATGCGAACGAATATCCTCTCGGACTAATAAACAGGTTAAACCCAGGTAGACAAACAGGAAGGGGAGGGTAGTGAGCATCGTTCATGGCCTCTATATAATGTGTGCGGCCATACTCCACTCAATCCGTAAGGTTAAACAAACCGCAAAACAAAACTCTGCGTAAAGCCTTCCCGACTATCGACATGCCGCTGCAATATCACAAAATAATTACGAGCCGCCACGCAAAACTGAACAGTGCCGTCTATTTCCTAAACGGGGCTTGCGTCCTGCCCAGATTTACGTATAATGCGCGGGCTTGTCGTAATTGACAGCTGGTTCAATCTGAACCCAGGCAACACTGTTTTTCGTTGCCTAACAATGCTCCCAATTGGGGGGCTACGTAAGAACGGTTACACTCTCCCATCAATCGTAATGGGTTTGAGTAGTAATCATTTTCGTTTATAAAATAATTGGAGCTCTGGTCTCATGCAGAACCAAAGAATCCGTATCCGTCTTAAAGCGTTTGATCATCGTCTGATCGATCAATCAACCGCGGAAATCGTCGAGACTGCTAAGCGCACTGGTGCGCAAGTCCGTGGTCCGATCCCGCTGCCGACCCGCAAAGAGCGCTTTACCGTTCTGATCTCTCCGCACGTTAACAAAGACGCGCGTGATCAGTACGAAATCCGCACTCACAAGCGTCTGGTTGACATCGTTGAGCCAACCGAGAAAACCGTTGATGCTCTGATGCGTCTGGATCTGGCTGCCGGTGTAGACGTGCAGATCAGCCTGGGTTAATCAGGTCATCGAGCGATTGAGAGGTTGATACAATGATTGGTTTAGTCGGTAAAAAAGTGGGCATGACCCGCATCTTCACTGAAGATGGCGTATCTATCCCAGTAACCGTAATCGAAGTTGAAGCAAACCGCGTTACTCAGGTTAAAGACCTGGCTAACGATGGCTACCGTGCCGTTCAGGTTACCACTGGTGCTAAAAAAGCTAACCGTGTAACCAAACCGGAAGCGGGTCACTTCGCTAAAGCTGGCGTTGAAGCTGGCCGTGGTCTGTGGGAATTCCGTCTTGCTGAAGGCGAAGAGTTCACCGTAGGTCAGGACATTAGCGTTGAGCTGTTTGCAGAAGTTAAAAAAGTTGACGTAACCGGTACCTCTAAAGGTAAAGGTTTTGCTGGTACCGTTAAGCGTTGGAACTTCCGTACTCAGGATGCCACGCACGGTAACTCCTTGTCCCACCGCGTTCCGGGTTCTATCGGTCAGAACCAGACTCCGGGCAAAGTGTTCAAAGGCAAGAAAATGGCAGGTCAGCTGGGTAACGAACGTGTGACCGTTCAGAGCCTGGACGTAGTACGTGTTGACGCTGAGCGCAACCTGCTGCTGGTTAAAGGTGCAGTTCCGGGTGCAACCGGTAGCGACCTGATCGTTAAACCAGCTGTGAAGGCGTAAGGGGATAGCAATGGAATTAGTATTGAAAGACGCGCAGAGCGCGCTGACTGTTTCCGAAACTACCTTCGGTCGTGATTTCAACGAAGCGCTGGTTCACCAGGTTGTTGTTGCTTATGCAGCTGGTGCTCGTCAGGGTACTCGTGCTCAGAAGACTCGTGCTGAAGTAACTGGTTCCGGCAAAAAGCCGTGGCGCCAGAAAGGTACCGGCCGTGCGCGTTCAGGTTCTATTAAGAGCCCGATCTGGCGTTCCGGTGGTGTGACCTTCGCTGCTCGCCCGCAGGACCACAGTCAAAAAGTTAACAAAAAGATGTACCGCGGCGCGCTGAAAAGCATCCTGTCCGAGCTGGTACGTCAGGATCGTCTGATCGTTGTCGAATCTTTCTCTGTAGAAGCGCCTAAAACTAAGCTGCTGGCACAGAAACTGAAAGACATGGCTCTGGAAGATGTGCTGATCATCACCGGTGAGCTGGACGAGAACCTGTTCCTGGCCGCACGTAACCTGCACAAGGTTGACGTACGCGATGCGACTGGTATCGACCCGGTTAGCCTGATCGCCTTCGACAAAGTCGTAATGACTGCTGATGCTGTTAAGCAAGTTGAGGAGATGCTGGCATGATTCGTGAAGAACGTCTGCTGAAGGTGCTTCGTGCACCGCACGTTTCTGAAAAAGCGTCTGCTGCGATGGAAAAAACAAACACCATCGTTCTCAAAGTTGCTAAAGACGCGACCAAAGCAGAAATCAAAGCTGCTGTGCAGAAACTGTTTGAAGTCGAAGTCGAAGTCGTTAACACCCTGGTAGTTAAAGGGAAAGTTAAACGTCACGGACAGCGTATCGGTCGTCGTAGCGACTGGAAAAAAGCTTACGTCACCCTGAAAGAAGGCCAGAACCTGGACTTCGTTGGCGGCGCTGAGTAAGTCGGAGGAGTAATACAATGGCAGTTGTTAAATGTAAACCGACATCTCCGGGTCGTCGCCACGTCGTTAAAGTGGTCAACCCAGAGCTGCACAAGGGCAAACCTTTTGCTCCGCTGGTTGAAAAAAACAGCAAATCCGGTGGTCGTAACAACAATGGCCGTATCACCACTCGTCACATCGGTGGTGGTCACAAGCAGGCTTACCGTATTGTTGACTTTAAACGCAACAAAGACGGTATCCCAGCTGTTGTTGAGCGTCTTGAGTACGATCCGAACCGTTCCGCGAACATCGCGCTGGTTCTGTACAAAGATGGCGAGCGCCGTTACATTCTGGCCCCTAAAGGCCTGAAAGCTGGCGACCAGATTCAGTCTGGCGTTGATGCTGCAATCAAAGCAGGTAACACCCTGCCGATGCGCAATATCCCGGTTGGTTCTACCGTTCATAACGTAGAAATGAAACCAGGTAAAGGCGGTCAGCTGGCACGTTCCGCTGGTACTTACGTTCAGATCGTTGCGCGCGATGGTGCTTATGTCACTCTGCGTCTGCGTTCTGGTGAAATGCGTAAAGTCGAAGCAGACTGCCGCGCTACCCTGGGCGAAGTTGGCAATGCTGAGCATATGCTGCGCGTTCTGGGTAAAGCAGGTGCTGCACGCTGGCGTGGTGTTCGTCCTACCGTTCGCGGTACTGCGATGAACCCAGTCGACCACCCACATGGTGGTGGTGAAGGTCGTAACTTTGGTAAGCACCCGGTAACTCCGTGGGGCGTTCAGACCAAAGGTAAGAAGACCCGCAGCAACAAGCGTACTGATAAATTTATCGTACGTCGCCGTAGCAAATAATATTAGAGGATAAGCCATGCCACGTTCTCTCAAGAAAGGTCCTTTTATTGACCTGCACTTGCTGAAGAAGGTAGAGAAAGCGGTGGAAAGCGGAGACAAGAAGCCCCTGCGCACTTGGTCCCGTCGTTCAACGATCTTTCCTAACATGATCGGTTTGACCATCGCTGTCCATAATGGTCGTCAGCACGTTCCAGTCTTTGTTTCCGACGAAATGGTCGGTCACAAACTGGGTGAATTCGCACCGACTCGTACTTATCGCGGCCATGCTGCTGATAAAAAAGCGAAGAAGAAATAAGGTAGGAGGAAGAGATGGAAACTTTAGCTCAACATCGCCATGCTCGTTCTTCTGCTCAGAAGGTTCGCCTTGTTGCTGACCTGATTCGCGGTAAGAAAGTGTCGCAGGCCCTGGACATCCTGACCTATACCAACAAGAAAGCTGCGGTATTGGTTAAGAAGGTACTGGAATCTGCCATTGCTAACGCTGAACACAACGATGGCGCTGACATTGACGATCTGAAAGTCGCGAAAATCTTCGTAGACGAAGGCCCAAGCATGAAGCGCATTATGCCGCGTGCGAAAGGTCGTGCAGATCGCATCCTGAAGCGCACCAGCCACATTACTGTGGTTGTGTCCGATCGCTGAGACTCTGGAGACTAGCAATGGGTCAGAAAGTACATCCTAATGGTATTCGCCTGGGTATTGTAAAACCATGGAACTCAACCTGGTTTGCGAACACCAAAGAATTCGCTGACAACCTGGACAGCGATTTTAAAGTACGTCAGTACCTGACTAAGGAACTGGCTAAAGCGTCTGTATCTCGTATCGTTATCGAGCGTCCAGCTAAGAGCATCCGTGTGACCATTCACACCGCTCGCCCTGGCATCGTAATCGGTAAGAAAGGCGAAGACGTAGAAAAACTGCGCAAGGTCGTAGCGGATATCGCTGGCGTTCCTGCACAGATCAATATCGCTGAAGTTCGTAAGCCTGAACTGGACGCTAAATTGGTTGCTGACAGCATCACTTCACAGCTGGAACGTCGCGTTATGTTCCGTCGTGCTATGAAGCGTGCTGTACAGAACGCAATGCGTCTGGGCGCTAAAGGTATCAAAGTTGAAGTTAGCGGCCGTCTGGGCGGCGCGGAAATCGCACGTACCGAATGGTACCGCGAAGGTCGCGTACCGCTGCACACTCTGCGTGCTGACATCGACTACAACACCTCTGAAGCGCACACCACTTACGGTGTAATCGGCGTTAAGGTATGGATCTTCAAAGGTGAGATCCTGGGTGGTATGGCTGCTGTTGAACAACCGGAAAAACCGGCTGCTCAACCTAAAAAGCAGCAGCGTAAAGGCCGTAAATAAGGAGCGTCGCTGATGTTACAACCAAAGCGTACAAAATTCCGTAAAGTGCACAAAGGCCGCAACCGTGGTCTGGCGCAGGGTACGGATGTTAGCTTCGGCACTTTCGGTCTGAAAGCTGTTGGCCGTGGTCGTCTGACTGCACGTCAGATCGAAGCAGCACGTCGTGCTATGACCCGTGCAGTTAAGCGTCAAGGTAAAATTTGGATCCGTGTATTCCCGGACAAACCAATTACCGAGAAGCCGCTGGAAGTTCGTATGGGTAAAGGTAAAGGTAACGTGGAGTACTGGGTTGCCTTGATCCAACCGGGCAAAGTCCTGTATGAAATGGACGGTGTTCCGGAAGAGCTGGCCCGTGAAGCCTTCGGCCTGGCAGCAGCGAAACTGCCTATCAAAACCACCTTTGTAACTAAGACGGTGATGTAATGAAAGCAAATGAGCTGCGTGAAAAAAGCGTAGAAGAGCTGAACGCTGAGCTGCTGAACCTGCTGCGTGAGCAGTTCAACCTGCGTATGCAGGCTGCAAGTGGCCAGCTGCAACAGACTCACCTGCTGAAGCAGGTTCGTCGTGATGTTGCACGCGTTAAGACTTTACTGACTCAGAAGGCGGGTGCGTAATGACCGATAAAATCCGTACTCTGCAAGGTCGTGTTGTTAGCGACAAAATGGAGAAATCCATCGTTGTAGCTATCGAACGTATTGTGAAACACCCGATCTACGGTAAATTCATCAAGCGTACGACCAAACTGCACGTACATGACGAGAACAACGAATGTGGTATCGGCGACAAGGTTGAAATCCGTGAATGCCGTCCACTGTCCAAGACTAAGTCCTGGACGCTGGTTCGCGTTGTAGAGAAAGCGGTTCTGTAATAGAGTAGCCTTCTCGATACGAATAAACGGCTCAGCAATGAGCCGTTTATTTTTTCTACCCATATTGCAGAAGCGGTGTTATAATGCCGCGCCCTCGATATGGGGCTTTTTAACGGCTCTGATTTTAGAGTCTCAGGTAGTAGTTGACATTAGCGGAGCACTGAAATGATCCAAGAACAGACTATGCTGAACGTCGCCGACAACTCCGGTGCACGTCGCGTAATGTGTATCAAGGTTCTGGGTGGCTCGCACCGTCGCTACGCAGGCGTAGGCGACATCATCAAGATCACCATCAAGGAAGCAATTCCACGTGGTAAGGTCAAAAAAGGTGATGTGCTGAAAGCGGTAGTGGTGCGCACCAGGAAGGGTGTTCGTCGCCCTGACGGTTCTGTCATTCGCTTCGATGGTAATGCATGCGTTATTTTAAACAATAACAGCGAGCAGCCTATCGGCACGCGTATCTTTGGGCCGGTAACTCGTGAACTTCGTACTGAAAAGTTCATGAAAATTATCTCTCTGGCACCAGAAGTACTCTAAGGAGCGAATCATGGCAGCGAAAATCCGTCGTGATGACGAAGTTATCGTGTTAACCGGTAAAGATAAAGGTAAACGCGGTAAAGTAAAAAATGTTCTGTCTTCCGGCAAACTCGTCGTTGAAGGTATCAACCTGGTTAAGAAACATCAGAAGCCGGTTCCGGCCCTGAACCAGCCAGGTGGCATCGTTGAAAAAGAAGCTGCAATTCAGGTTTCTAACGTTGCAATCTTCAATGCGGCAACCGGCAAGGCTGACCGTGTAGGCTTTAGATTCGAAGACGGCAAAAAAGTCCGTTTCTTCAAGTCTAACAGCGAAACTATCAAGTAATTTGGAGTAGTACGATGGCGAAACTGCATGATTACTACAAAGACGAAGTAGTTAACAAACTCATGACTGAGTTTAACTACAATTCTGTCATGCAAGTCCCTCGGGTCGAGAAGATCACCCTGAACATGGGTGTTGGTGAAGCGATCGCTGACAAGAAACTGCTGGATAACGCAGCAGCTGATCTGACAGCAATCTCCGGTCAAAAACCGCTGATCACCAAAGCACGCAAATCTGTTGCAGGCTTCAAAATCCGTCAGGGCTATCCGATCGGCTGTAAAGTAACTCTGCGTGGCGAACGCATGTGGGAGTTCCTTGAGCGCCTGATCTCTATTGCTGTTCCACGTATCCGTGACTTCCGTGGCCTGTCCGCTAAGTCTTTCGACGGTCGTGGCAACTACAGCATGGGTGTCCGTGAGCAGATCATCTTCCCAGAGATCGACTACGATAAAGTCGACCGCGTGCGTGGTTTGGATATTACCATTACCACTACTGCGAACTCTGACGAAGAAGGCCGCGCTCTGCTGGCTGCGTTTGACTTCCCGTTCCGCAAGTAAGGTAGGGTTACTGAATGGCTAAGCAATCAATGAAAGCACGCGAAGTAAAGCGCGTAGCTTTAGCTGATAAATTCTTCGCTAAACGCGCTGAACTGAAAGCGATCATTTCTGATGTGAACGCTTCCGACGAAGATCGTTGGAATGCTGTTCTCAAGCTGCAGTCTCTGCCGCGTGATTCCAGCCCGTCTCGTCAGCGTAACCGCTGTCGTCAAACAGGTCGTCCACATGGTTTCGTGGGCAAGTTCGGGTTGAGCCGTATCAAACTGCGTGAAGCCGCCATGCGCGGTGAAGTACCAGGCTTGAAAAAGGCTAGCTGGTAATTACCAATTGAATCACGGGAGTAAAGACAGATGAGCATGCAAGATCCGATCGCGGATATGCTGACCCGTATCCGTAACGGTCAGGCCGCGAACAAAGTTGCGGTCACCATGCCTTCCGCCAAGCTGAAAGTGGCAATTGCCAACGTGCTGAAGGAAGAAGGTTTTATCGAAGATTTTAAAGTTGAAGGCGACACCAAGCCGGAACTGGAACTTACTCTTAAGTATTTCCAGGGTAAAGCTGTTGTAGAAAGCATTCAGCGTGTCAGCCGCCCAGGCCTGCGCATCTATAAGAAAAAAGATGAGCTGCCAAAAGTTATGGCCGGCATGGGTATCGCAGTTGTTTCTACCTCTAAAGGTGTTATGACTGATCGTGCAGCGCGCCAAGCTGGTCTTGGTGGCGAAATTATCTGCTACGTAGCCTAATCGGAGGAAAAAATGTCTCGTGTTGCTAAAGCACCGGTCGTTATTCCTGCCGGCGTTGATGTAAAAATCGACGGTCAGGTTATTACGATCAAAGGTAAAAATGGCGAGCTGACTCGTACCCTCAACGATGCTGTTGAAGTTAATCATGCAGACAATGCTCTGACCTTCGGCCCACGTACTGGTTACGTTGATGGCTGGGCTCAGGCTGGTACCGCGCGTGCCCTGCTGAACTCAATGGTTGTTGGTGTTACCGAAGGCTTCACTAAAAAGCTTCAGCTGGTTGGTGTAGGTTATCGTGCAGCGATCAAAGGGAATGCAGTAGGCCTGTCTCTGGGCTTCTCACACCCTGTTGAGCATCCGCTGCCGGCCGGTATCACTGCAGAATGCCCGACTCAGACTGAAATCGTGCTGAAAGGCGCTGATAAACAGCTGATCGGTCAGGTTGCAGCAGATCTGCGCGCCTACCGTCGTCCTGAGCCTTACAAAGGCAAGGGTGTTCGTTACGCCGACGAAGTCGTGCGTACCAAAGAGGCTAAGAAGAAGTAAGGTAACACTATGGATAAGAAATCTGCTCGTATCCGTCGTGCGACCCGCGCACGCCGCAAGCTCAAAGAGCTGGGTGCAACTCGCCTGGTGGTACATCGTACCCCGCGTCATATTTACGCACAGGTAATTGCACCAAACGGTTCTGAAGTTCTGGTAGCTGCTTCTACTGTAGAAAAAGCTATTACTGAACAATTGAAGTACACCGGTAACAAAGACGCCGCTGCAGCTGTAGGTAAAGCTGTTGCTGAACGCGCTCTGGAAAAAGGCATCACAGTTGTGTCCTTTGACCGTTCCGGGTTCCAATATCATGGTCGCGTCCAGGCACTGGCAGATGCTGCCCGTGAAGCTGGCCTTCAGTTCTAAGGTAGAGGTGTAAGATGGCTCACATCGAAAAACAGGCTGGCGAACTGCAGGAAAAGCTGATCGCGGTTAACCGCGTATCTAAAACCGTTAAAGGTGGTCGTATTTTCTCCTTCACAGCTCTGACTGTTGTTGGTGATGGTAATGGCCGCGTTGGTTTTGGTTACGGTAAAGCGCGTGAAGTTCCAGCAGCGATCCAGAAAGCGATGGAAAAAGCCCGTCGCAATATGATTAACGTCGCGCTGAACCACGGCACCCTGCAGCACCCAGTTAAGGGTACTCACACGGGTTCTCGTGTCTTCATGCAGCCAGCTTCCGAAGGTACCGGTATCATCGCCGGTGGTGCAATGCGCGCCGTTCTGGAAGTTGCTGGAGTTCATAACGTTCTGGCTAAAGCATATGGTTCCACCAACCCGATTAACGTGGTTCGTGCAACTATTGATGGCCTGGAAAATATGAAATCTCCAGAAATGGTCGCTGCCAAGCGTGGTAAATCCGTTGAAGAAATTCTGGGGTAATTGACCATGGCAAAGACTATTAAAATTACACAAACCCGCAGTGCAATCGGACGTCTGCCGAAACACAAGGCAACGCTGCTTGGCCTGGGTCTGCGTCGTATTGGTCATACCGTTGAGCGCGAGGATACTCCTGCTGTTCGTGGTATGGTCAACGCGGTTTACTTCATGGTTAAAGTTGAGGAGTAAGAGATGCGTTTAAATACTCTGTCTCCGGCCGAAGGCTCTAAAAAGGCGGGTAAACGCCTGGGTCGTGGTATCGGTTCTGGCCTCGGCAAAACCGGTGGTCGTGGTCACAAAGGTCAGAACTCTCGTTCTGGCGGTGGCGTACGTCGCGGTTTCGAGGGTGGCCAGATGCCACTGTACCGTCGTCTGCCGAAGTTCGGCTTCACCTCTCGCAAATCAGCGATCACAGCCGAAGTTCGTCTGTCTGACCTGGCGAAAGTTGAAGGCGGCGTTGTAGACCTGAACACGCTGAAAGCAGCAAACATTATCGGTATCCAGATCGAGTTCGCGAAAGTGATCCTGGCTGGTGAAGTTTCTACTCCGGTAACTGTTCGTGGCCTGCGTGTTACTAAAGGTGCTCGTGCTGCTATCGAAGCTGCTGGCGGTAAAATCGAGGAATAAGTAGCAGATGGCTAAACAACCGGGATTAGATTTTCAAAGTGCCAAAGGTGGCTTAGGCGAGCTGAAACGCAGACTGTTGTTTGTAATCGGTGCGCTTATTGTGTTCCGTATTGGCTCTTTTATTCCGATCCCTGGTATTGATGCCGCTGTACTTGCCAAACTGCTTGAGCAACAGCGTGGCACCATCATTGAAATGTTTAACATGTTCTCTGGTGGTGCTCTCAGCCGTGCTTCAATCTTTGCATTGGGTATCATGCCGTACATTTCGGCATCGATCATTATCCAGCTGCTGACGGTCGTTCATCCGACCCTGGCAGAGCTGAAGAAAGAAGGGGAGTCTGGTCGTCGTAAGATCAGCCAGTACACCCGTTACGGCACTCTGGTGCTGGCAATATTCCAGTCGATCGGTATTGCTACCGGTCTACCGAATATGCCTGGTATGCAGGGCCTGGTTATTAACCCAGGCTTTGCATTCTATTTCACCGCTGTTGTAAGTCTGGTCTCAGGAACCATGTTCCTGATGTGGCTCGGCGAACAAATTACTGAACGTGGTATCGGTAACGGTATTTCGATCATTATTTTCGCTGGTATCGTTGCGGGACTCCCGCCAGCCATTGCCCATACTATCGAGCAAGCGCGTCAAGGCGACCTGCACTTCCTCCTGTTGCTGTTGGTTGCAGTATTAGTATTTGCAGTGACGTTCTTTGTTATCTTCGTTGAACGTGGTCAACGCCGCATTGTGGTAAACTACGCAAAACGTCAGCAAGGTCGTCGTGTCTATGCTGCACAGAGCACACATTTACCGCTGAAAGTGAATATGGCAGGGGTAATCCCGGCAATCTTCGCTTCCAGTATTATTCTGTTCCCGGCGACCATCGCGTCATGGTTCGGGGGCGGGACTGGTTGGAACTGGCTGACAACAATTTCGCTGTATTTGCAGCCTGGGCAACCACTTTATGTGTTACTCTATGCGTCTGCGATCATCTTCTTCTGTTTCTTCTACACGGCGTTGGTCTTCAACCCGCGTGAAACAGCAGATAACCTGAAGAAGTCCGGTGCATTTGTACCAGGAATTCGTCCGGGAGAGCAAACGGCGAAGTATATCGATAAAGTAATGACTCGCCTGACTTTGGTTGGTGCGCTTTATATTACTTTTATCTGCCTGATCCCGGAGTTCATGCGTGATGCAATGAAAGTACCGTTCTACTTTGGTGGGACTTCACTGCTTATCGTTGTTGTCGTGATTATGGACTTTATGGCTCAAGTGCAAACTCTGATGATGTCAAGTCAGTACGAGTCTGCATTGAAGAAGGCGAACCTGAAAGGCTACGGCCGCTAACAGGGCGCCCGAGAAGTTACGGAGAGTAAAAATGAAAGTTCGTGCTTCCGTCAAGAAATTATGCCGTAACTGCAAAATCGTTAAGCGTGATGGTGTCATCCGTGTGATTTGCAGTGCCGAGCCGAAGCATAAACAGCGCCAAGGCTGATTATTTCGCATATTTTTCTTGCAAAGTTGGGTTGAGCTGGCTAGATTAGCCAGCCAATCTTTTGTATGTCTGTACGTTTCCATTTGAGTATCCTGAAAACGGGCTTTTCAGCATGGTGCGTACATATTAAATAGTAGGAGTGCATAGTGGCCCGTATAGCAGGCATTAACATTCCTGATCAGAAACATGCTGTGATCGCATTAACTTCGATCTACGGCGTCGGCAAGACCCGTTCCAAAGCCATTCTGGCTGCAGCGGGTATCGCTGAAGATGTTAAGATCAGTGAGCTGTCTGAAGAACAAATCGACACGCTGCGTGACGAAGTTGCCAAATTTGTCGTTGAAGGTGATCTGCGCCGTGAAGTTAGCATGAGCATCAAGCGCCTTATGGATCTTGGTTGCTATCGCGGTTTGCGTCATCGTCGTGGTCTCCCGGTTCGCGGCCAGCGTACCAAGACCAACGCACGTACCCGTAAGGGTCCGCGCAAACCGATCAAGAAATAATCGGGGTGATTGAATAATGGCAAAGGCACCAGTTCGTGCACGTAAGCGTGTAAGAAAACAAGTCTCTGACGGCGTGGCTCATATCCATGCTTCTTTCAACAACACCATCGTTACTATTACTGATCGTCAGGGTAACGCACTGGGTTGGGCAACAGCCGGTGGTTCCGGTTTCCGTGGTTCACGCAAATCAACTCCGTTCGCAGCTCAGGTTGCAGCAGAGCGTTGCGCTGAAGCCGTAAAAGAATACGGCATCAAGAATCTGGAAGTTATGGTAAAAGGTCCGGGTCCGGGTCGCGAATCTACTGTTCGTGCTCTGAACGCCGCTGGTTTCCGCATCACTAATATTACTGATGTGACTCCGATCCCTCATAACGGTTGTCGTCCGCCGAAAAAACGTCGCGTATAACGCGTTCGTTTTCTAGGATTGTTGGAGATAGAAAATGGCAAGATATTTGGGTCCTAAGCTCAAGCTGAGCCGTCGTGAGGGCACCGACTTATTCCTTAAGTCTGGCGTTCGCGCGATCGATACCAAGTGTAAAATTGAACAAGCTCCTGGCCAGCACGGTGCGCGTAAACCGCGTCTGTCTGACTATGGTGTGCAGTTGCGTGAAAAGCAGAAAGTTCGCCGTATGTACGGTGTGCTGGAGCGTCAGTTCCGTAACTACTATAAAGAAGCAGCACGTCTGAAAGGCAACACCGGTGAAAACCTGTTGGCTCTGCTGGAAGGTCGTCTGGACAACGTTGTATACCGTATGGGCTTTGGCGCCACTCGTGCTGAAGCACGTCAGATGGTTAGCCATAAAGCAATCATGGTAAACGGTCGTGTTGTTAACATCGCTTCTTATCAGGTTAAAGCGAATGACGTTGTTAGCATTCGTGAGAAAGCGAAAAAGCAATCTCGCGTGAAAGCCGCTCTGGAGCTGGCTGAGCAGCGTGAAAAGCCAACCTGGCTGGAAGTTGATGCTGGCAAGATGGAAGGTACGTTCAAGCGTCAGCCGGAACGTTCTGATCTGTCTGCGGACATTAACGAACACCTGATCGTCGAGCTTTACTCCAAGTAAAGCTTAGTACCAAAGAGAGGACACAATGCAGGGTTCTGTGACAGAGTTTCTAAAACCGCGCCTGGTAGATATCGAGCAAGTGAGTTCGACGCACGCCAAGGTGACCCTTGAGCCTTTAGAGCGTGGCTTTGGCCATACTCTGGGTAACGCACTGCGCCGTATTCTGCTCTCATCGATGCCGGGTTGCGCGGTGACCGAGGTTGAGATTGATGGTGTACTTCATGAGTACAGCACCAAAGAAGGCGTTCAGGAAGATATCCTTGAAATCCTGCTCAACCTGAAAGGGCTGGCGGTGAGAGTTCAGGGTAAAGATGAAGTTATTCTTACTCTGAATAAATCTGGCATTGGCCCTGTGACTGCAGCCGATATCACCCACGACGGTGATGTCGAAATCGTCAAGCCGCAGCACGTGATCTGCCACCTGACCGATGAGAACGCAGCTATTAGCATGCGTATCAAAGTTCAGCGCGGTCGTGGTTATGTGCCGGCTTCTGCCCGAATTCATTCGGAAGAAGATGAGCGCCCAATCGGCCGTCTGCTGGTCGACGCATGCTACAGCCCTGTAGAGCGTATTGCCTACAATGTTGAAGCAGCGCGTGTAGAACAGCGTACCGACCTGGACAAGCTGGTCATCGAAATGGAAACCAATGGCACAATCGATCCTGAAGAGGCGATTCGTCGTGCGGCAACCATCCTGGCAGAACAACTGGAAGCTTTCGTTGACTTACGTGATGTACGTCAGCCGGAAGTGAAAGAAGAGAAACCAGAATTCGATCCGATCCTGCTGCGCCCTGTTGACGATCTGGAATTGACTGTCCGCTCTGCTAACTGCCTCAAGGCAGAAGCTATCCACTATATCGGTGATCTGGTACAGCGTACCGAGGTTGAGTTGCTGAAAACGCCGAACCTGGGTAAAAAATCTCTTACCGAGATTAAAGACGTGCTGGCTTCACGTGGTCTGTCTCTGGGCATGCGCCTGGAAAACTGGCCACCGGCAAGCATTGCTGACGAGTAACCGGATCACAGGTTAAGGTTTTACTGAGAAGGATAAGGTCATGCGCCATCGTAAGAGTGGTCGTCAACTGAACCGCAACAGCAGCCATCGCCAGGCTATGTTCCGCAACATGGCAGGTTCACTGGTTCGTCATGAAATCATCAAGACGACCCTGCCTAAAGCGAAAGAGCTGCGTCGCGTAGTTGAGCCGCTGATTACTCTTGCCAAGACTGACAGCGTTGCTAATCGTCGTCTGGCATTCGCCCGTACTCGTGATAACGAGATCGTGGCAAAACTGTTTAACGAACTGGGCCCGCGTTTCGCGAGCCGTGCCGGTGGTTACACTCGTATTCTGAAGTGTGGCTTCCGTGCAGGCGACAACGCGCCGATGGCTTACATCGAGCTGGTTGATCGTTCAGAGAAAGCAGAAGCTGCTGCAGAGTAATCTGTAGTAACGTAAAAAAACCCGCCCCGGCGGGTTTTTTTATATCTACTGGATCCCCACTTTCCTACAATAGTTATATTCTTTCCATTTTCTGCGGAGTTTTGCTATGTGGTTACTCGACCAGTGGGCAGAACGACACATTCTTGATGCCCAACGCCAGGGCGAATTTGATAACCTGCCCGGAAGTGGCCAAGCGCTGATACTGGACGATGATTCACATGTTCCTCCTGAACTGCGGTCAGGCTATCGGATGTTGAAAAATGCAGGTTGCCTGCCGCCAGAGCTTGAGCAGCGTAAAGAGGCGGTTGAGCTTACCCAATTACTCAATACGGTCAGTCAGGGCTCTGCCGAGCACATGGAGTACAGCCGTCGTCTCACGCTTCTGGAGCTTAAGCTTCGACAGGCGGGCGTGAGTACAGAATTCCTGCACGGCGACTACGCTGATCGGTTAGCGCGAAAAATGAGTGAGGACTAACGATGTATCGTATTGGTGAAATTGCGAAGCTGGCTGACGTCACGCCTGACACCATTCGTTATTACGAAAAGCAGCAGATGATGGAGCATGAGGTACGCACTGAAGGGGGCTTTCGGCTGTATACCGATAAGGATCTTCAGCGTCTGAAATTTATTCGCCATGCCCGACAGCTGGGATTTACCCTGGAATCGATCCGCGAGCTGTTGTCGATCCGCATCGATCCTGAACATCATACCTGCCAGGAATCAAAAAGCATTGTGCAGGCGAGGCTGAGTGAAGTCGAAGCGCGCATTGAAGAGTTACAAACGATGCGTCTGTCTCTGCAGCGGCTGAACGATGCCTGTTGTGGCACTGCGCACAGCAGCGTTTACTGCTCCATCCTTGAAACACTTGAACAAGGTGCAAATGGAGGAGCGCACGGCTGTTGATTTTATTGCCAACGACTTCTACACTTGCGTCGATTTACATTATACCGGAGAAATTATGAGCCATTATCAGCACAAGAAAGGTCAAATCAACGATAACGCTATCGAAGCATTATTACATGATCCTTTATTCAGGCAGCGGATTGAGAAGAATAAGAAAGGGAAAGGAAGTTATCTGCGTAAAACTAAACATGCAAAACGGGGTAACTGGGAGGCCAGTGGCAAGCAAGCAAATCGCTTTCTTACCACTGGCCTTCTTGCTTTCAGAGTCTTACAAAGTGCGGTTGGTCTGCGCTTTCAGTAAGTCACGAATTTCCGTCAGCAACACTTCTTCTTTCGATGGAGCTGCAGGCGCAGCCGGTTCTTCTTTTTTCTTACGGTTCAATCTGTTGATGAGCTTAATAGCCATGAAGATGGCGAAAGCAACAATCACAAAATCAAATACGTTCTGAATAAACACGCCGTAGTGCATGACTACCGCAGGTATATCACCCTGGGCTTCACGCAGGGTTATAGCGAATTGTTTGAAATCAATCCCGCCAATCAATAGTCCGAGTGGGGGCATGATGATATCGGCAACCAGTGATGAAACGATCTTACCAAACGCTGCACCAATAATTACACCCACAGCCAAATCCACTACATTTCCGCGCATCGCAAATTCGCGAAACTCTTTAATAAAACTCATTATGTTCTCCTTGTGCCAGCTGACAGATACAAGTTTAACAAATCATTAGCGGATTGCCATTGAAGAGAGACATGCGTCACAGAAATATAACCCTTACATATTATTGGGTTAAAAAGAAAAGGTGCTGATAACAGCACCTTTCTGGTATTACAGGAAGAAAGGACTTGGCTGGAACAGGCGTTCGACGTCGGTAATAAACTTTTTATCAGTCAGGAACATGATGACGTGATCGCCCTGCTCGATACGCAGATTATCATTGGCGATCATCACATCATTACCCCGCACTACCGCACCAATGATAGTACCCGGCGGGAGCTTAATCTCGTCAATGGTTCGTCCAACTACGCGGGACGTGCTCTCATCGCCATGAGCCACGGCTTCGATAGCCTCCGCAACTCCACGACGCAGGGAAGACACCCCCACGATATCCGCTTTACGTACATGGCTCAGCAGGGCAGAAATGGTGGCCTGTTGTGGGGAAATCGCAATATCGATAACGCTTCCCTGCACCAAATCGACATAGGCTTTGCGCTGGATGAGCACCATAACCTTCTTCGCACCCATCCGTTTTGCCAGCATCGCTGACATGATGTTGGCTTCGTCGTCGTTGGTGACCGCAATGAAAAGATCGACTTGATCGATATGTTCTTCGGCAAGCAACTCCTGATCCGACGCATCACCATAGAAAACGATCGTATTCTGCAGTTTTTCTGCCAGCTCAGAAGCACGCTGCTGATCGCGTTCGATCAATTTTACGCTGTAATCTTTTTCCAGCTGGCGAGCCAGACCAGCACCGATATTACCGCCCCCGACCAGCATGATCCGTTTATAGGGTTTCTCCAGTCGCTGAAGCTCACTCATCACGGCACGAATATGCTGCGATGCGGCAATAAAGAAGACTTCATCCCCGGCTTCGACAATGGTAGAGCCTTGTGGTCGGATAGGGCGGTCATGACGGAAAATCGCGGCAACACGGGTATCGATGTGCGGCATATGTTCGCGCATGGTGGAGAGCGCGTTACCAATTAATGGGCCCCCGTAATAGGCTTTCACCACCGCAAGGCTGACTTTGCCTTCCGCAAAATTCACCACCTGCAGCGCACCCGGGTATTCGATAAGCCGGTAGATACTGTCGATAACCAGCTGTTCTGGCGCGATCAAATGATCGATAGGAACCGCATCGGAATTGAACAACTTATCGGCGTCACGCACGTAATCCGGGGAACGGATGCGTGCGATGCGGTTCGGAGTGTTGAATAGCGAATAGGCGACCTGACAGGCAACCATATTGGTTTCATCTGAACTGGTAACAGCAACCAGCATGTCGGCATCATCAGCACCGGCTTCACGTAACACCCGCGGATGAGAGCCATGCCCCTGAACCACGCGCAGATCGAATTTATCCTGCAGGCCGCGCAGACGATCGCCATTAGTATCAACGATAGTGATGTCGTTATTCTCACCGACCAGGTTTTCTGCCAGCGTTCCGCCCACCTGTCCCGCGCCCAGAATGATTATCTTCATATCTTGTGACCCGTTATCAACATCACTCTTTGATTAGCTTAGCGTAAAAGAAGCCGTCGCCTTCTTCTGCCCCAGGCAGGTTTTGTTTGCCGGGCTGCTCTGGTGTACCGGTCAGATGCAGACGGGCATCAGGCGTACGCTTCAGGAACGCCGCGATCTGCTGACAGTTTTCCTCTGGCAGTACGGAACAGGTAGCATAAACCAGCGTGCCACCTGTTTTCAGATGTGGCCAGATGGCGTCCAGGATCTCTGACTGCAGCTGCGCCAGCTCATTGATATCCCGGTCACGGCGTAACCATTTAATATCCGGATGACGGCGGATCACTCCGGTAGCGGAACAAGGCGCATCCAGTAAAATACGGTCGAACTGCTCATCTGCGCACCACTGAGCAGGCGTCCGTCCGTCGCCCTGCTTAACCTCGGCCTTCATGCCCAGACGTTTGAGATTCTCATAAACACGGGAAAGACGCTGTTCGTCAACGTCGACGGCCATAACGCTTGCCTGCGGTGCGACTTCAAGGATATGCGTGGTCTTGCCGCCTGGCGCGGCGCACAGATCGAGAATACGCTCGCCATTTTGCGGTTCAAGCCAGGTCATACAACCCTGGGCGGAGGCATCCTGAACGGTAACCCAGCCTTGTTCAAATCCAGGAAGAGCATGCACCGGCGCCGGTGCGGCCAGACGAACCGCATCGCTATAATCCGGATGCGGGAATCCGCTCATCCCGGCTTCTTCCAGCAGTGCCAACCAGGCATCGCGAGAGTGGTGGTTGCGGTTGACGCGTAACCACATTGGCGGCCGCTGGTTATTGGCCTCAATCAGTGTTTCCCACTGCTGCGGATAGGCTTTTTGCAGACGCTTTAATAACCAGTCAGGATGCAGGAAGCGTTTTTCCGAGCGGGCAAATTCACCCAGCAACTCATCCTGTTGGCGCTGGAACTGACGTAACACGCCGTTAACCAGTCCTTTAAGCTGCGGGCGCTTTACCGCAACCGCACCTTCTACTGTCTCGGCCAGTGCAGCATGAGGCGGAATACGGGTATGCAGTAACTGATAGAAACCGACCATGATCAGATAGTGAAGCACGCGCTGTTTACCCGCCATCGGGCGTGCCATCAGTTTGCCGATCAGCCACTCCAGCTGGGGCAGCGTGCGCAGGACGCCAAAGCACAACTCCTGAAGCAGTGCCTTGTCTTTATCGGAAACTTTTTGCTGGAACGGTGGCAGGACATTGCTCAGTGATTGGCCCTGTTCGACCACTTGCTCAATCGCCTGTGCTGCCAGGCTGCGTAAATTTTGTTTTTTCATAAGTGCAAAAATAAAAATGCCCGGAAACACCGGGCCTTAAATGGAGATGATCTCAGGCGAGACTATTGCCAGGCGTAAACCATTCACGGCGTGAGTTCAGAAGGTCCTGCGCGCTCATGGCTTTTTTACCTGCAGGTTGTAAGGATTCCAGATTCAGGATCCCTTCAACAGTTGCGACCTGGATACCCTGCTTGCTGGCTTCAATAATCGTGCCGGGAGCGGCGCTTGCCTGTCCGGCAATTACGGAGGCCTGCCAGACTTTCACCGGCTGCCCGTCTATCTCCAGCCAACTCATTGGCCAGGGATTAAATGCGCGGATACAACGTTCAAGCTGAGCAGCGGAAAGTGACCAGTCGAGGCGAGCCTCTTCTTTGCTGAGCTTTTCGGCATAGGTCACCAGGGCTTCGTCCTGGACTTCAGGCTGAGTACGGTTATCTGCCAGCTGTTGCAGCGTCTCAATTAGACCTTTTGGCCCAAGCTCCGCCAGTTTGTCATACAGCGTAGCGCTGGTGTCTTCGGCAGTAATCGGGCAAGACAGCTTATAAAGCATGTCGCCAGTATCCAGACCCACGTCCATCTGCATGATCGTCACACCTGTATCGGCATCCCCTGCCCACAACGAACGTTGTATTGGTGCCGCACCGCGCCAGCGCGGAAGCAGTGAGCCGTGGACATTAATGCAACCCAGGCGCGGCATATCCAGCACCGCTTTTGGCAGGATGAGGCCATATGCCACAACCACCATGACATCCGCATTTAAATCAGCGACCAGCTGCTGGTTTTCCTGCGGCCGTAACGAAGCAGGCTGAAACACCGGTAAGCCGTGTTCTTCTGCCAGCACCTTAACCGGGCTCGGCATCAATTTTTTACCGCGGCCTGCCGGGCGATCGGGCTGAGTAAAAACGCCAACAACCTGATGGCCAGACGACAACAGCGCGTCCAGATGACGCGCTGCGAAGTCAGGTGTTCCTGCGAAGATGATACGTAGTGATGTAGACACGTTATTCCTTGTATCCGGGGTCACGTTATGCGCGAGCGCGCATGCGATCCAGTTTCTCTACTTTCTGACGAATGCGTTGCTGTTTCAGTGGAGAGAGGTAATCGATAAACAGTTTACCAACCAGATGATCCATCTCGTGCTGAATGCAGATGGCCAGCAGATCGTCCGCTTCCAGTTCGAATGGCTTACCGTCGCGATCGAGCGCGCGGATTTTAACTTTCTCTGCACGAGGAACCAGCGCTCTCTGCTCAGGAATAGAGAGGCAGCCTTCTTCGATACCGGTTTCGCCGCTTTTTTCCAGTAATTCCGGGTTAATTAATACCAGGCGTCCTTCACGGTTTTCGGAGACATCAATCACGATGATGCGCTGATGAATATCAACCTGCGTAGCCGCAAGACCGATGCCTTCTTCGGCATACATTGTATCGAACATATCATCGACGATACGTTGAATTTCTGCATTCACTTCTTTAACCGGCTCGGCGACTTTGCGAAGGCGCTCGTCCGGGATATGTAACACTTGCAAAACTGCCATATTTTTCCAGAGTCGTGTTCAGGAGTTGATAAGAATATACCCTCTATTCTAGACAAAACCCCCTCTGATTGACAGCATCAGTGACCAATCGCAAAGATTGCTATAGCGGCTTGTGGCAGGGGAAAGGATGACATCCACAGAGATATGGTTACGCCTCATAAGCATTGGGGATTTGTACGGCGATAAGATGGTGGCAATAGCGCAGCAGCTGCAGCGCGAGATCCATATTGACGACGCTGTGCTGGCAGGAATGGGGCTGACTCAAAAGCAAAAGACGCGGTTTTTTTCATTTTCGCCGCGTGAAATTGAGCGCAGCATGCAGTGGTTGGCTGAGCCGGGTCATCATCTGATATGTGCAGATAGCGTCCTGTACCCAGCCCAGCTACGCGCAATTGCGGACTATCCGGGTGCACTTTTCGTCAGGGGGAACGTGCAGGCGCTATCGAGCCTGCAGCTGGCTGTCGTTGGCAGTCGTTCCCACTCCTGGTACGGGGAGCGCTGGGGAACGATTCTTTGCGAACAGCTAGCCCAGGCGGGCCTGACGATTACCAGTGGTCTGGCATGCGGGATTGATGGAGTCGCGCATCGTGCCGCACTCACCGTTAAGGGGAAAAGCGTGGCGGTTTTGGGGAATGGCTTATCAGAGGTCTATCCACGCCGGCATACTTCGCTGGCCACGCGCCTTGTTGACAGCGGTGGCGCCGTAGTGTCGGAGTTTCCCCTTGCTACATCCCCCTGGCCCGGTAACTTCCCCCGGCGCAATCGCATCATTAGCGGCCTCAGTCAGGGGGTATTCGTCATAGAAGCCCAGATAAGAAGCGGTTCACTCGTTACCGCGAAATGCGCACTTGAACAGGGACGTGAAGTCTTTGCGCTGCCGGGCGCGATAGGAAATCCCGGATGTGAAGGTCCTCACTGGCTAATAAAACAAGGCGCCACGCCAGTGACGGAGGCAGCCGATATTCTGGAAAGTTTGCGACATGGCTTTAACTGGCTGCCTGAGGATCCCGAAAACTGGCTTTATTCATCAGATCAGGACCAGGTAGCATTGCCATTTCCTGAGCTCCTGGCTAACGTAGGAGATGAGGTAACACCTGTTGACGTTGTCGCTGAACGTGCCGGCCAACCTGTGCCAGTAACGGTAGCACAGCTACTCGAACTGGAGTTAGCAGGATGGATCGCAGCTGTACCCGGCGGCTATGTCCGATTAAGGAGGGCAAGCCATGTTCGACGTACTCATGTATTTGTTTGAGACTTACATCCATAACGAAGCTGAAGCACGCGTGGATCAGGACAAACTTACACGCGATCTTACCGATGCAGGTTTCGAACGGGAAGATATTTACAACGCGTTAATATGGCTGGAAAAATTGGCTGATTATCAGGAAGGCCTTGCCGAACCGATGCAGTTGATTTCCGACCCGCTGTCTGTACGCATCTATACGGCTGAAGAGTGTGAAAGGCTGGATGCCAGTTGCCGGGGATTTATCTTATTCCTTGAGCAGATTCAGGTGCTGAACCTCGAAACGCGAGAAATGGTGATAGAGCGTGTCATGGCGCTGGATACGGCAGAATTTGAGCTGGAAGATCTGAAATGGGTCATCCTGATGGTTCTGTTCAACATTCCAGGCTGTGAAAATGCCTATCAGCAAATGGAAGAATTACTCTTTGAAGTGAATGAAGGTATGCTGCATTAATTCACGATGCAGCACCAAGAGTTGTTATGGCCAAATCAGCACTATTTACGGTGCATAAAAACGAGCCCTGCCCGCAGTGCGGGGCAGAGCTTGTTATCCGGTCCGGTAAGCACGGGCCGTTTCTCGGTTGTTCACATTATCCAGACTGTGATTATGTCCGTCCCCTGAAAAGCCAGGCGGATGGGCATATTGTTAAAGTTCTGGAGGGACAGGCATGCCCGCAATGTGGCGGCGATCTGGCGCTACGTCAGGGCCGTTTCGGCATGTTTATCGGCTGCAGCCGCTATCCTGAATGCGATCACACTGAACAAATTGATAAACCCGATGAAACAGCCTTAGCCTGTCCGCAATGCGACAGCGGCCATCTTGTTCAACGGCGTTCACGTTATGGTAAGACATTCTACTCCTGCAATCGGTATCCTGAATGTCAGTTCGTTACCAATTTCAAACCGGTGGCGGGGAGTTGTCCTGAGTGCCACTACCCGCTACTTATCGAGAAGAAAACGGCGCAAGGCACGAAGCTTTTTTGCGCCAGTAAACAATGTGGAAAGCCGGTTTCGGCGGATCAAAAAAGTGAATAATAACCTGCAATCAGGCTCCATTGCGCATGCGGTGGACGTACTGAATAACGAAGACGTCATCGCTTATCCAACAGAAGCTGTTTTTGGGGTGGGATGCGATCCCGACAGCGAAATTGCCGTAACGCGCCTGTTAACACTCAAGCAGAGACCGGTTGAAAAAGGGCTGATTCTCATCGCCGCCTGTTTCGAACAGCTTAAACCTTATATTGATGATTCCACGTTGACGTCAGCGCAGCGTGAGACCATTTTTGCGGCCTGGCCGGGTCCTGTGACCTTTGTATTCCCGGCTCTGCCAACAACGCCGCGTTGGCTGACGGGACGGTTTGATTCACTCGCCGTTCGCGTGACAGACCATCCATTGGTGATCGAACTCTGTAATCGTTTTGGTAAACCGCTGGTCTCTACCAGCGCCAATCTGACGGGCTTGCCTCCTTGCCGCACTTCAGAAGAGGTGTTGGCGCAGTTTGGTGACGATTTCCCTGTGGTTATCGGTGAAACCGGTGGCCGCCTGAATCCGTCAGAAATCCGTGATGCTTTGACCGGCGAACGTTTTCGCCAGGGGTAATCAAATGGAAGCATACGCCGTTTTTGGTAATCCAATCGCTCACAGCAAGTCACCGTTTATACATCAGCAGTTTGCGCAGCAGCTGCGGATCGAGCACCCATATGGTCGTGTGCTTGCGCCTGTTGATGCCTTTGTGACGACGCTGGATAGCTTCTTTGCTGGTGGCGGAAAAGGTGCCAATGTCACCGTGCCTTTTAAAGAGGAGGCATTCGAGCGCGCCGATGAGTTAACGGAGCGTGCGTCCCTGGCAGGCGCTGTGAATACCCTTAAGCGGCTTGAAGATGGTCGGATTCTGGGGGACAACACGGACGGTATTGGCTTACTGAGCGATCTGGAACGCCTGTCATTTATCAAACCTGGCGCACGTATTCTGCTGATCGGTGCGGGTGGTGCTTCGCGTGGGGTGATCCTCCCGCTGCTCTCGCTGGATTGCGCAGTGACCATTACCAATCGTACTTATTCTCGTGCGGTAGAGCTGGCCACCCTGTTTGCCCATACCGGCAGTATTCACGCAGTAGCCATGGACGACCTGAGCGGGCATGAATTTGATCTGATCATTAATGCAACCTCAAGCGGTATTGCTGGCGACGTTCCCGCCATTCCCTCTTCATTAGTTAACGCGCAGGTTCACTGCTATGACATGTTCTACCAAAAGGGCAAAACGCCTTTTCTGAACTGGTGTGAACAGCAAGGCGCAAAACATCTCGCTGATGGGCTGGGGATGCTGGTGGGGCAGGCCGCACATGCCGTAATGCTGTGGCACGGTGTATTGCCTGCAGTAGATCCGGTTATTGAAAAGCTTAAACAGGAACTGTCAGTATGAATCAGGCGATCCAGTTTCCGGATCGGGAAACGTGGGACGATGAAAAGCTGGCCGTCTGTTTTCCCGCTCTGGTGCATGGCATGCAAATGATGTGTGCTATTGAAGGGGCAACGCTGGTGCGTCGTTTTGGCGACGGTCTTCCACTGGATCTTTTTCGCGAACATCGCTGGGATCTGGAAGAAGAAGCCAGCGATGTGATTCGCGCGGGCGAAGAAGACGATCAGGGATGGTTCTGGCTCTGCTGATCCAGATAGTCATTCTTCCATTTAACATAGTTATTGGCTGAATACTTCAGACCTTCCTTTTCCGCTTCCGTCAGGGGGCGGATCTGTTTTACCGGACTGCCTAAATAGAGAAAGCCACTTTCCAGCCGTTTGTTTTGCGGCACCAGACTCCCGGCACCAATCATCACCTCATCTTCTACTACTACCCCATCCAACAAAATCGATCCCATACCCACCAGAACGCGATTGCCAATCGTGCAGCCGTGCAACATCACTTTGTGGCCGACAGTTACTTCTTCGCCAACGATCAGTGGATTGCCTTCGGGGTTATAAGAGGATTTATGGGTGACATGCAGTACGCTGCCATCCTGAATATTGGTGCGTGCGCCAATAGAGACATAGTTAACATCGCCGCGTATAGCGACCAGGGGCCAGATACTGACGTCATCGTCCATTCGGACATCGCCAATGACCACGCTACTGCTGTCGATCATGACGCGATCGCCTTGTTTAGGGAAAAGATCTTTATAGGGACGGAGTACTGCGGACATATCAACCTCTACTAATGAGCATTATAGAGAAGACTGTGATCCTATTATTCGGCTTGATCAAGGGAGAATTGCGTCATTATTTGAGCGGATCGCGTGGGATTTCGGCGAAAAGAACGAAAAAAGAACAGTCAGCAGAAAAGATCGAAAAAATGCTTGTGCTAAAAACTGGGATCCCTATAATGCGCCTCCATCGACACGGCGGATGTGAATCACTTCACACAAACAGCCGGGTCGGTTGAAGAGAAAAGCGAAAATAAACGCTTGACTCTGAAAGAGGAAAGCGTAATATACGCCACCTCGCAACGGTGAGCGAAAGCCGCGTTGCACTGCTCTTTAACAATTTATCAGACAATCTGTGTGGGCACTCAAAGTGACATGGATTCTTAATGTCTTCGGACAATAAATGAATACCAAGTCTCTGAGTGAACATACGTAATTCATTACGAAGTTTAATTCACGAGCATCAAACTTAAATTGAAGAGTTTGATCATGGCTCAGATTGAACGCTGGCGGCAGGCCTAACACATGCAAGTCGAGCGGTAGCACGGGGGAGCTTGCTCCCTGGGTGACGAGCGGCGGACGGGTGAGTAATGTCTGGGAAACTGCCTGATGGAGGGGGATAACTACTGGAAACGGTAGCTAATACCGCATAACGTCGCAAGACCAAAGAGGGGGACCTTCGGGCCTCTTGCCATCAGATGTGCCCAGATGGGATTAGCTAGTAGGTGGGGTAATGGCTCACCTAGGCGACGATCCCTAGCTGGTCTGAGAGGATGACCAGCCACACTGGAACTGAGACACGGTCCAGACTCCTACGGGAGGCAGCAGTGGGGAATATTGCACAATGGGCGCAAGCCTGATGCAGCCATGCCGCGTGTATGAAGAAGGCCTTCGGGTTGTAAAGTACTTTCAGCGAGGAGGAAGGTGTTGCGGTTAATAACCGCAGCAATTGACGTTACTCGCAGAAGAAGCACCGGCTAACTCCGTGCCAGCAGCCGCGGTAATACGGAGGGTGCAAGCGTTAATCGGAATTACTGGGCGTAAAGCGCACGCAGGCGGTCTGTCAAGTCGGATGTGAAATCCCCGGGCTCAACCTGGGAACTGCATTCGAAACTGGCAGGCTAGAGTCTTGTAGAGGGGGGTAGAATTCCAGGTGTAGCGGTGAAATGCGTAGAGATCTGGAGGAATACCGGTGGCGAAGGCGGCCCCCTGGACAAAGACTGACGCTCAGGTGCGAAAGCGTGGGGAGCAAACAGGATTAGATACCCTGGTAGTCCACGCCGTAAACGATGTCGACTTGGAGGTTGTTCCCTTGAGGAGTGGCTTCCGGAGCTAACGCGTTAAGTCGACCGCCTGGGGAGTACGGCCGCAAGGTTAAAACTCAAATGAATTGACGGGGGCCCGCACAAGCGGTGGAGCATGTGGTTTAATTCGATGCAACGCGAAGAACCTTACCTACTCTTGACATCCAGAGAACTTAGCAGAGATGCTTTGGTGCCTTCGGGAACTCTGAGACAGGTGCTGCATGGCTGTCGTCAGCTCGTGTTGTGAAATGTTGGGTTAAGTCCCGCAACGAGCGCAACCCTTATCCTTTGTTGCCAGCGGTTAGGCCGGGAACTCAAAGGAGACTGCCAGTGATAAACTGGAGGAAGGTGGGGATGACGTCAAGTCATCATGGCCCTTACGAGTAGGGCTACACACGTGCTACAATGGCGCATACAAAGAGAAGCGACCTCGCGAGAGCAAGCGGACCTCATAAAGTGCGTCGTAGTCCGGATTGGAGTCTGCAACTCGACTCCATGAAGTCGGAATCGCTAGTAATCGTAGATCAGAATGCTACGGTGAATACGTTCCCGGGCCTTGTACACACCGCCCGTCACACCATGGGAGTGGGTTGCAAAAGAAGTAGGTAGCTTAACCTTCGGGAGGGCGCTTACCACTTTGTGATTCATGACTGGGGTGAAGTCGTAACAAGGTAACCGTAGGGGAACCTGCGGTTGGATCACCTCCTTACCTTAAAGAACCTGCCTTTGCAGTGCTCACACAGATTGTCTGATGAAAAGTAACGAGCAAGACGGCTGCGAAGTCGCGACACATCGTGTCCCCTTCGTCTAGCGGTTAGGACTCCGCCCTTTCACGGCGGCAACAGGGGTTCGAATCCCCTAGGGGACGCCACTTGCTGGGTGTGAGTGAAAGGCACAACCAATCAGTATCTCAAAACTGACTGTTAAGTCATGTTTGAGATATTTGCTCTTTAAAAATCTGGATCAAGCTGAAAATTGAAACGACACGCCGTGTCTGTTCTCCGAAACAGGAACAGATAAGCGGTGTGTCAGAGTCTCTCAAATTTTCGCAATCATGAAGTGAAACATCTTCGGGTTGTGAGGTTAAGCGACCAAGCGTACACGGTGGATGCCTAGGCAGTCAGAGGCGATGAAGGACGTGCTAATCTGCGATAAGCGTCGGTAAGGTGATATGAACCGTTATAACCGACGATTTCCGAATGGGGAAACCCAGTGTGACTCGTCACACTATCGTTAAGTGAATACATAGCTTAACGAAGCGAACCAGGGGAACTGAAACATCTAAGTACCCTGAGGAAAAGAAATCAACCGAGATTCCCCCAGTAGCGGCGAGCGAACGGGGAGCAGCCCGGAGTCTGAATCAGCATGTGTGTCAGTGGAAGCGTCTGGAAAGTCGCAGGGTACAGGGTGATACTCCCGTACACGAAGATACACTTGCTGTGAACTCGAAGAGTAGGGCGGGACACGTGGTATCCTGTCTGAATATGGGGGGACCATCCTCCAAGGCTAAATACTCCTGACTGACCGATAGTGAACCAGTACCGTGAGGGAAAGGCGAAAAGAACCCCGGCGAGGGGAGTGAAAAAGAACCTGAAACCGTGTACGTACAAGCAGTGGGAGCACCCTTGTGGTGTGACTGCGTACCTTTTGTATAATGGGTCAGCGACTTATATTCTGTAGCAAGGTTAACCGTATAGGGGAGCCGAAGGGAAACCGAGTCTTAACTGGGCGTTAAGTTGCAGGGTATAGACCCGAAACCCGGTGATCTAGCCATGGGCAGGTTGAAGGTTGGGTAACACTAACTGGAGGACCGAACCGACTAATGTTGAAAAATTAGCGGATGACCTGTGGCTGGGGGTGAAAGGCCAATCAAACCGGGAGATAGCTGGTTCTCCCCGAAAGCTATTTAGGTAGCGCCTCGTGAATTCATCTCCGGGGGTAGAGCACTGTTTCGGCTAGGGGGCCATCCCGGCTTACCAACCCGATGCAAACTGCGAATACCGGAGAATGTTATCACGGGAGACACACGGCGGGTGCTAACGTCCGTCGTGAAGAGGGAAACAACCCAGACCGCCAGCTAAGGTCCCAAAGTCATGGTTAAGTGGGAAACGATGTGGGAAGGCACAGACAGCCAGGATGTTGGCTTAGAAGCAGCCATCATTTAAAGAAAGCGTAATAGCTCACTGGTCGAGTCGGCCTGCGCGGAAGATGTAACGGGGCTAAACCATGCACCGAAGCTGCGGCAGCGACACTATGTGTTGTTGGGTAGGGGAGCGTTCTGTAAGCCGTTGAAGGTGTGCTGTGAGGCATGCTGGAGGTATCAGAAGTGCGAATGCTGACATAAGTAACGATAAAGCGGGTGAAAAACCCGCTCGCCGGAAGACCAAGGGTTCCTGTCCAACGTTAATCGGGGCAGGGTGAGTCGACCCCTAAGGCGAGGCCGAAAGGCGTAGTCGATGGGAAACAGGTTAATATTCCTGTACTCGGTGTTACTGCGAAGGGGGGACGGAGAAGGCTATGTTGGCCGGGCGACGGTTGTCCCGGTTTAAGCATGTAGGCGGAGGTTCCAGGTAAATCCGGAACCTTGTTAACGCTGAGGTGTGATGACGAGGCACTACGGTGCTGAAGCAACAAATGCCCTGCTTCCAGGAAAAGCCTCTAAGCATCAGGTAACATCAAATCGTACCCCAAACCGACACAGGTGGTCAGGTAGAGAATACCAAGGCGCTTGAGAGAACTCGGGTGAAGGAACTAGGCAAAATGGTGCCGTAACTTCGGGAGAAGGCACGCTGATATGTAGGTGAAGCCCCTGCGGGTGGAGCTGAAATCAGTCGAAGATACCAGCTGGCTGCAACTGTTTATTAAAAACACAGCACTGTGCAAACACGAAAGTGGACGTATACGGTGTGACGCCTGCCCGGTGCCGGAAGGTTAATTGATGGGGTTAGCGGCAACGCGAAGCTCTTGATCGAAGCCCCGGTAAACGGCGGCCGTAACTATAACGGTCCTAAGGTAGCGAAATTCCTTGTCGGGTAAGTTCCGACCTGCACGAATGGCGTAATGATGGCCAGGCTGTCTCCACCCGAGACTCAGTGAAATTGAAATCGCTGTGAAGATGCAGTGTACCCGCGGCAAGACGGAAAGACCCCGTGAACCTTTACTATAGCTTGACACTGAACACTGGTCCTTGATGTGTAGGATAGGTGGGAGGCTTTGAAGCGTGGACGCCAGTCTGCGTGGAGCCATCCTTGAAATACCACCCTTTAATGGCTGGTGTTCTAACGTAGACCCGTAATCCGGGTTGCGGACAGTGTCTGGTGGGTAGTTTGACTGGGGCGGTCTCCTCCTAAAGAGTAACGGAGGAGCACGAAGGTTAGCTAATCCTGGTCGGACATCAGGAGGTTAGTGCAATGGCATAAGCTAGCTTGACTGCGAGAGTGACGGCTCGAGCAGGTGCGAAAGCAGGTCATAGTGATCCGGTGGTTCTGTATGGAAGGGCCATCGCTCAACGGATAAAAGGTACTCCGGGGATAACAGGCTGATACCGCCCAAGAGTTCATATCGACGGCGGTGTTTGGCACCTCGATGTCGGCTCATCACATCCTGGGGCTGAAGTAGGTCCCAAGGGTACGGCTGTTCGCCGTTTAAAGTGGTACGCGAGCTGGGTTTAGAACGTCGTGAGACAGTTCGGTCCCTATCTGCCGTGGGCGCTGGAGAATTGAGGGGGGCTGCTCCTAGTACGAGAGGACCGGAGTGGACGCATCACTGGTGTTCGGGTTGTCATGCCAATGGCACTGCCCGGTAGCTAAATGCGGAAGAGATAAGTGCTGAAAGCATCTAAGCACGAAACTTGCCCCGAGATGAGTTCTCCCTGACTCCTTGAGAGTCCTGAAGGAACGTTGAAGACGACGACGTTGATAGGTCGGGTGTGTAAGCGCAGCGATGCGTTGAGCTAACCGATACTAATGAACCGTGAGGCTTAACCTTACAACGCCGAAGCTGTTTCGGCGGATTTGAGAGATTTTCAGCTCTGATACAGATTAGTCACTGCGCCTGCGGGCGGGGTGAACAACAGAATTTGCCTGGCGGCTGTAGCGCGGTGGTCCCACCTGACCCCATGCCGAACTCAGAAGTGAAACGCCGTAGCGCCGATGGTAGTGTGGGGTCTCCCCATGCGAGAGTAGGGAACTGCCAGGCATCAAATTAAGTGTGCTGATATGGCTCAGTTGGTAGAGCGCACCCTTGGTAAGGGTGAGGTCCCCAGTTCGACTCTGGGTATCAGCACCAGTTTTTAGGTTAAAGTTCGGCGCTTAGAAAAGAATTTGTCTGGCGGCTGTAGCGCGGTGGTCCCACCTGACCCCATGCCGAACTCAGAAGTGAAACGCCGTAGCGCCGATGGTAGTGTGGGGTCTCCCCATGCGAGAGTAGGGAACTGCCAGACATCAAACAAGTGAAAAGGCCATCCGGAAGGATGGCCTTTTTGCGTTTGCGCGACAAAAAATGCCAGACCCGGGGCGCAAAGCGCCACCGGGCAGGGTATTTAGTGAATAACCTGGGATAAAAACGCGCGCGTACGTTCTGATTTCGGGTGGGAGAAGAACTCTTCCGGCGGTGCCTGCTCGACGATTTCCCCGCGATCCATAAAGATCACCCGATCCGCTACGGTTCTGGCGAAACCCATCTCATGCGTCACACAGAGCATTGTCATTCCCGATTCTGCCAACCCTATCATGGTATCCAGAACCTCTTTCACCATCTCCGGATCCAGGGCTGAAGTGGGCTCATCGAACAGCATAATTTTAGGTTTCATGCACAGAGAGCGGGCGATCGCCACGCGTTGCTGCTGCCCACCTGAGATCTGCCCCGGGAATTTATGGGCATGTTCTGCAATGCGTACGCGTTCCAGATAGTGCATGGCCAGCGCCTCCGCTTCCTTTTTCGGCATTTTACGCACCCAGATGGGCGCCAGGGTGCAATTCTGCAGCACGGTCAGGTGCGGGAATAAATTGAAATGCTGGAAAACCATGCCGATTTCCTGGCGAACACGCTCCACGTTACGGATATCATCGTTCAGCTCGATACCATCAACAACGATCCGTCCCTGCTGATGCTCTTCCAGATGGTTAATACAGCGGATAGTCGTGGATTTACCCGAGCCTGAAGGCCCACAAAGAACAATACGCTCGCCTTGTTTCACCTTCAGGTTAATGTCTTTCAGAACGTGAAATTGCCCGTACCACTTATTCACATTATCCAGGGTAATCATCGCGTCAGTGGGGGTCATAGTTATCTGGCTCATAGGTTCCTCAGTGCGGTGTACGCCCGGTGTTAAAGCGCTTTTCCAGATGCTGGCTATAGCGCGACATGCTAAAACAAAAAATCCAGTAGATAAGTGCTGCAAAAACATAGCCTTCTGTCGACATACCGAGCCACGCCGGGTCAACGGTAGCCTGCTGCACACTACTGAAAAGATCGAATAATCCAATGATAATCACCAGACTGGTGTCTTTGAACAGCGCGATAATGGTGTTCACCAGCCCGGGGATGACCAGCTTTAGCGCCTGCGGCAGGATCACTAATCCCTGGGTTTTCCAGTACCCCAGCGCCAGCGATTCGGCGGCTTCGTACTGGCCCTTAGGCAGCGCCTGTAACCCACCGCGTACGACTTCAGCCACATAGGCAGACTGAAAAAGAATGACGCCAACCAGGGCGCGGAGCAGTTTGTCGATGGTAGTGCCCTCCGCCATAAACAGCGGCAGCATCACTGAAGACATAAACAGCACCGTGATCAGCGGAACGCCGCGCCAGAACTCAATAAAAATCACCGAGAGGACGCGAACGACCGGCATGGTTGAGCGGCGGCCCAGTGCCAGCAAAATGCCTAATGGCAATGCGCCGGCGATCCCGACCGAGGCGATGATCAGCGTCAGCGTCAGACCACCCCACTGCCGGGTTTCCACCCGCTCAAGTCCCAGCATCCCGCCATACAGCAGGAACCAGACGATAAGCGGATAGACCACCGCCCAACAGACGATGTACCGTCCCCGCTGCGGCATTCCTTTCCAGAACATCGGGATAATGGAGAGCAGCCCGACGAGCAGCGCAAGATTGATGCGCCAGCGCTGGTCGTGCGGGTAGAGCCCATACATAAACTGGCCGAAGCGCTGATGAATAAAGACCCAGCAGGCTCCCTCTTTCGTACAGTCGGCGCGGGTGGTGCCGACCCAGTTAGCCTGCAGAAACGCCCAGTTGAGCAGCGGCGGGATCAGCTCCCACATCAGCCAGAAGCAGAACAGGGTGAGCAGGCTGTTGCTCCAGCTGGAGAACAGATTTTTACGTGCCCAGAGAATAATGCGCCCGTTGCCGGTAGTGGCCGGACGCGCAGGGTGAGACAAGACGGCTTTTGTCATCATGGTTCCTTAGCGTTCAACCAGGGCGATGCGACGGTTATAGATATTCATCAGCAGGGAGATGGTCAGGCTGATAATCAGGTAGACCGACATGGTGATGGCGATAGTCTCGATGGCCTGGCCCGTCTGGTTAAGGACGGTGCCGGCAAACAGAGAAACCATATCTGGATAGCCAATCGCAGCCGCAAGGGATGAGTTCTTCACAATGTTGAGATACTGGCTGGTCAGCGGCGGAATGATGACCCGCAGAGCCTGGGGGATAATGACCTGACGCAGCGTGATCGGATTCGGCAGGCCGAGTGAGCGGGCGGCTTCATGCTGACCATGAGGTACGGCCTGGATCCCGGCGCGAATAATCTCTGCGATAAAGGCCGAGGTGTAGATCGAGAGTGCCAGCGTCAGAGCGGCCAGCTCCGGGATCAACACCATGCCGCCGCGGAAGTTAAAGCCCTGTAAATGCGGCACATCCCAGTGCATCGCCGGGCCCACAATCCCGTGCGCCAGACCCGAAAGGATCACCAGCAAGGCCAGCGAGACAGGCCAGGTGCGCCGTAGCTGCCCGGTTTTCATCTGATGCATGCGGTTGTAGCGGAACAGCCCGACTGAGACCACCGCCACACATCCCAGAGCCGCCAGCAGCGCCAGCATCCCTTCGGCAATCTGCGGTGCTGGTATATACAAACCGCGATTGCTTAAGAAAGCCAGATCGAACGCATCCACCGCCTGACGTGGCCCGGGCAGATTGCGCAATACGGCGAAATACCAGAAGAAGATCTGCAGCAGCGGCGGGATATTACGGAAGGTCTCGATATAAAATGTGGAGAGCTTACGCAGCAGCCAGTTATCAGACAGGCGAGCGAGCCCAAGGAAAAAGCCCAGCAGAGAAGCAAAAACAATGCATAACCCGGAGACCAGCAGGGTATTCATCAGGCCGACCAGGAATACGCGGCCGTAAGTATCCCCTTCATCGTAATCAATTAAATGCTGAACGATGCCAAATCCCGCACTGCGGTCAAGGAAGGCAAAGCCCGAAGTAATGCCGCGTGTGCTCAGGTTGATAACCGTGTTATGGAACAGGTAGATCGCGACGGCCAGGACAGCGAGAACGGCGAGGATTTGGAACAGCCAGGCGCGAACCGCAGGATTGGAAAAGGAGAGGGCTCCTTTCAGGGCTAAGCGGCGATGGAACATAAAAAACCTCGGGTAACCATGACTCTGGACTGGGCACCGCACCGGCAGTGCCCGTTACAGCAAGCTGCTTAGCGTACTGGCGGTGCGTACTGGATGCCGCCATTGTTCCAGAGGTTATTCTGACCGCGGCTGATCTTCAGCGCGCTTTCAGAGCCGACGTTGCGCTCGAAGATCTCAGCGTAGTTCCCCACCTTTTTAATGATGTTGTACGCCCATTTGTTATCCAGCTTCAGATCCTTGCCGTAATCCCCTTCTTTACCCAGCAGGTGGGCCATATCCGGTGTGGATGGATTGGCGGCTTTCTCATCGACGTTCTTCGAGTTGACGCCCATCTCTTCTGCGTTGAGCATGGCAAACAGCGTCCAGCGCACAACCGAGTTCCACTCCTCATCTCCGCGGCGTACCACCGGCCCCAGCGGCTCTTTGGAGATCACTTCCGGCAGAACGATCCACTCTGCCGGATTACTTAGCTTGATCCGCAGCGCGTACAGCTGGGACTGATCCGAAGCGAGGGTGTCGCAGCGGCCCGATTCCAGCGCTTTGGCGGATTCGTCAGAGCGGTCGAAAGTGACTGGCGTATATTTCATGTTGTTGGCTTTGAAGTAATCCGCGACGTTCAGCTCGGTATCAGTACCTGCCTGAATACAGACCGTCGCGCCATCCAGCTCTTTTGCACTCTTCAGGCCTGCTTTATTGTGGGTCAGGAAGCCAATGCCGTCATAATAGGTCACGCCGGTAAAGGACATGCCCATACCGGTATCACGGGACGAGGTCCAGGTAGTATTACGCGACAGCATATCCACTTCGCCGGATTGCAGGGCGGTAAAACGCTCTTTCGCCGTCAGCGGGGTATATTTCACTTTGGTGTCGTCGCCTAATACCGCGGCAGCAACGCCACGGCACACGTCGACATCGATACCGGAGAATTTACCGTTGGCATCTGCGTAAGAGAAACCCGGCAGACCGTCGCTGATCCCACATTGCACAAAACCTTTCTGCTTAACGGCATCCAGAGTCGCACCCGCCTGAGCCTGGCCGGTCATTGCAACAAGCACACCTGCAGCGGCGAGGCTGGCCATCATCATCTTTTTCATAATGCATCCTGTGTGGCGAAAAATTATCGTTATAGTGAAGCGCTTATAAACGCTTTAACCTGTCTGTGGCTGTGGCCGACGTTAATAAAGCAAACGCGATGCCAGGTTTTGCATTTGACGTAATAAACGATTACGCAACGCGTAAAGCAGAGTGTAGACAGTGATAATTAAATCAAGCGCCCTGAAATGGTGCGAAATTACAACCTGCGCCACAAATCAGAGCAAAAGTCTGATTAAGAAAAGAGGAATTTAAGGGGCGTTTTATGGCGTGAATATTAGAAGTCAGCAAGCTGTGAATAACATCACGTCGCTGGATTGAAAAGAAAATAAAACAGCAAAAAGATGTGAGTAAATGCAGGTTTATTTATTAACCTAAATCGGAAAAAGCAAAAGCGCGAACGAATTCGCGCTTTCCGGATTACTTAGACACGGCAATGATGCCCAGCGTCAGGCCTGCAACAGCTGCTGCGCCACCGGCTATCGCCCCTGCAGTTTCCCAGTTGTCCTGTGTGGTCCCTTTCATACAGGTATTGGTATGAACCAGTCGGCCTTGATCGTCGTATGTCGGTACGCACGGAGAGTCGTGCGCGCAGCCCGCAAGTAACGCGGTAAGGAGTGCAACCGAAATGAATCTTTTCATGGTGTTACCTCAAAATGAAATCTAACTTTGCGATATAGTCAGTAAGGTCTTCTGCAAAGCTGATGGCTATATTACCACCGCTTAAAAACAGCCATGAAGAGTGAATAATCTCAAATTATTTGGATTGTAAAAAAGATGGAGGAATCCTTCTTACGCATGCCAATTATGGAGAGATAAGGGAGGCGGATTGATTAAATGTGCAAGTTAAAAATCGCAAGCAAACAATTCATTGGCGTGCTAATTAATAAGAAGAATATATAGGTAAAACGAATTTTTTGTTTATTATCATAAATAAAGGCGCCGAAGCGCCTTTATCGATTACTGTTCCTGATGACGCGTAAAGCGTCTGCGAACCACCACAAAGAAGACCGGCACAAAGAAGATAGCCAGCAGGGTGGCCGACAGCATGCCGCCCATCACCCCGGTACCGACGGCGTTTTGCGCGCCGCTGCCAGCTCCGTGGCTGATGACCAGCGGCATCACGCCGAGAATAAACGCCAGCGAGGTCATCAGGATCGGACGCAGGCGCATGCGGGATGCCTCCAGCGTGGCTTCAACAATGCCTTTCCCCTCTTTCTCCATCAGGTCCTTGGCAAACTCGACGATCAGAATGGCGTTCTTTGCCGACAGGCCGATAGTGGTGAGCAGACCCACCTGGAAATAGACATCGTTATTCAGCCCACGCAGGGATGCGGCCAGCAGGGCACCTACCACCCCTAAGGGCACCACCAGCATCACCGAGAACGGAATCGACCAGCTCTCATAGAGTGCAGCAAGGCAGAGGAACACTACCACCAGCGAGATGGCGTACAGGGCGGGTGCCTGGTTGCCTGACAGCCGCTCCTGGTATGACATCCCCGTCCAGTCGTAACCAATACCTGTAGGAAGCTTCGCCGCCAGTTGCTCCATTAACACCATCGCTTCACCGGTACTTTTCCCTGGCGCGGCCTCACCGAGGATCTCCATGGACGGGGTACCGTTATAGCGTTCGAGGCGCGGCGAACCGTAGATCCAGTGCGACTGGCTGAATGCCGAAAGCGGCACCATTTCACCGCTGGCGCTGCGAACATACAGGCGATTGATATCCTCGGGTAGCATCCTGAATTGCGCATCCGCCTGGACATAAACTTTCTTCACCCGGCCACGATCGATGTAGTCGTTAACGTAGGTCCCCCCCAGGGCGGTAGAGATGGTCTGGTTGATGTCCGACACGCTAACTCCCAGCGCCTGGGCCTTTTCCTGATCGATATCCAGCTTAAACTGCGGCGTATCTTCCAGACCATTAGGCCGCACGCGAACCAGCAGATCGGAGTGGGCTTTGATCATGCCCAGCAGCTGGTTTCGGGCCTGCGTCAGCTGGTTATGACCCAGGTTGGCCTGGTCAATCAGCTCAAAGTCAAAACCTGTCGCGGTACCCAGTTCGATAATGGCGGGCAGGTTAAACGGGAAAACCAGCCCATCTTTGATCTTGCTGAAGGCCCGCGTGGCACGGCTGACGATGGCCCCAACGCTGTTAGCGGCACCCGGGCGCTCCTCCCAGGGTTTAAGGCTGATAAACGCCCCGCCGGCATTTTGCCCCTGGCCGCTGAAGCTGAAGCCGTTAACGGTAAAGACCGACTCGACGTTGGCTTTTTCGGTGGTGAGATAATAGTGCTCAACCTGATCCAATACCTGCTGAGTGCGGGTTTGGGTGGCGCCCGCCGGGAGCTGCACCATGGTCATAAAGACGCCCTGGTCCTCTTCTGGCAGGAACGAAGTCGGCAGGCGCAGGAACAGTACCGCCATGCCGCCGACAATCAGGACATAGACCACCAGGTAGCGGCCGGTCTTACGCAGAATATGGCTGACGCTGTTGCTGTAGTGCGCCACGCTCCTGTCGAACAGGGCATTAAACCAGCCGAAGAAGCCGCCTTTGTGCTCATGATGCTCGCCCGGCGCTTTAAGCAGGGTGGCGCACAGCGCTGGGGTGAGGATCAGCGCCACCAGTACGGAAAGCGCCATCGCGGAGACAATCGTCAGGGAGAACTGACGATAAATCGCCCCGGTAGAACCACCGAAAAAGGCCATCGGGATGAACACCGCCGACAGCACCATGGCGATGCCGACCAGCGCCCCCTGGATCTGCGACATCGATTTTTGCGTTGCCTCTTTTGGCGGCAGCTTCTCCTCAACCATCACGCGCTCGACGTTCTCCACCACCACGATGGCGTCATCCACCAGCAAACCTATCGCTAACACCATGCCGAACATGGTCAGGGTGTTGATGGAGAAGCCAAACGCCGCCAGTATCGCGAAAGTGCCCAGCAGCACCACCGGCACGGCGATGGTCGGGATCAGTGTAGCCCGCAGGTTTTGCAGGAAAAGGTACATCACCAGGAAGACGAGAATGATGGCTTCAAACAGCGTCTTCACCACTTCATGAATGGAGATCTTCACAAAAGGCGTGGTGTCGTAGGGGTAGACCACCTTCAGCCCCTGCGGGAAGAAGGTCTGCAGCTGCGCCAGTTTGCTTTTGATCGCCGCAGCGGTATCCAGCGCGTTGGCACCGGTGGCGAGCTTGATCCCCAGCCCGGTCGCCGCCTGGCCGTTAATTTTGGTCACCATGTTGTAGTTTTCACCGCCGGGCGCAATCCGGGCCACATCTTTCAGATGCACCATCGACCCGTCCTGATTGACCTTCAGGGTGATGTTGCCAAACTCTTCGGCGGTTTTCAGGCGCGTCTGGGCGATGATCGAGGCGTTGAGCTGTTGGCCCGGCACCGACGGCGTACCGCCCAACTGACCGGCGGCAATCTGGTTATTCTGGGTTTTGAGCTGATTGATCACGTCCAGCGGCGTCAGCTGATAGGCGTTCAGCTTATTCGCATCCAGCCAGATACGCATCGCATACTGCGCGCCAAACAGCTGCACATCCCCCACGCCGGAGGTGCGGCTGATGGCATCCTTGACGTTAGAGGCCACATAGTCAGAGATATCGTCCTGGCTCAGGTCCTTATTGTCCGAGACGAAGCCCGCTACCAGCAGGAAGCTGCTGCTCGATTTCTCCACGCCGATCCCCTGCTGCTGTACTTCCTGCGGCAGCAGCGGCATCGCCAGCTGCAGCTTGTTCTGCACCTGAACCTGGGCGATATCCGGGTCGGTACCCGACTGGAAGGTCAGGGTGATGGTCACGCTGCCCGCCGAATCGCTGGTGGAGGACATGTACATCAGATTATCGATGCCGTTCATGTTCTGCTCGATCACCTGGGTCACCGTATCCTGCACCGTCTGCGCGTCAGCGCCGGGGTAGGTCGCCGAGATCGCCACGGCAGGCGGGGCAATGGTGGGATACTGGGCGATCGGCAGCTTCAGGATCGCCAGCCCGCCCGCAATCATCAGGATGATGGCAAGAACCCACGCAAAAACCGGGCGCTGAATAAAGAAGTTGGCCATGCTCTGTTCCTTATCCCGCTTTCTGCGCGGCGGTATCTGGCGTTGCGATAACCGCGACGCCAGGACGCACTTTTTGCAGCCCGCTGACGATCACCCGATCGCCCTCCTGCAGGCCGTCAGCGATCAGCCATTGATCGCCAATTGCCTGAGGGGCGACAACGCTTCGCGCTTCGGCCTGATTTTTCGCATTCACCACCATCACGCTGGCCTCACCGCGTGGGGTGCGAGTGACCCCCTGCTGCGGCACCAGGATGGCGTGGGGCTGGGTGCCCTCATCAATGCGCGCCCGGACAAACATGCCGGGCAACAGGATATGCTGCGGGTTGGGGAAGATCGCCCGCAGGGTAATGGAGCCGGTGCTCTCGTCCACGGTGACATCGGAGAACTGCAGCGAGCCTTTCAGCGGGTACGGCTGCCCATTCTCCATCAGCAGCTGTACGCTGCTGGCGCCATCGCCCGTCTGCAGGCTGGACTGCTTAAGACGCATAAAATCGTTGCTGGATTGGGTCACATCGACATAAATCGGATCCAGCTGCTGCACCGTAGCCAGCGCCGAGGCCTGGCCGTTCGCCACCAGCGCTCCTTCGGTGACGCTGGATTTGCCGATACGCCCGCTGATAGGGGATGTCACTTTGGTATAAGCCAGATTAATGCGCGCGGTCTCGACGGCCGCCTTGGCCGCAATCACCGAAGCATCGGCCTGCCGGGCAGTGGCAACGGACTGATCGTACTCCTGCTTACTGACGTACTGGGTGCCCATGAGCGGTAAATAGCGTTTCACGGTCAGGTGGGCGATGTTGGCAGCGGCCTGAGCTTTGGCCAGCTCGCCTGACGCACTGTCAAAGGCAGCCTGATAGGTGGCCGGATCGATCTGATACAGCGATTCCCCTGCTTTTACGTCGCTGCCCTCGGTAAAGTTGCGCTTCAGGACAATGCCGCTCACCTGGGGGCGAACCTCTGCGACGCGATACGCATCGGTACGGCCTGGCAGTTCGGTGGTAACAACCAGCGGTGCGCTTTTCACAACATGGACCACAACCTGCGGTGAAGGCGGCTGCTGGGCTTGTTCACTGTGGTCATCACAACCCACGAGTAATGCGGCACCGATGATAAAACCGGATAAGGGTAAATACCTGAAATGAGGCGTCATGGCTATTCCTTCAAAATCATCAACCCGCATTAACCGACAGCGGTTAAGCGTTAAGAGGAGGTAAACAGAAAACGGCGGGCGCCATAATAAAGAATGGCCGGGCGGCTTTTTGATTTATAAGTGCGGAGAAAGAATTGAAGAGAAAAAAAACGGGGATGAATGTGATTAAACAACGGGATAGCATTTCAGATTATGGATTCACATCCGTTTTGCTTTAGATGTACATATGTGTTTAATGAATGAAATCATATTCAAATATCATTGAGATTTATAAATTAAGCGCGTTGACGTTTTTTGTTCAAAATTATTTTCCGCAGTGATGGATAATTCACGTTCTGACGATTATCACCGTTGTTTGATAAATGTAATTAATCCGTTAATAGAGTGACTCCCTATGGCGCGCAAAACGAAGGCCGAGGCGCAGAAGACACGCCAGTTGTTGATTGAGGCAGCGATCGAGCAGTTTGCCGTACGGGGTGTGGCAAACACCACGCTGACCGATATTGCTGATGCCGCCAGCCTGACCCGGGGGGCCGTTTACTGGCATTTCAGCAGCAAAACGGAGATATTTAATGCCATCTGGCAGGAGCAATGCCCGCTGCGCGAGATAATCCGCGGTTTGTTATCTCAGGGAAAAGAGGACGATCCGTTGGTTATTTTACGAGAACTGTTTGTTACCGCTTTGCAATATATTGCCCGGGATCGTCGCCAGCGCACGCTATTGCAGATCCTGTATCACAAATGCGAATTTGAATCGGGCATGATTTCAGAATATGAAATTCGGGAGCGGATCGGCTTCAACTATGAAAACGTTCGCCAAATCCTGAAAAAATGCATTGCGGCAGGGCGTATTTCAACGCAGATCAATATCGATATGACGTTAATTGTTTTTCACGGTTTTTTTTGCGGGCTGATTAAGAACTGGTTAATGAGCCCGGAAAGGCTGGATCTGTATCAACAGGCCCCGGAGCTGGTGGATAACATTCTCTCGACGTTACCGGCGGCCCCGGCGGCGCGCCGGTTTTTTGAGGCCGCCTCGTAGCGGAACCGGCCCGGTCAGATTTGCTGCGCCAGCATGGCTTGCGGATCGTGGCTCAGGGCCTTAATGGTCTGCGCCGAAACGGGTTTTCCCAGCAGATAACCTTGCAAGGTGTTACACCCCAGCTCGGTCAAAAACGTTTGTTGCTCCTGGGTTTCCACCCCTTCGGCAACCACCTTCAGGTTGAGGGTCTTTGCCAGCGCCACAATGGCGGAAACGATAGTGGCATCGTCACCTTCGCCGTTGAGATCTTTGACAAACGCCCGATCGATTTTCAGCTCACAGGCCGGCAGCTTTTTCAGGTACAGCAGGCTGGAATAGCCCGTACCAAAATCATCGATGGACGCTTTCACCCCCGCCTGCGTCAGTTCGGTCAGCACCCGCACGCTCTCATCCGGGTTATTCATGGCCGTCGTCTCGGTCACTTCCAGGATCAGGGTATGGGGCGGAATTCGGTGTCGCGCCAGGCTGTTCATCACCGTATCTACCAGCTGGGGCTGTTCAAACTGTAGCGTGGAGAGGTTCACCGCCATCGACCATTCTGTATGCCCTTCAAGATGCCAGACGCGGAGCTGGCGACAGGCCTCATCGATCACCCAGTTGCCGATAGGAATAATCAGCCCGCTCTTTTCTGCCAGCGGCAGGAACTGGTCAGGGGATAACAACCCCTGCGAAGGATGCTGCCAGCGCAGCAAGGCCTCAAAGCCAACGATGGGGCCAACCGGGGCCTGGAACTTCGGCTGATAAACCAGATGCAGTTCCTGGCGCTCCTGCGCCAGCCAGAGATCGTTCATCAGCTGCAGCTGTTTCTGCGCCAGGGTATTCATCGACGGCTGGAAGAAATGGTAGCCGTTACGCCCCATATGCTTGGTGTGGTACATCGCCGCATCGGCGTTAAACATCAGCTCCCGCTGGTTTTTACCATCGTGCGGATAGATAGCAATCCCCACGCTGAGGGTCACCATCAGGTCGTACAGCTCAAGGCTGAAGGGTTGGTCGATCGCATGCACCAGCGAGCTTGCCAGCGATGCGGCATCATTCGGGGTATCGATCTCGGCCAGCAGCACAAACTCGTCGCCGCCAATACGGGCAAGGGTGTACTGACCTTTCAGCGGCTGTTCCAGACGTTCGGTAACGGCAACCAGCAGCTTATCGCCGGTGTCATGCCCGTAGGCATCGTTGACGGCTTTGAAGCCGTCCAAATCCATAAACAGCAGCGCGAAGAGCTTCCCTTCGCGATCGGCTTTGTTAATCGCCTGTTCAAGACGGTCCTCCAGCAGGACGCGGTTTGGCAGGCGCGTGAGCGTGTCGTGCAGCGCCAGCTGCGCCAGTTCGCGGTTCGCTTCCGCCAGCGACGAGGCCAGAAGGGCGGTGCGGGCCTGTAGCCTGGCATCAAACATCGAGACCAGCAGCGTAATGCCCAGAATGGAGAGCGCAACGACGCTCACCAGCACCGCCAGCCAGCTGCCGTTTACGCCCTGATGATGCATATGGGTCTGAACCGGGAACTGGGCGGCCTTCATCCCCGTGTAGTGCATGCCGGCAATGGCAACGCCCATCAGCACGGCGGCGCCCGCACGCATCAGCGCGACCTGGGCGGCATCGCGACGCAGACGAAACGTGAGCCACAGGGCGGCCAGCGAGGCGAGCAGGGCAATCACTACCGACAGCGCAACCCAGCGCATATCCCAGACGATAGCGGGCTCAACCTGCAATGCCGCCATTCCGGTGTAGTGCATCGCGACGATGCCGGTGCCCAGAATCACTGCGCCGGTGGACAAACGACGCCTGCGCAAGTGATCCCGGCTCACCAGCCAGAGGGCGAACAGTGAGGCGCCGATAGCAATGAACATCGAGAGGGCCGTTTGCGGCAGGTTATAGTTCAGCCGCATGGAGACATCCATCGCCAGCATGCCGATAAAATGCATGGCCCAGATGCCGATGCCCATGGCAATACCGCCGCCCGTCAGCCAGATACGTGCCGCGACGCCCGTACTGCCAACAACCCGGCCTGCCATATTCAGGGCGGTGTAGGAGGCAAGAATGGCGACAACAAAAGAGATAACCACAAGAAGTTGGTCGTATTGGCTAACCAGCATGATCTCATCAACTCAGACGCAGGGAGGTATTACGTGATACGGGGTGTGACGGGCTGAGACATTATCATCCAACAGGGATGCCTCAAAGGCTTTTAAGCCCGCACATTTTTCGAGGGAAACCAGGGGATTAATCCAGATCCGAGCAATTGATGAGCTTGAGTGGGTTCACCGAATCCATGTTGCGGCATTTGTCCGTTTCCGTAGACATCAACTCAATCCACTGCATTATCAGTGCATCAAAAAGGAAAACGCTAATCGCGAAGACGACTAACCACCCATACTTACGGATCATTCGGAGTTTCCGACAACAAAGGAAAAAGAGTGCAGGAAATATACACGAAAAATAGCGGCTGAGAAGTGGGCAGACGGATGTTTACGTTTCGGCTGTTAGCAGCGTGATGAGGGGAGCAAAACGGGGAGAGGCAGGGCATAAAAAAAGGCGCTTCCCCATGCCGGTTCGCGCCTTTTTATACAAGCATTTAGCTAATCGAAATTAGTTCATGCCGTACTTTTTCAGTTTCTTACGCAGCGTACCACGGTTGATGCCCATCATCAGGGCAGCACGGGTCTGGTTACCGCGGGTGTATTGCATCACCATGTCCAACAGGGGCTGTTCAACTTCAGCCAGTACCAGCTCATACAGGTCGTTAACGTCCTGACCATTCAGTTGAGCAAAATAGTTCTTCAGTGCCTGTTTAACCGAGTCACGCAGGGGCTTTTGAGTTACTTGATCCTGAGAGTTAACGGTGGAAACGGTCAGTACGTCAGAATTTACGCGTTGTTCGAACATAGTTCTGTCAGCTCTTTATTTCATTACGCAAGATTTTCGAAGTATGCCTCCAACGCCTCCAGCTGATCGCTGGCATCCTCTATGGCGTTGAATGTGCGCCGAAACTGGTCATTTGGAGCGTGCTCCTGGAGATACCAGGAGACGTGTTTACGCGCAATTCGGTACCCTTTTGTCTGACCATAAAAGTCATGCAATTCCCGAACGTGCGAACAAAGCAAGCGCTTAACCTCTGCCAGCGGCAGCGGGGTAAGCAGCTCCCCAGTGTCCAGATAATGCTGGATTTCCCGAAAGATCCAGGGTCTTCCCTGAGCCGCACGTCCTATCATCAGAGCATCAGCTCCCGTATAGTCGAGCACAGCTCTGGCTTTAAGCGGGTCAGTAATGTCGCCATTCGCGATAACCGGAATGGAAACTTTCTGCTTAACTGCCCGAATGCTGTCGTATTCAGCTTCGCCGTTGAACAAACAGGCGCGGGTGCGTCCATGTATGGTCAGGGCCTGAATGCCACAATCTTCGGCCAGTTGGGCAATCTCTACACAGTTACGGTGATCCGGCGACCAACCCGTGCGAATCTTCAACGTAACAGGAACGTCCACTGCGCTGACAACCGCCGTCAGGATGGACTTCACCTGGTCGGGGTATTGCAGAAGGGCTGAACCTGCAAGCTTGCGATTCACCTTTTTGGCCGGGCACCCCATATTGATATCAATAATCTGGGCACCACTTTCCACGTTAATACGCGCGGCGTCTGCCATCTCTTCAGGCACGCTCCCGGCAATTTGCACGGTGCGGATACCTGGTTCGTCAATGTGCACCATCCGAAGACGGGATTTATCGCTTTCCCAAACCTGCGGGTTAGACGACATCATCTCAGAAACGGTTAATCCTGCTCCCATCTCATAGCACAGCGTCCTGAAGGGCCGGTCGGTAATACCTGCCATAGGTGCTGCGATCAGGCGATTTCTGAGCTGGTGGTTTCCGATACGCATGAGTTAAGAAATGACCATACTGTGACTGCAAGGCGGCGTATCTTACGCATTTTTTGCACGAGATGAAAGGCCAAACTTTGAACAATCACCTGTTGCAGATCATGGAATCAGGCACAAAGCATAAGCCATAAAATTATATTCCATACAAATCATTCACTTAAATGCGTGTGGCGATTTTATGGTCGCTTACAATTTCCCAAAACTTCTCGTTTTTTCTTAAAGAATGAAACCTTAAGCGGAATAATCTGCTGTTTTAAGCAGCAGATTTCCGCAGTTCTTTGCGATCTGCGTCGCATTTTAGAACATGATCGTGATAGCTGGATTGCCTGTTCCTTAACCAAAAGGGGAGTTTAAAAAACAGGCAAACGAATAACCACTTACTTTTTACGACCGGTAATGCGGCACCACTCTTCTTTTTCAACCACCGGGTCGAGTGCGAAGAGATCGGTGTAGGCTTCGCATACGCTTTCAGCCTGGGTGGCAAGAATACCGGACAGGCCCAGCAGACCGCCCTCAACGGGCAGGACGCTGATTAACGGTGCCAGCTCGCGTAGCGGGCCAGCCAGGATGTTGGCGACCACCACGTCGGCTTTCATCACCGCTGGCTGGTCATTCGGCAGGTAGAGCTCAAGACGGTCGGAGACGCCGTTGCGCTGCGCGTTATCGCGGCTGGCCTGAATCGCCTGCGGATCGATGTCGATCCCGATCGCTTTTGCGGCACCCAGCTTCAGGGCGGCGATAGCGAGGATCCCGGATCCGCAGCCAAAGTCGATCACCGTTTTACCGTCCAGATCCAGACCATCCAGCCATTGCAGACACAGGGAGGTGGTCGGGTGGGTGCCGGTACCGAACGCCAGGCCCGGATCGAGCATCACGTTAACCGCATTTTCGTCCGGCACGTCGCGCCAGCTCGGGCAGATCCACAGACGCTTGCCGAACTGCATCGGGTGGAAGTTATCCATCCACTCGCGCTCCCAGTCCTTGTCTTCCAGCTGTTCAATCTTGTGCGCAAAACCGGCGCCCAGCAGCGGGTGATTTTCCAGAATCGCGACCACTTCGGCCATATCAGTTTCGGCATCAAACAGGCCGATGACGTCGGTATCGCCCCACAGGCGGGTTTCACCCGGCAGCGGTTCAAACACCGGAGTGTCATGCGTGTCCTGGAAGGTGACAGAGACCGCACCGGTCTCTACCAGCGCATCACTCATCTCTTCGGCGTTAGCACCGGTTGTATTCAGTTTTAGTTGGATCCACGGCATGGCAAAACTCTTTATTTATCAGTAGAAATCACGGCTGCCTGCGGCAGGGATTGGCCGAAACGGTTCCCTACCACAAACGCCAGCAAACTTAGCAGTAGCGAGGGCACAATCGGATGGAAGCCCAGATACTGAATTTTAAAGGAGGCGAGCACGGCATAGAGCACGCCACCGACGATCATTGCGCTCAGGGCACCGGCCGCGTTGGCGCGCTCCCAGTAGAGGCCCAGCACCAGCGGCCAGAGGAACACCGCCTCCAGACCCCCAAATGCCAGCAGGTTCAGCCAGATAATCATCTCAGGCGGCTTCCACGCGGCCAGCAGCAGCAACGCCCCCAGCACCAAGGTGATCATCGCAGACATCCGTTTCAGGCGACGCTCATTAGTCATCTGCTCCGGGCGCATGTTCAGGTAGAGATCTTTAATGATCGTAGCGGAACTTTGCAGCAGCTGGGCGTTAATTGTCGACATGATCGCCGCCATGGGTGCAGCAAGGAAGATCCCGGCAGCAAACGGAGGCAGTACTTTTACCATCAATGTTGGGATCACCAGGTCCGGCACGGTTAAGTCCGGGATCACCGCCCGGCCCAGTGCCCCGGCCAGGTGCATACCGAGCATCAGGATCGCCACCACGATGGTGCCGATGATAATCCCGCGGTGTACTGCCTTGCTGTCTTTATAGGAGATGCAGCGCACGGCCGTATGCGGCAGACCAATCACCCCGAAGCAGACCAGTACCCAGAAGGAGGTCATAAAGGTAGGGGAGAGGATGTCATCCGCGCCCTGCGGCGATACCAGCTTCGGATCGATGGTCTGCAGCGTTTCCACCGCATGGGTTAAACCCCCCGCTGCATGCACCACGCCTACCAGCAGCACAATGGTGCCAATCAGCATCACCATGCCCTGCATGGTGTCGTTGAGCACGCTGGCGCGGAAACCGCCAAACGCGGTGTAGAGCGCGATACTGATACCAAAAATCAGCAGCCCCGTTTCGTAAGGGATCCCGGCGGCAGTTTCTAGCAGGCGCGCGCCGCCGATAAACTGCACGGTCATGGCGCCGATAAAGGCCACCAGCAGGCTCAGGCTGGCCAACCAGACCAGCAGGCGGCTCTGATAGCGGGCAAACAGCATGTCGTTGAGGGTCACCGCATTATAGCGGCGCGCCAGAATCGCGAATTTTTTCCCCAGAATACCCAGCGAGAGCCAGACGGCAGGCAGCTGGATCATCGCCAGCAGCACCCAGCCCAGCCCGTACTTATAGGCTGCACCTGGGCCGCCAATAAAGGAGCTGGCGCTGATATAGGTGGCAGTAAGGGTCATCGCCAGCACAATACCGCCCATCGAGCGGCTACCGAGGAAATACTCGTTCAGGAAGGTGCCCGCCGTTCTTTTACGCATGGCGTAAACGGACAGACCAAAAACAACAAACAGATACGCGACGAGCGGCAGGATTACTTCAAGCTGCATTATCGTCATCCTCCAGCGGAATATCGCGATAGATGAACTTCACCATCGCCCAACAGAGCAGAATAAACACCAGCGGGATCAGCAGACAGGCCATCTCAAACCAGTGCGGAAGGCCGGTAACACCGATAGCAGAATCAGGTAAGTAAGCAGCTACTAACCACGCGGCGAGATAGAGAAGGGTTAACCACAGCGCCCAACGCGCTTCTTTGTGGGCCTGAACAAAACGTTTGTCCATTTTTTGTCCCTTGTGGATGAAGAAAGCGGGGATTGTACATGATGGGGCGTTCCAGGCCCCAAAAATAAAAAAGGCCGGATTATCCGGCCTTTTAGTAAAGATGCTGTATTACTTCTCGTTCAGACCGAGTTTCTTCTCCAGATAGTGGATGTTGGTGCCACCATGCTGGAAGTTCTCGTCGCTCATAATACGCATCTGCAGATCAACGTTGGTTTTGATACCGTCGATGATCAGCTCCTGCAGGGCGTTCTTCATGCGGGCAATCGCCACGTCACGGGATTCGCCGTAGCAGATCAGCTTGCCGATCATTGAGTCATAATACGGCGGTACGGTGTAACCGGCGTAAATATGGGACTCCCAGCGCACACCAAAGCCACCCGGCGCGTGGAAACGCGTGATTTTACCCGGGCTCGGCAGGAAGGTGTTCGGATCTTCGGCGTTGATACGGCATTCCACCGCATGGCCTTTAACCTGAACTTCTTCCTGCTTGATGGAGAGCGGTTGACCCGCCGCGATACGCAGCTGCTCTTTGATCAGGTCAACGCCGGTGATCATTTCGGTAACCGGGTGTTCAACCTGAATACGGGTGTTCATCTCGATGAAGTAGAACTCACCGTTTTCGAACAGGAACTCGAAGGTACCTGCCCCGCGATAGCCGATATCCACGCAGGCTTTGGAGCAACGCTCGCCGATGTAGCGACGCAGTTCCGGGGTGATACCCGGCGCTGGTGCTTCTTCGACCACTTTCTGGTGACGACGCTGCATGGAGCAGTCACGTTCCGCCAGATAGATCGCGTTACCCTGACCGTCTGCCAGCACCTGAATTTCGATGTGGCGTGGGTTTTCCAGGTATTTTTCCATGTACACCATGTCATTGCTGAAAGCTGCTTTCGCTTCCGCTTTGGTCATGGAGATGGACTGAGCCAGTTCAGCATCGCTGCGCACAACGCGCATACCGCGACCGCCGCCGCCGCCAGACGCCTTGATGATAACCGGGTAGCCAATGCGTTTCGCATGAGCACGGTTAGCATCCATGTCGTCGGTCAGAGGACCGTCGGAGCCCGGTACGGTTGGAACACCGGCTTTTTTCATCGCGGTGATCGCAGACACTTTGTCGCCCATCAGGCGGATGGTGTCGGCTTTCGGGCCGATGAAGATAAAGCCAGAGCGTTCTACCTGTTCAGCAAAGTTGGCGTTCTCAGAGAGGAAGCCATAACCCGGGTGAATCGCTACCGCGCCAGTGATCTCAGCGGCGCTGATGATAGCCGGGATGTTCAGATAGCTTTTTACGGACGGAGCCGGGCCGATACAGACCGTCTCATCCGCCAGTAATACGTGTTTCAGATCGCGGTCCGCGCTTGAGTGCACAGCGACGGTCTTGATGCCCAGCTCTTTACAGGCACGAAGAATACGCAGTGCGATCTCGCCGCGGTTGGCGATAACAATTTTATCCAGCATGTTCGCCTCGTTACTCGATGACGACCAGCGGCTCGTCAAATTCAACCGGCTGACCACTTTCGACCAGAATCGCTTTCACAGTACCTGACTTGTCAGCTTCGATCTGGTTCATCATTTTCATGGCTTCAACGATGCACAGGGTATCGCCCGCGTTAACTTTCTGGCCCACTTCGATGAACGCTTTAGCGTCCGGGCTCGGGGTGCGGTAGAAAGTACCAACCATTGGGGAACGTACGATGTGACCACTGATTTCCGCTGCTGCTGGCGCTTCCATTGCTGGAGTAGCCGCCGGAGCGACAGCGTTAGACAGAGCTGGCTGCTGCATCATTGGTGCAGCATAAGCTTGTTGCATAACCGGGAAGCCTGCGTTTGGCGCGGCACGGCTGATGCGTACAGACTCTTCGCCTTCAGAAATTTCCAGTTCGGAGATGCCTGATTCTTCAACCAGCTCGATCAGTTTTTTAATCTTACGAATATCCATGAGTGGGTTCCGTACTCTTTGTTTAGTGTGATTGTGACAGGCGTTTTACCGCTGTCTGTAAAGCGAATGAATAACCGTCAGCCCCCAGTCCACAGATGACGCCAGAGGCGATATCCGACAGGTAGGAGTGGTGGCGGAACGGCTCCCGCGCATGCACGTTGCTGAGGTGGATCTCAATAAATGGGATGCTCACTGCCAGCAGCGCGTCGCGGATAGCAACACTGGTGTGCGTAAACGCGGCCGGATTAATCAGGATATAGTCCGTTGTGTCTTTAGCCTGATGAATGCGGTCGATGAGTGCGTACTCCGCGTTTGACTGAAAATGGTCAAGTTCCACATTGAGCGTCGCCGCTTCGCTACCCAGACGGTTAACAATATCGGTTAACGTCAGCGTGCCATACTTCTCGGGTTCACGGGTGCCGAGCATATTCAGGTTCGGTCCGTTTAAAACTAAGATGTGAAACTTGTCAGCCATTGTGCCGCTATCTCCTGCGATTCTCCGGTAAAAAACAAAATATACCTTAGATGCGCGATTGTCACCCTTTCCGGGTCTGAAAAACCCGTCGGGGAAACCAAAGTCGCACATTATAACGATTTCGTAGCATTTGGCAGCTAAATACTGGTCTTATCAGGGAAGATTATCAACAGCATTCGGATAAACACCCGGGAAGGATAAACGATCTGCGGGAATCAGCACATTTTCGCCCGTTATCGCCACCACTGGCGAAACTTCTTATAACGCCATGCCAGAAGCACGCCTGCCAGCACAGCGTAGATGATCGGCTGCGGCGAGAGGATTTTCACTGACCAAAGGTAGTGGATGGGGGCAAGGATCGCGACAAGATAGACAAAATTATGCAGAAGTTGCCAGCGCCTTCCCAGTTTTCGCTGGGCGTACTGGGTAGAGGTGAGGGTCAATGCCAGTAAAACTATCCAGCTGATAATCCCCAGGGTTAAGTAAGGACGAGTCACCAGTTCGCGTCCCAGCAGAGCCAGATTGTTAATCCCCAGCTCCAGAAACGCATAGCTGGTGAGGTGCAGCGTCGCCCAGGCGAAACACCATAGCCCAAGCAGGCGGCGGGTGCGGATCAGTAAGGGCTGTTTCGCGTAGCGCGCCAGAGGGGGGACCAGCAGGGTCGCCAGTAAAAATTTCAGCGCGGTGCGGCCGGTAAAATGTTGAATATCTTTTGCCGGATCGGCACTCAGGCCGCCGTGATTGATGGCCCAGAATAGCCATATAAAAGGAAGCAGCCCCGCAAGATGCAGGGCGACCTTCAGCCAGGTAATCTGTTTTGCCGTCAGACGCACTTAGAAAAACTCCCGTAAGTCGAGACCGCGGTAGAGCGATGCTACCTGGTCGGCATAGCCGTTAAACAGCAGGGTGGGCTGACGTTTGACATCCAGCGCGCCGCCCGAGCCAATAAACCGCTCGGTAGCCTGCGACCAGCGCGGGTGATCCACGTGCGGGTTCACGTTAGCGTAGAAGCCGTACTCATCCGGGGCCGCAAGGTTCCAGGTGGTGGGTGGGCGCTCGCGGGTCAGCTTGATACTGACGATCGATTTGATGCCCTTAAAGCCGTATTTCCACGGCACGGTCAGGCGGATGGGGGCGCCGTTTTGCGGCGGCAGGGCTTTACCGTAGACGCCAACGGTAAGCAGCGTCAGCGGGTGCATCGCCTCATCAATACGTAATCCCTCCACGTACGGATAATCGAGTCCGCCGCCAATGAACCGGTCTTTCTGACCGGGCATGATCTCCGGTGCGTAAAGGGTCTGAAAGGCGACGTACTTCGCGTTGCTGGTGGGCTCTACCATCGCCAGCAGTTTATGCAGCGGAAAACCAATCCACGGCACCACCATCGACCAGGCCTCGACGCAGCGCATGCGGTAGATACGCTCTTCCAGCGGGAAGCGGGTGGTCAAATCGTTATAATCAAGGGTCAGGGGTTTTGCCACTTCCCCGTCGATTTTCAGCGTCCAGGGATCGGTCTTCAGGCTGCCGGCGTTGGCCGCCGGATCGGCTTTATCCAGGCCGAACTCATAGAAGTTGTTATAGCCTGTCACTTTCTCTTCAGGGGTTTTGGCGAGGTTGCTTTGCCACTGGGCGGGCTGGGTAAAAGTCAGGGGCTTCCCGGAGGGCGCTTTCGGACGATCGTTGCCCTTAAACCAGTCCAGCAGGTCGGCCTGGGCGAGAGGCGAGAGCGTCAGCGCACCGGCACCGATCCCCAGCATCTTCAGGATCTGGCGGCGCTTGAGCATAAAAACGGATTCCGCGGTGATATCGGCTTCCGTCAGGGGTTTCACTTTCATGGCATCCTCCGTCATGCGTTTTTCTAAGCATGACGGAGGAGCAGGGTTAAAGCGAATATGTCACGAAAATTTGAAGATTAACCCAGCTTCACCAGCGTACGGCCCTGAATCTGGTTACTGATGATCTTCGCGGCATACTCCGGGGCCTGCTCAAGGCTAATCTGGGTGGCGCTTTGCGTATAGAAGGAGGCTGGCAGATCGCGAACCAGTCGCTCCCATGCCTGGGCGCGACGCTCTGGCGGGGTCATCACCGAATCGACGCCCTGCAGGCGGACGTTGCGCAGAATAAACGGCATCACCGTGGTCGGCAGGGCAAATCCGCCCGCCAGGCCGCACGCCGCCACGCAACCGCCGTAGTTCATCTGCGCCAGCACTTTCGCCAGCACTTTATCCCCGACGGTATCGACGGCACCGGCCCAGATCTGTTTCTCCAGCGGGCGGGTCTCAGCGAACTCGTCGCGGCCCAGAATGCGGCTGGCACCCAGGGAACGCAGATAGTCATGGGTGCTTTCACGGCCGGAAACCGCCGCCACCTGATAGCCCAGATTGTGCAGCAGGGCAACCGCGGTACTGCCGACGCCGCCGCTGGCACCTGTTACCACTACTTCACCGGACTGCGGGGTGACCCCGGCCTCTTCCAGCGCCATCACGCACAGCATGGCGGTAAACCCGGCGGTGCCGATGATCATCGCCTTACGGCCATCGAGCCCGTTCGGCATTGGCACCAGCCAGTCGCCGTTGACGCGTGCCTGCGCGGCCAGCCCGCCCCAGTGATTTTCGCCCACGCCCCAGCCGGTCAGCAGCACCTGCTGGCCGACATGGAAACGCGGGTCTTCGCTGGCGTGCACGCGGCCCGCAAAGTCGATACCTGGAACCATTGGGAAATTACGAATAATCTTGCCGGTGCCCGTAATGGCGAGCGCGTCTTTGTAATTCAGACTGGACCAGTCGATATCAACGGTCACGGCCCCTTCCGGCAGGCGGCTCTCTTCGATAGATTGCACTGATGCAAGAGTTTTGCCTTCCTGCTGTTCTAAGATCAAAGCCTGCATACGAATTCCTTACTCAGCATGATGATTGGAAAAAATTTTTTGAAGACTATACTCGCTCATTGACATGCAATGCCGATTTAACGCAATAAATTGCCAGATACACCGGATTTGGTAGTATGCCGATGCCGTATTGCGAGTTAGTGCTCACTTGCTATCCTCATCAACTCACGGAGTAATCTCAAGGATGCGATTATCGACGAAGTTCTCCGCTTTTATCGCCTTGCTAACCGGGTTGACCATCTTTGTCACCCTGATCGGCTGTTCGCTCAGTTTTTATAATGCGATCCAGGGAAAGCTGGTGAACCGCGTCCAGTCCGTGGCGTCGGTGGTTGATTCCCGCCTTGTCAGCACGCCCTTTCCAGAACTTTCCCGTCAGTTGGACGAGCTGATGGCTCCGGTTGATATCACGCGTGTGGAGATTAAGCAGGGCGGAAAAACCATTTTCAGCCACAGCGGGCAAAAGGGTTATCGACCGGCCGGTGCGCCCCCCCAGATTTTCGAGCTAACCGTCCCCTCCCTGAAAAACCCCGGTATGACCATAAGCCTGGCCTATCTGGACCCGATGAACAGTTATTTTCGTTCATTGATGACCACTGCGCCGCTGACGGTGGCGGTGATCTTCGTGGTGATGCTGATCTTCCTGGCGGTGCGCTGGCTGCGTCGCCAGCTCTCGGGGCAGGAGCTGCTGGAGTCGCGTTCGGTGCGGATCCTTAACGGAGAACGTGGGGCCCAGGTGCGCGGGTCCGTCTATGAATGGCCGTCACGCACCAGCAGTGCGCTGGATGTTCTGCTGTCCGAAATTCAGTTTGCCAGCGACCAGCGCAGCCGGATGGATACGCTGATCCGCTCCTATGCCGCCCAGGACAACAAAACCGGCCTCAACAATCGTCTTTTCTTTGATAATCAGCTGGCTACCCTGCTGGAAGATCCTGAAAAAGTGGGCTCGCACGGGGTGGTGATGCTTGTCCGCCTGCCAGACTTCGACCTGCTGAAAGACAACTGGGGGCGGGCGGTGGCGGAAGAGCATCTGTTTATGCTCATCAATATGCTTTCCACCTTTATGATGCGCTATCCCGGCGCGCTGCTGGCGCGCTATCACCGCAGTGATTACGCCGTGTTGCTGCCGCATCGCACCCTGAAAGAGTCAGAGAGCATTGCCAGCCTGCTGTTAAAGTCGGTGGATGCGCTGCCGCCCAGCAAAATGCTGGATCGTGATGACATGGTGCATATCGGCATTTGTGCCTGGCGCGGCGGTCAGACCACCGAGCAGGTGATGGAGCACGCGGAAGCCGCCACCCGCAATGCCGTATTGCAGGGGGCCAACGGCTGGGCGGTTTATGATGACTCCCTGCCGGAGAAAGGGCGCGGCAACGTGCGCTGGCGGACCTTGATTGAACAGATGCTTACCCGCGGCGGGCCGCGGATTTACCAAAAGCCGGCGGTACTGGCCAATGGCCAGGTCCATCACCGGGAGCTGCTCTGCCGCATCTTTGACGGCAACGAAGAGGTGGTGTCGGCGGAGTATCTGCCGATGGTATTGCAGTTTGGTCTGTCCGAAGAGTATGACCGCCAGCAAATTTCGCGATTGATGCCATTCTTATCCTTCTGGCCGGAAGAACATCTGGCGCTGCAGGTGACGGTAGAGTCGTTGATCCGCCCGCGATTCCAGCGCTGGCTGCGCGATGTGCTGATGCAATGTGAAAAATCGCAGCGTAGACGGATTATTTTTGAACTTGCAGAGGCGGATGTTTGTCAACACATCAGTCGGTTACAGCCGGTCGTTCGGCTGATCAATGCGTTGGGGGCTCGTGTAGCGGTGACGCAGGCGGGTCTGACACTGGTCAGCACCAGCTGGATTAAGGCGCTGGAGGTAGAGCTGCTGAAGCTGCATCCGGGGCTGGTAAGGAATATCGAAAAACGTACGGAAAACCAGCTGCTGGTACAGAGCCTGGTTGAAGCCTGTAAGGGAACGCAAACGCATGTATTTGCCACAGGTGTACGGTCACGAACGGAATGGCATACGTTGACAGAGCGCGGAGTTACAGGGGGTCAAGGAGATTTTTTTGCGGCCTCTCAGCCTCTTGACAGCAATGTGAAAAAATATTCGCAAAGATACTCTGTTTAACCTGCCGTTTAGTGAGTTTTCACGTAGAATATCGCGCCTGTAGCGTGATGTATGACGAGCAAAATGACAGTGAGCGACCTTTAACGGGTTACAAATGAACGTGAGGAACGCTGTTTTTTCTCAGCCCTGAGGGAGTCAGGCGACGATTTGTAACAAAGGAAACGTGCTGCACAAATTTTCACCGTAGCAGGCGATTTTTGCGCCTTGTCGCTGCTGCGTGTGGTTGGTAAAGTAAGCGGATTTTGTTTTCCGCCCCAGCTTTCAGGATTATCCCTTAGTATGTTGAAAAAATTTCGTGGCATGTTTTCCAATGACCTGTCCATTGACCTGGGTACCGCGAATACCCTCATTTATGTAAAAGGACAAGGCATCGTACTGAATGAGCCTTCAGTTGTGGCCATTCGTCAGGATCGTGCTGGTTCACCGAAAAGCGTAGCGGCCGTCGGCCATGACGCTAAGCAGATGCTTGGTCGTACGCCGGGTAATATCGCTGCCATTCGTCCGATGAAAGACGGCGTTATCGCTGACTTCTTCGTGACCGAGAAAATGCTTCAGCACTTTATCAAACAGGTGCACAGCAACAGCTTTATGCGTCCAAGCCCGCGTGTTCTGGTGTGTGTGCCGGTTGGCGCTACCCAGGTAGAACGTCGTGCTATTCGTGAATCCGCTCAGGGCGCTGGTGCGCGTGAAGTCTTCCTGATTGAAGAGCCAATGGCTGCCGCTATCGGTGCTGGCCTGCCGGTTTCCGAAGCGACCGGCTCCATGGTGGTGGATATCGGTGGCGGTACCACTGAAGTGGCCGTTATCTCCCTGAATGGTGTGGTTTACTCCTCTTCCGTACGTATCGGTGGTGACCGCTTCGATGAAGCCATCATCAACTACGTTCGCCGTAACTACGGCTCTCTGATCGGTGAAGCCACCGCAGAGCGTATTAAGCACGAAATCGGTTCTGCTTACCCGGGTGACGAAGTGCGCGAGATCGAAGTGCGCGGTCGTAACCTGGCCGAAGGCGTTCCACGTGGCTTTACCCTGAACTCCAACGAAATCCTCGAAGCGCTGCAAGAGCCGTTGACCGGCATCGTCAGCGCCGTCATGGTTGCCCTCGAGCAGTGCCCGCCGGAACTGGCTTCCGATATCTCTGAGCGCGGTATGGTTCTGACCGGTGGTGGTGCGCTGCTGCGTAACCTCGACCGCCTGTTGATGGAAGAGACAGGAATTCCTGTCGTAGTTGCAGAAGATCCACTGACTTGCGTAGCCCGTGGCGGCGGCAAGGCGCTGGAAATGATCGACATGCACGGCGGCGACTTGTTCAGCGAAGAGTAGTCAGGTGTGAAAGGGTAGCGGATGGCTACCCTTTCTCTCTGACGCGAGAGTACGCATAGCCTATGAAGCCAATTTTTAGCCGTGGCCCGTCGCTACAGTTTCGCCTGATCCTTGGGGTGTTGGTAGCGCTTGGTGTCATTATTGCCGATAGCCGCCTCGGTACGTTCAGCCAGATCAGAACGTACATGGATACCGCCGTCAGTCCTTTCTACTTTGTATCAAATGGTCCCCGTGAATTACTCGACAGCGTCTCGCAAACCCTGTCCTCACGAGATCAACTCGAACTTGAAAACCGCGCGTTACGTCAGGAACTGCTGCTGAAAAACAGCGAGATACTGATGCTGGGCCAGTACAAGCAGGAGAATGCTCGTCTGCGTGAGCTGCTGGGTTCCCCGCTGCGTCAGGATGAGCAGAAGATGGTGACCCAGGTGATTTCCACCGTTAACGATCCGTACAGCGATCAGGTGGTGATCGACAAGGGCAGCGTCAATGGCGTGTACGAAGGCCAGCCGGTGATCAGCGATAAAGGCGTCGTCGGCCAGGTGGTTGCAGTCGCCAAGCTGACCAGCCGCGTGCTGCTGATTTGTGATGCCACCCATGCGCTGCCGATCCAGGTACTGCGTAACGATATCCGCGTGATTGCGGCCGGTAACGGCTGTACGGACGATCTGCAGCTGGAACATCTGCCGGCGAATACCGATATTCGCGTGGGCGATGTGCTGGTGACATCGGGTCTGGGCGGTCGCTTCCCGGAAGGTTATCCGGTTGGGGTGGTCTCCTCCGTGAAGCTGGATACCCAGCGCGCCTACACCGTGATTCAGGCTCGTCCAACGGCGGGTCTGCAGCGCCTGCGCTATCTGCTGCTGCTGTGGGGTGCCGATCGTAACGGGACTAACCCGATGACCCCGGAAGATGTGCATCGCGTGGCGAATGAACGTCTGATGCAGATGATGCCGCAGGTTCTGCCTGCGCCAAACTCGATGGGGCCGCCTGCGCCAGTTCCTGCGCCGGCAACCGGGCTGACCCAGCCGCCGCCTGATGCGCCACCGCCACCGCAACTCTCCCCGGGAGGGCAATAGTGGCAAGCTACCGTAGCCAGGGACGCTGGGTTATCTGGCTCTCGTTTTTGATCGCGCTGTTGCTGCAAGTGATGCCCTGGCCGGACGACATTCTCGTTTTCCGGCCAAACTGGGTGCTGCTTATTCTGCTCTACTGGATCCTCGCCCTGCCGCACCGCGTAAATGTGGGCACAGGTTTTGTGATGGGTGCCATACTGGATCTGATTAGTGGCTCAACGCTTGGCGTTCGCGCTCTGTCCATGAGTATCATCGCATACCTGGTCGCTCTGAAATTCCAGCTCTTTCGTAATCTGGCGCTCTGGCAACAGGCGCTGGTGGTGATGTTGTTATCCATGGCCGCGGATATCATTGTTTTCTGGGCAGAGTTTTTAGTGATCAACGTCTCTTTCCGTCCGGAAGTGTTCTGGAGTAGTGTAGTAAACGGTGTGCTCTGGCCATGGTTGTTCCTGCTGATGCGTAAGGTTCGTCAGCAATTTGCCGTGCAATAAAAGGTTTCTATGACGTCTTTGTATCTCGCTTCCGGCTCTCCGCGCCGTCAGGAACTCCTGACGCAGTTAGGGGTATCTTTTGAACGCATCGTCACCGGCATTGAAGAGCAACGTGCCGAGGGTGAAAGCGCACAACAGTATGTTTCCCGTCTGGCACGGGAGAAAGCGCAGGCAGGCGTGGCGCAGGCGCCGCGTGATTTACCGGTGCTGGGCGCAGATACCATCGTGATCCTTAACGGTGAAGTCCTCGAGAAACCGCACGACGATGAACATGCGTTTACGATGCTGCGCAAATTGTCCGGCCATACGCATCAGGTGATGACCGCCGTCGCGCTGGCAGACCGCCAGCACGTGCTCGACTGTCTGGTGGTCACCGATGTCACGTTCAGAGTACTCACAGAAGAGGATATCGCCGGTTATATCGCCAGCGGTGAACCAATGGATAAAGCAGGTGCATACGGTATTCAAGGGTTGGGTGGCTGTTTTGTCAGGAAGATCAATGGCAGCTATCACGCCGTAGTCGGCTTACCGCTGGTGGAAACGTATGAGTTGCTAAGCAATTTTAACTCACTGCGTGAGGGAAGGGATAATTATGACGGCTGAATTGTTGGTAAACGTAACGCCCTCGGAAACCCGTGTGGCCTATATCGATGGCGGAATTCTTCAGGAAATTCATATCGAGCGTGAAGCGCGGCGCGGAATAGTAGGCAATATCTACAAAGGTCGTGTCAGTCGTGTACTACCGGGTATGCAGGCGGCATTTGTAGATATTGGCCTGGATAAAGCGGCATTTCTGCATGCCTCCGATATCATGCCGCACACCGAATGCGTGGCGGGTGAAGAGCAAAAACAGTTTACCGTCCGTGATATCTCCGAGCTGGTGCGTCAGGGCCAGGATCTGATGGTGCAGGTGGTAAAAGACCCGCTGGGCACCAAAGGCGCGCGTCTGACCACCGACATCACCTTACCTTCCCGTTATCTGGTCTTTATGCCTGGCGCCTCTCATGTTGGCGTTTCCCAGCGTATAGAGAGCGAAAGCGAGCGCGACCGGCTGAAAAAAGTGGTTGGCGCCTACTGTGATGAGCAGGGCGGGTTTATCATTCGCACCGCCGCAGAGGGGATCAGCGAAGAAGACCTCGCCTCTGATGCCGCCTACCTGAAACGCGTCTGGACCAAGGTGATGGAGCGTAAAAAACGCAACCAGACGCGCTATCAGCTGTACGGTGAGCTGGCGCTGGCCCAGCGCGTACTGCGCGACTTCGCCGATGCCCAGCTGGATCGCATCCGCGTCGATTCCCGTCTGACCTATGATGCGCTGCTCGAATTTACCGCCGAGTACATTCCGGAAATGCCGGGTCTGCTGGAGCACTACACCGGACGCCAGCCGATCTTCGATCTCTACGATGTCGAGAACGAAATCCAGCGCGCGCTGGAACGTAAAGTCGAACTCAAGTCCGGTGGCTATCTGATTATCGACCAGACCGAAGCGATGACCACCGTGGATATCAATACCGGGGCGTTTGTCGGTCACCGCAATCTGGACGACACCATTTTCAATACCAATATTGAAGCGACGCAGGCCATTGCGCGTCAGCTTCGTCTGCGCAATCTGGGTGGTATTATCATCATCGACTTTATCGATATGAGTAACGAAGACCACCGCCGCCGCGTGCTGCACTCCCTGGAGCAGGCGCTGAGTAAAGATCGCGTGAAAACCAGCATCAACGGCTTCTCCCAGCTTGGGCTGGTTGAGATGACCCGCAAGCGCACCCGTGAGAGCGTGGAGCATGTGCTGTGCAACGAGTGCCCGACCTGTCATGGCCGCGGCACGGTGAAGACGGTGGAAACGGTCTGCTATGAGATCATGCGGGAGATTGTTCGTGTGCATCACGCCTACGACTCCGACCGCTTCCTGGTCTATGCTTCTCCTTCGGTGGCGGAAGCCCTGAAAGGGGAAGAGTCCCACGCGCTGGCAGAAGTGGAAATCTTCGTCGGCAAACAGGTAAAAGTGCAGATAGAGCCGCTCTATAACCCGGAGCAGTTTGACGTGGTGATGATGTAATCCGCAGGTACTGCGAGACAAGAACGGCTGACAAGGAGAGACGCGTGAGGCGACTGCCGGGGATTTTACTGCTTACAGGGGCAACGCTGATCGTGATTGTCGCGCTGCTCGTAAGCGGGCTGCGCCTCATATTGCCGCATCTGGACGCCTGGCGCCCGCAGGTGCTGGAGAAGATCGAATCCGCGACCGGCATGCCCGTCGCGGCCAGCCAGCTCAACGCGAGCTGGCAAAATTTCGGCCCGACTCTTGAAGTGCGCGACATCAACGCGCAGTTGAAAGACGGCGGCCATCTGAAAATCAAACGCGTGACTCTGGCGCTGGACGTGTGGCAAAGCCTGCTGCACCTGCGCTGGCAGTTTCGCGATCTTACCTTTTATCAACTGCAGTTTCTGACCAACACCCCGCTGCGCAGTGACGACCAGGGCGAAGGCTTCGAGGCCAACCGCGTCAGCGATCTGTTCCTGCGCCAGTTCGATCATTTCGATCTGCGCGACAGTGAAATCAGCTTTATTACTCTCTCAGGACAGCGTGCCGAACTGGCGATCCCTCAGCTTACCTGGCTCAACGGCAAAGAGCGGCACCGTGCGGAAGGCCAGGTCAGCCTCTCCAGCCTGAACGGACAGCATGGCGTGATGCAGGTGCGGATGGATCTGCGTGATGATAAGGGGCTGCTGAATAACGGCAAAGTATGGATGCAGGCCGATGACGTGGACGTCAAACCCTGGTTGGGTGAGTGGGTGCAGCAGAATATGCAGCTGGAAACCGCGCGCTTCAGCATTGAAGGATGGATGACCCTCACCGATGGCCAGTTCGCCAGCGGCGATATCTGGCTGAAGCAGGGGGGCGCCAGCTGGCCGGGGAAGGCGCGCCAGCATCAGCTTTCGGTTGATAATCTGACCGCGCACGTCACCCGCGAGAAAGAGGGCTGGCAGTTCGCCATTCCGGATACCCGCATTACCATGGACGACAAGGCGTGGCCGCGCGGGGCGCTGGCCCTGGCCTGGATCCCCGGGCAGGACGTGGGCGGTGCTAATAACACACGCAGCGACGAGCTGCGCATTCGTGCCAGCAATCTGGAGCTGTCAGGCCTTGAGGGGCTGAGAACCATTGCAGCGAAGCTCTCCCCGTCGCTGGGCGACGTCTGGCAGGCTACCCAGCCGGTGGGCGCGATCAACGCCCTGGCGCTGGATATTCCACTGCAGGAGACGGAAAAAACGCGCTTCAACATCGCCTGGACCGATCTCGCCTGGAAGCAGTGGGAGCTACTGCCGGGCGCCGAGCATTTCAGCGGCACATTGCAGGGCAGCGTGGAAAATGGCCGCCTGGTGGCCCATATGCGCGATGCGAAAATGCCTTACGAAACCGTCTTCCGCGCCCCGCTGGAGGTGGAGAAAGGCACCGCTACCCTCCACTGGTTGAAGAACGAGAAGGGTTTCCAGCTCGACGGACGTGACATCGACGTGAAAGCCAAAGCGGTGCATGCCCGGGGTGATTTCCGCTATCTGCAGCCGGCTGGCGATGAGCCCTGGCTGGGGATCCTGGCGGGCATCAGCACCGACGATGGGTCACAGGCCTGGCGCTATTTTCCTGAAAACCTGATGGGCAAAGCGCTGGTGGACTACCTGAGCGGCGCCATTCAGGGCGGGCAGGCGGATAACGCCACCCTGGTGTATGGCGGTAACCCGCACCTGTTCCCCTACAAGCACAACGAAGGCCAGTTCCAGGTTCTGGTGCCGTTACGCAACGCCACCTATGCCTTCCAGCCTGAGTGGCCGGCGCTGAAAAACCTCGATATTGAGCTTAACTTCATCAACGACGGGTTGTGGATGAAGACCGACGGCGTGGCGCTGGGCGGGGTAAAAGCCAGTAACCTGACCGCAGTGATCCCGGACTATTCGAAAGAAAAGCTGCTGATTGACGCTGATATCAACGGGCCCGGAAAAGCCGTTGGGCCGTACTTTGACGAGACGCCGCTGGATGATTCCCTGGGCGCCACCCTTCAGCAGCTCCAGCTGGATGGTGATGTGAATGCTCGCTTACATCTGGATATCCCGTTCGACGGCACCATGACCACCGCCAAAGGCGACGTCAGGCTGAAGAATAACAGCCTGTTCATCAAGCCGCTGAACAGCACGATTAACAATCTGAGCGGCCAGTTCAGCTTTGTGAATGGCGATCTCAAAAGCGGGCCGCTGACCGCAAGTTGGTTTAATCAGCCGGTGAATATCGACTTCTCCACCACCGAAGGCGCGAAAGCCTATCAGGTGGCCGTGAATCTCGATGCCAGCTGGCAGCCTTCGCGGATGGATGTACTGCCAAATGTCATCAGCCAGTCGCTGGAAGGCCGCCTGCCGTGGAACGGCAAAGTCGCGATTGAGCTGCCTTATCGTGGCGATGCCCAGTATAAAGTGGATATCAGCGGCGAGCTGAAGAACGTCAGCAGCGACCTGCCGTCGCCGCTGGAGAAGAGCGCGGGTGAGCCGCTGCCGGTGAAACTGAACGTCGACGGGGATCTCAACAGCTTTACCCTGACGGGCAATGCCGGTGGTAAGAATCACTTTAACAGCCGCTGGTTGCTGAACCGCAAGCTGACGCTGGATCGCGCCATCTGGACCAGCGACAGCCGCACGCTGCCGCCGCTGCCGGAACAGGCGGGCGTCGAACTCAACCTGCCGCCGATGGATGGCGCCGAGTGGTTAGCCCTGTTCCAGAGCGGCGTCGGGCAAAACGTGGATGAGTCGGCACAGTTCCCGCAACATATCACGGTACGCACTCCGGCCCTGACGCTGGGTGGACAGCAGTGGAATAACCTGAGCATCGTCTCGCAGCCGACCCTGAACGGCTCAAAAGTCGAGGCGCAGGGGCGGGAGATCAACGCCACCCTGCTGATGCGCGACACCGCGCCATGGCAGGCGGCGATCCGCTATCTTTATTACAATCCGGCGAGCGTCACTGCCGGGAAAGGCAATACAGTTTCGCCGTTAGCCAGTACCTCGCGGGTTAATTTCAGCAGCTGGCCTGATTTACAGCTGCGCTGCGCCGAGTGCTGGCTGTGGGGGCAAAAGTACGGTCGTATCGATGGCGATTTCACCATTAAGGGCAACACCCTTACCCTGGCGGGCGGACTGATTGATACCGGCTTTGGTCGTCTGACCGCCAACGGCGAGTGGGTGAACGGTGCCGGGGAGCAGCGCACCTCGCTGAAAGGGCAAATCAAAGGCAACAAGCTGGATGCGGCATCAAATTATTTCGGTATCACCACGCCGATTCGCGGTTCGTCGTTTGATCTCGACTACGATCTGCACTGGCGCGACCAGCCGTGGAAGCCTGACGAAGCCACGCTGAACGGCATTCTGAAGACCCGGTTAGGCAAAGGTGAAATAGCGGATCTGAGCACCGGCCATGCGGGGCAGCTGCTGCGTCTGCTCAGCTTCGACGCTCTGCTGCGCAAGCTGCGCTTTGACTTCAGCGATACCTTTAATGAAGGATTCTACTTTGACTCCATCCGCAGCACCGCGTGGATCAAGGATGGGGTCCTGCACACGGATGATACGCTGGTCGACGGGCTGGAGGCGGATATTGCCATGAAAGGCTCCGTCAATCTGGTGCGTCGCGAACTGGATATGGAAGCGGTGGTGGCACCGGAAATCTCCGCCACCGTTGGCGTGGCAGCAGCCTTCGCCGTTAACCCGATTGTCGGCGCGGCGGTGTTTGCCGCCAGTAAAGTGCTGGGGCCGCTGTGGAGCAAAGTCTCTATTCTGCGCTACCACATCACCGGCCCGGTCGATAAACCGCAGATTAATGAAGTGCTGCGTCAGCCACGCAAAGATGCACAGCAATGATTTGACGCGGGCAATTAATTGCCTCACTCTCAATAGATAATATCTTAGATACGTCCTGTGGACGGCAACGAACGAGTAGCAAAACGATGAGTCTGAACCTGGTAAGTGAACATCTGCTGGCAGCGAACGGCCTGAGCCATCAGGACCTGTTTTCCATTCTTGGTCAACTGACCGAACGCCGTCTCGACTACGGCGATCTCTACTTTCAGTCGAGCTATCACGAATCCTGGGTTTTAGAAGACAGCATCATCAAAGATGGCTCTTATAACATCGACCAGGGCGTTGGTGTCCGCGCCGTTAGCGGTGAGAAAACCGGTTTTGCCTATGCGGACCAGATTAGCCTGACTGCTCTGCAGCAGAGCGCGCAGGCAGCACGTACCATCGTGCGCGACAGCGGTGATGGTCGGGTGAAAACCCTGGGCGAAGTGCAGCACTCTGCGCTCTACACCAGCGTCGATCCGCTGCAAAGCATGAGCCGCGAAGAGAAGCTGGATATTCTGCGTCGGGTAGACAAAGTCGCCCGTGCGGAAGATAAGCGCGTGCAGGAAGTCTCTGCCAGCCTGAGTGGCGTATATGAGTTGATTCTGGTGGCGGCAACCGACGGCACCCTGGCCGCCGACGTGCGTCCGCTGGTCCGTCTCTCCGTCAGCGTGCTGGTGGAAGAGGACGGCAAACGCGAGCGTGGCTCCAGCGGCGGCGGCGGTCGTTTCGGTTACGAGTGGTTCCTGAACCCGGTTGAGGGCGAAGTGCGCGCCGACGCCTGGGCGAAAGAGGCGGTGCGGATGGCGCTGGTCAATCTCTCTGCCGTCGCGGCACCTGCGGGTACTCTGCCGGTGGTTCTGGGCGCAGGCTGGCCTGGCGTGCTGCTGCACGAAGCGGTGGGTCACGGGCTGGAAGGCGACTTCAACCGTCGCGGCACCTCGGTCTTCAGCGGCCATATGGGCGAGCTGGTGGCCTCTGAGCTTTGCACCGTGGTGGATGATGGCACCATGACCGATCGTCGTGGCTCGATCTCCATCGATGATGAAGGAACGCCGGGTCAGTACAACGTCCTGATCGAGAATGGTATCCTGAAGGGCTACATGCAGGACAAACTGAATGCGCGCCTGATGGGTGTGGCGCCAACCGGTAACGGCCGTCGCGAATCTTACGCGCACCTGCCGATGCCGCGTATGACCAACACCTATATGCTGGCGGGTAAATCCACGCCGCAGGAGATCATCGAGTCGGTTGAATATGGCATCTACGCGCCAAACTTCGGTGGCGGCCAGGTGGATATCACCTCCGGTAAATTTGTCTTCTCAACCTCAGAAGCCTATCTGATTGAGAAGGGCAAAGTGACCAAAGCGGTGAAAGGGGCGACCCTGATTGGCTCCGGCATCGAAGCGATGCAGCAGATCTCGATGGTCGGTAACGATCTGAAGCTGGATAACGGCGTCGGCGTCTGCGGTAAAGAGGGCCAGAGCCTGCCGGTGGGCGTCGGTCAGCCGACCCTGAAGGTGGATAACCTCACCGTCGGCGGTACCGCATAATTCCCCTTCCGAAATACCCTCTCCCTGTGGGAGAGGGTTATTCCTTCCTTCCCCGCATCTCCTGAAACAGCGCCGCCACCTGCACGAAATAATCCGTCAGATAGTTAATGCACACCTGCACCTTCAGCGGCAGTTTGTCCTTTTCGGTATAGACCGCATAAACCGGGCGCGGGTCCGACTGATAGCGCGGGAAGAGGATCTCCAGCTCGCCGCTGTTGATCTCGTTGATCACCCACATCAGCGGGACGTAAGCGATCCCGGCCCCGGCCACCAGCCAGCGGGAGATCGTCATCGGATCGTTGGTAACAAAGCGCCCCTGCGGCAGCAGTTTTGTCGAGAGCCCTTCCGGCGCGACCAGCTCAAATTCATTATCCGGGCGCACGCTATACTCCAGCCAGGCGTGATTGCTGAGATCCGCCGGCTTCTCCGGGCTCCCCGCTCTGGCGAGATACTTTTTCGCCGCGCATACCACCATCGGCATACTGCCCAGGCGGCGGGAAAAGAGGCTGGAGTCCTGCAACGCCCCGACCCGGATCACCACATCCAGCCCGTCGGCAATCAGATCCGGGGCGGGAATACCAGTGACCAGATTGACCGTCAGCCCCGGGTACTCCTGCAACATGTCGGCGGTCATTCCGGCCAGCACATTTTGTGCCATAGTTGAAGAGCACCCGATACGCAGCGTACCGATGGGAGTGTTGTTGAAGGCGTAAAGTTGCTCATGCACCGACTGGGCCTCATACAACATCCGCCGACAGCCCTGATAATAGATTTTGCCGGCTTCGGTCAGACCAAGGCTGCGGGTGCTGCGGTTGAGGAGCTTCACCTGGAGGTCATCTTCCAGTTTGGCGACGGTCTGACTGATTGACGAGACGCTCATTTGTAGTTGCCTGGCCGCGGCTGTGAAGGAGCCCAGCTCAACGACTTTGGCAAAAACTGACATCCGTTTTAGACGTTCCATTATTCACTCTGGCTTAAAAGTGATTTAGATCACATATGATAGATAACAGCATAACAGTTACGCTAATATATTATTAATACATTATAGCTACGCCACTCTCGCCCGGCTTTTCTTGCCCCTTCTGCGGTGCCGTATGCTGAATAATTCTTTCGCCTGCTCGCTCTAATCAAGGTCAACATGAGTCTGTTTCCCGTTATCGTGGTGTTCGGATTATCGTTCCCCCCGATATTCTTCGAACTTCTTTTATCACTGGCGATTTTTTGGCTGGTGCGAAAGGTGCTGGCTCCTACCGGGATCTATGATTTCGTCTGGCACCCTGCATTGTTCAATTCCGCGCTGTATTGCTGCCTGTTCTATCTGGTATCGCGCCTGTTTGTTTGAGGTAGATGTGAAAACGCTAACAAGAAAAATCTCCCGTACCGCCATTACCCTGGCACTGGTTATCCTCGCGTTCATCGCGATTTTTCGCGCATGGGTTTATTACACCGAGTCGCCCTGGACGCGCGATGCGCGCTTTAGCGCCGACATCGTCGCCATTGCGCCGGACGTGGCGGGCCTGATCACTGCCGTCAATGTGCATGACAACCAGCTGGTGAAAAAGGATCAGGTGCTGTTCACCGTCGATCAGCCTCGCTATCAGAAATCGCTGGAAGAAGCGGAGGCGGATGTCGCCTACTACCAGGCGCTGGCTGCGGAGAAACGCCGTGAGGCGGGGCGCCGTAATCAGCTGGGTGTGCAGGCGATGTCCCGCGAGGAGATCGATCAATCCAACAACGTGCTGCAAACCGTGCTGCATCAGCTGGCGAAGGCCGAAGCCACGCGCGATCTGGCGAAGCTCGATCTTGAGCGTACCGTGATCCGCGCGCCGTCCGACGGCTGGGTGACCAACCTCAATGTCTATACCGGGGAATTTATTACCCGCGGCTCCACCGCCGTGGCGCTGGTCAAACAGCACTCCTTCTATGTGCTCGCCTATATGGAAGAGACCAAGCTGGAGAACGTCCGTCCGGGCTATCGGGCGGAAATCACCCCGCTGGGCAGCAACCGTGTCCTGAAAGGGATGGTCGACAGCGTGGCGGCAGGGGTGACCAACTCCAGCGCCACCCGTGACAGTAAAGGGATGGCGACCGTCGACTCCAATCTTGAGTGGGTGCGTCTGGCGCAGCGCGTGCCGGTGCGTATTCGACTGGATGAACAGCAGGGCAACCTGTGGCCTGCGGGCACCACCGCCACGGTGGTGATCACCGGTGAGAAAGATCGGGACGCCAGCCATGACTCGCTGTTCCGCAAAATTGCTCACCGCCTGCGTGAGTTTGGTTAATCGCCATGGGCATCTTCTCCATCGCCAATCAGCACCTGCGCTTTGCGATTAAGCTGGCCTTCGCCATCGTGCTGGCGCTGTTCGTTGGCTTTCACTTTCAGCTGGAAACGCCCCGCTGGGCGGTACTGACCGCGGCGATTGTCGCCGCAGGCCCGGCCTTTGCGGCGGGCGGGGAACCTTACTCCGGGGCAATACGCTATCGCGGGATGCTGCGTATTGTCGGCACCTTTATTGGCTGTATCGCCGCGCTGACCATCGTCATTTTGATGATCCGCACCCCGCTGCTGATGCTGATGGTGTGCTGTATCTGGGCCGGTTTTTGCACCTGGATCTCCTCCCTGGTACGGGTGGAAAACTCTTACGCCTGGGGCCTTTCCGGCTATACCGCGCTGATCATTATCATCACCATTCAGACCAACCCGCTGCTGGCGCCGCAGTTTGCCGTGGAGCGCTGCAGTGAGATCGTGATGGGGATTGTCTGTGCGATCGTGGCGGATCTGCTGTTCTCCCCCCGCTCCATTAAGCAGGAGGTGGATCGCGAGCTGGATGCGCTGATCGTCGCCCAGTATCAGCTGATGCAGCTGTGCATTAAGCATGGCGACAGTGAAGAGGTCGATAACGCCTGGAGTGCGCTGGTGCGACGTACCACCGCGCTGGAAGGGATGCGCAGCAACCTCAATATGGAGTCGTCGCGCTGGTCGCGAGCCAACCGCCGCCTGAAGGCGCTCAATACCGTCTCCTTAACCCTGATCACCCAGGCCTGCGAAACCTATCTGATCCAGAATACCCGCCCCGAAGCGATCACTGATACCTTCCGGGAGCAGTTTGCCACCCCCGTTGCCACCGTGCAGGATGTGCATAAACAGCTCAAAAGGATGCGGCGAGTCATCGCCTGGACCGGCGAGCGCGATACTCCGGTCACCATCTACACCTGGGTTGGGGCGGCGACGCGCTACCTGCTCCTCAAGCGTGGCGTGATTGGCAATACCAAAATCAGCGCCACCGAAGAGGAAGTCCTGCAGGGCGAGGTAGTGGTTAAAGCCGAGTCGGCGGAACGTCACCATGCGATGGTCAACTTCTGGCGCACCACGCTCGCCTGTATGCTCGGGACGCTGTTCTGGCTATGGACCGGCTGGACCTCCGGCAGCGGTGCGATGGTGATGATCGCCGTGGTCACTTCGCTGGCGATGCGTCTTCCCAATCCGCGGATGGTGGCGCTCGATTTTCTCTACGGCACCCTGGCAGCACTGCCGCTTGGGGCCTTCTATTTCCTGGTGGTTCTGCCCTCGACCCAGCAAAGCATGCTGTTGCTCTGTATCAGTCTTGCCGTAATGGCCTTCTTTATTGGTATCGAGGTACAGAAGCGACGCCTGGGCTCGCTCGGGGCGCTGGCCAGCACCATCAATATTCTGGTGCTGGATAATCCGATGACGTTCCACTTCAGCCAGTTTCTCGACAGCGCGCTGGGGCAGATTGTCGGCTGTTTCCTCGCGATGATGGTCATTCTGCTGGTGCGTGATAACTCACAGGCCCGCACCGGACGCGTGCTGCTGAACCAGTTTGTTTCTGCCGCCGTCTCTGCGATGACCACCAACACCGCCCGGCGCAAAGAGAACCATCTGCCCGCGCTCTATCAGCAGCTGTTTTTACTGCTGACCAAATTCCCGGGCGACATCGCCAAATTCCGTCTGGCCCTGACCCTGATCATCGCCCACCAGCGTCTGCGCAATGCGCCGGTGCCGGTTAATGACGATCTCTCGGCGTTCCACCGCCAGCTGCGGCGCACTGCCGATCATGTCATTTCGGCCACCAGTGACGATAAGCGGCGCCGCTATTTTGCTCAGCTGCTTGAGGAGCTGGACATCTACCAGGAAAAACTGCGCATCTGGGAGGCACCGCGACAGGTGACCGAACCGGTGCAGCGGCTGGTGGGGATGCTGCATCGCTACCAGAATGCACTCACCGACAGCTGATCCTCCTGAAAACCGACGCCGTAAGCGTCGGTTTTTTTGTGACTATACTTATTCGGGCAAGTACTTAAACCCGGAATGGGAGGATACATGACTACCCAGGCTCTTCAGGACAGCGCGCTATTTCAGACAGGATATCTGGTTGATGGCGTATGGAAAACGCTCGACACCACATTCGATGTACTTAACCCGGCCACCGGCGAGGCGATCGCTAAAGTGGCAAAAGCGGGCACCAAAGAGACCGAAGAAGCTATCGCCGCCGCAAGCCGTGCTTTTCCGGCTTGGCGGGCCAGAACCGCAAAAGAGCGCTCGACCATCCTCTACCGCTGGTATGAATTAATCATTGAAAACAAGCAGTGGCTTGGACAACTGATGACCACCGAGCAGGGCAAACCGCTGAAAGAGGCGGAAGGCGAGGTTGAGTATGCGGCCAGCTTTATTCAGTGGTTCGCCGAGCAGGCCAAACGCGCCAACGGCGAAATCATTCCCCCGGTTAAACCCGGCTCCCGCATTCTGGCCACCCGCGAACCGGTTGGCGTGGTGGCGGCCATCACGCCGTGGAACTTCCCGATGGCGATGCTGACCCGCAAGCTGGGTCCGGCGCTGGCAGCAGGCTGCACCGGGGTGATCAAACCAGCTAACAATACGCCGCTCAGCGCTTTTGCACTGCTGACCCTTGCCAAAAAAGCGGGCGTCCCGGACGGTGTACTCAATGCGGTGGCGGGCAACACCTCTGAGATAAGCGATGCGATCATGGCCAGCCATGAAGTGCGCAAAATCTCCTTTACCGGCTCGACGGCGGTCGGCAAAACGCTGGTGCGCAATGCCGCCGAGACCATGAAAAAAGTCTCGATGGAGCTGGGCGGGAATGCGCCTTATATCGTCTTCGACGATGCCGATATTGATGCTGCGGTAAAAGGGGCCATCGCCAACAAATTCCGCAATGCGGGCCAGGTCTGCGTCAGCGTTAACCGTTTCTATATTCAGGAGTCAGTGTATGACGCCTTCGTCAGCCAGCTCGCCGCCGCCGTCAACGACTTAAAAGTGGGTAACGGCCTGGAGGAGGGCACCGTTGTCGGTCCGCTGATTGAACCTGCCGCAGTGAAAAAAGTGCGCGAGCATGTCGAGGACGCGGTCGCCAAAGGGGCGACGGTACTGGCAGGGGGCAAGGCGCACGATCTGGGCGGCAATTTCTGGCAGCCGACGGTATTGGGCGATTGCCATGAAGG